>JAEYXS010000120.1 GCA_023431185.1 Verrucomicrobiota bacterium
ATCCTGCCATGCCCACGATCTCCCCCGCGCGCAACGTCAGCTCGATCTCTTTCGTCGGATGAACCGGTGTTCGCAACCCCTTCACCGCCAGCACCACCTCACCCGGTGTGTGCGGCGCATGTGGGTAAAACTGCGAAAGTTCACGTCCCACCATCAGCTTCACCATCGCCTCATGAGTGATGTTACCCGTCGCCAGTTCCCCCGCATTCTCCCCATCGCGCAACACCACCACCCGATGCGCCACCGCCCTCACCTCACTCAGTCGATGCGAGATATACACGATGCTCACCCCGCGCTCGCTGAGATCCTTGATCACTTTGAAAAGCTGCTCCGTCTCCTTCTGCGTCAGGCTCGAGGTCGGCTCATCCATGATCAGCACCCGCGCATTCACCGAGAGCGCCTTGGCGATCTCCACCATCTGCTGATGCCCGATCGTCAGGTCTCGCACCAATGTGGTCGGCGGAATATCCAATCCCACCATCGCCAGAAATTGTTTCGCCTCCGCACATTGCCGCGCCTTGTCGATCAACCCCAGTTTGCGCGGCTCACGCCCGAGAAAAATATTCGCCGCCACATCCAGATTATCCGCCAGATTCAACTCCTGATGGATGAGTGCGATTCCCAGCTTCAACGCCGCGTGCACCGACTTGATCTCCACCGTCTGTCCCTCCAGCAATATCTCCCCCGAGTCCGGCTGCTGCACGCCCGCTAAAATCTTCATGAGCGTGCTCTTCCCCGCCCCGTTCTCTCCCAAGACCGCTAACACCTCGCCCTTCGCCAGCGACAGGTTCACATTGTGCAATGCCCGCACCCCGGGGAAGCGCTTGCACACGTTCTTGACCGTCAAGAGACTGTTGGTGTTCTCGCTCATCGCTCTCTACTTCTTCCACAGTTCTTTCCACGCCGCCACCGTCTGCTCCACCAGCACCTGGCCGCCTTCCGGCCCCACGCGGCTGCTCTGGATCACCGCGCTGTAACCCCCGCCCAGCACCGCCCGTGTCGTCGGCAGATAACCGCCCGATCCCGCCAGTTGGATGACAAACGTCTGGATGCCCGGGCTCCGCGCCTTCATCTGCACTCCGTAGTCTGTGAACAGTTCGAACGGATTGGAGGCGATGGCCACATCTCCCAGGCGCAACGCATGCAACTCCATCTGGAACATCCCCTCCTTCTGCTCCGCTTGTGCCTCATGCCGCGCCACTACGCCCTGGTTCCAGCGATAGTTCCAAAGCTGCGCCGGGTCCTTGGAAAACTTCTCCGCTTCTCTTTTCGCCAGATCCACCTCGGCCTGCGTCACCTTGCGCCACGGCAGGTCCACCGTCTTCACCGTGTGCCGTAGCGGCACATCTCGCCGGATGTCTTTCTTCGCGCCTTCATAAGCCTCTTCCCACGCATTCACGATGCGCCGGCCCAACTCATCCAGCCGCGAGATATTGCCGCGCAACTTGCGCATCCGGTCATCTGCCGCCGAGCCATACATCAACCGCGAGGTCACATCACCTCCCGCACCGTTCCACGCGACCACGTGCAAATCTTTGCCGTGCCGCTCGCGCAACTTCTCCCGCACCGGATGCCAGAAATCCGCATTGATGCTGGTGCGCCCGCCTACCTCTTGCGCGGGACACGGGACATTGATCGCCGTGGCGATGAGCTTGTCCTTCGCGTCCCAGAAGAACAGTACGTCCACGTTGTGATCCTCGTAACCTTCAATCCCCCGGAAATTCGCCGCGTCCGTCTTGCCATACATCACCGCCGTACCATCCGCATAGACAGCACGCCGGTTCTGCGCGATGACCGCTTGTGCCTGCCCCCACGCCACCTTCCCCTGCTGCCGCCCTTGCCACGCCGTCATGATTCCATCCGCCAACTTCACAGACAGCCAGTCCGCATAAGCTCCCGGCTGCTGGATGCCTGTCTTCGGCAGATCATATTTCCCATCCTGGGTCACTGGGGCCGTGTGCGTATGTGTAGCGCTAAGAAAGACCTTGCCCAAGTCGAACTCTGCCTTCCGCGTCTTCAACTGCCCGCGCACCTTCTCCAGAATTCCGTCGCGGATGGCCACCAGATCGCACGACACAATAATGGCCTCCTCCACTTTCTGGGCGTTCTCCCGCGATTCCAGCACCAGCACGGTCGCCGAGATGGGCGTCTCCGGTTTCTTCGAGACCCGCGCATTCCGCTGCCCATCCAGCGCCACGGGTTCTGCCGGAGTGATATCCACCGTTGCGGCTCCCACCCAAAGCTCTGCGCAATGAACTTTAGAGGCCAAGGTCGTACCGCAGGCCACCGCCACCAACAGAACCATCCAGAATAGTCGTTTGCTCATTATCATTGTCTTTCACACGCAGTTCTACTCCTGTCCCTTTTTCCCTTTGCCTTTGGCGAGCTCATCCGCCCGCTTCGGGTCATGGTTGGGATTCGGGACCGGCATTTGTGCGTTCACCTTTTGACGCCACTCCGCCAATGCCGTCTTCAATTCTTTCGTCCGCCCCGCCTCTTTCGCCGCCAAGTTCTGTTTCTCTCCCAGATCCTCCTTCAGATTATAGAGCTCCACTACATCCGTCTCGTAAAACTGGATGAGTTTCCAATCCCCCTGCCGGATCGCACTCGCGGGTGTGCTGTGATGATAATGCGGCAAGTGCCAATAAAGCGTCTCGCGCTTCAGCTTCGCCTTTGGATCTTTCAACACACCCGCCAAGTTCACTCCATCCTGTGGTTGCTTCTCGGCAGCTGATGCCTTGGACAGCTCCAACAACGTCGGATACACATCCATCGTGATGGAAGGCGTATCACACCGTGTCCCCGCTGGCACCATGCCCGTCCAGCGTGCGATGGCCGGGATGCGGATGCCGCCCTCATACAACGTCCCCTTCTCCCCGCGCAGCGGTTGGTTGGATGTCACGATGCGCCCGCTCTGTTCATGCTCTAGCCCGCCATTGTCGGAGAGGAACAGGATCAACGTATTCCCGGCGATGCCAGCCTTGTCCACCGCGTCCATGATGCGCCCCACGCTCTGGTCCAGCTCCTCCAACAACCCTGCATACTCCGGTCGGCTCGGATACCCTGCCATCGCTTTCTTCGCCTGATATTTCGCGAGCAACTCCGGCGTCGTAGTCAGCGGGATATGCACTGCGTGATGCGAGACTTGCAGCAGGAACGGCTTCGACTTGTGCTGCTCCACAAATTCCACCGCCTTGTCCGTAAGAAATTCTACCGTCCGTTTGCCTACGGCCTTCTCATCGATCTTCGCCGTCACCGTATGCCCTTGGGTTTCCCGCACCGTGCTCCAGCCCTGCTCTGCCGGACTGAACCCCGCTCCGCCCAGATGCCACTTGCCCATATAGCCCGTCTGATACCCCGCCCCGCGCAAACGCTCCGCAAACGTCTCCACCGCCAGCGGCAATTGCAGCGGCACCACCGGGTCGATCAGCTTCGCATACGGACGCTTATGCCCCGGGATATGTTGTGTGATGCCAAACCGCGCCTGATCCTGACCCGACATCAGGTTCGCCCGCGTCGGCGAGCACACCGGCCCCGCATAGAACTGCGTGAACCGCATCCCCTGCTTCGCCAGCTTGTCGATATTCGGCGTCTCATTGAACGTATTGCCGTAACAGCCCAAATCCGCCCACCCCAGATCATCCGCCAGAATGATGATGACATTGGGCTGCGCTGCCCGCGCATCCATGATGACAGTCAACGCCAGCCATAACCCCAACCACCATCCATTTATCTGGCGCAAATTCATCATGATCTCATTTCTTTTTCTTCCCCGCTTTCGCCAGCGGAAAATCCTCCGACTCCACCCGCGCCGAGGTCAGCAACTGCGTCAGCTTCTCCACCACTTCGGGATTCTCCGACGCCACATTCCTCGTTTCCCCTAAGTCCTTGCCGAGATGATAAAGCTGGGCCGGCTTGTCCTGGCTGGGCCGGTACAGCTTCCAATCCCCCTGCCGCACCGCCTGTTGCGGAGCCGCCTCCCAATAATGATACGGCCTTTGCACCTGACCCGGCTTGCCCAGCAACGTCGGCACGATGGACACACCATCCAAGCCCTTCGACACCCTGCCTCCGGCCAGTTCGGCAAAGGTCGGCAGCATGTTCGCAAAATCACTCACCTGCGCCGAAGTGCTGCCCCGCTCCACCTTGCCCGGCCAGCGAGCGAGGAACGGGACACGGATGCCGCCCTCGTACAGCGTGAACTTCAGATCCCGCAACGGCCCGTTGCTGTCGAAGAATTCCGGATCTTGCCCGCCTGCTCCCGTGGGTCCATTGTCACTCGTGAAGAGGATCAGCGTTTTCTCCGTGAGCTTCAGTTCCTCCAGCAGGTCCATGATACGGCCCACATCCCGGTCTAGCCGCGTGATCATCGCCGCCCGCACGGCGCGTGGCTGGTCCTGCGGGGAGTAAGTCTTGCTGCCGTCGAACTTTTTCGGCTCCGGCCATTTGCCGCGATACTCCGCCAGCGCATCCTCCGGCACCGCCACTTCCGCATGCGGAATGGTGAACGCACCATACAGAAAGAACGGCTTGTCCTTGTTCTGCCGGATGAAATCCAGCGCCGCGTCCGCCAGCAGATCATGCGAGTAAGTCTTGCGCTGACCGTTCTGGTTCCCAGGCAGTTTTTGCTCCTGATCATTTTTCCAAAGCCGGGCCGGGTAATAATTGTGCGCTTCCGTCTGGTCCAGGTATCCGTAGAAAAAATCAAAGCCCTGTTTCCACGGCGCACCAGCCGTATCCTGATCGCCCAGCCCCCACTTGCCCACACCGCCCGTCGCATAACCCTCCGCCTTCAACATCTCCGCCACCGTGACATCCTCGGCATGCAGACCGAGCTTGGAGTTCGCCCGGATGCGCGCATGCCCGGTATGCTTGCCGGTCATCAACACGCACCGCGAAGGCGCGCATGAAGGCGCTCCCGCATAATGCTGCGTGAAACGCATCCCCTCGCGGGCCATCTGGTCCAGTCGCGGCGTGCGGATGAGCTTCTGCCCGTAACTGCCCAGATCGCCATAGCCCAGATCATCTGCCAAGATATAGATGATATTCGGCTTCTCCGCCGCAACTGATATGGCCGTGAAACCCAGCAAAACGGCCAGCATCAACCATCTCATCTGCATCTTGATTTTCATGAATGCGTTCACGGATTCACCAGCAACGGTGCCCACATCCCTTCCTTGACTTCCGGTGTCTTGCCATCCGCCGGGAACGATGTCTTCACCGCCGCTTGCAATTGCTTGGACAGCTCCGCCACCGTCGCCACATGCTCTGGTGCATTGGCCAGATTCGTCAACTCCTGCGGATCTTTGTCATGGTCGTAAAGTTCCTTCCCCTGCTTGCCCTCATCCCACTCGGTATAGCGCCAGCGCGGCGTGCGTAATGTGTAACCAAAGAACCGGTTCCCCGCCGCCCCCTTCGGCGCGCTGACACCCGGACGCGCCACTCCTCCCCGCGTCACTTGCGTGAGCGCCCAGCCTCGCCCAGTCACACTCGCGTCCTTGAGCATCGGCACCAGGCTTTGCCCCTGCAGATTCGTCGGCGCTTTCACCCCGGCGAGCTCCGTAAGTGTCGGATACAAGTCCACCTGGCTAACTGGAGCCTTCACGACTGCGCCTTTCTTCGACACCCCCGGTGCCACCATGAGCAACGGCACCCGTGTGCTGCCCTCGAACAGGCTCATCTTCTGCCACAAGCCGTGCTCGCCCATGTGATACCCGTGGTCGCTGGTGAACACGATGACCGTGTTCTCCGCCAGGCCCAAGCGGTCCAGTGCATCGAGCACTCGCCCGACTTGTGCGTCCATGAAACTGATGCTCGCGTAATACGCCTGCAAGGCCTGCCGCCGCAGGTCATCCGTCAATTTCTCCTGCTCCTTCTTATGACTGCCCAGCGCGGCCGCCGGCAGATCCGCCTGATCTTCCTTCACCCCTTGCACCACCGGCATCTGCTTTTCCGGATACAGGCCGAAGTAAGGTTTCTCAGGAGCGACATACGGCGTATGCGGACGGAAGAATCCCACGGCGAGGAAGAACGGCCGGTCCTTCTGCTTCGCACACCGCTCCAGCACCCACTCCGCATCCGCCGCGATCTTGCCATCCGTATGCTGGTCATCGCCCTTCGGTGAGGCATACCAGCTCAATGTACCGCCAAACTGATTGGGCGTAAGGGTGAAAATCTTCGGATGCTCCTCCAACCGATCCACGCCTGCCGGATTCATCTCTATCTCCCACGAACCGGGGTCATCATGACCATCCGTGCCGATGGAGTTCGGCACGTTATAGTGATACAGCTTGCCGATGCGTACCGCCAGATAGCCATCCTGCCGGAACGCCTGCGACAGGCTCACGTGCTGCGGAATCGTCTGCCGGAAGACCTGTGAATTCGCCTGGATGCCCGTGCTGTTCGGATAAAGCCCGGTCAGAAACGAATTACGGCTCGGCCCGCATAAAGGGAATGTGCAATACGCTCTGTCAAACCGCACCCCGCGCCCCGCCAGCTTGTCCAAGTTCGGCGTCTTCGCCCGTGGATCACCGTAGCAACCCAGATACGTGTTCAGATCATCCGACACCATGAACAGCACATTGGGTTTCTTTGCTTGAGCTGCCTGCAATACGCTCTGACAGCAAAACAAACCAATCAACAAAAACCTCATCAGCTGCATCTTCATAAATTTATTCCTTCACAACGCTCTCAAGCATTCATTGCACATGAAAAAACGCCAAGCGCCTCTCCTCCCTCTCCTCTCAACGAGGAGAGGGCCGGGGTGAGGAGTGAGCAAGCCGAGCGCTCCACTAATCTACCAACGTCAACGTCACCCGTCTCACATCCATCACCGACTTCCCCGGAATCTCCAGTGCTTTCAACGTCATCGGCCCCACACCCTTCGTCAGCTTCACCTCACCCAGCTTCAACGTGCGAAACTCCTTCATCTGCGATTCCCCATCCGGTCGCGGCAACGTGTCTTGATTCGTATACAACGGCGGATCCCAACCCGGCCCTACCTTCCCCGCCAGGTTGCTGCCGTTGAAACTCAACTCCACCAGCGACCCCGCATCCGGCACTGGACAGGTGTAATCGATGGTCACCTCATACTTGCCTGTCGTGTGCACATCCAGCAGCCACACCATGCTGTCCTCCTTGCTCGTCCAGTTCACGAAGTAAGAGCAGTTCGGTGCTCCACTGCTGCGCTTCACGCCACCACGTGGTTCACCATCCCGCGCGGGCAGCATCGTGATGGGAAACTCCTTATACCCCACCGTCAAAGGCCGTTGATCCACGGCATTTGCTTTGCCCTTGGCTTTCCCTTGCGCGCCCGCTGCTTGTGGTTTGCCGAACATTTCAGCGCGCCACGCCTTCACTGCTTCCGCAAGCTCCGCTGCCTTCGCTGGTTCCTTGTCATTGATCGCCGTCGTCTGGCCCGGGTCTGCGATCATGTCATACAACTTCCCTTGATCATCCAACCGATACTGCTGCGTGCGCACACTCACACGCCCCGCCCAAGTGGAGAAAATCATGCGATCCGACCAACTCGTGCTCTGCTTCATCAGCAACGGACTCAAGTCCCGCCCGTCCAATGGCAGATTGCCCACACGCGGGATTCCCGCCAGCGAAGTCAACGTCGGTAGCAAATCAATCGCACCGCTGATCTCCTTCACCATATGTCCCTTAGGCAACTTCGCGGGATAACTGATGTAGAACGTCGAGCGCACCCCGCCCTCATCCGTGTTGCCTTTCTTGCCCTTCATCCCGCCCGTCCAGCGGAAGCTGTTCGGCCCGTTGTCGGAGAAGTAGAGCACGATGGTGTTCTCGCTCAGCCCCAAGTCTTTTAATTTCTTGAGCACACGCCCCACGTTCATGTCCTGGTTCTCGATCATCGCCAGCGCACACCGCGTTTCATCCGCCTTTTCCTTCGTCGGGTCGGTGGCCGTCTGCGTGATGGGTATGTTCTTCAGCCGCTCCCAATCCTTCGCCGGTGCTGCCCACGGCGAATGCGGCGTGGTGAACGGCACGTAGCATAGGAACGGCTTGCTCTTGTTCCGGTCAATGAAGCTCAACGCCTTGTCCGTGCAGATGTCCACGATGTAACCCTTCTCCCGCACCATCTTGCCGTTCAACTCCAGCGGCGGATCAAAATATTCACCCCAATGCCCTGACGTGTGGCCGAAATATTCATCGAACCCGCGCGCCATCGGGTGATACGGCCACTGGCTGCCATTATGCCATTTGCCGAACGCGCCCGTCGCATAGCCCGCCGCCTTGAACGCATCCGCCAACGTCCGCTCCGTCAGATCCAGCCGCTCCTGCCCCGTGGATACTCCCTTCACGCCACCACGCGGATGATACCGCCCCGTGAGGAACTCCGCACGCGTCGGCGAACACACCGGACACACATAATAGCGATCCAACGTCACACCCAGCTTGGCGATGGAATCAATGTTCGGCGTCCGCACCATCTTGTTCCCGTTCTGGCTGTAATCCCCCCCCCCCGCATCATCCGCCCGAAACACGACCACATTCGGCTTTGTCGTCGCCGCCCCTGCAATGACCGGCAATAACGCCGCTGCCGCCAAAAAAAACAGTCTGAGAATTCGCTTCATATCTCTCCTTCTTAATTTCCCCACTTTCGATGTTCAGAGTTCGATGTTGGACGTTCGATGTTTCCCTACTCCTTCCCCTTCTTTTTCTTCCCGCCCGCCGGCCCTTCATTCAACGGCCCCGCCAACGGCGGCGTCTCAAAATACTTCCCATCATCCACCATGCGCGGATCGCCTGTGCGCTTGAGCTCATCCATGAGACGCGACTCCATCAAAGCCCTCGCCCCCGTATAAGCCGGATCAGCCGCCACATTGTTCATCTGCTGCGGATCCTTCTTCAGATCATACAACTCCTCACGCGGACGCTTGCCGTAGGCGCGATCGTAATACGGCTTCCACTTCGGATCATTCCGCACGCCCACCAGCCATGCCTTGGCCGGACCCGAGTCCTCATCTGGCAACGTCACCCGCGTCTCCTCCGTGATCTCCTGCGCCGTCGGCACATCGTTACCGTCCAGCCGATACGGATCGCCCAAGGGATACCGGTCCGGCCGGAAGTTCACGATATAGAGATAATCGCCCGTGCGGATGGCCCGTTGCGGATACGGCAGATACTCCGCCCGCGCACTCTCCACATGCCGCTCGCGCCCGATGAATACTGCATCCCGCTTCGGATCGATCTGCCCCGACTTCGTACTCGTCAGCAAAGGCATGAGACTGCGGCCAGTCATCGTCGCTGGAGCTTTCACGCCACCCACTTCCAGAAACGTCGGCGCCAGATCCGGCAACGTCGTGAGATCATCAATGACTCGTCCACCCTTCACGCCTGGCCCACGGATGGCCAGCGTCACGCTGGAACCGAAGTCATACAGATTGCATTTCCCATGCGGAAAACCCGGCGGCCCATGATCGCCGCTCAAGACCACCAGCGTGTTCTCCAGTTCTCCCATGGCCTCGAGCTTCTTCAACAACACTCCCACCGACGCATCAAATGCCTGCACTTCGCCCAGGTAATCCGCGAAATCTTCCCGCATCTCCGGTGAATCCGGGATGAACGGCGGCAGCTTGCCCTTCAGCGAATCCGGCTCGATGCCCCACAACTTCTTGCCCGAGCCCTTGATCCACTTGCGATGCGTCGTCGTCGGTCCGAACCAATAGCAGAACGGTTGCCCCGCCTGCCGCGCCGCGATGAACGCCTCGAAATTCGCCGACACTTCCGCATACAATTCCTGCTTCGCCGCCTCCACGTCCTTCCCGTTCGCCACCATCTGCGTCACGTTCTCCGACGTGTTGTTAAATCTTCCACCCGCCTTCTCATACGCATACTTGCCTGCCCCGTAAGGCGCATCGTTCGGCGTCCCCGGCCCCCACACCTTGTATGTCTCCCCGATGTGATACCCCGCATCTTTCAACAACAGTGGATACGCTGGAATCTTCTCATCCCACACCGCCCCGCGCAAAATCGCCCCCCGCCCCGTCCGCCAGAAATGCTGTCCGGAAAGCAACGCACTCCGGCACGGCGTACAACTCGGCGCGGAAACAAATGCTCTTCGGAATAATACGCCTTCGCGTGCCACGCGATCCACATTCGGCGTCTTCACCACATCGTTGAACGAGCCCGCCCCATCTACCTTCGCATACGCACTCGCCACCCGTCCCCAATCATCAGCGAACATGAACACTATATTCGCCCGCTTCTCCGCCGCCTGCGCGATCAACGTTCCAAATAACAGGCACATGACGACCGCCGCCATCGTGCTCGTCCTCGTCGTCGTCCTCGCCCCCTCTCTCGATGTTGGAAGTTCGATGTATTGGCCAGCCGGTGCAACCGGTGTTCGATGTTTCCCCACATTTCCGCCCACCGCAGCCGACGCAATGAGGCTTCCGTCGGTTTCTTTGAGCTTTGAGCATTGAACTTTGAAATTCATATAAAAACGCTTCTTTGGACAGACGCCACCGCGTCCACGCTAGGTTTCAAGGATTCTCCGTAGCCTGAAGCAAAAACACCCACCACGCAAGCCTTCCAGCCTGCCCGCCCAGACATGCTCCCTCCCGCCTGAATTCTTCCCGGTGATCTCTCGTGAAACATACTTTCCTCCTCCGGCCTGTTTAGGCCCCCCGAACACGCTCCTTTACGTGCCTATAGATATAGACGCCGCAGAATCAAAAAAGTTTCATGAAAACTGCAAAAAATCCCTCCCCACCTCACTGTGCCAAAATGTCCCACCCACCGTGCCAAAATGTCTCTTTTCACCCCACCCAAAATGCCCACCCGCTAAGTGCGCCATTTTGTCCCACCTTCCCTCTCTGTTACCTCAGTTGCCTCCTTTTTAAAAACTCCTGTTCAACAACTTATCACGACCGATCAGTTCCTGGCCCTCACTTTGAACTTTGAACTTTAAGCTTTGAACCTATCCTCCCGTCTCGTCCATGTCCGCTGAAACCGCCCAAAAGCCCGCACCGCGCCGCTTCCGTTTCCAGGAAGCCGGTCTGCTTTGGGTCATCCTCTTACTCGGTGTCATCCTCACCTGGCAAGGCGGCACCGTAAAAGTCCCTGTCTTCGAGATCGGCCCGGATGGCGAACGCCAGCGTGTCTTTGATGTCGGGCCCGATGGCGAACGCACTCCCCGCTTCGAAGAAAAAAATAAATTCCTCAACGCGCAGACCCTCGCCCAACTCGCGAAGGACACCAGCTTCATCGCCATCATGGCCGTCGGCGCGACGCTCATCATCATCGCGGGCGGCATCGATCTCTCCGTCGGCTCCATCTACGCCCTCGCCTCCGTGACCGCTGCCCTCGTGCTGCGCAGCTACGGACCCGAGGGCGCGAATGCCGCCGCATCACCCTGGGTTGCTGTACCGCTCGGCATCATCACCTGTCTCGGCGTCGCCACCCTCTGCGGCTTGCTGAATGGCGGCATGACCACCCTGCTCGGCATGCACCCGTTCATCATCACCCTGGGCACGATGTCCATCTTTCGCGGCATCGCCTTTGTGCTGACCGATGGCCAGTCCATTGGCGGCTTCCCTGAACCCTTTCGCCAGCTCATCCAATGGAGCACCCAGGGCGGGCTTAGCCTCACCCCCATGATTGTGATGCTGACCGTCACCATCGTGGGTGGCATCTATCTCGCACGCATGGCCGCTGGCCGCCGCATCTACGCCATCGGCGGCAATGAACTCGCCAGCCGCTTCAGCGGCATCCGTGTGGAGCGCGTGAAGCTCGGCGTGTTCCTCATCTCCGGTCTCACCGCCGGCATCGCCGCCCTGCTCTCCATCGGCTACTACGGCGGCGCGACCTCCGGTGACGGCCAGGGCTACGAACTAAAGGTCATCGCCGCCGCTGTCATCGGTGGGGCCAGCCTCTCCGGCGGCAAAGGCACCGCCCTCGGCGCATTGCTCGGCGCGCTCATCATCCAGATGCTCGATACCGGCATTGTCATCCTGGAAATCAACCAGAACTACAGCCAGATCATCATCGGCACTGTCCTCATCTTCGCCGTCGGCCTTGACCAGTTCAACGCCTGGCTCGCGAGAAAACGCCTCGTCGCCACGAAGCCATAAATTTACCAGCGCATCCAAACGCGCAACCGGAGCGCGGCATTTATGCCGCTTCAATTTTCGTAAACCAGCAGGCCACCAATACAAATAACAGCCGACCAACCCGCGGTTTTTCGCGTTTACTCCTCAGGGCCAAAGGCCCGCCATATTAAAGCCCAGGGTGAAGCGCAGCGTAGCCCTGGGTATCCGATGAGTGAAATCATCAAGCCCTGAAAGGGCGGGACAGTTCCGCATCAAGACCACCCGCATTATGCAGCCCCAGCGGGGCGACCCGATGGTAATCGCGGGTGGATCGTACAAATAACAACACCCGCGCCACGTAGTGGCGCGATGAACTCATCTTTCACAAACCAAAATGCTCATCCTGCGTTACATTCTCACGACCTCCCGAATCCCTATTCCCATCTGTCTTCATTTCCATTAAACTCCCCCTCATGCTTTCAAACCTGAAACCGCTCGTCTTGGGCATTTCTCTTTGCCTCGCTGCTCCTATGCTTCACGCCGTTGAGATCATCGCCCATCGCGGCGCGTCCCATGACGCCCCGGAAAACACCGTCGCCTCCACCAAACTCGGTTTCAAGCAAAAGGCGGACGCCGTGGAGATCGATGTCTGGTTCACCAAGGACAGCAAACTCGCCATCATCCACGACGCCACCACCAAGCGCACTACCGGCGTGGAAGGCAAGGTCGAGGAGATGACCATGGAGGAGTTGCAAAAACTCGACGCCGGCACCTGGAAGAATAAAAAGTACGCTGGCGAAAAGATTCCCACCTTGGATGACATCCTGAAAGCCCGCGCCAAGGGCAAGAAGATCGTCATCGAGATCAAGGACGACCACGACCTCACCTCGGAACTTGTTGCCTCGCTCAAACGCACCAAGACCACTCCGCAGGATGCCCTCATCATCTGCTTCCAATATCCCACGCTCAAACACATCAAGCAGCAGTTGCCCGACTACACCTGCCTTTGGCTCGCCAGCTACAAACCCGACAAGAAGACCGGCAAAGTCTCCCCCGATCTCGACGAGATGATCCGTCTATGTAAGGTCGCTGGGTTTGAAGGTCTGAACCTGAACTTCAACTGGCCCATCGATGAAGCCTTCGCCAAGAAAGTCCATGACGCTGGACTCAAGCTCTACGTCTGGACCGTGAACGACGCCGAAGTCGCCAAACGCCTCGTCGCCGCCGGCGTGGACGGCATCACCACCGACCGCCCCGAATGGCTCCGCGAACAATTGAAGAAATAAACAACGTGCTGCCGGATTCCAGCCGGCAGTATTGCAGGCACCAAATTCAAAACGCGCACAGTGATAAAACGCCGCTACAAGGTAGGGCGCGTCTGTCCTCAGCGCGCCGCGCCGAAGCACAAAGCAAACCAAATCGCCCTTCGCCCTTCTCACCTCGCATGTCCTTTTTGCATCTCAACCACATCACCAAACGCTTCCCCGGCGTCCTCGCCTTGGATGACGTCAGCGTGTCGGTTGAGCGCGGCAGTTGCCACGCCTTGATGGGCGAGAACGGCGCCGGCAAAAGCACCCTCGGCAAAATCCTCGCCGGCATCTATCCATCCGATGCTGGCGAAATCTCACTGAACGGCCAGGCCATCCATCCCACCGATCCGCTGGCCGCCCGCAAGCTCGGCATCGCGATGGTCCATCAGGAACTCGCCTTCTGCCCGAACCTCAGCGTCGCCGAAAATCTCTGCCTCGGCGAAATGCCCCAGCAATTCGGCATCGTGAACAAAGCCAAGATGCGCGAACTCGCCCGCGCCATGCTCCATGAGATCGAGGCGGATAACATCGATGTGGACCTGCCCATCAGCCGCCTCTCCACCGGTCAGGAACAACTCGTGCAGATCGCCGCCGCCGTCGGCACGCACGCACAGGTCATCGTGATGGACGAACCCACCAGCTCCCTCTCCGCACACGAGAGCGAACACTTGTTCCATCTCCTCGCGAAGCTGAAAGCGCGCGGCATCACCATCCTCTACGTCTCCCATCGCATGGAGGAGATCTTCCGACAGTGCGACACCATCACCGTCCTGCGCGATGGCAAACACGTCAGCACCGAGAAGACCAGCGACACCACGCCCGACCGCGTCATCCAGCAAATGGTCGGCCGCCAAGTCATCTGGCACACCCCCAAGCATCTGGAGAAAACGCCCGGCGATGAACTCCTCCGCGTGGATGGACTCACTTCGCCCGGCAAATTCCGCGACATCAGTTTCAAGTTACATGCCGGTGAAGTCCTCGGCTTCGCGGGCCTTGTCGGTGCCGGCCGCAGTGAAGTCGCCCAGGCCATGTTCGGCCTCGATCCCCAAGCCACCGGCCGCATCTGGATCGCAGGAAAAGAACTCCCGCTTGGCAACATCAACGCCGCCCTGAATGCCGGACTCGGCCTCCTGCCGGAAGATCGCAAACGTCAAGGCCTCGTTCTCTCCATGAACTGCCGCGAGAACACCTCGCTCGCCGCCCTCTCCCGTTTCACGCAATTCGGTTTCATGAAGCTAGGCGACGAACAAAAGCTCGCCCACGAATACACCGATCGCCTGCGCGTAAAAACCCCTTCGCTCGAAACGGGCATCAGCGGCTTGAGCGGTGGCAACCAGCAAAAGATCGCCCTCGCCAAATGGCTCGCCCGTCAATGCAAAGTCCTCATTGTAGATGAACCCACGCGTGGTATCGATGTCGGCGCGAAATCCGAGATCTACGACCTCCTCGACGAACTCGCCTGCCAAGGCATCGCCCTCCTCGTCATCTCCTCCGAACTCCCCGAAGTCATGGGCCTCAGCCGCCGCATCCTCGTCCTCCGCGATGGTTCAGTGGCCGGCGAAATCCAACGCGCCGATTTCACCCAAGACCTCCTCATGCGCCTCATGGCCGGCCTCACCGCCGAAGCCGCCTAACCGGAGCGCCGAGCTCCAGCTCGGCGAAAACGTTGAACCTTCCTCAAGCCACTTGATTTTCAGAACATTCTAAGCTGGCTCGCATCTTCTGCAGGACGCGCCGCTTTCTTTCCTTTGCCGGCAGCTTCTGGAAACCAAAATGGATCAAAAACGATATCAGCCCCTTCACGCTGGGCCAGCATGGCCAGACCGCAGTGAGACCAGCACCACATGTGTCCGATTTGATACTTCTCCGTGGTGACAACTATCTCCGTGGAATTCTCAGACTTCACCGTCCAATGGTCCTTGCGTGCGCTGGCCCAAAGGCGCTCAAAATGCTTCTCCTGCTCTTTCACAAACTTCGGCCAGTCTTTTTTCAACCAAGGCATGAGCAAAGGTTTTGGTGCTGCTTTCAGGGTGTTTTCGCGATATGCACTCCAGATCAATTCCGCCTGTTCCAGTGCTTTCGCCTGATTGCCCATGATTCCGTGTTTCAACACACCACACCACGCAGCCGCATACAGCTCACCGTTGTCCAATGGTGCTCGTCCCTTGTCACCTGAGCCATCACCCATCAAACCGGCGATTTCCTTAATCTGCTCATCCCTCCCGGCAAAGATGGCACAGTGCAGAAGGAATAGATCATGCAATGCCATAAAATCATATACCTTTGACCTGCTCCGCACCTCGATCCCCTTGGTGATGAATGGGACTACCCGTTCTTGCAGCACCTCTCTAGGCTTTCCCTTCAACCATTGCCGCCAAATCCACCCCAAACACTTCTCGGCCCGATAGATCGCATACTCCGGCCCATTTCCCGGGACGAGCGCCAGCTCCTTTTCACTGATGGGTTTGCCAAACTCTGCCTGCGCTTCATCCTTCAGAATACATTCCGACAATCGGTTCACCACGACCACTTTGACCACGTTCATGAAATGCTGCTCCTTTCTAAGTCCTCACCTCGTTTCATACATCTCCCCTCACCTCCTCCCCACCGACACCGCCTCCGAATACACCATCTCACCCGTCCGCCCGTCAAAATACTGGAACACCACCTGCGGATGCGGATACGCCACCCACCGTTCGCCCCCCAGCTTCTGCGGCATGTTGAACACGTTGTTGATCTGGGCCACACAGTAATACGGATACAGCCGCTCCGTGCGCGGCACATCCGGCAGGATGTAGCTCGACCACCGGATATCCACCTCGCGCGGACCAGACTTGAACTTGCCCGTCGCCGGCCGGTCGCCCTCATCATTCTTCGGCACATGATTCACCGAGTTATGCGGTCCCGAGCCGAACTCCCAGATGCTGTCTGTGATTTTCACCGCAAAACTGTTGTGCAAATCCGCCGTCAATATGAACACCGGCTTGCCCTTCGCCTCCCACGCCCGGATGAGCATCTCCCGCTCATACAGCATCGACGTCCACGCCTCATCCTTTCCCGCCGCGAACTCCACCCCGCCCGCGCCGCTGTGCGGGATCGTGAAGTTCACCGATGACACAATGAAAAAGAAATCCGCATCACTCGCCTTGATGGAATTCAGCAACCAATCCCGTTGCTCGATACCTAACATCGAGACATCCGCCCGGGCCGTATTCGCCGGATCATGCATCTGCCGGTGCGTCTTGCAGTCCAGGATGTAATACTCGCAATTCCCCACGCGGAACTTTCCATATGACCGCCGCCCGATCGAATACGCCGGAGTTCCATCCGCATACGCCGCTGGCTTGATCCGCAGCCGGTTCTTGTCCAGCACCTCCACCACCTCAAACACGCCCGCATTCGGATCGCCCGGCTTGTCATCCAGCGCGAAATCCGGGTCACCCGCCGTCGGCGTGCCCCAATGCACGTGCAGATTCGCCGTCTGCTTCATATCCACCTTCGTGAAATCCGCGCCCGCATCCACCAGCACATCGCTGCCCTTCTTAAGGTTCGCCCGTCCGAAATGGACCTTCTGCGCCGTCTCCACCGGATTCGCCCAGCCCAAGTAATGAAACCACGCCTCCACCCCGATGTCCCGGAACACCGCCCTGCGCTCGCGGAACCCCGTCGTCCCCAAACCCCGGATGTCATTGATCAATTCATGGTCATCGAACGTGAAGTAAGACGGCACATGCCGATGCCACTCCGCCAGATTCTTCGGCCGGTTCAGATAAATTTTGTAATTCTCCCATACCCCCACGATGCTTGGAGCCAGCCTAACCACCTCCGGCAACTGGTTCGCTGCCAGCCCTGCCTTCTGCCGCCAGCTCTCCACCGGATAGTTCCGCTCCTCTTCATACAACCAGTCCCCGTTCATGATCGCGAAATGCACCTTGTCCCGCACCTGCCGGATCATCGTCGTGTAGAGCGGCATGCTGTAGCCGATGCCGTTCGCCGGATTCTGGTTCGCACACGAACCGAACTCGAACCGGAAATTGAACAGCCCCTTCGGATTATGCTCCGCATTCTGATACTGGCTGGCGGCAGGCAATGTCTTAAAGGTTCCCTTTGGCCCGGAGGTTTCCCCTTCCCCTACCACCTCATAATGATACTTCGCCCCCGCTTTCAACCCCTTCAACTCCACTGCTGCTGCACAATCCTGCGACCACACTGTCACCGCTGGTGCTGACACCCCGTTCAGCGATTCCGCCTCCAGTCCATACCGCACCGTGAAGGTCCCGGGTTTAGCCGTCCTCGCCCATACGCGGATACTCTCACTCGTCACATGCCCGAGCATGGGGCCATGGGAGATTTCCACCGCGTGGGCACATGTGCCTGCCCAAAGCAGGCTCAAAAAAAGAAGGGAACGCATGGCCGGAGCGTAGCAAAGCCCGTCTGGAAGAAAAGCATCAGAAAAGTTTTCTGCAAAAACACTTTAACTTCCCTTCCTCCTCCCGACGTCTTACCCTATATCAATCACCGAATCAGCCATGAAACGCCTGACATTTTTCTTCGCCCTGGCCGCGTTACTATGCGCGCTCACCGCCCATGCCGCCGCCAAACCCAACATCATCTACATCCTCAGCGATGACCTCGGCTATGGCGATCTCTCCTGCCTGAATCCGCAGAGCAAGATCAAGACCCCGCATGCCGACCGCCTCGCGCGCGAGGGCATGATCTTCACCGACGCCCATTCCGGCTCCGCCGTCTGCACGCCCACACGCTACGGCATCATCACCGGACGTTACGCCTGGCGTTCCAAGCTCAAGAACGGCGTGCTCGGCGGCCTCAGCCCGCGCCTCATCGAACCCGGTCGCGAAACCGTCGCCTCTTTCCTGAAGTCCCAAGGCTACACCACCGCCTGCATCGGCAAATGGCACCTCGGCATGGATTGGGTCAAGAAAGCGGATAAAGACGTCACTGAACTCGCCATCGAAAGACCCGACCAGGTCTGGAATGTCGATTACACCCAGCCCATCAAGAACGGCCCGAACAGTGTCGGCTTCGATTACTACTTCGGCATCAGCGCCTCACTCGACATGGTGCCCTATGCCTACATCGAGAACACCAAAGTCACCGCCAATCCCACCGAGGACCGGCAGTTCGCTATGTACTTAGGCAGGGAAGGTGGCAACACCCGCAAAGGCCCCACCGCCCCGGGCTTCGATGCCATGAACGTGTTGCCTGACCTTGCCAAAAAAGCCGTTCAGTATATCAACCAGCAAGGAGGACCGGCCAAGAAGGGCACACCCTTCTTCCTCTATCTTCCCCTCGCTTCCCCTCACACCCCTATTCTTCCTACGAAAGAGTGGCAGGGGAAAAGCGGCCTGGGTCACTACGCTGATTTCGTCCTTCAAAACGACTGGGCCCTCGGCCAGGTGATGGAAGCGCTCGAGAAAAACGGCCTCACGGAAAACACCCTCCTCATATTCACCAGCGATAACGGCTGCTCTAATCAGGCGGACTTTCCCGATTTGCTCGCCAAGGGTCACAACCCCAGTCACGTCTTTCGCGGGCACAAGGCGGACATCTTCGAAGGAGGTCACCGCGTCCCCTACATCGTCCGCTGGCCCGCCCAGGTGAAAGCCGGCAGCACCTACGATCACACCGTCTGCCTTACCGACCTCTTCGCCACCACCGCCGACATCCTGAACCAGAAACTTCCCGCCAACGTCGCCGAGGATAGCGTCAGCCTCCTTCCCGCATTGACCGGCAAAACGAAGAACGCTCTCCGCGAAGCCACCGTGCATCACTCCATCAACGGTGCTTTCGCCATCCGCCAAGGCGAGTGGAAGCTCTGCCTCACGCCGGATTCCGGCGGCTGGAGTGCGCCTCGCCCGGGACGCAACGACACCACCGGTCTGCCTCCCATTCAGCTCTACAATCTCACCAGCGACATCGGTGAGAAAAACAATGTGCAGGCGGACCACCCTGAGATCGTCGCGAAACTCACCAAGCTGCTGGAGAAGTATGTCGCCGAAGGCCGCAGCACTCCTGGCAAGCCACAGGCAAACAACGGAGATGTGACCATCTACAAGAAGGCGACACCAGTTCCCGCCGCAAAGAAAAAGAAACAGTAAGCTACTTCTTCTTTCCGCCCTTTTTAGGCTGTGCCGGTTCTGCTGGCACAGCCTTGTTCATTTCGTCGTAAGCCGCTTTCAGACGCGTCACGACCTCAGGATGCAGCGCCGCCACATTCTTCTGTTCACCCGGATCATTCTGCAGATCGAACAACATCATCGGCACGGCTTCATCGCCAGATCGCAAACCGGGATAATCAACCGGCTGCGCCTGTTCATACGGCGCGATGATCGTCACTCCATCCGGCCCGCGCGGATCGATCCAGCGTCCATCTGCTTCGATGCGATCCCGCCGGTCATTCGCCTTCAACACATGTAATTTCCACCGCGCATCGCGAATGGTCGCCAGCTTCGCCCCTTGGTGGCCGAACACATACTGGTGTGGCCCTATATCGGCACCCGTCAGCAATGACCACAAATCTTTTCCATCAATCACCAATCCTTGGGGAGCAGCCGTGCCGGTCACCTTCAACACCGTGGCAAAGATATCCATCATCACCGTCGGCTGCGCGCTCTGTTTTCCTGCCGGTAGCTTGCCCGGCCAGCGGGCGATGAACGGCACCCGATATCCGCCCTCCCATGAACTCCCCTTCATCCCCCGCAAACCCGCCGTAGTGCCGCCGTACCAAGGCCCGTTGTCACTCGTGAAGAACACCAGCGTGTTCTCCTCCAAACCCTTTGTTTTCACAAACGCCAGCAACTCACCGACCTGATGATCCAGTTCCATCACGACTTCCGCATACAGTCCCTTGCCACTCTTCTTGTAAAACCCCTCGGACACAGCCAGTGGTTTGTGTGGCATGGCGTGCGGCAGATAGAGAAAGAACGGCTTCTTCTGGTTCTTCTCGATGAACTCCTTGGCCCGCTCCGTGTAACGCCGCGTCAGGTCCGCCTGCACCACTGGATACTCCGCCCGCTTGACCCCTTCCAGCAACTGCACCGGTCGCATATCATTGCTGTAAGGGATGCCGAAATACTCATCAAAGCCCCGCTGCGTCGGCAGAGATTCCGGGTAATGCCCCAAATGCCACTTGCCGCTGCAGCTCGTAGCGTAGCCCTCTTTCTTCAGGAGATTCGCCAGCGTCACTTCGCTCTGTGGTAAGGCGACCTTGTCCGCCGCCGGACCGCCATCCGGGGCCGGATTTGCGGTCATGCCACAGCGGAACGGATACCTTCCCGTGAGCAAGGAAGCCCGCGTCGGCGCGCAGAATGGTGCCGGGGTATTGAACTGCGTAAGCCGCACACCTTCCGCCGCCATCCGGTCCAGGTTCGGCGTCTTGTAAGGCAGATCGGGGTTGAAGCAGCTGATGTCCCCATAGCCCAAGTCATCGGCGAGAATGATGATGATGTTCGGTTTATCCTTGGCGTGAGCCACCAGCACCAAAGCACACAGCCAGAAACAAACGATCCAACTTGATAGCGTTTTCTTCATAATGACTTATTTGGAATCATTCTTGGCCGCCCATTCATCCCGCAGCTTCTGCAACCGGACCACCACCTCGGGATTGTCCGCCGCAAGATTGCTTTTTTCGGAAACGTCGCGTTCCAGATTCGCCAGAAACAATTTCTTGTCCGCCTCGCTCAGCGCTTCACCCGCCGTGTCTCGCACATTACCCATCAGTTTCCATGGGCCTTGGCGTACCGCCCATTGGGCGTTCTTCCCTTTGCCCGTCTGCCAATGCACCACCTGATGCGGCGTGGGTGCCGAGGCAGATTTGATGACCGGCACCAGGCTCTTGCCATCAATGTCTGGATTAACCAGCTTCACCCCACTCAACTCCGCAAGCGTCGGCAGCCAGTCACAGCTATGAGCAAGCTGGCCCCGCACCTCACCCTTCGGCAGCTTGCCAGGCCACGCGATCATGGCCGGCACACGCAAGCCACCTTCAACCATGCTGAACTTAGCCCCGCGATACGGCCCGGAATTGCCACCGCCAAAGAACGCCCGTTCCTCGGTGGAATGCCCATGGTCTGACTGGAAGACCACAATGGTATCCTCTTCCAGCCCCAGCGATTTCACCATTTCCAGCAAGCGCCCGATGCGTTCATCGAGGGTCGAGACGAACGCACAGTACAGATTTCGCGGCGAGGGCAGATCCTTGTAAACCTCCAGCCACTTCGGGTCTCCCTGATACGGATAGTGCGGCATGTTCATCGCGAAGTAGATGAAAAACGGCTTGTCCTTCTGCTCCTTCATGAACTTGCCAGCCTCCGCCACCATGAGGTCAGGGAAGAAGTGCCCGGGCATCTGCACTTCCTGGCCATTCAGATACAGATCGTGCCGGTTCGGCCCCTGCCAGTAAAAGAAATGCGAGTAGTTATCGATGCATCCGCCCATGTGCCCGAAAGAATGATCAAACCCCTGCCCGTTCGGCATCGTCTCCGGTTGATATCCCAGATGCCATTTGCCGATGTGCGCCGTGGCATAACCGGTCGCCTTGAACATCTCCGCCATCGTCACCTGTTCCGTCGGCATGCCTTCGCCGCCTTTTTGCGAAGAAGCATTTCCGGCCAGTCCTGCCCGCAAAGGATAACGCCCGGTCATTAGTCCCGCCCGCGAAGGCGAGCACACTGGTGCCGCGGCGTAGAACTGGGTGAAGCGCACGCCCTTGGCCGCCAGTGCATCCAAGGCGGGTGTCTGGAGATCTTTGACCCCGTAAGCGCCCACATCGATGCTCCCCTGGTCATCTGTGAATATGACAATCACATTAGGCTTTCGTGCCGCCTCGGCTTGGTTTGGATGTAACGCGGCCATCAGACTCAAACCACAGATAAGTCCGAGCGAAAGCATACGGGTGGCGCCAAAAAGCATCTTGGGGAACATGCTCAATGAGATAGCGAAATCATGACTGATTTCCAAGGAAACTTTGATTCTGGGTCAACCCCATGCTGACGTCACCAAAACGTAACGGGCGCTTTCACGGACAAGCCGCTATAAACGAGTCCCATGGCACGCATCGTCTATTCCTGCTGTGGCGAAGGCCAAGGCCACTCCTCCCGCACTCTTACCATGGTCCGTGCGCTGCGACGCCAAGGTCACGAAGTGCTCGTGCTGGCAGCCCGCAAAGCCTTCGAAGTGCTGCATCCCAAGACGGAGAGTGTCGAAGAGATTCCCGGATTGCTCATCGTTTACAAAAACAATCAGGTCCAGCCCTTCGCCACCTTGCGCGGTAATTGGCCGGTGATGCGTGACAAAAAGAAAACCGTCTCCCGCATTGTCACCCGCTTGAAAGAGTTTCGACCAGACATTGCGGTGGTGGACTTTGAACCATTCCTGCCGCTGGCAGCCAAGCAGATGAAGCTCCCTTGGATCAGCATAGATCACCAGCATGTCATCCCACATATGAATCCGCGTGTGCCGATGGCGAAATGGATGGAGCAGCTCAGTTGCGCCTTTGTCATCCGCCAGACGCATGTCGGGGAACATGCCAACCTGGTCACCTCCTTCTATCAACCGGAGGAACCGCATCCCGCCAACGTCCATTTCCTGCCCCCGATCCTGCGCGATGAGGTCTTGAAGCTGAAACCGGAGAACACCGGACACGTGGTCGTCTATCAGACCAGCACCTCCTTCACCCGCCTCCCGGACCTGCTGAAAACCCTCCCCTATCGCTTCCACATCTACGCCTTTGAACAGACCGGCACGGATGCGAACCTGACTTTCTTCCCGCGCAAAAATGAAGGCTTCATCGAAGATGTCGCCAAGGCGGATTGGGTCTTCACGAATGGCGGCTACACGCTCATGAGCGAGGCGCTTTACCTGAAGAAGCCTGTGTTCTCCGTGCCGGTGAGCGGCCAGTTCGAGCAATGGATCAATGGTTACTACTTGGAAAAGGATGGCTTCGGCAAGATGTGCTCGCAACCGGACCAGATCGCTAAAAACCTCTCCACGTTTGTTGATGCATTGCCTTCCTATCGCCAGAATCTCCGCATCAAGAACTTCAACGGCAATGAGCAAGCGATTGCCTGCATCAATCAGTATGTGGAAAAGTACGCCGGTCGGAGTTACCAGTTCAATGGTGCGGCGGTGAAAACACCCGTTCTTAGCTGACCGCCCTCTTCCACGGCCCCGTGATCGCCAGCGTCATCCCCGCTTTCTGGATGTTCACGAAAAGCGTCGTGCCATCCGGTGAGAAGGTCACTCCCGCGAACTCCGAGGTGGTGTACGGATTATGCCCCAGTTTATAGATCTCTCCCTGCGGTGTCACACCCACGAGAAACTGGTCCCCTTTGCCGTCCTCGCAGATCACCAGATCACCCCACGGTGACACCGTCAGATTGTCTGCATTATCCACCAGCGCGTCATCATTGGGTTCGATGAACAGCTCCACTTCACCCGGCGCTTCCTTCTCGCGTTTGTTGCCCTCGTACGGGCTGGGCTTGTAGCGCCAGATCTGGCCCTTCTGATTTTTCCCGCCGCTGGTGCAAGCAAAGTAGATCTCTCCGTTCCCATACCACATGCCTTCGCCGCGCGCAAAACGGGCGGCACCGAGATTGAACCCGCGATAGCGCAGATCATCCATGCGGCCATCCACGTTCTCGATATCCACCCAACGCACAGCGAAACGTTTGCCCGCCGGCACGGTGGCCTCCTTCCAGTTGCGTGTGTCGATGCTCTTTTGGTCCACGAACACGAGCGCCTGCAATTGGCCACCCTTGGCGAGCTTCCCGGCTTCGGTCGGGATGAACCGGTAGATCAAGCTGTCCGGCCGGTCCTCCGTCTCATAAACGATGCCCGACTTCGGGTCCACCGCCACCGCCTCGTGATTGAACCGCCCCATCGCCTTCAGCGGGATCGGGTCCGCCAGCATGGGCGTCGCCGAAGCGGGCACTTCAAAATTGAACCCGTGGTGCTTGTCCAACTGTTGCCCGGCCAGTTCCACCGTCTCCTCGCAGGTGATCCAGGAGTTCCACGGCGTGGGACCGCCCGCGCAATTGCGCAAGGTACCGGCCAGGCTCAAATACTGGCGGACGACGGCTTGCGTGCGCGTATTGAAAACCACCGTGCTGGTGCCGCCCTGACAGGGTATGTCGCCACGGCCCGCATCATAAAATCGGTCTTTTGCCAGCTTGGTGCGCAGTTTGAGATCCTTGCCGAAAGCACCATTCGCGCCGCTGGTAGAAGTGCCCACTTCATGATTGCGGATGAGGATGGTGAGCCCGTTCGGCCCCGCAAAGGTCGCCATGCCATCGGGCGCGGCGGGGACCAGCAGACCATCTGTCATCGCATCGCCCGTGCGCGAGACGATGGAGTATTTGAACCCCTTGGGCAGATCGAGGATCTTGTCCGGGTCGGGCAACAGTGCGCCGTAGCCCACTTTGCTGGCCGATTTCTTGGAACTCGTGCTGCACCCGGTCGCAAACATCTGCAAGCCCGCAAAGCCCACGGCATAGGCGGCTGCGGTTTGGAGAAAGCGCCGCCGTGAAGTCGAGTTCGTGTGTTTCATGATCTGGTCTTTTAGCTGCGCCACGTGAGCACCTTGTCTTTACCGTTATCCGCAAAATCTACCCTGAACGCATGCAACCGCAGCGTCATCTGCTTAGCGGCCAGCGACACCTCCACCCAGCCGTTGGTCATCGCCTGATTAAAGACATACGCCACGGCCGGCAGATTGATCTGGTGGATGCCGCTTTCGTGTTGCTCAACCGTCCACGTATGTGAGTGACCGTAGAACAACGCCTTCACCTGTTTGCGTGGAGCCAACACTTCCCAAAGCTTCGCGGTGTCCTTCAGGCCCGTGGGTTTCTCTTTAACGTCGGGATTGTGATGCATCATCACGATGGCAGGCTTGTCTGTGCGGGCGTCCAGTTCTTTTTGCAGCCATGCCAGTTGCGCCTCACCGAGCAAGCCGGGCGTCTTGTTCACCAGTTCGAGTGTGTCCAGCAGGAACCAGTTCGCCGCCTTGCCCTCTACGATGCTCACCTGTTTGTCCGTCACCACCGTCTTTTTATCACCCGCCTCTTTGAGGCCTTTGCGGATGTTCTCACGATGATCGTGATTGCCCAAGGTGAGATGCACCGGCAATCCCGACTGGCGCAAGGGATCGATCAAACCGGTGAAGGTCGCATAATCTTCCGCCTCACCCGTATTGAACGCACAATCCCCGTTCACGAACACGCCTTTGACCCCTTGGCCCTTGGCCAAAGCCGCTTTCACGGCCCGCTCCAGATTCGCGGCCATGTTCACGCCCCGCGCTTCTTTCATCCGGTCGGCGGCCACGTGCGTATCGGAGAAGAGCACCCATTTCTCCCCTTCCGCCTCGGCGGCGGAAAGCTGGGCGGCGCCATGAATGGCGACGACTCCACCAGCGAGGTGCGCCAGAAATCGGCGACGTGAATGTGCAGGCAAATGGACAGGCATAAGCTTGGAACTATTATTTCGCTTTCTTTTTACCCTGCGCGGCGCCACCTGCTTGCTTCACCGGTACCTTCCAATCCGGTGAAGTCACATGCGCCTGTGCCAGATAACCTTTCAACTTGGCCACCACCTCGGGATGCTGGTCCGCCACGTTGTTCTCTTCCGCCAAATCCTTGCTCAAATCATAAAGCTCCACCGGCACACTGTCGCCGAACCCCAGCCGCACTGCCTTCCAGTTGCCTGCGCGCACCGCCGTCTTGCCGCCCTGTTCATAGAATTCCCAATAGAGGTATTCATGCTGCTTCTGTTCCTTGTCCTTGCCCAGCAAGGTGGGAACGAAGCTGATGCTATCCAGCCCGGTCGGAGTCTTGCCGCCGGACAACTCCGCCGCCGTCGCCATCAGGTCGCCAAAGTAACCGATGTGATCGCTCGTCGCTCCCCGTTTGATTTTGCCCGGCCAACGTGCGATGAACGGCACCCGGATGCCGCCCTCGTAAAGATCACGCTTCATCCCGCGCAAGGGACCGTTCGCATCAAAGAACTCTGGATCATTGCCACCCTCTTTGTGATGGCCGTTGTCCGAGGTGAAGATGACGAGCGTGTTCTTATCGATGCCCAGCTTGCGCAGCTTCTCCATCAACCGCCCAACATCCGTGTCGATGCGCGTGACCATCGCCGCCTGGCCTTTGTCCTGCGGTTTCCAGTCCATCTGGTCGTAGATGCCGTAGTCTGGTATCTCCTGGCCGTTGCCCGTGCCGCGTGTGCCTTCATTGTTGGCATGCGGCAGGGTGATGGCCAGATAGAGGAAGAACGGCTGCCCCTTGCTCTTCTCCACCCATTCCAGCGCCTCGGTCATCAACAAGTCGTGGCTGTATTCCTTGCGCACTGTCGCCCAGCCCTGTCCGTAATCTCCTTCGCCCGGCACGATGTTCTGGAGATAGACACGGGATTCATTTCGCAACAGAAATTCCGGATAATAGTTGTGCGCATGATGCTGGTTCAAATAGCCGAAGAAATGATCAAAGCCCTGCTTGTTCGGATGCCCCACGGAATTCTCCTCCCCCAAACCCCATTTGCCGATCAGCGCCGTTGTATACCCCGCCTCCTTCAACACCTCAGCAACCGTCACATCATCCGGACGGATGGTCTGCGGCATGGGATCAACCTTGCCCGCATTGCCACGCACCCGGCCATGCCCGTTATGCTTGCCGGTCATCAAGACACATCGTGACGGCGCACAGACCGGGGCCCCGGCATAGAATTGGGTGAACCGCATCCCCTCCTTGGCCAGCTTGTCGATGTTCGGCGTCTTGATCTTCTGCTGGCCATAACAGCCCAGGTCGCCATAGCCCAAGTCATCGGCCATAATGTAGATGATGTTGGGCTGTTCCTCTTTCTTGGCGGCAGCAAAAGAAATTCCGGCCATCAGCAGCAAGGATAAACTCGCCAACAAACGAACGCCTAAACGTGGATTCATGCCGTGACGATAGGGCAACTTAACCTTCAGGAAAAGCGCTTTCCACGACCAGGAAAGTTTCCTCGCCATGCGCTCAACACCAAGCATCCGTCGCTGCATTCTCTAAAATCTGACTTTCATTGTCCCTATCCTGGCAACCCCCCTGTGACATCTATAGGCACAGGATAAAAATAATCGAAAAATTTTTCTTCCTCAAAACACCCATGATACACAGAAAAACCCGGACAGCCTTCGCCGTCCGGGTTTCTGATATTACGTGCGGGCTGGATTACTTCTTCTTCCCCTTCTTCGCGCCGTGGACCTTCGCCGCCACTTTCAAGCGCAAACCGTTCAGGCGGATGAAGCCCGTCGCATCGTCCTGATTGTAGGCCTTCGTCGGGTCCGCTTCCATCGTGGCGATGTGCGGGTTGTAGAGGCTCACCGGAGACTTGCGGCCCGCTGCGTAGATGCCGCCCTTGTAGAGCTTCACCCGCACCGTGCCGGTGACGTTCTTCTGGCTCTCTTCCACATAAGCCTGCAACGCATAACGCTCCGGCGCATACCAGAAACCGTTGTAAACGAGTGAAGCATACTTCGGGATGAACGAATCGCGCTGGTGCATGACCTCACGATCCATCGTGAGGCTCTCCATCTGGCGATGCGCGAAAATGAGGATGGCGCCACCGGGCGTCTCATACACACCACGACTCTTCATACCCACGAAACGGTTCTCCACCATGTCCACACGACCGACGCCATGCTTGCCGCCGATCTTGTTCAGCGCACGCATGACCTCCAGCGGCGACATCTTCTTGCCGTTCACCGCCACGCAATCACCCTTCACGTATTCCAGCTCCACATACTCCGCCTTGTTCGGCGCGTCTTCTGGCAACACGGACAGCGTGGTAAAGTAATCGCGGTTCTTCAGGTCGAAGGAATCATACCAAGGATCTTCCAAGATGCCCGCCTCGTAGGAGATATGCAGGAGGTTGCGGTCCATGGAGTACGGCTTCTTCGCGGAAGCTTGCACGGGGATGCCCTTCTTCTCGCAGTAAGCGATCATCTCGGCACGGCCCGGGAATTCCTTTCGGAAACGTTCATCGCGCCAAGGGGCGATGATGTCCAAATCCGGCGCGAGCGCGGCAGCGGTGAGTTCGAAACGCACCTGGTCATTGCCCTTGCCGGTAGCGCCGTGGCCGATGGCCGTGGCACCTTCCGCCTTGGCGATCTCCACCATGCGCTTGGCGATGAGCGGACGTGCGATCGATGTGCCGAGGAAATATTGTCCCTCGTAAATGGCACCCGCACGGATCATCGGATAAATGAAATCTTTCGCGAACTCTTCTTGCAGGTCATCGATATAGATCTTCGATGCGCCCGTCTTCTTGGCCTTCTTTTCGAGGCCCTTGAGCTCGTCGTCCTGGCCGATGTTCGCGCAGAAGGCGATCATCTCGGCGTTATAGGTATCTTTGATCCACGAGAGCAGCACCGAAGTATCGAGGCCGCCCGAGTATGCCAGCACAATTTTCATAGTCACAAAATCAACCGAATCAGGCCGCGACTAAACGATAACCGGCCCAAACAGGAAAGAACATTTTTGCAGCAGTCCGGTCCATCATTTCACCCCAAGGAGCCGTTCAATCTCCTCGTAATTCTTCACGATATGATCTGCCCGCCCCAGTTTCTCGGCAGCGAAAGAATTTGTGATCGCAATCACCTGCATGCCAGCCGCCTTGCCCGCTTCCACGCCAGCGACGGAATCTTCTATCACCACGCACTCTTGCGGTTTCTTTTTGATGAGGTCGGCAGCGCGCAGGAAGATGTCCGGCGCGGGCTTCCCTTTCGCCACATCCTGGCTACTTACCACGGCGGAGAAATAGGAACGAAGGTTTTTGATGACCAGCACTTCATCGATGACTGGATGGAGCGAACCAGAAGCGACCGCGAGCGGATACTTTGCGTTCAGCTTGGCGACCAGTTCAGGCAGTCCATCAAAAATCGGTTGCTCGGCGCGGAGGATTTCTAGAAAGCGATTCTGCTTCATCGCGGTCAGATCCTCATACGTATAGGACGGCTTGTGGTTCGCGATGAAATCCAACCACACCGCTTTATCCGAACGACCGATGTAATCGGGAAAATGGATACCGTGCGTCTGGCCGAAACCAATCTGATCGAAGATTTCCAGGAACGCTTTCTCATGGCGCGGCTCACTGTCCACGATCACGCCATCCATATCAAAAATTACCGCTGAAAAAGGCTTCATCATACAACAACTGAGTTCAACCACAGATGGAAACAGATTAACACAGATTCAAAAATGCAATTCCTACGCATGTGTTATATCCGCTACCTTGCACATCTGCGTTAATCTGTGGTTACTTTTTGAAAACCGACCCCGCCGGACGCTCTACGAAGTGCAAGAGATTGCCTTCGGCGTCTTTGAAGAAGAGAACACTACCACCGCCACCGGCGGGTTTCACGGGTTCAGTGAAAACCACACCGCGCGCTTCGAGTTCTTTCTTGGCCACCTCGATGGATTCCACCTGCAACGCGAAATGCCGGATGCCCGCCACGGAGTTATCGCCCACATCCTCCACCACCCGCTTGCACGGTCCGATCTCCAGCACCAGCCCACCCGCGAGCTTCACGAAGTAGAGCGGGATCGTGGCGTCCTGCCAGACCATTTCCGCGCCCAGCACGCGCACATACCATTCCTGCAAGACCGTGGGCGACTGCGACGGCAACCCGATATGTTCCACCACAAATTTCATGCGCCGCATTGGTAACGCGCCGGGGCAGGAAAGCAACCGGAAAGCATTAAGGCACCGTAGCGCAGACCGGTGGTCTGCTGTGTCGCCGACTGGCAGTCGGCAGGCGTTGTGACTTTTTCACGGCTCGCAGATCACCGATCTGCGACACAGCAGACGTGGCCGTCTGCGCTACAGGCGTAGAGCGACTGCTTTAAAAATAATTCGAACTAAATTGTCGCTCACTTCGTAGCACTTTCATGACCGCCGCCAGCATGCGTCCCCTGTTGTCCCTGACTGCCTTACTGGTCATCATTCAAGTAGCTTTGAGTGCTGACGGCCCGAATCCCGGTCCCGGCCGGCCCCCTGCAGGGACGCCGGGCCCTTGGGATGCGGATGTGGTAGTGTATCGCGCCAGCACGGATGGCAAAATCGAGAAAACGGCGACGTTTGAACGCGCTGGAGTCCCGACGGTTGCAAGGATGAAGGACGGGCGGCTGATAACTGCTCATCAATACTTCCCCGAGAATGACCGTGAAAACTTCGATAAGGTCGCCGTCCATTTCTCATCCGATGAAGGCAAGACTTGGACTCCACCTGAAGTCCTGAGATTGAAAGGCCTGCCCGCAGAGATGCGCTATCCGTTTGATCCTACTTTAATGCCTTTGCCGGATGGGCGCATCCGGCTTTATTTCACCTCCCTGATCGGGCGTCGCTTTGAGGAGCATGTCCCGGCGATCTACTCGGCCATCTCTACTAATGGTCTTGATTATACATTCGAGCCCGGCGTGCGCTTCGGTGTGAAAGGACGCTTTGTGATCGATTGTGCGGTCGCGTTGCACAAAGGAGTTTTCCATCTCTACTCGCCAGATAATGGAGCGCAGGAGCAAGGAAACACTCGCGGTGGCCCGCCGAAGATGGAGGGGCAGGAAGGGGTAGGTTACCACGCAACGAGCACGGATGGGCTGAACTTCACGCGGCAAGCGGATGTGAAATTGGAGGGGAATCGGCGCTGGCTCGGAGGAGCTCAATCGGATGGCAAGGTCATCACGTTTTATGGCACCGGTTTGCCGTTGGGTTTCACGCCTACTCCAGGTCAACGCGGCGGTAATCTGTGGATGGCGACGAGCAGTGATGGGCAGGCTTGGCAGTTGGTCAAGAGTCCGCTCGTGATGGGGGCCGATCCGGGGGCGGTGACTTTGAAGGACGGAGGCTTGCTGATCGTGATGACGGGTGAGCCGCGACCAGGAACGGCGAGTGCGAATCGGAGGCCGAATAACGGCGGAGAGAATTTCCGACCGGTTATCATCATGCCGCTGATGAAAGCATTGGATGGCAACAATGACGGGATGCTGGATGCGGAGGAGCTGGCAAATGCGACGGCAGCTTTAAGGACGTTAGATCGGGATGGAAATGGGAGATTGAGCGGGGATGAGTTCAGGCCGCCGAATGTAGGGCAGCCGCAGAGATGAGAGGAAATTTAGCACGGACTAACGTCCGCGGCTACAAATCAGCATGGTATTGCGCGTCGTTGCATACTCCCCTAGCCTTTTACTCATGCGTCACCTCCTTTGCCTGTTGCTGCTTTGTGCCACGTCTGCGTTTGCAGAACTCAAGACGGATATCGAGTTTGCCAAGGTCGGTGATGTCAGCCTCACGCTCGACGTTTACGTGCCCGAAGGCGATGGCCCCTTCCCCACTTGCATCCTCGTGCATGGCGGCGGTTTCATGCGCGGCACCAAGACCAGCTTCATCAACCCGCTCTTCGAACCTCTGAGCAAAGCCGGTTTCACCTGGTTCACCATCAATTACCGGCTCGCGCCCACCAACAAATTCCCTGCCTGCATTGAAGACACCGAGACCGCCATCCGCTGGGTGAAAGCACATGCGAAGGAATACAAGGTGGACCCGAAACGCATCGCCCTCATCGGTGAATCTGCCGGTGGCCACATCGTTTCCTTCGTCGGTGCCAAGGCCCAAGCCGACACCGCCGTGGCTGCTGTGGTTCCCTTCTACGCCCCGCATGATCTCGTGCTCCAGGTAGAAAGCCGTAAGGCCCTCGGCCCTTCCATGGAAGCTTTGTTCGGCCTTAAAGAATTGAATGACGATGCCCGCAAAGTCTTGAAGAACGGTTCCCCCACCACTTACCTCCGCAAAGGCATGCCGCCTTATCTCCTCCTCCACGGCACCAAAGACGAGCAAGTGCCCTACGCCCAATCCGTGAAGTTTCAGGAGCAGATGAAAGCGCTCGGCAACACCTGCGATTTCATCACCATCGAGAACGGCATCCACGGCATGGGCGGCTGGCAGAAGCTGGGCTCGAATTACCAGCAGGAGATGATCGACTGGCTGAAGAAGACGATGAAGTAGCCCTCCAGTCATGGCTAGAACAGGCCAATATCCGGTTGGCCGCAGCAGCATGTTTCATAGAGGCTTTCCCTGATTTTCAGGCCTTTGCGCCTGCTTGACAGGGTGTTTCATGAAGAGCACTGCCCTCCAGCTCAGGCCCGATGAGAACTTGTCCGAAGCCCTGCAACGGCTTGCCGCCGACCAACGGCTGGAAGCAGAAAAATGGGCCAAGCGTACCGACCGCCCGGCTGAAGCGGTGCACCGCATCAGATTGGCGCTAAAATTCCTGCGGGCCTTGCTGAAACTCTCACGCACGGCCACAGGCCTCCAATTTTATCGACAGGAAAACGCCCGTCTGCAAAAGGCCGCCCGCGCCCTTTCGCCCTGGCGTGATGCCACGGTTATGGCACACACCGTCAAGAAAGTTGGCCAAAAACTTTCGGACAAGCATCGTCGCATCCTCCGCGCGGTCCTCGCCGGAAGTAAAAACTGCAAAAATCCCGCACACCGTCAGGAACTTCATGCCGTGATGCAAAATGCGGTCGCCTCCATCAAGCTCACCGAAGCGATGCTGAAACGCACGGCTCTGAAATCCAACGACTGGATTGCAATCGAGCAAGGTCTCAAAAGGTCTTACCGTCAAGTCAGCCATACATTGAAACGGATCCAGTCGTCCGACACGGATGAATCCTTTCATGAACGGCGCAAGGTGACGAAATATCTCTTCTATCACATTACCTTGTTGAATCCAGTCTGGCCTAAACGCCTGGCCCGTTTGCTGCGCCAGCTCAAGCAATTGCAAGAACTTCTGGGCAAAGACCATGATGTCGTGGTCGTCCGTGAGTTATTACAGAACACCACCACAGGATCCGTCAAAGGACTCGCCACGCTGGCGAAGAGATTGCAACACACAAACCGGTTGATGCGCCGCGAGATAAAAGAACTGGCAACAGGAACATTTTCCAAGCAACAGAAACCTGGACGTTTCACCGAAAAGCTCAACCAGCGCTTCAGAACGTGGCGCGAGCAAAAACCAGCCTCAGAGCAAACGTGACCCTCTTATCGGTCATTGCTTTCATGCCACTGCTGCAACCGGATCTGAACCGCCGTCCTTTGCTCCGGCGAAACCGAAGGCATCTCCAACATCAAGCGCCATAAGCGTGCGGCTTTCATCGCATCCTCATTCGTTTTGGAGTAAGCCTCAGCCAGCTCATTCACAGCTTCAGCTTGCTCGGCACTGAGATCTTCTGCGGCCATGATACGCCGCATGGCTTTGTCTGCCATGGACGGCTGTTGGAGATATTGCACATGGATCCGCGCTTTCATGGCCCATGCTTTCAGATCACCCGGCTTCTCCTCGATCATCTGGTCGATCATCACGATGGCCGAGCCATAATGCCCCGCCAGGCAAAGGTCGCTCACCGTCTGATGGCTTAACACCGGGGCCACTTCCGGCACGGAAGTTCCCTCCGCTTTAGTTGCTGTTTCAGGCTCTGCTTTCGCAGGCTGCACTGCGGGCATGTCCCCCTTGTCATCCGCTGGGCTGAACCGGGCTGACACTTGAAAAATATCCTGCCACAACTTGAGTCTTTGCAAAGCCAACGCCTGCAGCGAGGGGCTGATGGCCGGGGACTTTTGGATCTTTCTGATCTCCCGTTCCGCAGCCGGCAGATCTCGCTGGTCCTCCAAGTAGATGGTGGCCAGTATGAATCGGCTCTCAAAATCATCCGGGCTCTTTTCCAACACCGCTTGCAGATGGGCGATCGCCTCCTCCGGACGATATTTCTTACGCCACTGATTTACCGTCCTTCGCTCCAGCACAGGTGGGGCTGGTTCCCGCTCACCGAACATGGCGTCCGTCGCCTTGTCCGCCATCTTCTGGGCGATGATGTGACTAAGTGCCGGCATGCAAACGCGCATCAACGCCACCCCCACAATGCCGATCAACAGCAGCTCCACGATGGAAGTCGCTTTGGTCGCCAGATAGAACCATCCTTCCAAAACCAGCAGCGAGATGATAAGCCGGATACGATACTTGCCCGTCTCCGGGTGCCGTATCACCACAACGCTGAACACGACTATGATCAGGGCTAGCAGCCACCAAAACCAGTTGTCGATCAGCCACGCCACAATCTTGAGTTTACGCCTTTGTCTCCGCCAATTCCAGCAGGCGCTTGAACTGCGCCTCGGTCAAAGGCGTGACCGAAAGCCGTGACTGCCGCACCAGTGCCATGTCTTTCAGCACGGCGTCCGTCTTGATTTGCTCCAGTGTGACCGCTTTCTTTAAAGGCTTGTGCGGTGCCAGGTCCACGACTGACCAATCCCCCTCATCCGCCGTCGGATCGGGATAAAATTCCCTGGCCACCTTGGCGATGCCCACCACCTGCTTGTCACTCACGCTGTGGTAAAACATCACCAGATCGCCCGCTTCCATGGCACGCAGATTGTTCCGTGCCTGAAAATTGCGCACCCCGGTCCACACGGTTTTTCCATCTTTCACCAGGTCATTCCACGAATAAGCCTCGGGCTCCGACTTCGCCAGCCAGTAGTTCTTTGCCATGTCAGGATTGAACCCTTGAAACCTGACCGAGGCAAACCGCAAAATGTCCCTTGGTCATGAGCTGGTTTGGTGCTTAATTTCACCGCATGGATTTGGCTGCCAATGTCGAAGTGATCCAACGCCGCATCACTGCTGCCTGTGAACGCGCAGGCCGTGATCCTAGCACCGTGCGGCTCATGGCCGTGAGCAAGGGGCATTCACCCGAAGCTATCTGTGCCGTGGCCGAGACGGGCATCACCCTCTTTGGCGAGAGCAAGATACAGGAAGCCAAGCTCAAGATTCCCCAATGCCCCGGCAGACTGCATTGGCAGATGATCGGCCATCTGCAAAGCAACAAGGCGAAGGACGCCGTGCAGTTGTTCGAGCTCATTCAGAGCGTGGACAGCCTCAGTCTCGCGCAGGAGCTGAACAAGCGCGCCGAGCAGGCGGCCAAGACTCTGCCCGTGTTACTGGAAGTGAACGCTGCCGGGGAATCCAGCAAGTTCGGCTATAAGCCCGAAGCCGTATTGGCGGAACTGGCGCAACTCAATGCGCTGAAACGGCTGGAGATCCACGGTCTGATGACTATCGCCCCCTACGTGCAGGATTTGGAGCGCGTGCGCCCGTTCTTTCGCAAGCTGCGCGAATTGAGGGAGCGATGCGAGCAGCAGTTGGGGGCTCCCCTCCCCGTGCTGAGCATGGGCATGAGTGGTGACTTCGAAGTAGCGATCGAGGAAGGGTCCACACTGGTCCGCGTAGGCACAGCCATCTTCGGTGAGCGCACCTATGTCAGGCACGCTTCCTCCCAAGATTGACGGATATCGGCTTTTGCTGCGTTCGGTCATTGAAATTAACCCGTAGCGGCGTATTACTTGGCCATGGATTTGACGGTAGAAACATTCAAGCGCGAAATCGCAGAGGCCTTGCGCAATTACGACAAGTACATCATCTGCATCGACAAGACGCCGGAGGACTGCGAGGCGTCGCTCAAGTCCTTGATGGAAAAGGCCGTCAAAGCCTACCTCAATCGCGCCCCCGGCCTGCGCCACGGCATCGCCTTGGACAAGCAGGTAACCATCATCCTCAGCCAGACCGAGGAAGAACGCCCGCTCTGCGGCATCTATTTCAACTTGTCGTCCCCCTACCACAAAAAGGTAGCCAAGGCGACCAAGGCTTAGAGCAACAAGAGAATCGAAACGGCGAGGATTGGACCGGAGACTATCTGGCTCCGCTGACGGGTTGTGTTTAGAGCAGATTTGACCGTCGTTCTTGAAGAATTTTTGACGGCAAGCGGAAGCAGCTCAGAAGGAATCCGCGAGCGTGGGGGAAATTGGGAACCGTTCTGTATCCGAAGCCTCTTGGTGGAGCGTACAGGACTTGAACCTGCCACCTCAACAATGCCATTGTCGCGCTCTACCAGATGAGCTAACGCCCCATCAAGAGGCTTCGGTACTGCTTCGGTTTGAAACCCTGTCTGACACCTGGGTGCCTTGGGAATTGCTCTGGGCAACTCCCATAAGGGCTCCAAACCAGAGGCCGGAACGCTATTGAGCGCTCCGTCCTTTGTCAAAGTTTTTTGAAAACTTTTTCCACTTACTTTTGAGCGGTCACGATCTTTAGTTGTTCTTGCCCGTGTCGCCGACTTTATCCATCAGCACGATGAGCGGCATGAACAGCGCGATGACGATGCTGCCGACGATGACGGCCAGAAACACAATCATGACCGGCTCCAGCAGCGAGGTCATCGCGGAGACCGCGTTATCCACTTCTTCATCATAGTTGTCGGCGATCTTCATCACCATCTCCGGCAGTGCGCCGGTCTGCTCGCCTACATCCACCATGCTGATGACGATGGGCGGAAACACGCCGCTGGCCTCCAGCGGCTGGGTGATGGTCTCACCTTCCTTCACGCTTTCATGAATGGCGTTCACGGCATCCGCCACGATGACGTTGCCGGAGGTCTCACGCACGATGGTCAGTGCCTGCAAGATCGGCACCCCGCTGCTCACCAGCGTGCCCAGTGTGCGGGTGAAGCGGGCGATGGCCACCTTGGAGATCACGGGCCCGATGCCGGGAACCTTCATCTGCAGCCGGTCGATGGTGCGCCGGCCAAATTTCGTCAGTGCGAAGAGCTTGAAGGCGACCACAAAGCAGAAGATGCCGATGACCGTCCCCAAGAGGTTGTTCTTGATGGTATTGCTGACGCCCAGCACGAAACGGGTGAAGGCAGGCAAAGCTTCGCCCTCCAACATGTCTTTGAAGATCGCCTCGAATTTCGGCACCACGACGATCATCAGCAGGGCCAGGATGCCGACGGCCACCACCATGACGGCCACGGGATAGAACATGGCCGCGATGACCTTGCCCTTGATCTTCTGCGCCTTCTCCATGAACTCGGCCAGACGGTTGAGCACGACTTCCAGCACGCCGCCCAGCTCACCAGCCTTCACCATGTTCACATACAGACGATTAAAAGTCTTCGGGTGTTGCGCCAGACTTTCTGAAAAGGTGGAACCGCCTTCAATCGAGATGGCAAGTTCATTGATGATGCGCTTGAGCGTCTTGTCCCGCTCCTGCTTCTCCAATACACGCATGCCGCGCAACAACGGCAGACCGGCATCCACCAGCGTCGCGAGCTGGCGGGTGAAGGTGGTGAGCACCTTGCTCTTGACCTTGCCGCCCTTGAACCCGGGCATGGAGAACCCGCCTTTTTTCTTGCCCCCTGCGGCCGGTGCCGCCGCCTTGCCTTTGGCGTCACCCTTTTCCTTGACCTTGTCGGCCTCGACCACTTTGGTCGGGAAATAACCCATCTCCTTGAGGCGGCCGATTGCTTCGCTCTGGTTCGCCACCTCCAAGGTCCCCTTGGTCTCCTTCCCCTTTTGATCCATCGCTACATAGTTATATTTGGGCATAGGACGGGTTCGTTAGGTGTATTTGAGCACTTCTTCAATCGTGGTTTCGCCATCAAAGATACCGCGCAGGCCGTCATCACGCAAGGTGGCCATGCCCAGCTCCACGGCCTTCTGCCGCATCACCACGGAGGGTGCCCGTTCATTGATGAGGTTGCGGATGGGATCGGAGACGACCAAAAGCTCGTAGATGCCCTTGCGGCCACGATAGCCGGTGTCATTGCAGGCCGAGCAGCCGCGCCCGTAGTAGAACACCTTATCACCGATATCGTATGGCGAAAGGTTAAGCTGGGACAACTGGTTCTCGGTGGGCTCGAACGGCGCACGGCACTTCTTGCAGATGGTACGCACGAGCCGTTGGGCCAGCACGCCTTGCAAAGTGGAAGAGATAAGGAACGGCTCCACCCCCATGTCCACCAGACGGGTCACGGCACCAGGCGCATCGTTCGTGTGCAACGTGCTGAGCACCAAGTGACCGGTCAGCGACGCCTGAATGGCGATCTGGGAGGTTTCCAGATCGCGCATCTCACCCACCATGATCACATCCGGATCTTGACGCAGGAAGGATTTGAGTGCCTTGCCGAAGGTCATGCCCAAGGCCTCATTCACCGCCACCTGCATGATGCCGTCGATGTCATATTCCACCGGGTCCTCAGCCGTCAGCAGCTTGGAATCGATGGTGTTCACCGCCCGCAAACAGGCGTAAAGTGTCGTGGTCTTGCCGGAACCAGTGGGGCCCGTCACCACGAAAATGCCGTTCGGCTGCTGGATCGCTTCTTCCACGTAGGTCCGGACATAATCCGGAAAACCCAAGGCCTTGATGTCCAGCGTGACGGAACCGCGGTCCAGCACACGCAACACCACGGATTCACCGAACTTGGTCGGCAAGCTGGAGACACGCAGATCGATGTCTTTGCCACCAAGACGCATCGAGATGCGTCCGTCTTGCGGCAGACGGCGCTCGGCAATGTTCAGGTTCGCCACCACCTTAAGGCGGGAAATAACCGGGAGCGCCAGATACTTGGGGGGCGGAGCCATCTCATAGAGTGCCCCGTCCACACGGTAACGGATCTTGAATTCATCCTCGAACGGCTCGAAATGGATGTCACTCGCGCGGTCCTGCACGGCTTGGTAGAGGACCAGATTCACGAACCGGACGATGGGCGCTTCGTTCGCCATGTCGGCGATGCTGCCCGCGACGTCCTGGCCGGCGGCCAGTTCGGCCAGTTCCTTCTCCAGGTTGGCATCCTCCCCGAACTCTTTCAGGATGTCGCTGAAACTCTCCCCTTCTTCGCCGTAATTCTTCTCGATGAACTTGGCGATCTGGTTGGGATCGGCCACCACGACCAGCACTTCGCGCCGGACCACGAAACCCAGTTCGTCGATGATCTGGGGGTTGAGCGCCTCCGCCATGGCCACTTTGACTCCCGAGCCGTAATCTTCTACCGGTACGCACTGATACATGCGGACGGTGGTGGCTGGGATGGTCTTGAGCAACTCAGGTGTCGGCTCCAGATCTTCCAGATCGACCACCTCGGTGCCCAGGTGGTGGGCCTGCAGGTGCAACTGCTGATCCATCGGCATGATGCCGAAGTCGGCCAGGATCTGGCTGATGGGTTTGCCACTCCGGGCGTGCTCGGAAACTACTTCCTCATACTGGAGGTCATCCAGATTACCCTGCTCCCGGATGAGCGTCAGCAGCGGGCTGTTGATGGTCGAAGACATGGCTGGAAATTATTTGCTACGGGCGGCGGCCGCTTCAGCCGCGGCCTTGGCTGCATCCATCTCCTGCATCTTGGTGATGCAAGAGGCGGGGTCGATGGAGCGGTTGATGACCTCCTCCTTCTTGATCCAGCCGCGTTCGTATTTGTCCAGCAAGTTGGCGTCCAGAGTGATCATGCCATACTTGCCACCGGTCTGCTGGTCGGAAGGGATACGGAAGGTCTTGTTGTCTCGGATCAAAGCCGAGATGGACGGCGTGTTGATCATGATGTCATGGAGCGCCACGCGGCCGGGTTTGTCACAGCGGGCCACTAAGATCTGGGCGATGACCGCCTGCAACACAGTGGAGAGCTGGATGCGGATGGTCTCTTGCGCGTTCGTCGGGAAGGCGTTCACGATACGATCAATCGTCTTGGCCGCCGAGTTCGTGTGCAGCGTACCGAAGACCAAGTGACCCGTTTCAGCGGCGGTCACGGCGGCCTCGATCGTCTCCAGATCGCGCAACTCACCGACCAGGATCACGTCCGGGTCCTGACGCAATGCGCGGCGCAGGGCCTCGGCGAAAGAGGGCACGTCCACGTGCACCTCGCGCTGGGTGATGACCGCCTTCTTGTGCTTGTGATAGAACTCGATGGGGTCTTCGATGGTGATGATGTGCGCCTCGTCACGTGTCTCATTGAGGATGTTGATCATCGAAGCCAGCGTGGTGGACTTGCCCGAGCCGGTGGGGCCGGTGACAAGGATCATGCCGCGAGGCTTGTTCAGCAACTGATCGACCAAAGTCTTGGACAGACCGATCTGGTCGATGGTGAGCAGTTTGTTCGGGATCTGGCGCAACACGAGGGCGAAGTTGCCGCGCTCCTTGAAGATGGAACACCGGAAACGGGCCAGTTCACCGAAGGCGAAGCCGAAGTCCGCCCCGCCTTTTTCACGCACCTGCTGGATGGAATCATCCGAGGCAATGGCGTTCATCAGCTCTTCCGTGTCCTCAGGCTTCAACGGCGGGCCTTCCACGCGTTCGAGCGTGCCGTTAAGACGGATGCAGGGCGGAATGTTCACCCGGAGATGCAAGTCAGCCGCCCCTTCATTCACCATGAGGGTCAGCAAGTCGGACATCGCGTAAGACATATCTTATTTAGCTGCTAATCATTAGGTCGCGCGGCGATACGCGGCCAAAACCTTTAAGTCACCTGTTCATCATCACCCACCGTCGCGCGGATGACTTCCTCGGTGGTGGTCATGCCGGACAGCACCTTGCGCGCCCCGTCTTCACGCAGGGTGCGCATGCCCATCTCACGCGCCCGGGCCCGCAGGACGGTCGTCGGCACGCGATCATTGATGAGTTTCCGCACCTCATCATCCACCAAGAAGATCTCAAATATGCCGAACCGGCCGCGGTAGCCGCCTTTGTTGCATTCGTTGCAACCCTTGCCCTTGCGGCAGTTCACCTCGCCCACCGTCCGCGGATCGATGCCCAGCGTGCGGAACTCGGAATCCGAAGGGATATGCGGCTGGGCGCACTTCTTGCAAATCCGGCGAACCAGACGTTGCGCCATCATCGCCCGCGTGGATGAGGCCACCAAGAAGGGCTTCACCCCGATGTCGATCAAACGGGTCACCGCACCCGGCGCGTCATTCGTGTGCAGCGTGGAGAATACCAAGTGACCCGTCAGTGAGGCATTGATGGCGATGGACGCCGTCTCAATGTCACGGATTTCCCCCAGCATGACCACGTTTGGCGCCTGACGCAGCATCGAGCGCAAGGCCACGGCAAAAGTCAGCCCCACCGTATCGCTCACCTGCACCTGGTTGATGCCCGCCAAGACATATTCCACCGGGTCTTCCACCGTGATGATCTTACGGTCAGGACGGTTGATATAGTTTAGACAAGAATACAGCGTGGTCGTTTTGCCGGAACCGGTCGGACCGGTCACCAGCAGAATGCCGTCCGGCAGACCGATCAGGCGCTCAAAGGTCTGCTGATCATCCGAGAGGAAGCCCAGTTCGGCCAGTCCGAGCTTCAAGCCGGTCTTGTCCAAGATACGCATGACGATGCTTTCGCCATGGTTCGTCGGCAGACAAGAAACACGCAAATCGATCGATTTGCCCACCACGTTCATCTGGATACGACCATCCTGCGGCACCCGTTTTTCCGCGATGGACATGCCCGCCTGAATCTTCAGACGGCTGATCAACGCCGCCTGCAACCGCTTCGGCGGGTTGTTCATCTCCTGCAGCACACCATCCACCCGGTACCGGACCCGAAAACGCTTCTCCAGCGGTTCCAGATGGATGTCCGAGGCGCGCATTTTGAAAGCCTCCACGATGATCGAATTGACCAGCTTGATGATGGGTGCATCGGCATCCACCTCCGCCCCATCGTCTTCCGTGACCGCCACGTTCTGGAAGCTGGTCATGTCCACCTCGCCCTGGGTGATGTTCTGGATGAACTCGTTCGCCTCGCCCGACTTGCCGCCGCCACCATAATACTTGGTCAGCGCCGCATCCAAGGCCTCCTCCGTGGCCACGCAAAAATCGATCTCCTGCTTCAGGATATGCCGCAGTGAATCAAGCGTGTCGAGGTCGGACGGGTCCGCGACCGCGAGCCGGATGCTCCCGGACGACATGGACACCGGCATGACCTTGTACTTGCGGGCGATACCGCGGTTCACCGCCGCGATCACTTCGTCCGGGATGCGCATGTCCGCCAGATCCACCACTTCCGCGCCGAACTGCGCGGCCTTGGCCTGGGTGACATTAAGGGTGGAAATCCAGCTTTTGGCCAGGGCGGTATCGATGATACCGATCCCCGCCTGCTCGGCCTCTTGACGCAAGGTTTCGATTTGCTGGTTGGTCAACCAGCCCATGTCCACCAAGGTATCGACCAAATAATCGTCTCGTACTGCCACGACTCGCCTCTCGGTACGTTAAATTTGTCTATTGGAAATTCGCGCGCAGACTACCGGGCACCAAAATCAAAGTCAACGCGCATGCGAGGATACTTCTTTTGCATTTGCCGCCGCTGTGCTTGCGGCAAGCTCGCCCGTAAGCCGCCGCTTTTCAACTGCTATTTTCCACGGACTTGCCCACCGCAACCAACCGCCAGGCTCAGTTCCAGGAAAGATCTTCCGGGCCATCCGCCAGCAGCCGTTCCTGCCACCCTTTCAGCCGCATGATGCTCCGCCAGAGTTCCGGCGGCGGCGTCTCAAACACCAGTTCCAGCGAGGCCGGATGCGTCAGCCAACTCTGCCGCTTCATCTCGTCCTCCAACTGCCCCGGACTCCAGCCCGCATACCCCGCGAACACCCGCACCTTCTGCGTAGTCGAATAAGATTCCCCCAGCTCCACCAACCCTTCCAGTGAATGCCCCAGATTCAGGTTCGGCATCACATTCGCATGCGGCACGAACACATCCGTATGCAGATAAGACAGCGCATTCACCTGCACCGGCCCGCCCACATACAACGGCAAAGGCTCCAACCGCGGCGGCAACGCCGTCTCGATCACATCCTCCACCTTGCTCTGGCTGGCCCGGTTCAGCACCAGGCCGAACGCCCCCTGCTCATCATGCTGGCACACCAACACCACCGAACGGTGAAAATACGACCCCTTCAAGTTGCCCCCATCCAGCAGCAACTGCCCCACCAAATATTTCGACGCCTTAGACATATATGTCCCCAACCGCTGTCTCAATTTGGCGCATTCCTGTCCGTACGACAATCCTGATTCAGAGTCTCCTGAAAACCACATCCTTTCGGCATCTACCTCTGAACTTTGCCATTAATACCTCCTGTCCTATCTTCATATGGCATATAAACCCCCTTTGCCATTTCCCCGTCCCCGTTTTAAAGTAGCCCCATGTTGCGATTGTTTATTTTGGCTCTTTTGGCAGTTTGCCTCCTCGGCACCGGGTGCAAATCCAACTCCGGCAGCCGGGAATTCATCCCCGGCCGGGGCTGGGTGCCCACCCGCTAACCCCTTGCCGCCCAGCCCAAAAGCGGTGATTCTCCCGCTTTGTTTTGAACAAACCGGCAGCGGCAGGCGTCGCGTTAATGCGGCTTGGTCTGTAAGTTGATGCACAAAATGCAGTCGATTGGCATGAGACGTTCGGGAGCTCGGGACGAGCAGCACGACCTGCTGTTCGCCTTGGGCGTCTCCGTGGCTGTCCATCTCTTCCTCATCGCCTTCGTCATGGGAGTCGTACTGCTGCGCGACCCCGAACTGCTCAAGCAAATCGCCCAATCCCCGGAGAAATTCATCGAACTCACCGCCAAGAGCCTGGAAGAACCTGTCCTCACCTCCCCGCCTCCGCAGCTACAAACCCCGCAGGAGATGCCCATGCTCTTCATCGAGGTGGACCCGTCCATGGCCGTCAGTGAACCATCTGAAAAGTCGAAATACTACGCCGCCCAAAACACCTTGGCCGCCAACCCCGATACCAGGTTCGACACCGACCAACCCAAGATCGAAGGCACCCAAACGCAGATCATCCGGGCCTTTGAAGCCCCCAGGTCCCAACCCAAACCGATGCCTCTGCAACCTTCCCCGGCGCAGGCCAAAGTGGAAGCCCAGCCGCAGAAAAAAGCACCCACGGCCGAACAACAGGCCGCCAGAAACCAGCAAGCCCAAAAAAAGAGTCTGCTGGAACAGGCCAGGCAGGAACGTGGCGATCTGGAAGAACTGCGTCCGGCCCAAAAAGCCCAGGAACAAAAACAGGCGACAGAAGAAACCGTTCCGCGCCAGCGCCCCAAAACCGTGGCTATGGCCAAGGCACAAAAGGGGGATGCCCGCCCGCCCGGCGAACGCATGAAACAGGACGGCGGAGTCAAGCGCGCGGATCTCGACTCCTCCCTGACGGCGAACAGCACCCCCCTCGGCCAATACGACGCCCAGATCATCGACGCCATCCGCACCAAATGGTATGCCCTGCTGGAAGACAGCAAACACGCCCGCGACCGCAAAGGCGTCGTCGTCATCGAATTCCGCATCTACTCCAACGGCACCGTCCGCGATGTCCGCACGGCCGATGAAGATGTCGGCGAATTCCTCGCCTACCTTTGCCAGAGCGCCATCATCAGCCCCGCCCCCTACCTCAAATGGCCGGCGGAAGTCCGGGCGGCCGTGGGCAAGGATTACCGCGACGTCAGATTCACCTTTTTCTACAATTAAGCCGCCGAAAGTAACATCATGGAAATAGCCATCCTCGTCCTGCTGGGCCTCACCTCCATCATCAGCCTCACCTTCATCATCGAACGCGGCCTCGCCCTGCGCGCCGTCAAGATCACGCCCGAACCGGTGGAGAATGCCATCCAGGCCATCAAACATCCGGGTGATACCTCTGCCCTGAAAGCCGCCTGCCAATATTATCCCTCCACTCTCAGCCGCCTGACCCTCTTTGTCCTCGAACGCCAGCAATGGACCAAGGCCGACCTCGTGGATGCCTTGCAGATCCGCGCCCGCCAGGAGATCGCCCGCCTCGAACGCGCCCTCGTTTTTCTGGAGATCGCCACCGGCATCGCCCCCTTGCTCGGCCTCACCGGCACCGTCTACGGCATGATCGCCCTCTTCGGTGACATCGGCAGCGCAGGCCTCGGTGATAACACCGCCTTCGCCCGCGGCATCGCCATCGCCCTCAAGGCCACCCTGGTCGGCCTCTTCGTCGCCATCCCTTCCCTCGTCGCCTGGAATTACTATGCGAAACGCGTGGAACATTTCACCGTGGAACTGGAGATCATCTGCGATGAACTCATGCGCAAACTCTTCCCGCCGGAAGCCGCCGCCAGTCAGCCAGCCGCCACCGGCATCACCCAACCTCCTGCGAAAGTGCTCTGATGAACTTCTCGCGCCAACGTAAGCGTCAGGCCCCCACCGTCATCATCATCGCGCTCATCGATGTGCTGATGGTCGTGCTCATCTTTCTCGTCGTCACCACCACGTTCAAGCAGCAGCTGCCTGCCATGAAGCTCGCCCTGCCCGAATCCAGACAGGGCAAAAGCGGCGCCACGGAAGACCCGCCGCTCATCGTCACCATCGCCAACCAGGCTCCCCACCTGTACCTCGGCAACCGGGCCATCACCCCTGCCAGATTGCAGGAAGAACTCACGAAAGCCGCGCGGGGAAACACCCAGATGAAGCTCGCCATCCGCGCCGACAAAGGCGCGCCCATCGGCGAAGTCGTGACCGTGATGGATGCCGCCAAGGCCGCCAGCATCAAGAACGTCAGCCTGATGACCAAAGAAACCGGCGCCAGGTAAATGGCGCCGGTCATCATAAAGATCGTCTGGATGGCAGGGACGGATTATTTCTTACCAAACATGCTGCCGAAGAAGCCCTTGCCCTCATCCGCCCGCTGCTGGACTTTCAACTGCCCGAGGATCGACTGCCAGGAGATGAAAGCCTTGTGCCACTGGTTCTCGATGGCCCGCAAGGAACCCTCCGGCAGCTCGCTCATATAGCGGATGGACGGGGCCGAACCGATGAGAGAATGCACATCCTCCTTCGTCGGCGTACCGCTCTCGATGACGGAAAGGATCATCTCCAGCTCCTGCGCGATGACACTCTTGATCTCGAGGAACTGCACCTCGTCCTCCGGCTGGAACTTCTTGCCCCGCGCCAGGGCGATATAACCGTTGAACTGTTTCCAAACCTCGATGTAGTTCTCCAGTTGGAGGATGAGCTGGTTCAGTTTCTTGTTCGCCATAAATTTACTCGCTGCGCTGCGGTTATAGTGCTGCCGTTTTCCTAACCCGTTTTCACCGGGGCCATGAAGATCATCGCCCCGCCGCGCAATTCCCGGGCCGTGATCTTGAGACCGGCATAATGGATGAACACTTCCCGCAGTGGCAAGTTCACCGTTTGCGCCTTCGAGAACATCTCCAGCACGATGCTGCCGATCTCCTGCGTGAGCTTCTCATCGAACGAACGCGGCAGCGTGGACGCCACGATACGCCCGGTGCGGTCAATGGTGAAGCTGCCCGCGGGCAGCTTCGCCACATTCGCCTCCGGCTCCGGTTTGGAAAATAAACCTAGGAAACCCATTTGGTGCCTATTTCGCTTAGTGCCGCCGTCATCTCACCCGGGGTGAAATTGCGCCGCAGCCCGACACATAGTTCCTTGTCCGGGCGCGAAAGGAAACCTAAATTTGATTGCGCCCCCATCCCCTCCACCCGCATCAACTGCCCGGCCTTGAGCTTTTCCCCCACCACATGGAGCCGGTGCATGAAACTGTGGACCCACGCCGCCATCACCGCCGGATTCTCGATCCCCCACGCATCCACCTTCGACTTGTCCCCCACATCCACCGAAAGCGCGAACTCCACGCCGTGACAGCGCGTGATCGCGCCCAACGGCGAAGCCGTCCCCCCTTCCGCCACCGTCGGCTCGCCCTGCACACTCACTTCCGTGGCCTGCGACTCATCAATCGCCTGCGCCGTATCCAGCAACAGACCCTGATAGGAACCAACGATGGTGCGGGGACGTTTGGGATCGGCCGCGAGCATCTCGAAATTGCCGGTCTTCCAGCTCATGATGGCTTTGAAAGCCGCCTCACCGGAGAGCTCGCCCACGCTGGCATCAATGACATCGCCATCCTGGATCCAGATGCGCGCCTCCACAGATTTGTTCGTGACCTTCAGCACCGAGGAACTCTGCGAAAGACATTCCAACTGGATCAGATCCACCAGACTCTTGCTCTGCACACCCCGGAAACCGCCTGTTTCTTCCCGCTCCAAAAGCGACTCCACACAGTCCACGAAGAGCTGCACATCCGTCTGCTCGCTCGGCTTTTCAAGATACAGATCGATGCCCATCGCATAAGCGCGGGCGCGGATCTGCTCGTCCACCAGCGAAGTCATCACCACCGTGCGCAAAGCCGGAAAACGTCGGCGAACTATCGTCAGCACCTGGAAACCATCCATGCCCGGCATGTTCAGGTCCGTCAGCAACAAGGAGAACCGCTCCGCATTAAGCAAAGCCAGCGCCCGCGCACCCGAGTTCGCCGTGAACACCTCCGGCTGGCTGGGCAACTTGCTCAGCAGATCTCGATACAGGTCCAACAGATCCTGCTCGTCATCCAGTATCAGGACTTTATGCCGTTCTGCCATATCCCCTTTCGCAGTTAATTTCTTGCTATCTAAATTCTTTTGCGCCACAAAAGGCAAGCGCACTTAATTGGTATCGACTGGTTTGCAGCCGATTTCAAGGACAACCTAGATCGCTCCTTAAATGCTGGGCTTTATAAAGAACCTCTTCGGGAAGGGCCCCGAAGCTAAATCAACCTCCGAGTCCCAGCCACCGGCAACCCCGGCGGCTCAACCCAACCCTGCCGCCCCCGCGGCCAAGGCCCCGGCCACGCCGAGTGCCCCCGCCCCGTCGGGTGAAACCATCACGGTTTCCCTGAAGGGGGTAGTGGATGGCCTGCCGCCCGAACTGAAAGGCCTGGTCACCGCCCAGCCCTCGGATAAGGACACCATCAAGGTTTCCCTCCAGAAAGTTTTGGAAGGCCTCCCCAAGGGCAGTGTCAAGATCACCTACGCCGAACTGAAAGCCCAAGCCGGCGCAGGTTTTGGTGGCGATGCCTCCCTCGATCAGACCCCGGTCAGCCTGCCGCTCAAAGAAGTGCTCTCGAAGGTCAAACCCGGCCAGTTCACCCGCCGAGCCGACCAGAAGAGCATTGATATCCCGGATGATATCAAACCCGTCTTCGGCGCTGAAGGCGATGCCCCTGACCACGTCAAATCTGAGGTCAAGAGCGCTCCGGCTCCGGCCGCGCCAGCTCCCGCTGCCCCCGCCCCCGCGCCCAAACCGGCTCCAGCCCCAGCACCCGCTCCGGCAGCCCCGGCCCCACAAGCTGCCAAGCCAGCCTCCCCCTCTGCCCCCGCTCCGGCACCCGCTCCAACCCCGGCTCCGGAAGCTTCTGCCCCGATCAAATCGTCCATGGGACTGCCCGATCCGGCTTCCTTGCGGCCCACGGCCCCGGCTCCCAAGCCTGCCGCCACCGCAACACCGGCTCCTGCTCCGGCCCCCAAACCCGCGGCTCCGGCACCAAGCCCAGCGGTGGCGGCCCCAACACCTCCTGCTACGCCCGCTCCGGCAGCAGCTTCCGGCGGAACACTCTCCAGCAGTCTGGAAGCCTTGTTCACCACTTGGCCGGAAGACCTGAAAGGCGAACTGGCCAAGCATAACCTCCCCGGCCTCACCATCACCGTCCCGCTCGATTTGGTCGAGCCGATGATGCGCAAAGGCAAGATCACTTTCCCGTGGAGCCAATTGCGCAGTTGGATTTCCCCGGCCTTGCCCGCCAGCGTGGCCGCCAGCAAAGATGCGGAAAGCCTCGAATTACCCCTGAAAGTGGTCATCCCCTTGTTCATGGCCGCCCGCAAACCGGGTGCCACTGCGCAAAAGACCATCGCGGTGGATAAGAACATCCCGGATGTTTTCGCGGGCAAGACCGCCCCGGCTCCTGCACCTGCTGCACCGGCGGCGGCAGCACCAGTTGCTGCTGCTCCAGCGGCTCCTGCACCCGCAACACCTGCGCCAGCTCCCGCAGCGACCACCGCCAAACCGGCCGACCTCATCGCCAAAGCTGCCGCCCTCCCGAACGTGGAAGGAGTCGTAGTCGCTTCCCCCGAGGGCCTCAAAGTCGCTTCCCAGTTGCCGGCAGAATTCAATTCCGATGCCTTCGCCGGCTTTGTAGTGGCCATGTTCAGCCGTATGAACCAGTTCACTGGCGATCTGAAATTGGGCGAACCCAAGGCCGTCACCGTCCAGACCAACACCCGCAGTCTGGCCATCATCAAATCCGGCCGCACTTTCTTGGCCGTGATTGGCAAGGCAGATGCTACGCTGCCAGTGGAAGAACTTAAAAAACTTGCCGCAACTCTGAGCTAACCGAGCAACCCGAACCAACCCTATGGCAATTATCAACCAGGCGACCAAGGAAATTCAGGTCAAGATCGTCTATTACGGCCCGGCCCAGTGCGGCAAGACGACCAACCTCGAAAAGGTCCACTCGGACGTCAAGACGACCAACCCGGAGGACAAGGGCAAACTCGTCTCCCTGGCCACCAGTTCGGACCGTACCCTCTTCTTCGACTTCCTCCCCATCGAGGCCATGTCGATCAAAGGGTTCAAGACCAAGTTCCAGCTCTACACCGTTCCCGGCCAGGTGATCTACAACACCACCCGCCAGCTCGTGCTGCGCGGGGTGGACGGCATCGTCTTCGTCGCCGATTCCCAATACGACAAGATGGAGGAGAACGTCGAAAGTTTCGCGAACTTGGAAGACAATTTGAAGACCCTGCGGCTGAACCTCGCGGACATCCCCTACGTCCTGCAGTACAACAAACGGGACTTGCCCAACGTCGCGCCGGTGGAATACATGGATTTCCTGCTGAACAACCGCGATGTGCGCGTTCCCTCCTTTGAAGGCGCCGCGTTCAAGGGCGTGGGCGTGTTCGAGACCTTGAACATGATCACCCGCATGCTACTGCACAAATTCATCAATCAGGGCGGTCGCAAGTAAGCTGTTGTTCCAGGCATCTAACCGGGCAGCCAAATGACGCCGTTTCCCAGTCTCATTGAAGAAGACTTCGAGCAGATTAATGCCGCTCTGAAAGACCTTCTGGAGAAGAGCGAAGCCTCGACGGCGCTCTTTGTGGAGAAGGCCGGCTATCTCATCGCCCAACAGGGCGACACGGAAATCTTCAACACCACCGAACTGGCCACGCTTGCCGCCAATGCCTTCGCGGCCACCCAGTTCATCGCCGACCGCCTGAACGAGACCAATTTCAGCAGCATGTTCCAGCAGGGCGAGATCGCCAACATGCTCTGGGTCAACGTGGATGTGAACAGCCTCGTGGTCATCATCTTCAAAGCCCACCTCAGCGTCGGTGCCATCAAATACTACGCGCTGAGCACCGTGCAGACCGTGGCCAATCAGCTGCAGATTGCCACTCTTCGCGCACCGGATGAAGGCATCGACCTGGCTCATCTTGACCCGGTGGACATCAACGACGTCTTCCAGCGCAACCGCCCATCAAACGACGCGCCACCAGAAGAGCCGCCGCAAATCCCCCCGGACGAAGCTAAGCCTCCCGAGGACCAGCCGCCGAAGGCTTAGCCCTGCCCCTTTTTCAATCCGCCGCCACTGCCCCAGTCCCGGCACTGTGGTGTGCAAAAAACTTGTCCCCAAGTGTCTGCTTTGTTACGATTGGAACCATTGGAGGTTATGAGGTCGTATAACTAGGACTCACCCCCAAGGAGAAAATCCATGAAACAAATCAGCATGTTACTATTGGCTGCCGCGTTGTTTGCGGCAGGTTGTGGCGGGGGCAGTCCTAAAACGCTCGATACCACCACCGAGGAATCCACCAAACGGTCCGTTCAGGAAATCACCAAAGGCATGTCCGCTGAGGAAAAGAAGCAGTTCGAATCTGCGGTGATGGCGATCGGTGCCAAGCATCTCATGGCAAATATGTTCAAGGAGGGCGTGGATGCCGAAAAAGAAACTTTTAAATCGCTGCACGGCAAGACCGCCGCCGAGGTGATCGCCGAAGCCGAAAAGATCCGGAGTGAAATGAAGAAATAGCCCTTTAACAAACGCGCGCGCAGGCGGATGCACTGCATCCGCCTGCTTGCTGTACGACTGCCCATAGGATACACATCTTTCATGCTTTATCCGGCTCGTGCCCTCTTCGGCCTGCTTTTGTTGCTTTCTGTTTCGGCCACGAAAGCCGCCGAACTTCCCCCGCTCGATCTGGACGGTGTCCGTGAGGAACATTTCATGATCCCCATGCGGGATGGCGTGAAGCTCTCCGCCTATGTCTATTTCCCGAACAAGGTCGGTCCTCACCCCGTCATCTTCGAGCAACGCTACGTCAGCATCACGAACGCCGCCACGCGCAAGGAGATGGCCAAACTTGCCGGGCACGGCTACGTCGTCGCCAAGGTGAATTTCCGCGGCAGCCATGAATCCGAAGGCGTCTGGCAAGGCTATCGCGCCCTTGGCTGGGGCGAACAACAAGATGGCTATGACCTCGTGGAGTGGTTCGCCCGCCAGTCCTGGTGCAACCGCAAAGTCGGCACCTTCGGCGGTTCCCAAGGCGGCTTCGCCCAAAACTTTCTCGCCGTCTCCGCCCCGCCCCATCTCGTCTGCCAATACATGATGGATACCGGCCTGAGCCTTTTCCATGAAGGCTACCGCATCGGCGGCATCTATCGCCCTGGTCGTCATGCCGAACTGGCGAAAGATGCCCGTGATCCCGAAGACAATCGCCGTCTGCTGGAAGAATGGTTCCGCCACCCGACCTATGACGATTATTGGAAGGCAGAAGATTGCACCCCGCATTTCGGCAAGATGAACGTTCCCTGCTTCACCATCGGCAGTTGGTATGACTTCATGTCCGTCGGCTCCATCCAGAGTTTCATCGGCCGGCAATACCTAGGTGGTGGGAAATCACAGGGCCATCAGCAACTCATCCTCGGCCCCTGGCTGCATGGCGGTTACCCCAAGCCAAACAAAGTCGGCGACCTGGTCTATCCGGAAAACGCCCGGTTCGATGTCTATGCCCACATGATCCGCTGGTTCGATTTCTGGCTGAAGGATGTCAAAAACGGCGTGATGAACGAACCCGCTGTGCGCTATTACGTGATGGGTGCAGTGAATGAACCCGGTGCGCCCGGCAATATCTGGCGCAAGGCCAAATCCTGGCCGCCCGATTCAGTCGATACTCCCTTCTACCTGTATGAAGGCGGCCTGCTGGCCAATCGTCTGCCCGACTCGACACCTTCATCCACCAGTTACGAAAGCGACCCCAATAACCCCATGGAAATCGCTGGTCGCAGCTTCCCTGGTGCCAAGGATGCCCGGAGATTTGAAGAACAGAAAGATGTGCGCACCTTCACGACCGAGCCGTTGAAATATCCTGTGGAATGGACCGGCAAGGTTCGCGCCGAACTCTATGTCTCCTCCACCGCCAAGGACACGGATTTCATCGTGCGCATCAGTGACGTGTATCCCGATGGTCGCAGCATCCTCATCATGGATTACATCCATCGTGCCCGTTTCCGTGAAGGCTGGGACAAGGAGGTTTTCATGCAGCCCGGCCAAGTTTACAAACTCGCCTTCGACATCGGCTCACTCAGCATGATCTTCAATGAAGGGCATCGCATCCGCGTCACCATCGCCAGCACTGGCGCACCGCTCTACGAACCCAATCCGCAAACGGGCGAACCGCTCACCATCGAATTCCCGGCGAACGCCGTGAAAGCGGTCAACACCATCCATCACTACCGGAAGCAACCCTCGCGCATCCTGGCCCCGGTGGTCCGACAGCAGAACTAAATTACACACTAAAAAAGCCCGGACAACTTTGTCCGGGCTTGATTGCTGAAAAGGGATAAGCCGTTTACTTTTTGGCCTTCGGCACCTTGGCGTTCAGGCCGGCTTCGTTCAAGGAGGTCATCAGCGCCTTCGGGCTGAAATTACCGGTGATGGTCGCTTCCTTGCTCTTGTTTTCCGCGTCATGCGCCGTCACGCCAGTCACTTTCTTCACGGCGGCGTCAAACGCCTTCACGCACTTGCCACAGCAAAGATGCAGCCCCGTGATCTTCAGAGATGTCACCTTGGTGTCTTCCACTTTCGCCGCTGCGATGCTGATCTTGGCATTGTCCGACTTGCCGTAATAACCGGCGTTCGCCACGGCATTCACAGCTTTCTTCGCCACCGCCTCGTCCGGTGCGGTGATGGTGACCGTACCGTCATCCTGGCTGGCCACGACCGTGGCGCCCTGCACCTTGCCCACGGAGGCTTCAACCCCCTTAACACAGGCACCGCAGCAGAGGTGGACATTGCTGAGTTTGACCTTCGTTTCTGCCATGGCCATGGAGGCCGACACCAGGCTGAGCGCCGCGATGATTGCGAGAGATTTGAGCGATTTCATGATATATCAGATTAACAATTACTAGTTATAGACGCTATCCGCCGGCGGATTGGTTTCAAGATTTATTCCAAAAGATGGGGCTTGCTGTCCCAAACCCTGTGCCAAAGGTCGGGGCAGCGGGCCGCCGCCGAAGCCTCTGACTCACTAGTGAAAAACAGGTCACACTGACGCTTAAAGCTGCTGTTTCACCCGCTTGGTCCGCCACAAAGCCACCACCAACGCCAGCAAAGCGCTCACACACGCCCAACCGAACACATCCCCGTTTCGCGTATAAAACGTGGTCGGCAACTCTGCGATAGGGATGGAAACGACATCAAAACCTTCACGATACACATCCCCTTCCCCGAAAGAGGAAACTGTCTGCCGCCCTGCTGCATCCACCCAGCAGGTCAGGCCATTATTCGAGCAACGCACCAAAGTCCGGCGGTTTTCCACCGCGCGAAAGGTCGCATTCGCCGCATGCTGCCATTGCGCCGCGCTTTCCCCGAACCAGCCGTTGTTCGTCAGGTTGATAAGCAGATTCACATCCTCCTTCACCCCCTGTCGCACGAAATGCGGGAAGATGTCCTCGAAGCAGATGAGCATGGCGGCCCGGATGCCCAGCTCTTTCAATTCAAACGGCGTTTGGTCCTTGCCCGGGGTGAATCCGCCCTCGATCGGCGTGAACCATTTCAAAAATGGCAACACATCCGCGAACGGCACGAACTCCCCGAACGCCACCAGCTTCTGCTTGTCATGTTTGGCGAGAATCCCGCCTTTGGGCGAGATCAGGAAACTGCTGTTGTAGTAGAGCCCGTCATTCGGTTCCGGCGTGGCGGTGTTCGCCTCGGCATCATCCGCGCCAAGGATCAACCAAACATTGCCCTGCGCAGAGATCTGCATGACAGTTCTGGATAATTCCTCATCGTAACGTAAGAGACCGGGTGTGACCGCCTCTGGCCAAAGCATCACCTCCGGCTTCGTCTCCAGTGCCAGACGGGACAGGCGTAACACTTTCTCGAACGCGATCTTGTTTTGTTCCGGGTCCCACTTCACCGTCTGCGGGATGCTGGGCTGGATGAGAGCAAACTTCACCGACTTCTGACCGGAAAACAGCGTCAGTATGGAGTACATACCGGCCACGCAAACCAATCCTACGGCAATGACCGGAAGTATTAGCTCCACCACCCACGCCCCCAAACACAGCTTGGTCTGCCGGATGACCGCCACCACGTTCAGCAATGACACCGAGAACCAGACCACCAGGAAAGAAACACCATAAACGCCGGTGAGAGAAGCTACCTGTATCAGCGCCGTCATCCGGTATTGCGAGACACCCAGCGTCAACCACGGAAAGCCGGTGAGCAACCGCGCCATAATCATCTCCAGCGCCACCCAGATAGCCGCACACAACAACGCCCAGAACGTCCGCTGCAACCAGCCGGAAACAGGTGCTTTCCCCGGCTCCATCGGCTTGAACACATCCGCTGGCGCAATCCGCAAACACACCCAAACCCAAACCGCATAATAAAGCGCCTGCCAGGCCGAGAGCGCGAACCAGCCCAAAATGGGAAAGAACGTCACCGGGATGAACCAAAGCCAGTAGAGCGAAGTAAGATTGAAGCCGAGGCCGAACAGCCAGCCGTAGAGGAAACGCCTTTTGCCCGTCTCAGCTCCCGCCGTCACAGCGAGTGCCAGCGCCGGAGCGATCCAGGCGAACACCGCCAGATGCGCTTTCGGAAACGCCAGCGACAGCAGCACGCCCACCAGCAATGCCAGTGTGCCGCGCGAGCAGAAGAGCGCTTTGAGCCGGGCCGTATTCAATGCGCCGCAGCTTGCCCCACAGCCGCAAAAACACAAGCGCTAGCGTCACCTGCACACTCATTTCACTGCCTGCAGACGCTGGCGAAATCTCGCGGCTTCCTCAAAACCTATCAGCCGGAGACGCACACGCTCCTGCCCATCTTCCCCGATGAACACCACCGTCGGCAATGCGCTGACGGCAAAGCTCTCCCCCACCTTCGCCGCCTCACCTTGCGGACTGGTCAGGTCCACTTTGAACCGCACAAACCGTTCTACACCCGCGATGACATCCTGGTCGGTAAATGTTTCCCGGCGCAGCTTGTGGCACGGCCCGCACCAATCCGCCGCGAAATAAAGCATGATGGGTTTCTTCTGCTGCCGGGCTGCTTGATAGGCCGTCTCCGAATACTCTTCCCAGACCACGCCCGGCTTGTTGCTCTCCCCGGTGAAGATGTCGACAAACAGGCGCCCGAAGAACAGACATAATAGCGCCACCACGATGTACGGCATCCATGCTCTCAATTTCTTCGACTGTTCCTCTGCATTCATCTTTGTCCAGGCTCCGCTTTTCCCTTTTCTGTTTCTCTACGGACAGCTTAACTACGCACATCATTCAACCTATGCAAAGCATCCTTTTGGGTTCCAGTTCGATCCGTGTCACGCGCCTTTCCTACGGCTGCTGGCGCATCGCCGAGAAGGGCGAGGCCGATTACGCCGCCGGACGTGAAGCCGTGCTCGCCGCAGTCGATGCCGGTTACACCTTCTTCGACCATGCCGACATCTATTGCAGCGGCCATTCCGAAATCGCCTTCGGCCGGGTGTTGAAGGAAGTGAAAGGGCTGCGTGAGAAACTGGTCATCGCCACCAAATGCGGTATCCGCAAACCGGGCGAACCGGCCGGTGCTCCCGTCCGCTATGATTTCAGCAAGGACTACATCCTGAACTGCTGCGATGCCTCGCTCAAACGCCTTGGCATCGAGACCATCGACCTCTACCAACTGCATCGCCCCGACTGGCTCTGCGATCCTTTTGAAGTCGCCCATGCCTTCAGCAAACTGCGCCAGAGCGGCAAAGTGCGCGAATTCGGCGTCAGCAATTTCAGCCCCTCACAAGTCTCCATGCTGCAAGCCGCCCTGCCCTTCCCCATCCTGAGCAATCAGGTGGAGATCAGCCTCACACAGCTCAGCAAGTTTACCGATGGCACACTCGATCAATGCCTCGAACGCCGCATGACCCCGATGGCATGGAGCCCGCTGGGTGCCGGTTTGCTCGCTGACGGCGCCCGCAGCTTGCTGCCTGGCCAGAAGAAGTATGACCCAACGCGTGTGGTAGCAGCATTGGATAGGATGGCGAAGGAGCTCAACACCAACCGCACAGCGCTCGCGCTGGCGTGGTTGCTGAAGCATCCGAGCAAGATTGTGCCCATCGTGGGCTCGGCGAATCCGGCCCGCATCCGCAGCTCCGTAGATTGCCTCAACGTCAATCTTTCACGGGAGCAGTGGTACACCTTGCTGGAAGCAGCACGGGGCGAGCAACTGCCTTAACCCTACACCCCGTATGACCATTGGCCGCAAACAGTTTGTCACTCTCGCCGTCACCGGATTGTTGTTAAGCACAATCAGCAGCTCCCTGTCCGTTGCTGATACCAAGAAATCCACCGAACCCACCAATGCCGCTGAAGCCGCTGCCAAAAAGGCGGCGGAAGACAAGGCGCTGGACACAGCGTATCAGGCATGGAAGGCCACGCTGCCGCCCGAGCATCAGGCGTGGGAACGCGTGCTGGAGCAGAATCTCGGCGCGTTCTACCTGCCCATCCACAAGCGCGAGAAAGTGAAAGGCACGGCGAATGCCTGGGATTATGTGAAGGATGACCCGAAGCTGCCACGCGTGCTGTTGATCGGTGACTCTGTCTCGCGTGGTTACACCATGGCCACGCGGGCCGCGTTGAGAGGCAAAGCGAACGTCCATCGCGCCCCGGAGAATTGCGGACCCACAGCCAACGGCTTGAAGAAGCTCGACGTATGGCTGGGGAAAGGAAAATGGGACGTCATCCACTTCAACTTCGGCATCCATGACCGCGCCACGCCACTCGCGGATTACGAAAAGCGGTTGGAAGAGATCATCACCCGGCTAAAAAAGACAGGTGCCAAACTCATCTGGGCCAGTACGACGCCCATCCCCGATGACGCGGCCAAGAAACAAACCGCTGCCTCCATAGTAGAGCGGAATGCCGTCGCGGAAAAACTGGCGAAGAAACACGGCATGGCGGTCAATGATCTGTTCACCTTCATCACGCCTCACTTGGCTGTGTTGCAACCGCCTTTGGACGTCCATTTCAAAGCGGAAGGCTATGAATTACTCGGCCAGCAGGTGGCAAAGTCGATCGAAGGCAGTTTGAAGTGACCTAGGCAGGTCACTTGCACAACCATACATCGTGCACTAGTGTCGCGAAAAATTGACCATGGCTGACACACCCGCAAAACCTTTCGGTCCCATAGGAGATTCCACACGGCATCGCTCGCTGGAAGAATTGGAATCCGGCCTGCTCGCCTTGCCGCCAGCGCCGAAGGACTCGGGGCGTGTCACCCTCATTGTCCGGCGTGATCCGGAGAAAAACCGGGAAATATTGCAGCAAGCGCGCCTCACACCAGAAGAAGGTTTGCCGGGCGATAATTGGGGCCGCAATCCCGATCGCCTGCCCGATGCGCAACTTGCCGTGATGCGACACGACGTGGCCGAACTCATCGCCAACGGCCAATCCCTCACCCTCTTCGGCGACAGTTTGTTCGTGGACTTGGACCTCTCGGCCGAGAACCTGCCCACCGGCACACGTCTGCGTGTGGGCGAAGCGCTCATCGAAGTGACGCCTATGCCGCATGATGGGTGTTCTAAATTTAACGCCCGCTTCGGCAATGGGGCCTTGAAATTCGTCGCCGCCAAAGGCACCCGGAACCAGAATCGCCGGGGCATTTACTGGAAAGTGGTAGCGGCCGGAGAAGTAAGCGTGGGGGCAGGGGTTGAAGTGATTTCGAGGTAGGCTGCCACCCCAAGAACGCGCAGCGTTCGCCCCATCCCGGTAGGGACGCGGTGCTCCGCGTTCCCTTGCATCCCCCTGTGAGTCACGCCAATTGAATGCACAGACATGGAGACATTATGAAGCAGAATAAACGGATGCGCTCATGCCTAGTCAGGGAGCGCGGAGCACCGCGTCCCTACCGGGATTGGAATGGGCACACTTCGTGTTCCGGATTTTATGCACTTTGGATAATCAGGCTTTGCTTCCCAAGGAAATCAAAATAGAAATCTGTTCGGTGGCTGAAAACTCCCCATTGTACCCGCACATCGGCCGTAAGACACCGGCACAAGGGGTCGATGTAACTTTCAGCGAAAAGACCGTTGTCTGGACGACGATCTGCACGAAGGATCACGGCCGATGGCTGACACAAACCATCGTCAAAGATTCATTGCATGAGATTTGGCAGGATCAAGCCAAAGCATGGATGGTCGGCGACTATATCCTGATGCCGGATCACATGCATTTCTTTTGCTCACCGCACGACCTGAGGTTCAGCATCGAGAAGTGGTTTGCCTATTGGAAAGATTGTTTCAGCAAACGACACGAGAATCCTGAATGGAAATGGCAGCGTAGCGGTTTCCACCATCGCATCCGATCTGGTCAAGAATACAGTGAGAAGTGGAATTACTTGATGCAAAATCCCGTCCGCAAAGGCTTGGTAGAAAACACCAATGATTGGCCGTGGAAAGGGACTGTGCATCCACAGGTAGGGTGGATCTAAATCATAGGGTGCGAAGCGCTTACCCCTCCAGGTAGGGACGCGGTGCTCCGTGTTCCCTAACTAGACCTTGATGTAATCGCCAATCAAAACTGGGGCTCTGGCAACAAGTTGCACTCATGGATTGCCATCGTCCAGTTAAAGAGCGGCACGATATCTGTCTCAAAGTGTTTCCAAGTTCCTGCTTTAGATTCGCGATTATCTCAAGGGAATGCAAGGGAACGCGGAGCACCGCGTCCCTACCTGGATAGGGTGAACGCTGCGCGTTCTTGGTTTGACAGCAACTTCGTCGGCACAACTAAACAAACTTCTCCTTTACGCCTGCCGTTCCCCCGTTTAACAGAAGTCATCGAAATTGATTGGGCGTAACTTTGATCCAATGACAACACCGGCACAACTTGGCTATCGCATGCCCGCTGAATGGGAAACGCACGTGGGCACCTGGTTCTCGTGGCCACGGCCTGAGGGCATCAGCTTTCCGGATAAATACGACACGGTGCCGCCGGTCTATGCCGAGCTGATCAAACATCTCGTGAAGGTGGAGGACGTGAATATCAACGTCTGGCACGCGGAGATGGAGGCATGGGTGCGCGGCTTGCTGAAGGATAACGGCACGCCGCTGGAACGCGTGAAGTTCCATCATTTCCCCGCGTATGAACCTTGGTGCCGCGATCATGGTCCGATCTTCCTCGTGCGCGATCAAAGCGGTAAACACGAGCGCGCCATTGTGGACTGGGCTTACAACGCTTGGGGTGGCAAGTATCCGCCGTATGATCTGGATGATGCCGTGCCGCAACATGTCGCGAAACTGCGCGGGCTTCCCCTCTTCTCTCCGGGAATCGTGATGGAAGGTGGCGCGTTGGAGTTGAACGGCAAAGGTACGTTACTCACCACCGAGGCTTGCTTGCTGAATCCGAATCGCAATCCCGATCTCTCGAAGGAACAGATCGAGCAGTATCTGAAGGATTATCTCGGCGTGACGAATATCCTCTGGCTCGGCGATGGCATCGTGGGCGATGACACGGATGGTCACGTGGATGACCTCACGCGTTTCGTGAATCCCACCACGGTCGTCACCATCGTGGAGGAGGACCCGCAGGATGAGAATTACCACCTGCTCCAAGAAAACCTGAAGCGTCTCCAGACGATGAAGGATCAGGATGGCCGTCCCCTGCGCGTCGTGGAGTTGCCGATGCCCGGTTTGGTGGAGTTCGATGGGCAAAGGCTCCCGGCCAGTTACGCGAACTTCTACATCGCCAATGGCATCGTGCTCGTGCCGACGTATCGGCATAAGAACGACCAGAAGGCCATCGACGTCCTCCAGCGCGAGATGCCGGGCCACAAAGTCATCGGCGTGGATTCCACGGAGTTGATCTGGGGCTTGGGTTCGTTCCATTGCATCAGCCAGCAGGAACCGGCTTAGCCGAGAAACGGCTAAATGATGAAAGCGACCAGACGTCAGTCCGATTCTCGTAGATTGGACGTTTTCAGGCTTCGGCGGCGGCGCGCTGAGGACAGCGGCGCCCTACCAATTGAAGAGCATCCCACGCTTCAATGAATTTACTTAACTCGTTTAAGACAAGCCACTAAGAGCGGATTGAATCATCGATTCATTTCTTCGCCGGTGAGGCTTGGAAATTCGTCATTTTCCGCAGGAATAGGGGCTTGACCCGTACAGGCAATTGCTTACTATCTTTCGCCACAAATGATGCTAAACGTAAAGGTTCTAGTAGTAGCAGGGGTAGTAAGCCCTGCCGCTGGACCTTGTCGTTTTTAACCAAGATTTAGACAAGAACCCACGGCTGGCAACGGTCGTGGGTTTTTAATTTACTCGCGGCCACCGGCTGTAAAACACAGAGAAAAGTCAGTATGAGCAAAGGCACCATAGCGAAAGCGAAGAAGTCCACCGCCAAAACGCCAACGAAGCAACGCGCCGAAGTCGGCCCGTTGATGCTGGGTCGCGACATTTTTGTCGAAGCCCTCGAGCGCGCCGGGGTGGAAGCGATCTTCGCTTATCCGGGCGGCGCGAGCATGGAGATCCATCAATCGCTCACGAAGTCCAAGATCCGCACAATCCTCCCCCGCCATGAGCAGGGCGGCAGCTTCGCCGCGGAAGGTTATGCCCGCGCCACTGGCAAGGCTGGCGTGTGCATGGGTACCTCCGGCCCGGGCGCGACGAACCTCGTCACCGCCATCGCCGACGCTTACCTCGACTCCTGCCCGCTGGTGGCCATCACCGGCCAAGTGAACCAGAACATGATCGGTCGCGGTGCGTTCCAGGAGACGGACATCATCGGCGTGACCATGCCGGTGGTGAAGCACAGCTACCTCGTTACGGACATCAACGACATCCCGCGCATCGTGGCGGAGGCGTTCTACATCGCCGAGAGCGGTCGTCCGGGACCCGTGGTCATCGATTTCCCGAAGAACATCCAGCAGGCGAAGGCGCAACCGCGCTGGCCGACACTGGAAGAGATCAAGAAAGGTCTGCCGGGCTACACCCAGCCGGATAACAAGGCGGGCGAGCTGGAATTGAACGAGATCATCGGCCTCATCGAGAAGTCGGAGCGTCCGGTGCTTTACTGCGGTGGTGGTATCATCACCTCCGGTGCAGCCCCTGAACTCTTGAAGTTCGCGGAAGCGGCGCAGATCCCGGTCACCACGACGCTCATGGGCGTGGGTGGTTTCCCGGAGACACATCCCCTCTCCCTCCGTTGGTTGGGCATGCACGGTGCGGCTTACGCCAACTGGGCCGTGAGCGGTGAGTTCAAGTATCGCGCAAATCCGACCGATCCGATGGTCCGCCTGAAGGACGGCGCTGATCTGTTGCTCGCCTTCGGTGTGCGTTTCGACGACCGCGTGACGGGCAAGTTCGACGAGTTCTGCAAGCACGGCACGATTGTCCACGTGGACATCGACCCGTCCGAGCATAACAAGAACAAGAAAGCTCACCTCGCCGTGGTCGGCGACTTGAAGGACACGCTCAAGCGCCTGAACGCGATGATCGCCAAGCGACCCATCGCCAAGAAATTCCCCGCGTGGCACGCGCAGATCGCCGAGTGGAAGAAGAAGGGCTCGCTGCATTACGAAGTGACCCCGGAGATCCTGAACAGTGATCATATCAAAGATCACCTGCGCGGTCATGAGAGCGAAGTCATCCTGCCACAGATGGTCATCGAGATGCTCTATGAGATGACCAAGGGCGAAGCGATCATCACCACGGGCGTCGGCCAGCACCAGATGTGGTCCGGTCAATGGTACAAGTATAAGTTCCCGCGCCAGTTCATCACGAGTGCCGGTCTGGGCTCGATGGGTTACGGTTTCCCGGCCGCCTTGGGCGCCAAGGTCGCCTGCCCGGACAAACACGTGGTGGACATCGATGGCGACGGCTCCTTCCTGATGAACATCCAGGAGCTGGCCACGGCGAACGTCGAGAAGATCGCCGCCAAGGCCATCATCTTGAACAACCAGCACTTGGGCATGGTGGTGCAGTGGGAAGACAACTTCTTCGGCGGCAACCGCGGCCATACTTACCTCGGCAACCCCGAGAATCGTGCGCAGGTCTATCCGGACTACGTGAAGGTCTGCACGAGCTTCAATGTGCCGTGCGAACGCGTCATGTATCGCAAGGACCTGAAGGCGGCCATCCAGCGCATGCTGGATTCGAAAACCGCCTATGTGCTGGACGTCATCACGCCGTACTCGGAGCACGTGCTGCCGTTCATCCCGGCTGGCCGCACCGTGGCGGACATGATCTATTAAGCCGTTATTTTGAACACAGGGGAGACGCACCGCGTCTCCCCTTTTGTTTTTACACTAAACCTTGAGCCCGGACGTCGCTTTGCTAAAGTTTCACACCATGTTACGCGGAATTTGCCTTTTGGCCGCCAGTCTGCTTTTGAGCCTCAATGCCGGAGCAGCGGAGATCGCCTTTGATTTCAGCAAGACCCCGACCGGCAAGACGCCGGAGGGTTTCAAGTCCATGATGATCGGGACTGGGGCTGAACCTGCGTGGCAGGTGCTGCTGGACGAAGCCCCCACTGCTTTTGCCCCGCTCACCAGCAAAGGCAACACCACGGTGAAGGCAGCCGTGCTGGCGCAAACGAGCACAGATGCAACCGATGAGCGGTTCCCCATCCTGATGAACGAAGGCGATGTCTTTGGCGATTTCACCTTCACGACCAAATTCAAACTGGTCGCCGGCAGCAAGGAGCGGATGGCTGGTCTCGTATTCCGTGCCCAGGATCAGCATAACTTTTACGTGGTACGGGCCAGCGGCCTAGGCAACACCTTCCGCTTTTACAAGGTGGTCAATGGCGTGCGCACCGCCCCGATCGGTCCCGAAATCGAGATCCCTTCTGGCGTGTGGCATGAGATGGCCGTGCAATGCGAGGCCAACAAGATCCGGTGCTTTCTGAATGGGAAACAGGTGATCCCGGACCTGACGGACAATTCTTTTATCAACGGCAAGGTAGGTTTTTGGACCAAATCCGATTCCGTCAGCCATTTCACGCAAGCCAAGGTCACCTATACACCGCGGGAGATTTATGCGCAGAAAATCATCAACCTCCTGATGGAGCGCTTTCCGCGCACTGTGGCCTTGAAGCTTTATGGTCCCAAAGTGGGCAGCACGAATGTGGTGCTGCTGGCCAGCAACCAACCGGTGCCCGCCGCTGAAGTGGAGGAAGACCGGACCGTGGCCAGCACCGCCATCAGCGCCAACACCCCCATGCTGTACCATGGTAAGAACATCGTAAAAGTGACTTTGCCGGTGCACGACCGCAATGGTGACCCAATGGTGGCCATCCGGGTGGAACTGGATCCTTTCATCGGTCAGACCGAGCAGACCTCCCTGAACCGGGCCATCATCTACAAAAAAGAGATGGAAGCACGGGTGAAAAACTTGAAAGAACTCTTCGAGTAACTGAGCGGGGGTGTGGTTCAGAAACTGACCCCAATGCCAGACCGGACCTGCAGGTCATTGTTGGAAACCCCGGCGGCGGGCTCACTGTCGTAAATGTCGATCAACGTGACATTCCAAGAGACGTTGTTGAATAGCGCGTAGCTTAGGGTGGTTTCAAACCGGAACCGGTAATCAGCCGGATCGTCGAAAGCGGGCTGAATCTCGGCTTTCTGTTCCAGCCTCACCTTGGAATTCAACTTCCAAAAATAATCCTCCGCCACGCGCAAACGGAATTCATTGCGTTTGGTCGCATTGCTGAAATTCTGCTCCTGAAAGCTGAATCCGGATTCTACATTCAGCGCCATATTGGTACGCACCAGCAGATGAATTCCCAGACCGGGACCGAACTCATATTGATAGTCGATTTTCCTGACCTCGTCATATCCGGCCCCGCCCAAGGCATATACAAACCATTTATTTTCCGGCCCGATATCCAGGTCCGACTTAAGAGTGCCATCCATGCGGTCGGCGGAGAGTGTGTTGCCGCTTTTGCCATAGGAGTAACGCCAGTCCGCCGAATTGTGCCAGCCACCACGGGCATAGGTCACCTTGGCGCTGGCAGAATAGAGATAGCTGCTCACCGTGCTTTCGCGCAGATCGGCACCCAATTGCACATTTGCTTTCCAGATGCCTTTGGGCTTGGGCGGTTCAGCAGGCGGGGCCGGAGGAGGTGCGACTGGAACCGGTACCGGATTAATGACTTGGGCGGCCGTTGGTGATGTCACGCCCGGCTGGATTTCGCGCTTTTCGATCTCCGCCTTGGGCATCGTCAGTTCGGCATTCCATCGGGTCTTGAGGCTGACCGAGTTTTCATCCTCCTTGAGCACCTCACCGGTGATACGGTCACCATTCTTGAGCTGAATGATCTCGATCTGCGTCGGGGGCTGGTTGGTCTGTGCCAGCGAAATGGTGGTGAAGCACACCAATGTAAAAAGGCCCAAGCACAAACGTAATGGCGTGTACAAACAAATCATGGCATCAACTTCAACTTCTCCAATTCATCTGCGAGCGGATCGATATCAAAAGCGGACTTGGTTCTGGTGCCGCCACTTACCAACACCTCACCGGCATCGGTGTGGACCAGGCTGGGCGGGGCACCAGTCTGGTCATAACGCTGACGCAAGATGACCCGTCCGTCGTGGTCCACCATGGAATAGGTGAACGTGGCACGCCCGGATCGGTGGAGCACATGCAGGCGGTTGTTCCGGTCCATCTGCTGCTCTGGCTTGTAGGCGAGCACCATCTGTCCCAGTGGATACAGGCCATAGGTTTTGCCGCCGTAGCTATCGGTCACTTTCACGTATAAGTGCTGTACATCCATCTGCCGGGCCTGAATGATATTGTATCTTCGGATTTCTGGAGCTTTGCCTTCCCGGACAGGAACACCAAATTCACGGTCCCAAAGGGGCGAACCGTTGACCACATCCACCAGCAGCGCTTCACTGCTGATATCGCCATGCCGTCCCGCCCTAACCGTGGCGGTGATCTTATACCGCCCCGACTGAACCACTTCGAAATGAGGCACAAGATCCACGCGTTTGGTGGCCATCATGCCGTTCTCCAGTGCGAACGGGGCCCCGCCCACTTGCGGCTGGCTCGCCTGCCGGACAATCGATTTACTGGCCAAAGGTTCGACGGAAAAACTGACCCAGTCATCTTCCTGGCCCAAGATTAGGGTCTCACCCGAATAATTATATACCCGCACCATGATACCCATCGGCTCCTGCGCCAGATACTGGGTGCGGTCATTCAACAACTGCGACTTCTCGTTCAGTGACTGGGCACGTTCGCTCAAGGCGTAAGCCTTCTCGGTGAAGATCTTCACCTTGACGACTTGCTGGGCTTGCGCCCCCAAGACAACTCCGAAGGCCACCAAGAGGACCAGAACGATTGCTTTCATGCTACCCAATGTGGCGGACGTCACCCTTGCGTTCAAGTGGCAATCGTCAGGCAAAACGATTCACCAGCCACAGGCCAGTCCTTACAAAAAGAAAGACGCCGCCCTCCTCCAGGCTATTCAGAAAAAATCAGGCGAGAAAAGCCGCTGACTTGGCCAAGGCATGATCCGGAGTGATCCGGTGCAGGCAGGCCATGGACTCCTCGAAATGACAACGCCGCTGCAAACAGGGCGTGCAGGGCAACTCCGTGCGCAGCACCTGGTCGATCTGGCCGTAGGGTCCGGTGCGTTCCGGCGAAGTCGGACCAAAAAAGGCGACCACCGGTTTGCCCAACGCGGCAGCCACATGCATCGGGCCGGTATCGTTGGTGACCGTGACTTCCGCCAAGCGGATCCACTCTACCATCTCCGTCAAAGACGTACAACCCGTGAGGTCCAGCACCCGGTCCGGGTCCACCCCATGCAGGATCTGGCCCCGGGCCACATCCTCCCGCCCGCCGAGGACGACCAGTTTCACATCCGGATGCTGGTGCAATAACTTGCGCGAGAGTTCGACGAAGGAATTCAGCGGCCAGACCTTGTTGTCCCATCGAGCACCGGGACAGAGCACCACCCAACGCGCCCCCTCTACCCGCCATTTACGCCGCAACTCGGCGGCTATTGCCGGTTTCTCCGGCAGCCAGTCAAAATCCATTTTGGTGTCCAGCCCGATGGCCCGGGCCACGGATAGGTACCAATCGACAGCGTGTGATTTCGGGCCGGGCCGTTCCACCGCAAGATCATAGAGGGCAGAACCGCCTTCCCGCCGGTCCAGGACACCCACGGTAAAGGCTCCTCGCGCCAGCCAGGCAAAAAGCGCACTACGCATCAGACCCTGCAGGTCGATCACCAAATCATACTGCTCCTGCCGTGCTTGCATCACTGTATGCCAAAGCCCAGTCGGACAACTGGGGGACCACCAACGACGGCGGTTGAAGGGGATAAGACGGGAGATATCGGGATCGCCTTCCAAGAGGGGCAGCAAATCCTTACTAAGCCACCAGTGGACCTCACAGCCCGGATGCTGCAACCGCAGGAGACGCGCTACCGGCAAGGCGTGGATGACGTCGCCAAGCGAGCTGGGCTTGAGGATGAGAACTTTCAATCGAACCGGGCGCGGCGGCTGCCCGGCCACGCAGTTTCTGGAACTTACTTGCCCAAGGCCAGTCGCTCGGCCAAACGGGGCGGCAGGCCGGCATCGATTATTTTCCGTTGCGTTGTGGCCATGTCGTAGTCCAACCGGCGCAACTCGATCGTGCCTTCGTTCATGTCATAAATGACATAGGTCGCCTTGGCCACCCCATCACGGGACTGGCCGATGCTGCCGACGTTCACGAAATACTTGCGACCCGGTTCCACCTTGAACTTCGAATACGTCCCCCCCCGCACGACGGTGTCCCGGATAAACGCCACCGGCACATGGGTATGGCCGAAGAAGCAGACGCTTGTGTTCTGGTAGGTGAAGCTCGCTGCGGCCGCAAGCTTGTCGAAGACATAACCCCAGCGCTGGGGTACATCGAGCGTGGCATGGACGATCGTGAAATTGGCGACCAACCGGAGATACTTCAGATCCCGCAACCACTGGCGGTCCTCATCGGAGAGCTGTTGACGGGTCCATTCGACAGCCTCGGCAGCATGGGCGTTGAACCCATCCAGTGCCGTATCCGTGGAGCAATACTCATCATGGTTGCCCTTGACCACCGGCATGCCCATGCCCCGGATGATGTCGAGGCATTCCTTAGGGTTGGCATTATAGCCCACCACGTCTCCCAGACAGGCATAGTGGGTGACGCCTTGGGCTTTGCAGTCTTCCAGCACAACCTGCAAGGCTTCCAAGTTACCGTGAATATCTGCCAGTATCGCGTACTTCATCGCTCAAATTCTACCGAATGATTTCAAAGCCACGGAACTCGCCCGTAGCGGGTCCCCATGCGGTCGTCTCATCTTTGATGAACCGCTCCAATCCGGCCTCCCGGATGGCTTGCTGGAATTCTTCCAGCTCTTTCTTTGTGCCTTCAACAATCAGTTCCACCCGTCCATCGTCCAAGTTCCTGACCGTTCCAGTCACGTCAAAACCCATCGCCACTTGCTTGGTGGTGAAGCGAAATCCCACCCCTTGCACCCGTCCAGCATACCAGATCGACAACCGACTTCGCTCCATAACTCATTGTACTGCAACTAAAAACCAACTCAAAGCAGACCATGATTGGACTGCAACTGTTTTGGCGGACCTCATGAAGCCATAACCCCTCCCGCCGGGCAACGATTTATTTTCCCCTCCCCCAAAAGTGGTGTAAGCCATTTTTGCCTATGGCTTTACCGCCTCTTCTGTGCGCGCTTCTTGGCATCCAGCAACCGGCTGGTCGTGGTCGTCTCTTCCGCCTTCGCTTGGCCCGTATCTGTCCCGGAAACCAACTCGGTTTCAGAAGCTTCCGCAGACTTGCTTACGGGCTTGGCCGAAACAACCCGAACTGGGTCTTTCGGTTGGAACATCGCCGGATTCACCACTACCGGTTCCGCTGGCTTTTGCGTCGCCCGTACCTGGTCGCGCCGGTTCAGCAAAGCGGCCAGAGATTCATCCGCTTCCTGTGGCCGCACCTGTTTCGCCCGCCAGAAGAACAGCCAACGGCGCAAAGTGGCGGTAGCCCGTAGCCACTCCTCCCGGTCCAGATGGATGCGCCGTAAGCCGACATCCAGCGGGAACAGGAGAATGGCCGCCTTCAAGAGCCATTCCCACAAGTCCACCGGCTGAAACGTCTTCACCCGGTCGTGTACAAACGGATTGTCGCTCCGCAACTGCGGGTCGATCACCCGGCCTCCGCCGGATTCGGCCAGTTGTCGCAGCAACCGGATATTGGGCTCCGTCGCTTCAAACTCCGGGGAGTAGTTCACCGCCGTGCCCACCACCTGTCCGGCCACCACGTTGCCGTCCTTCAATTGGGATAACTGGGCTACATACGCCCCGACTTCCTTGGTCGGGAAGCGTACTTCGTAATGCCCCGGAGCGGTCTGCTCCAGCCGCACCTTTTGCCGGTCACCCTTGGGGCTCACGACTGTGGCCTCCAGATTGAGGAAATTTTGGAAATCGCCCTGATCATCCATCGCCTCGACCGTCAGCACCGCATCCCCTTTCTCCACAGACATCTCGGCGTTGAAATCCGTACTCTCCAGCTTGCGCAAACTCCAATTACCCACCTGTGACCAGAACTGGCGATACTTCGCCCAGCCCATCCAGTTTTTCGCCCAACGCGGTTTCGCATCCGAAGTGAAAGCCACCGTACGGCCCAGGCCATAATTCCAGTGCGCCAGCAAGGGATCCCCGCTCCCCGTCACCAGCGCCAGTTCCGCCCGGCTCTTCGGCTCCGTCACCACATGACCAAGCAGCGTGGGAAACTCGCCACTACCAATGCCCCGCACCGGTTCCGTGCTGGACACCATCTTGGGCTGAAATGGCTCTTCATTGATGGCGGATTTCAGGATCACCGCCGTCTCCTTGATGAATACTTGCGGTATCTGCGTAGGGTTGCGCACGTGATAGAACCGGCCCCGGCCGGTGGCCGCGATGCTTTGCAGCAACGCCCCATCGATATACTCCCCCGCCGCCACTGTGGAGACCGTCATCTTCTCCGCCGCCATCTTCTTGGTGATGCCTTCAAAGTCGCCCGGTTGCGATTCGCCATCCGTCAGCACGATGACATGCTTCAATGCCGCCCGCGATTCATGCAGCATCTCGTACGCCGTCACCATGGGCGGATACATGGAAGTGCCGCCACCTGCTTCAATGCCCGAGATGCTGCGCTCGATCTTGCTCCGGTTGCCCGCCTTCTGCAGTTCTGTCACCACATAAGGTGCACCGTCGAAAGCGATCACCGCCACAAAATCTGAATCCCCCAATGCCCGGACTGCGCCGATGGCGGCGGATTTGACCAACTCGATCTTATCGCCCGACATACTGCCGGACTTGTCGATGATCAAGACCAACGCCCCTGGCGGCAGCACCTTCTTGCTGCTCAGCTCCACCTCCACCGGCAGGATGGTCTCCAACGGTGTGCCGCGGTAAGCACCTGCCGCATACGTCTGATCACCGCCCACACAGACGAATCCCACGCCGAAATCCCGCACCGCGATCTCCAACAGCTTCAGCATGTCCGTGGTCAGATCGCCGGAAGCGACGTTGCTGAGGAAGATGGAGTCATAGCTCTGCATCTCTGCCAGCGTCTCGGGAAACCCTTCCACCGCCACGTGCTTCACCGTGAGTTTGGAAGTGCGCAAGGCGGCTGCCAGGTTGGCATCCTGGTCTGGATCGGCGGAGACCAGCAGAACAGTAGGATCGCCGCGCACACTGGCGAAGGAGGTCGCCTTGTTGTTCTGCGGAATCATGTCCCCCGGCACATCCACCTGGATCTGATAATTGTAGAAACCTGCCTCATCCAGTTTCTGCGGGAACGCGTAGAGGTTCTTACCTGGCACCAATTGTACCGGTTGCTCGCCCAGCAACTGGTCATTGCGGAACAGGCGGACGGACGCCGCCTTATCACGGTCAGAATGAAGCAGTATCTTCACCTCAAACGCCTGCCCCACTTTCAACTTCGAAGGCAGCATGAGCTTCTGCACTGATACATCTCCGCCACGTGAGAGGCTCAACGGCACGACATCCACCGTCACCCCCAGCGGCTTCGCCGCCAGCACCGCTGCCATCGCATCGCCTGAATTCTCATTACCATCGGAAAGGATCACCAGTCGCCGCTGCCCATGCTCTGGCAGTGCGGCCGCACCCAAGCGGATGGCCGCGCCTAAGTCCGTACGTTCCGGTGGCACCACTGCCTGTACTTGCGGCAGTTCCACCACGGCATTGGGCATCGTCTCGATGCTCGCGCCCGCACCGAACACGATCACTCCGCCGCGATCTTCCATGCTCTTGCCCTTGGCCGCCTCGTTCACATATTTCTGCGCCCGCTCCTGCTGCTCCGGCGAGATGCTCTGCGAACGGTCCAGCAAAAAGAAAACGTTCAAGCCCTCTTTCGGCTGTTTCCACTGGATGCCGGCAAGCGCCAGCACTAGGCAGATCAGGATTACCAACCGCACGGCCGTCACCAGGCCACGCCGCCAGGGGCTCAACTGCACGTCGGATTTCACCGTCAGCCACAGCACCCAGAGCACGCCGGGTAAGAGCGCCCACAACCACTGCGGTGAGGTGAACTGGATGTTCATCGGTGCACCTCCGGTCTCATGCGGTCCTCCGATGATAGTACCACCACTCGAACATCAGGACGGCCAGGGCCGCCATGACAAACCAGCGCCAGTATTCCAGGTTCGCCCGTTTCGTGACGGAGGCCGCCGCTGTCCCCTGCGCTCCCACCGGCACCTGGCTCCGCGGCGTGATGTCACTCTCCGCCGGGTCCATCAGGTTCACTGTGAAGCTGGTTTCATTCGTGCCGTAGTTCGCCTTATAGATGCCCACCTTATACGTCTCGCTCCAGATAAGTTCCTTGGCCTGCTCGCCCAGTTTGATTTCCTTCTTGTCCCCCTTGGGCAAGGTCACCGTGGCTTCGGCCACCGTCCCGAACAGTGGCTGGCGAAACGCATTCCCCGCCTGCAAGGTGAACTGGCTCGCATCCGACTGCTGCGGATTCAGCCATTCCATCGCGTTCGCCATGAAGATGGGGAACGACACGCGCAACGGCCATGTGCTTTGCAACGAATCAAAACCCACCCATACGAGCCGTTGCCGGCCCTTCTCACCGGCGATCACCAGCGGCGTTTGCTGCGCTTCCACCAACACCAGCCCCCACGAGGGTGCCTTCACTCCTAATGTCTCAGCGACCTGCACATTGTCCCATGTCACAAAGCGCATCAGCGGATGGTTCGCGTTCCAGTCCACGATCGCCGGCCCCTCCACCCGGCGCCAGGTCTCGAACCAGTTCGTCGAACCGACGTGCATCGCCAGCGTGTTCACCTCCGGCACGCTTAAGGGGATCACCGAATCCAGCACAACGATATCGTAGCCCCGGCCGCTCGAGGTCAGCTGCGAAGCCGTGCTCAACTCCACATTCACCACAGCACGCAGAGCTTTCTCAAGGAAACGGTTGCCGCCCGTCACCAGCAACACCTTCACCGGGCGCGGCATCTTGCTGATGATGGAGGCTTCGTTGTCCGCCGCCAGATCATCGTCCGCCTTCAGTTTCAACGTATAGGTTCCGCTCTGTTTCTGCTCTGCGGCGAACACGGTGGAAGCAACCTCACGTGCCGGCAGGTTCAAGACCTTGGTATCCACAAACTGCCCGTTGAAGCGCAGTTCCGCGCTCACCGTCTGCGCGTTGGTGGCGGCATTGAACACACTCGCGAAGACCACCCGCTGCGCCGGGTCTTCCGGATGCGGCCGCACATCCATCGCCGTGATGCCCGCATTGTTCGCGCGCTTGCCGAACTGGTGATAGACCACCGGCAGCTTTATCGAGGTGAGATCTTCCGCCGCAGTCAATGCACCATCCGAGAAGAAATGCACTTCCACGTTCGCCCGGTTCTTCGACAAGGTTTGCGCGAGCTTGAACGCCTCCTCCACGCGTGTGGGAGTATCACCCGGCTGACACTCCTCCAAGACGCGTCGCAACGTCGCTTTCTCGGCGGTGGGTGATTGCCGCACCACCGTATTGCCCGCCGAGAGCAGCACGATCATCTGGTCCGTGTCCTTCAGCCCGTCCACCAGCTTGAGCGCTTCCTTGCGCGCGGCCTCGAAACGGTTCGGGGATTCATCCCGTGCCTGCATGGAGGCCGAGCCATCGAGGATCACCACCACCAGCCCCGGCTCCTGGGTCGTCGCCGAGAAGTAGGGCCGCGCCAGCGCGAACACCGCCAGCGCGAGCATCAGCAATTGCAAAATGAGCAGCCAGTTGTTGCGCAGCTTCTGGAAGGGCGCATTCGCCTGTGTTTCCGCGAGGAACTTCTGCCAGAGCAAGGTGCTCGAGACGAGCCGCACCGTGCGCCGCCGCTTGAGCATGTAAAAGACGATGACCACCGGCAGCGTGGCCGCGAACAGGAACGCGAATGGCGCGAGAAAATTCATCCCCATACCTCCGCTTCTCGCAGTTGCTTCAGGAGCAGTTGCTCCAGTGAATCCGCCGAGCTTGCCGTGAAGATGCTGATGCCGCGCCCCGCACAATACTCGCGCAGCTTCTGGCGGAAGTTCTCCACCATCTGCTGATACTGCTCCATCCGGTAACGCCCGAACGTCACCTCCGTCTGCGCGCCGGTCTCCGCATCGATGAGCCGTAGGTCTCCAAAATTCGTCGGTGCGATTTCCTCTGGCGAAAGGATTTGCACCGCATTCACCTGAAAACCGCGCCCGATCAAGGAAGTCAACCCGGCCTCATACCCTTGCGGATCGAGGAAATCACTGAGCACCACGGCCACGCCTGTCGTCCGTGATTCCAAAGCCCCGCGACGCAACGCTCCATTGAAATCCGCCGTGCCCTTCGCTGTCAGATGCGCGAGGTTGCGGAAGAATTGCAGGCTGGATTTGCGCCCGCGCACGGAGAGCAGCGATTGCCGATAAGCCGATTCCGCCGGGTTATCCGGAAACGTGCGCACGCTCACGCGATCAAATCCGCACAACGCCACGTAGCCAATCGCCGCCGCCAGTTGCCGCGCGAAATGGAACTTGTTCGGCTCGCCAAAACTCATCGACTCGCTGCAATCCAGGAAGATGGTCACCGGCAGCTCGCGTTCCTCCTCGTAGAGTTTCAGGAAGAGCTTGTCCAAGCGACCGTACAGATTCCAATCCAGGTACCGCAAGTCATCACCGGAGACGTAATTGCGATGGTCCGCAAACTCCACCGATTGCCCGCGCGCCTTGCTGCGCCGCTCACCCCGCGTGTTGCTCTTGGAACGCCGCCGCGCCAGCAACTGGAGTTGTTCCAGCCGGCGCAGAAGTTCAGGCGTTATGAGCGGTTGTGACATTTAGTGCGATAATTGCGTTAGTGAACAAGTCGGCTTGGTTCCCACAGTGGTGATGGTGTAACTCCCTCCTGCCGGACAAACCGGCAACACGCCTCCTTTTAAGAAAAGTGCGACTTCACCAACCTCTACTTTATCCCCTGCATTCTTCCTTTTTTCAAGCGACCATGACTTCATGGCTCCCGCTATCTGCTGCTGGTTCCGCTGACACTCATTCATCTGCGCCCGAGTTTTGCTCGTCTTGGCGCCCGGAATGATGACCGCCAGATTCAGCATGAGAAAAAGAAACGTCAGGATGCTCCCTGCAATGCGATGTCCCTTGGCTATCATTACAATTGAGATGACTAATCCCAACAGGAATAAACCCGATAGCAACGGATTGATCATTATTCCTAACACACAAACAGCTCCTTACGCCGCCACCGCCGCGTCCTTCGGCACTTCCTTCAGGATCTGCGTGATGATGTGGTCCGTGGTGATGCCTTCCGCCTCGGCCTCGAAGTTCAGGATCAACCGGTGCCGCAGGGTCGGATGGATCATCGCCGTGATGTCGTCGAAGCTCACGTTGAAGCGTCCTTGCGTCAGCGCTCGCACTTTCGCCGCCAACAACAGCGTCTGCGCCCCACGCGGACTGCTGCCGAACCGCAGATACTGGTTCGTCACCGCCGCCGCCGTCTCCGATTTCGGATGCGTCGCGAGGATGAGCCGCACCGCGTAGTCCTTCACATGCGTCGCCACCGGCACCTGACGCACCACCCCCTGCATCTCCATCAACGTCGCACCATCGATGACTTTTTCCACGTGCGCCTTGTAACCCTCCGTCGTGCGGTTCAGCACTTCCGTGAGATCCGCCGCCGTGGGATAGCCCACTAGCAGCTTGAAGAAAAACCGGTCCAACTGCGCTTCCGGCAACGGATACGTGCCCTCCTGGTCGATGGGGTTCTGCGTGGCCAGCACGAAAAACGGCTCCACCAGTTTCCGCACCGCGCCACCCGCCGTCACCTGTTTCTCCTGCATCGCCTCCAGCAAGGCCGATTGCGTCTTCGGCGTCGCGCGATTGATCTCATCCGCCAGCACGAGATGGGCGAAGATGGGTCCGCGTTGAAATTGAAACTCCCGCCGTCCATCCGGCGTCTCCATGACCAAGTTTGTGCCCAAGATGTCCGCGGGCATCAGGTCCGGCGTGAATTGGATACGGCTGAAAGATAGCTCCAGCACATCGCTCAGCGTCCGTACCAGCAGGGTTTTTCCCAACCCCGGCACACCCTCCAGCAAGATATTGCCGCCGCCCAAAAGCGCGGTCAGCGTCCCCTCCACGATCGTATCATGCCCCACGATGACTTTCCCGATCTCCGCCTTCATCCGGTCAAACTTGTCCCGGAATGACGCGATTTGCTCCTCAGTGCTCATATCGTTCCTCCCCTGTTATTCAATTTCCCGCCACCCGCTCACTTCTTGAAATCATCAAAATAATCCCGCACCGCACCGCGATACGCGCGCGGCACCTTGTCCTGCGTCAGTGCGCTTTCTGCTTCCGATTGTGCCGTGGCCGCGACTTCTTCGAAAGCCACGGTGCTGGTTCCCTTGATGCTCACGCCCTTCAGCGTGATGCTCGGCATCGGTCCTCCGGGTGTGATCTGCCCCTTCACTTTCGTCGTCAACAAAGGATCGCTCGGCTCCTTCACATCCGCCTCCCCATAGACGCCATGTGCCGCCGTGCCAGCCTTGTGCCCGCCCTTGCCGCTGCTGCTGGAATAATACTGATGGAAGAACCATGCGGACATCTCATCACCCTCGCCCCCACCCTTGCAGAAGCCCGGCCGGTTGCGCATGCCCCAGCCCATGTTGTTGCAACTCCCGTTACCCACGCACTGCTGCGCCTGTTGCAGATTTTCCAAGGCCGCCATCATGGATTCCAGATCCCCCATCTGCTCCTGCATCTTCTCCAGCTCTTTCATCGCTTCGGCAAGCGACTGCGCTGCTCCCTGTTTGTTCCCGGCTTGCGCTTGTGACGCCGCATTGGCCAGGCACTCGCCCGCCTTGCCATACATCTGCGCCGGGTTCTGTGCCTTCTGCAATTGCTCCACCATCTTCTTCATCTCCTCTTGGGACATCTGGCCGGACTGCAGCTTCTGCATCATCTCCTTCAACGAACTCTGCGCCAACGGCACCTGGCCGCGCTCCAGTTGCTCCGCCAGATCCTTGCCCATTTGCTCCTTCTGCATCTGCAGATTCTCCAGGGCCTGTGCCAGCTCCTTCATCTTCTCCATGTTCTGGAAAGCTGCATTCAGATCTTTCAACACTTGATCCGCTTTGCCCGCCTTCAAGGCGTTCATCGCCTCCTCCAGTTTGGCGCTGTCCAGCCCGGCCGCTTGTGCCTGCTTCATCAAGTTCGACAATGCCTGCGACATCGCTTGCTTGGCCGCTTCCGCCTCCGACCCCGTCTTGTTCATCATGTCTGAGGCCGCCGACTGCATCTTCTCCAGCTCGCTCTGCAGCTTGTCCAGTTCCTTCGTGCTCGGCGGATCTTCACCCAGCTTGTCCTTCATGTCATCGATCTGTTTCTGCAACTGCTCCGGCGTAGGTGCTTGATCCTGGCCGGATGTCTTCGCTGCCTGTTGCATCCGTTGCAAGCCCGGGTTCTTCGCCAGATCCCGCGCCTCCTCCTTCAGCTTGTCCGTGACCTTCGCGATATTCTTCAACGCCTCATCCCGCGTGAGCTTCGCCTTCTGCAACTGCTGGCCCAGCTCCACCGTTTCATCCAAAGCCTTTTTGACATTCTCCAGTGCCGGCGGGCGGTTCGTCATCTGCCGCTTCGTCAAGGAAGCCACCCGTTCACCCACCTCTTTCATCACTTCCTGATCCTGCTTCTTCTGGCGATACTCCACCGTCCGGTATTCCGGCACCAAACCCAGCCCCGCCGTGATGATCAACAGGATGAAACTCCACTTCGCCGCCTTCGGCAGGTTGAAAGGAAGCATCTGCGCCACATTCAATTGCCCCACATGCGTCGCCGCATCCGTGACCAGCAACCGCTGCCACTCCCCATCCTTCTTGCTGTCAGCCACTTCCAGAGCCGTGCTCAACCGTTCCTTCAGTTGCTTCTCCTGGTCCAGCCAGCGCGCCGCCTCGTTCAAGGTGACCTCTTTGGAAAACTCCATCAAAAAGCCCGCTAAGGGCGCGATCCACCCGGCAAAGAAAATCCCGAATAGAACCTCCTCCGGTATCGGCAGGACTTTATAAAGTATCAGGCCCAGCAGCCACACCGCCCCGGCGACCATAAACCCCTTCCAAAACCCGCGCCAACCCCGTTGCCAGCGCCGCCGACGGGCAGTCGCCGTCAACGTTTCTTTGATTACGTGGATTTCACTCATGGCTTGACCTTTACAGTGACGCAGGTCCGCTGGCTTTGCCAGTGCAAAATGACCCGCTTTTTCTAACTCCTTTTGTGAGCTTTTTACCCCCACCACCAAACAGGGCCGCTCACCGTTGTAAGTTGGACGACAACGAGCACCGTTTGTTCAAACTAACTTCCGGCGACGTCCGCCCTTATCATCAATTAAACAACACAACCGCCAAAGAGTTTCGCCGCCCAAAACTCTTACCAGCGCCCACCCGCGTAACCCGTTGGAGCCTTGGAACTTCCTTGCAACTTGGTGTTTGGGTTCTGGGGCCTTCCTACGTCATTCGGATTTGGTCATTGGACATTTTTCCCGCCTTGCCTACTCTCCTCCCCACTATGTCGGAAACGTCAAATATCTCGTCCACGACCCGTTTCGATGGACGTCACGCAGGCCAACTGCGTCCCCTGCGCTTTCAAAACCACATCGCGCCCCATGCCACCGGCTCCACGCTCATCGAATGGGGCAACACTCGCGTCATCTGCGGTGTGACTGTGGAAGAAAAAGTCCCGCGCTGGATGAAGGATCAGAACGTCACCGGCGGCTGGATCACCGCGGAGTATTCCATGCTCCCCTACTCCACGCTCGACCGCAAAGCCCGCGATATCTCCAAAGGCAAGCTCGACGGTCGCTCCCAGGAGATCCAACGCCTCATCGGCCGCTCTCTCCGCAGCATCATCGATCTGGAACAGCTCGGTGCCCGCACCATCTGGATCGATTGCGATGTGCTCCAGGCCGATGGCGGCACGCGCACCGCCTCCATCACCGGCACCTACGTCGCCCTCATGCTCGCCATCCGCAAACTGATGGCCGACGGCAAGCTCGCCGTGAATCCGCTGAAAGAACCCGTCGCCGCCGTCAGCATCGGCATCTTGAAAGGCACACCGCTCCTCGACCTCTGCTACGTCGAAGACGCCGCCGCCGAAGTAGACTTGAACCTGGTGATGACCGCTGGGGGCAAATTCGTCGAAGTCCAAGGCTCCGGCGAAGAATCCACCTTCAGCGAAGAACAGTTGCAAGCCATGCTCAAACTAGGCCGCCAAGGCATCCAACAACTGGTGAAGGCCCAAGAAGCCGCCCTGGCCTAATAGCCCGTAGCCGCGGACATTAGTCCGCGCTAACCAAACGAACACCCTTTGAGAGCCGCAGCTCAATAAACGTAAGAACTGCCTGAACCTTCTGTTGTCCACCTTCTCCCCAAGGGAGAAGGCCGGGATGAGGGGAAAGGTAACATCCAAATGGTCCAACGGCTGAATATTTCGAGCGCCTCTCTCATCTTCGTAGCGCAGACTGTCAGTCTGCTGTGTCGCCGACTGGCAGTCGGCAGGCCCTCGCTATTTCGGCGCACCGCAGATCAACGATCTGCGGCACAGCAGGCTACCAGCCTGCGCTACAGTTTTAACTATTCTCCATGAGCAGCACCACCCCTTCCACCCGCCTCTACCTCATCCGTCACGGCGAGGTGGAGACGAAATACCACAAGGTCTTCGGCGGCAGTCGCATTGACATGCAACTCTCCGAAGAAGGCCACCAGCAGGCCTTGCGCATGGCCGAGTATCTGCACACCGAGCGGATCGACGCCATCTATTGCAGCCCCATGACCCGCGCCCTGCAAACGCTGGCTCCGCTCCTCGCGAAAGTCCCCCATCACCAACCACGCATCCTTGAAGGTTTGCGCGAAGTGGATTTCGGCGCCTGGACCGGCCTGAACTGGAACGATGTGCAGGAGAAGTTCGGCATCAGCGCCTTCGACTGGCTCGACCAGCTTCACGCCGCCGCCATTCCGGAGGCCGAATCCGCCATGCAATTCCGCCTGCGCGTGGAACCTTGCCTGCAACAGATCATCGAGGGGCACAAAGGCCAGCACGTCGCCATCGTCTGCCATGGCGGTGTCATCCGCATGCTGCTCTCCGTGCTGCTGGACATCCCGCTCACCACTTTGGGCCGCGTGCAGATCGAATACGCCGGCCTCTCCGTCGTGAACCTGCACGCCCATAAAACGGAACTTCAACTCCTGAACTTCACCCCATGGCGCGACCATCGTTGAAATCCAAACAACTCCGCAAAGTCTCCCTCGAGATCCACGCGGAATCCGAGGAAGCCGTCCAAGAACTGCTCCAAAAGCGCTTCCGCAATACGCCCTCGATCTACAGCGATTTCGAGACCGGTCAGACCATCGCCATCGTTTATCTCGATGCCGATGAGGTTTGGGACGACTCCGTGGAAAAAGCGATCCGTGCCGAGCTGAAGAACATCCAGGAATGCGGCCTGAACATCGGCCCGTGCCTTTTCCGCTGCGACTGGATCATGCGCGAAGACTGGGCCAACTCATGGAAACGCCATTTCAAGCCCATGAACATCGGCGGCAAGCTGCTTATCCGCCCCGGCTGGATCAAGCGCAAGGCCAAGAAGGGGCAGTCCCTCGTCGTGCTCGACCCCGGCCTCAGCTTCGGCACCGGTCAGCATGCCACCACCAGCTTCTGCCTGCACCAGCTCGTGAAAGCCCGCAAAAAAGACACAAAGCAGTCCTTCCTCGATATGGGCACCGGCTCCGGCATCCTCGCCATCTCCGCCGCGAAGCTCGGCTACCAACCCGTCGATGCCTTCGACTACGATCCCGAAGCCGTCCGCGTGGCCAAAGAGAACGCCGCGAAGAACAAGGTGGCTGACAAGCTGAAACTCAAACAAGCCGACCTCACCAAGCTGCCCGCCAAATCCCGCGAGCGCTACGACGTCGTCTGCGCGAACCTGATCTACGACCTCCTCATCGCCGAATCCGCCAAGATCAGTGCAAGAGTGCAACCCGACGGTCTCCTCGTCCTCGCTGGCATCTTGGAAACCCAATTTGCCTTGGTAGAAAACACCTTCGCCCAACACGGCTGGAAATTGGTGGCCAGCAAAGTAGAAAAAGAATGGCGCTCCGGCAGCTTCAAGCGCGTGGCGAAGGCCTAGCGCCAAATAACTTCCATCTCGCGTCAGCGAGTAAAGAATCATAGCGGCGGCTTTTAAGCCGCCGCTATCTATTTAGAGACACCGTCGCGTAGCGACGCAAGATCATAACCAACAGCAGGGTAAGACTGCCCGTTGGCTCGCGCGAAACAATCCTGCTTACCACCATTCTCGTCTGACCCCTTGCTGAAACATCTTTCATTCCCACGCCAATCTCCACTTTCATGCGAAAAGCAACATTCTGGCAAAAAATCTTCAGACGTTTCTTGAACATTTTGGCCGTTGCTGTATTCTAAAACTCCAAGAAAGCCTTTCAGCAACAGTTTCAGTCTGCGTCCAAGGCTTAATCACGCGACGCAGGTATCTTGGCACTGATTAAGCTGGAGGGTAAAAGTGCGAAAGGAACAGTCTGCTATGACTAAATCGACCGAACTCCTGTCGGAAGCCTTGCGCAACTCAAAGCATCCATTCCGTCAACTGGCCAACCAGCCGGACAAAGCACACAAAAACCGATACGAGCGACGTAAAGTCAAACAGTTCATCTACCAAGGTGACTGGACTGAAGAACAACAAGCCACCTAAACTTTAACCTTCAACTGAACAAGATAAGCCACGCTGCAAGGCGTGGCTTATTTTTTATACTCATTCCCCGGTCCGGCCTTCTCTCCCCTAATTTTCCCGCTAGCGATGTTAGAGTTTGGGCGTTGGAAGTTCGCTGTTTCCCCAGCCTCTACTTTTTCCCCTTCTTCCCCCGCTCCCGCTTCGCATCCTCCTGGCATTCCGGGCAGACACCGAAAAACTCCAGCTTGTGCGTCACCGCCTGATAACCGTGCCGCTTGGCGATCGCCTCCTCCAACTCTTTCTGAAAGCACTCATCAATCTCCACCACATCGGAACAGACCGTGCAGATCAGGTGATGGTGATGCCCATCTTCCCCCTCATGCACGAGTTCGAAACGGGCCGTGCCATCACCGAAATCGTATCGCTTCACCAACCCCATCTCCTCCAGCATGTGCATGGAGCGGTAGATCGTCGCCAGATCGCACATCCCCTTGGGCAGCCCCACTTGGATCTCCTTGTTCGTCATCGGATGCGGGTGCTGGCGCAGCAATTCCAGGATGGCCTGGCGCGGGCCGGTGATCTTGCGGGAGCTCTGGCGGAGCCTGTCAGTCAACTCGGAGAGATTCGACTGCGGATGATCGCAGCAATGGGTGTGCTGATGCTTGTGATGCGGCTGGCTGCACTTGCTCATGTGGTCTTCAAGGGCTGGTTCGCATTGCGGTTTCTGGTGAGCAATCGTACCATGAGGGTGAGCAAAAACAAGGCTATGCACGACATGGCGATGGTCGCCCCACACGGTGCATCAAAGTGATAGGACAACGCGATGCCGCCTAATCCCCCAACCACCCCGATCAGCAAGCTGTAAACGATCTGCTGCCGCAGATTGCAGCTCACATTTCGCGCTGCGGCCGGTGGGATGACCACCAGCGAGGTGACCAGCATGATGCCCAGCAACTGGATGCTCACCGCCACCGTGATGGTCAGCGCCAGCACGAAAAGATAATTCGCCCGCCGCACATTCACCCCGCACACGTGCGCCAGGTCTTCATGCGCGGACATCAGCGCCAGCACGTTCAGGTTCAGGAAAACCCCCGCCGCCACGATGGCAAACAAAATCCCCGCCACCACCACATCCCGGTTTTCCACGGCAAGGATGTCGCCGAAAAGATAACTGTGCACCTGGCCCACATAACCGCCCTTCACCAGGCTCAGGATAAAAATGCCCAACGAAATCGAGCCGGCGAGCAGCAGTGCCATGATGGTATCCGTCATCAGCTCCGTATTTTCCTTGAGCCAGATGATCGCCACCGCCACGAGCAGACCGAATCCGATGACCGGCACGGTCAGTTCCGTCATGCCCATCCAGATGCCGATGGCCACGCCCGTGAGCGCCCCATGCGCGATCGTCTCACTGAAGAATGACATGCGCCGCGCCGTGACGAACACGCCCAGCAACGCACACAGCGGGCACAGGAACAGCGCCGCCAGAAAGGCGCGGATCATGAACGCTTCAGTGAACATGATGATGTTGGTAAGGCGATACGTGGATGCCGTATGCCTGTTTCAAGGAATCCGCGTTCATCACTTCCTCCGGTGAACCTTCGCAGCAGATCGTGCCGTTCAGCGCATACACCCGGCTCGCATGGCGATAGACCATGGAGAGATCATGCGAGACGAGCACCACTGTCATCCCATGATGTTTATGCACCTTGGTGATAAGATCGTAGAAAGTATCTTCACCCGGCGAGTCCACTCCTGCCGTCGGTTCATCCAGCAACAAAAGGTCCGGCGCCTTCAACAGACTGAACGCGATGAGCACACGCTGCAATTGTCCGCCCGAGAGCGCCGCGATCGGCCGGTCCAGCAACGGCTCCACGCCGATCTCCGCCATCGTATTGCGCAAGGCATCATCCGACCACTTGCGCGAGTGCCAGAACCAGTTGCGGCTTTTGGAAAGACGCAGGCTGAGAAACTCGCGCACGCTCAAGATGAAACTTCGTTCCAGTGCCAGCTTCTGCGGCACATACCCGATGCGCGGCATGACCTTGCTGAGATTGCTCTCACCAAAGATTTTAACCTCGCCCAAGTCCGGTTGCTGCAACCCCAGCAGACAGCGCAGCAAAGTCGTCTTGCCGGAACCATTCGGGCCGATGAGCGCCACGACCGAGCCCGTGGGCACGCGCAGGTTAACGCCCTTCAAGACCGGCTGTCCCCCGAAGGAAACTTTCAACCCCTTCACCTCGATGGCCGGCACCGGCCCGGGGTCGGGATTATGGGAATGACAGGCGCAGGCCATTTTATTTCAGGTAACGCTGCAAGGTCTCCGCATTGCGGCGCATGCCTTCCTCATACGTTGTCAGCTTGAAATCACCCGTCTCCAAAGTATCCAGTGTCGCCAGCGGCACACCGGCATCCGCCGCGATGCGTTCCGCGATCTTCTTGGGGAACTGCGGCTCGGCAAAGAGCACCTTAGTCTTGCTCTTGCGCATCACGTCCAGCAGCTTGCCCAGATAACGCGGTGAAGGTTGCACCTCCGGCACTTCCTCCACCACGCCGGCCAGCTTCAGGTCATAGCGCTTCACCATGTAGGGAAATGCGTTGTGAAACGTGACGAATGAACCGCCCTTCACCGGCTTGAGCATCTCCATGATGTCCGCATCCAGTTTCTCCAGCTTCGCGATGTACGCCTTGGCGTTCGCGGCGTAATTCGCCGCATTTTTCGGATCGGCCTTGGACAGGGCCGCTTCGACATTCTTCACACAGTGGATGGCCAGTCGAGGGTCCAGCCAGATATGCGGATTAGGCCCGTGTGAGTGATCGTGGTCATCCTTTCCGCCCAGCGAGATGCCGTGGATGTCCTTGATCAACTGCTCCTTCTTCAAGCCCGCCGCCAGTTCCGTCAGCTTGCCCGCCTTCTTGCTGCCGCTGGATTCAATGGCCTTGTTCAACCAATTCTCCATCCCCAAGCCATTCACCAGAATGACATCGGCCTCCGTCAATTTGCGGATGTCGCGTGGCGTGAACTGGTAATCATGCGGACCCGCACCAGGCGGCAGGAAATTCTCCACCGTGGCATGCTCACCAGCCACATTGGCGGCGAAACAATACACTGGCAGAAAGCTGGTCAGCACCCGCAGCTTTTCGGCAGAAGCCGAAGGCACCCACGCCAACCACGACAAGGCCAGCAACGCGGCCCACCACCCAGACTTGTGCTTCAGGATCACGGTCAGAACAATAACATGCGGCCCGCCCTTGCGCAAATCATTTGCAATTCGAGTACAAAGGAAAGACCTCCGAACGTTGTTCGGAGGTCTCAGGGCGAACCCTAAATCACTTCATCAGCAGAGCCTGACGGGCGCGCTTGATGGCGCTCGTCACCCGGCGCTGGTACTGGGCGGACATGCCCGTGTACTTGCGCGGAAGGATGCGGCCCTGATCGGTCACGAACTGGCGCAAGAGCGTCACATTCTTGAAATCGATCGCATCAATCGTGAACTCAATCTTCGGCTTCGGGCGCTGGATGCGGGTGCCCATCGCGGAGCGGCGGTTACCCGGCTTTTCTTTGGTGTTCTTGCGTGCCATAGGACTACTTGATTTCTTTATGGAGAGTATGACGGCGCAGGGCGGGGTTGTACTTCTTCAGTTCCACCTTTTCCGTCTGGAGCTTCTTGTTGCGCGTTGTGGTATAGCGCGAAGGGGACTTCCCTTCCTTGCGGGCTTCCGTGCATTCTAGTGTGATGATTTCGCGGGGCATAAATTATTCTTTTTCTTTGGCGGGTTTTTCGTCGTCGCCATCGTCGTCGTCCACGTCCGGACCGCCGGAGCTGTCCACCGTGCCGAGCGAACCAAGGCGTTTCTGACGCAAAGCGCCTTCTTTTTCAAGCTGCGCTTGCGCTTCCACCGTGAAACGGGTCCAGGGAATCGCTTCCAGACGTGCCTTCGGTATCACCTTGGCCGTCAACTCGCAGACCCCGTAAGTCCCCTTCTCGATGCGGCGCAAAGCTTCTTCGATCTCATAGATCGCATCCTGGTCGGATGAAAGCAGGCTCAGGGCGAAGTCCCGGTCAAAGTTATCCGTGCCCGCATCCCCCATGTGCAAGCTGTAGCTGGTGACGGTCTCGGCCGATTCCTTGGCCAGGCCATTCATCTGGGCCAGCAGACGCTCGCGCAACTCCAGCAGCGTATCATAATACTTCTGCCACTCGGGCTTGATCTTGGCCGCACCATTCGCCGCAAAACCAGGCTTGGGTGACTTGCCCTTGGGCGTCGGCATGAAACCAAGGATGGCCGCCGCCGTGGCCGACCCTACCGCGTGCCCCTTGGCATGATGGGAGTTGGCCACCTTGGCCGCCGCCTTCTTGGCCGGCTGGGCAGATGGTTTTGCAGCCGGAGCAGCCTTTGCTCCGGAACTTTTCGCGTTGGACTTGGATGCAGTCACGTCAACAGAACGGTTATACGCGGTTGTTGTACTTTAGGCCAAAAATGGTTCGTTTCGCCACAAAAACGAACATTCCAGCCCGTTTGAGAGTGCGTGAATGTAGCAAAGCAAACCAAATGCGCCACAAAAAACTTAAGAAAAATTTATCAGGCAAAAAACCCGGTTTTCAGGCCTTTTTGGGGGTGGTTTGCGCGGCCGAGGCGGCCTCCTCAGCCGCCTCCCGGGCGAGCTGCTCCTCCAGTTTTGCCAGTTGCGGCTTCACCTGGCTGTCATAACACGCCGGGCAGATGCTGTGGCTGAAATCCGTCCCGGCCTGCGCATGCAGGTAGGTTTCAATCCCCTGCCAGTAGTCTTTGTCATCCCGGACTTTCTTGCAGTAGGAGCAGATGGGCAGCAACCGCTTCAACTCACCGACCTCTTTCATGAAACCCAGAATACGTTGTGCCACCCGCAAGCGCAAAATCAGTTCCTCCGGGCGCAGGGGCTTGGTCAGGAAATCGTCCACCCCGGCCTCCATGGCGATCTTGTGGTTCTCCCGGCCCGTGCGGGCAGTCAGCATGATGAAATAGCAATAGGACCGCGAGCGCTTGCGGCCACGGATCTTCTGGCACAGCTCCACCCCGTCCAACTCCGGCATCATCCAGTCACTGACCACCACTTCAAAGGGCTGCACGATGAACGCCCGCCAAGCCTCCGCTCCGTTCACGGCCGTGACCACCTCATGCCCGTTGCTCTCGAGCGTCATCTTCAGCACCCGCATGGATATCGGGTCATCTTCGGCGATCAGTATCTTCACGTGATTATTCTTAAGAGCGATTCCACAGCCAGAGTTCTCCGTTCAGTCACCATCTTCCGTCTCCGCCAGCCAGCTTTTCGACAGTACGCAGTTACCCATCAGGCTGCCGGAACCGCGTTTTTCAACTGGCTTCTAAAGACATGGATCAGGGCTTTGACCCCCAGCTCCAGAAAGATGAATGGTTTGGCGATGAAATCGTTCCCGCCACTCAGCATGGACTTGGTCCGGCTGTCGAAGTCCGTCTGTCCGGTGACGAACACCACCGGGGTCTTGGCGTGCGCCGGCAGAGCCCGGATCTTCTGGCACAGCTCAAATCCACTCATCCCGGGCATATCCACATCCAGAAAGATCAGTTCAAATGTGTTGCTTGAAAGGATGGCCAGCGCCGAATTCGGCTCATCCAGGTTAAGCGATTTCAAGCCCACTTTTTCCAGCGCGTAGATCACCGCTTTCCGGGAAATGGGATCATCATCCACCACCAAAATGCTGCTGTTGGGCAACTGGCCCGATTCCGCCGGGCCGCAATGCTTGAACAATTCCTCGATGAAATCCACTGATTGCGCCACCGTCCGGAGCGTTGACGGAGTGATCTGCTCCGGCTTCACCTGCAATTCCGAGAGAAACGCCTCGACGGCTGAGGCCATCTTGGCCAGCCGTTGGGCCCCAGCCAGCCCGGCGTTCCCGGTGAGGGACCGCACCTTCCGCAACAGATCACCACTGGTAGCCACCCGTGTTTCCGGAGTTGTGGCTTTGAGAAAATTATGCAGCAAGGCCCGCAAGGTGTTCATCGTATCGCGGGCCCCATCCACAAAAGCGCTCCGCAACTCCGCCTGAAATTCCACATCAGCCGCGGTGGAAGCGGTCTGGGCGACTCCAGAAGCGAACGCCGACGACATGGTTGCCACCGGAAGCGGAGCCGCCGCCGGAGGAGGTGCCGCAGGGGGAAAAGCGGGCGCGCTTTTCTGCTCCAGCAGACGATCCACGATCTCCATCATGGTCTTGGGTGTGCAGTCCGCCTTGGAAATGCACCGATTGGCCCCGGCCTGCCAGGCTTCCGTCACCATGTGGGCCAGATAGGAATTGGAGAGCACCACAATCGGCAGCGTGGCGAATTTTGGGTGTGCCCGGATTCGCTTGATGACTTCCACCCCGTTTAGCTTCGGCATCATCAAGTCCAGTTGCACTATATCAGGCTGAAAAGCCTCCAGTTTCAGCAACCCTTCTTCCCCATCTTTGGCGATCTCGACCACGAAACCGGTCATCTGGTATTTGTTCCGGTAAATACCGGCCACCACTTGATCGTCTTCGATTATGAGGATTTTTTTCATCCGGGAACTGAGTTAACTCTAGTCCCATCAGGCCTTTAAGGAAACAAGTTTCTGCGGATTAACCGACCCGGTTTAATTGCGGTCGCCAGAGGTGGATGAGCGACTTCACGCCCAGCTCCAAGAAGTGGAAAGGCTTGGCGATAAGATCGTTGCCGCCGCTCAACGTAGACTGTGCCCGGCTTTGGAAGTCCGTCAGGCTGGAGACGAACACCACGGCCGTGTTCTTATAGTGTGGCAGCGCCCGGATCTGCTTGCACAGTTCGAAACCGTTCATACCGGGCATCTCGATATCCAGAATGATGAGATCGAACTCCATCCCCGTCGCCATGGCCAAAGCGGCGTGGGGATCATCCAAGTCCACACACTTCAGGCCCACCCGCTCCAGCGCCACCGTCACCGCCCGCCGGGAAAGCGGCTCGTCATCCACCACCAGCACGCCTTCCACCGGCAGCTCGCTTTCACCACCGCCCGACTTGCGTTGCAATTCATCCAAAAAATCGATCGCCTGGATCACGGTGCGCTGGCTGGAAGCAGTCAGGAGGTCGGGCCGTTGCCGCATTTCCTCAAGCAGGGCTTCCAAGGCCGAAGCCATGCGGGCTATCCGTGTCAGGCCGGCCAGCCCCGCCTTGGCCCCCAGACTCCGCACCTGGGCATGCAGTTCAGAGACAAAAAAGATGGCTGTTTCCGGACGCTGGCTGCGCAACATTTCCTGCACCTTATGCCGCAATTGGGCCACACTGGCAGGAGCTTGCTCAAGAAACGCCTGCTTGGAGTTCAATTCCTTGTAAAGTTCAACCCCGGCGGTAAATGCTATGGTCGGCTGGAACTCGGATGAAGGCTCGGGCTGAGGTGCCAATGACTTCAGCGGAGCCGCCGCATGTGAAGGCTCGTGGATGCGCCCGATGATCTCCACCAGCACCCGCGGCGTGCATTCAGATTTGGTCACACACCGCGTCGCCCCGGCCGTCCAGGCATCCTTGACCCGGTTCGCCAAGTAGGCATTGGTGAGCACGATGATCGGCAAATGACTGGTAAGCGGACCTGCCCGCAAGCGCTTCAGCACCTCCAACCCGTCCAGCTTGGGGAGCCCCAGATCCAGGACCATGACATCAGGGGCAAACTCCTCGGCCAGCTTGATCCCCTTTTCGCCGTCGCCCGCCACTTGCACCTCAAAACCCAACGCTCCCAACCGGGAGCGGTAGATGGTTGATACAACCTCATCGTCCTCGACCATCAATATCTTCTTCATTTGTGGCTTTCGGGGTTAACTTACGGGCAGCGTGGCCAAGTATTCCTTCAACGCCTTCTCCACCCCGGCAAAGTGATGCTCCAACTCTGCCACCAATGGAGCCGCCTGGTCGAGCAGCCTCTCGGCCGCCAGATGCTCCACCCGCTTGAAGAGCGGCGTCATAACCAAAATGCCACAGGTGGCACTCGCGCCCGCGCAACTGTGCGCCGTGCGCTGTACGTCCCCTGCGTTACCGCAGGCGAACTGGTCCTTCAAGCGCGCCAACTGGTCACGGGTCTGTTGCAGATACAGGTCCACCAGTTCTTGCGCCGCCTCCCGGTTCCCCTCGGAAAAATCATTCAGGCGGTCAAGATCCAGCAATTGGGCTGGTTTCTGGATCACGACCGGAACCTCAGTCTGCTGGGTCACGGCGACCGTTTTGCCGTTTTCCTTGCCGTGCAAGATATCCCGGCCAAACCGTTCAATGGTGGCATATAGCACCTCGGCCCGCACCGGTTTGGGGATGTAGTCATCCATGCCGGCCGCCAGGCATTTTTCCCGGTCCCCTTTCATCGCGTTGGCTGTCATTGCGATGATGGCGTGCCGGGCCGGGTTCAGGCAACGTCCCGGCTGTGACTCCATCTGGCGCACCTGCCGGGTGGCTTCCAGCCCGTCCATCTCCGGCATCTGGACATCCATGAAGACGAGATCGTAATGCTTGCAAGCCAGCGCCTGCAGGACTTCCAGACCATTGTTCGCCACGTCCGCCCGGTAGCCCACCTGTTCGAGCAACCGCAAGGCCACTTTCTGGTTGATCGAATTATCATCTGCCACCAGCAAGTGCAGCGGGAACCGAGCCGCCAGCGGGAGCAATGGTTCCACGGGCGTTTGGTCCGGCTGGCCGGCCTCCGTTGCGGGTTGATTGAGCACTTTGAGCAAAGCCAGTTGGAATTGCAAAGGTTTCACCGGCTTGCTGAGGCAGAGATTGAAGAGACTACGGTCCGCCACGGGCATGTCCGAGCGCAGGCCCAAGGAAGTCATCAAGAGCCGCGGTGTGGGCACTTTCAGCCGCTGCAATTCGCGGGCCAGCATCACGCCATCCATTTCGGGCATCTGCAGGTCAAGCACCAGCACGTCATAAGTCGACCCGCCGGCTAGCCGCTTCAAAGCTTCTGCTCCGCCCGCCACGGCATCCACCTTCATCCCCCAACGCTGGCCGGCCAATTCCACCACCCGACGGTTCGTCCGATTATCATCCACCACCAGGATTGAGCGGCCTTTGAGAACATCCAGTGAGGCCTGCGTGGGCTCTGGCTCCAGCACCGCACCCTGTGCCGGAATCACGAAATGGAACACGGAACCACGGCCCGTTTCGCTCTCCACCCACATCTCCCCGCCCATCAGCCTGACGAGCTGGCGGGAAATCGCCAGTCCCAGACCGGTCCCACCATATTGACGCGTTGTCGAGGCATCTACCTGGCTGAAGGATTTGAACAGCCGGTGCAGTTTGTCCTGGGGAATGCCGATGCCAGTGTCGCGCACCCGCACCAGCAGTCCGGGGTTGCCGTCGGCCATGACCTTGGCCGCCAACTCCACGACCACCTCGCCCTCCCGGGTGAACTTCACCGCGTTGCTGATCAGGTTGGCCAAGATCTGCCGGAACCGGGTGACATCGCCCATGATCGCCAACGGCGCATCCAGTTCCATGAGGCAGGCCACCTCCAGCCCTTTGTCGAATGCATTGGCGGCGAAAAGATCCAAGGTGTCATCCACCGCCTGCCGGACGTCAAACGGATGGTTCTCCAGTTCCAGGTGGCCCGACTCGATCTTGGAGAAATCCAAAATGTCGTTGATGATGGTCAGCAGTGTGTCGCCGCTCGTCCGGATGGTTTCCACCAGCTCATTCTGCTCGGCATTGAGGGGCGTTTCGAGGAGCAGCCCGGTCATGGCGATGACACCGTTCATCGGGGTGCGGATCTCGTGACTCATGTTGGCCAGAAACTCTGATTTCGCGCGGGCCGCCTCCTCCGCGTTACGCCGGGACTCGTCCAGCGCCTGGATGGTCCGGTTCAACTCATCCTGCAAGTGCTTGGCCCGCAGGGTCGCCTTCACCCGCGCGCGCAGTTCCGCGATCTCGAAAGGCTTGGTGATATAGTCCGCCGCCCCGAGGCTGAACCCTTTGACCTTGTCCTCCACGCTGTTCCACGCGGTCAGCACGATGACCGGGATGCTGGCGGTCACCGGGTCGGCCTTCAGGTCCCGCAGCACGTTGAAACCGTCATCATCCGGCAACCCCAAGTCCAGCAGGATGAGTTCCACCCGGCGCGTCACGCTGGGATGCCGGCCATCCGCCGCCGTCATGACCTGGATCACGGACAACGGCTCGCCGCGCAAGGCATCGGTGATTGTGTCTCCGACCAGCCGGTCGTCATCGATCACCAGGACGCTGTACTTTATATCGGTCTGACTCATCCATCTTCCCTTAGGAGGTACGACATGTTTTGCTTCATCACTAGCGGTCTTTCTCGGTCTGCAACAGATTCGTCACGGCTTCCAGCTCGGCCAGCAGCGCCGCCACCTGCACCCCGGGATCATGCAAGGCGCCAGCCTTGGACTCTTTCTCGATCTGCGCGGCCATCCGCGCCAGCCGTTGGACACCCAGATTGCTCGCACTGCCCTTCAGGCTGTGCGCCGCATGCTGCACCGCTTTCAAATCGCCAATGTGCCAGCCATGCTGGATGCGGTGCAGCCGCTCCGGGGCATCAATCAGGAACAGGTCCACCAGTTCCGCTAGCGGATCAGGTTGCCCCGGTTCCCGCAAAGCCCGCAATCCGTTGATGACCGTATAATCCAGCCGGTCTTCCACGTGCTCGACCGGCCCCGGCTGGACGGCTGCGCCCCCGCCATTGGCCGGGGCATGGCGTTCCAACACCGCCGCCAACTCCTCGATCTGCACCGGTTTGGACACGTAATCATCCATGCCGGCCGCCAGGCATTCGGCCCGGTCACCATCCAGCGCGTTGGCGGTCATCGCCACGATGCGCACGGGTGGCTGGGATTTGAATGTCTGCGGCTGTTCCTTCTCAATGCGCCGGATCTCCCTCGCCGCCGAGTATCCATCCATCTCCGGCATTTGGCAATCCATCAGCACGACCTCGTAGGGCACCTGCCGCAAGGCGGCCACGGCCTCGAGGCCATTGGCCACGGTATCTGCCTCGTAACCGAGCTTGCGCAACTGCAACAGGGCGACCTTCTGGTTCACCATGTTGTCTTCCGCCAGCAATATCTTCGTGCTCTTGCGCGGCACGGCTCCTCCGCTTTGGAGCGCCGCATCCGCTTTGCGCCGTTCCTCCGAGACATCCGCATCCTCGTAGCCCGACATCACACGGGCGATGGTGTCAAAGAGCCGTGACTGCTTCACCGGCTTCACAAAACAGGAGGCGATGCCGGCCGCATGAAGCGCTTTCGCATCGAGCCGTTGCCCCAGGGAAGTAAGCATCAGCATTTTCGGCGCCTTGCGCCCATGACGCTTGGTCACCTCCTGCGCCAGCGTCAGCCCGTCCATCTCCGGCATCTGCATGTCCAGCAGGATGAGTTCAAAAGCCGTGCCCGCTTTGGCCTGCGCTTCCAGCAAGCGCAACGCTTCTTTGCCATCGGCTGCACTCTGGCTCGTCATGCGCCACGCTTTCACCTGATGCTCGAAGATCTGCCGGTTGGTGGCGTTGTCATCTACGATGAGCACGTTCAGCCCGGAGAGGTCCGCCCGCTCGGCCAGCGGTTTCCATGCGCCTTCCGGCTGCTTGTCCAACGGCAGCTCGAACCAGAAGGTGGAGCCCTGCCCCGGTGTGCTCTCCACATGGATGGAGCCACCCATCAGATTCACCAACTGCCGGGAGATCGCCAGCCCCAATCCTGTACCGCCATACTTGCGCGTCGTCGAACCATCCGCCTGGGTGAACGCCTCGAACATGTTTCCCTGCACTTCCTTCGGGATGCCGATGCCTGTGTCCGTCACCAAGAAGCGCAAACGCACTTTATGATCATCCTCGGCATCCATCACGACCCGCACCACCACCTCACCCTTTTCAGTGAACTTCACAGCATTCCCCACCAAGTTGATGAGGATCTGCCGCAACCGGCCCGGATCACCGCGCAGATACGTCGGCACCTCTTCCGGCACATGCGAGATGATCTCCAAACCTTGGTCCTGCGCTTTCTGGGCGAGCAATTCGACGGTGCTCTCCACCACTTCCCGCAAGTCGAGGTCGATCTTTTCCAGGATGAGCTTGCCCGCCTCGATCTTGGAGAAGTCGAGGATGTCGTTGATGATGGTCAGCAACGCATCCGCACTGGCACGGACCGTCTCGGTGAAATCACGCTGGTCCGGCGTCAGCTTGGTATCCAGCAGCAGGCCGGTCATGCCGATGATGCCGTTCATCGGCGTACGGATCTCATGGCTCATGATGGCCAGGAATTCCGATTTCAGCCGCGCCGTCTCCAGGGCCGCATCACGGGCCACGGCAAGTTCCTGCTCGGCTTTCTTCAACGTGGTGATGTCGCGCGAGATGCCGATGATGCCCGTCACCTGTCCATGCCGGTTCTTCAACGGCACCTTGGTGACGGACGCCCAAATATCCTCCCCGCTGACGGACACCTGCCGCTCCACTTTGTTGATCAGCAGTTCGCCGGTCAGGATGATGCGCTGCTCATCCTCAAAGAACTGGTGCGCCAGCTCGGGCGGGTGAAAATCAAAATCCGTCTTGCCCACGACCGCCGCCGGATCTTTCAAGCCCAGCCGCTGCGCCATCGCCAGACTGCACCGGAGGAAACGGCAGCTCGTGTCCTTGAAGTAAACGCGGTCCGGCACGTTATCCAGCAAGGCGCGCAGCAGGTCGCGCTCAAACGCCAGGTCCTCCTCGATGCGCCGCTTTTCCGTCACATCCCAGAAGATGCCCTGCACCCCGCTGACATTGCCCTGCACATCATACAAGGGCGTCTTCACCACCTGCACATAGGCCTTCTGATGATCCGCCGTCAGGTACTCCTCCACCGTTTCAAATGTACCGCCCTTCTCCATGATGCGGCGGTCGTCCTCCTGGTACTTGCGGGCCAGCTCCGGCGGAAAGAAGTCGAAGTCCGTCTTGCCGATGACATCCTCCTGGTTCTGCTCCAGCAGCCGGCAGAAGCGCTGGTTGGCGAAGATGAATTTCTCGTTCCGGTCCTTGCGGAAAATGTTTTGCGGCAGGCTTTCGACCAGCGAGTGGTAGAGGATCTCCGAGTTCTTCAGCCTCTCCTCGGTCAGCTTGCGCCGGGTGATGTCGTTGACCGTGCCTTCATAGTATTCCAGTTCCCCGTTGGGTTTGCGGACCGCCCGGGCATTCTCGGATATCCAGATGATGCTGCGGTCCTTGCGATAGACCTGGGCCTCGAAGTGCGAAATGACGTCATTGTCCCGCATCAGCCTCACGAACTCCTCGCGCCGGTTCGGATCCACGTAAATCTGGTGGGAGATGTCATTGACCGAGTTGACCAGTTCCTCGGGAGTCTGGTAGCCGTAGATCTCGGCCAGCCGCTGGTTGACCGCCAGGTAGTTTCCATCCTTGGAGGTCTGGTAGATGCCCACGGCGATATTGTCGAAGATGCCCCGGTATTTTGCCTCCGTCTGGCGCAAGGCATCTTCCGTCTGCTGATGCCGCTCCACCTCGCGCTCGATCTCCGTGACATGCCGCCTGAGTTCCAGATGCGTGACCACCTGCCGGGCCAAAATATGCAATGCCTCCCTCTGCTGCGCCGTCAGCACCCCCGGCACATGATCCATCACGCTCAACGCTCCGACCGCAAAGCCATCGGGTGTGATCAGTGGGGCACCCGCGTAGAACCGGATATTGTAGGGTTCACTGGCCAGCATGCCGGACCGGAAACATTCATCCTCCTGGACATCCGGCACCACGTAAATCTCATTGCTCAGGATGGCCCGGGCACAAAAAGCCTCTTCCCGGGGGGTCTCCTTCAGGTTTCCACCCACGCAGGATTTGAACCACTGCCGCGCGCCGTCAATGAACGTGACTGCCGACATGGGCCGGCCACAGATCTGGGCGGCCAGCTGGGCAATGTCATCCAAGGCCGCATCCGGCCCCGTATCCAGGATGGCATACCGCTGAAGCGCCTGCAGGCGCGCCGCTTCATTGGCTGGCAAAGGCAACGTCATCACAGCGTTACATCAGGATGATTACTCATCGGCTACCGGGTTAATATGCCCCTTAAAGGTTGCAGTGGTAAAGCCTATTGGCAAGCCCGACTTCCGGTCGGAAGAAGCAGCAGAAAACATGATTCCTCATGCAAGAATTAGGCGCACTGTCGCAAAGAAGTGTTTGCGTAAGCTCCTGAACCGGCGCATATAAGAACGAAGATGCAACGGCTAATCGAGGCAGTTCCGCCAGCCGCGGTAACCGGAGGCCCGACCGCCCCCTTACCGCGGCCATTGGCATTGGACCCGTCCCAGTTGCGCCAGGCATTTCGCTGGATGTTGCTGGCCCGTGCCTTGGATGAGAAAACCGCCGCCCTTTACCGTTCCGGTCTCGTTCCTGGCGGCGCTTTTCTCTCCAAGGGACAGGAAGCACTCAGTGTCTCTTTGGCTATGCAACTCCGGCCTGGGGATATCTACGCTCCGCTGATCCGCGATACCGCCGGGCGGCTGGCCTTTGGTGAATCCATTCAGGACGCCCTCCGTTCCTGCATCGGTTCGCCACTCGGCCCCATGCGGGGGCGTGATGGCAATGTCCACCGCGGTCGTCCCAAGGACGGTTATCTGCCCATGATCAGCCACTTGGGCTCCATCCCCTCGGTAGTCAATGGCGCACTCATGGCCCGTCGTCTGCAAGGCAAACCCATGGGCATCGGGGCCACGTGCATCGGCGATGGCGGCACCTCCACCGGGGCTTTCCATGAAGCCATGAATCAGGCCGCCGTCGAGCGTCTGCCCTTGGTCGTCGTCGTGGCGGATAATCAATACGCTTACTCCACCCACCGTTCCCGCCAGTTCGCCTGCGATAGCCTGCTGGATCGTGCGGTGGGTTACGGTATCGACGGTCACTCGGTCGATGGCACCGATCTAGCCGCATGCTTGCAAATTTTGGAGCGCGCCGCGCGCCGTGCCCGGGAAGGCTGCGGTCCGCAAATGGTCGTCGCCAACCTCCTGCGCCTCTGCGGTCATGGCGAACATGATGACGCCAGCTATGTGGATGCCACCTTGAAGGAATCCCACGTGGGCCGTGATTGTGTGAAAGCCGCCGGCCAATGGCTGCTCGCCAATCAACTGGCCACCGATACCGACCTGGCCCAATGGCAAACTGAAGTCGCTGCCGAACTGGAAAAAGCGGTCGATGAGATCCTGCGCGACCCGGCACCTGACCCGACGGTGGAGAACTGGACCGCTCTGGCCACAGCCGCCCTGCGCGAAAACGCTTCCTGACCTGTCGTGAGCATCACTTATCTCGAAGCCATCCGCGAAGCCCAAGCCCGTGCCTTGGGCGAGAACCCGAACGTTTATATTTACGGCCAGGATGTGGGCGATTTCGGCGGCGCCTTCAAGGCAACGAAAGGATTGGCCGCGCAGTTTCCCGGTCGCGTCATCGATTCGCCCATCAGCGAAGATGCGATGGTCGGCTCCGCCATCGGTGCCGCGCTGCAAGGTATGCGCCCGATCATCGAGATGCAGTTCGCGGATTTCTCGACCGTGGGCCTCAACCAGATCGTCAATCACGCCGCCACTTACTATTGGCGCACGAATGTCCCCTGCCCCATCACCATCCGCCTGCCCTGTGGCGGCACAAGCGGCAGCGGTCCATTCCACAGCCAGAGTCTCGAAGCTATCTACGCGCACTTTCCCGGCCTCGTAGTGCTCACGCCCGCCACGGTGGAAGATGCCTACAGCCTCTTGCTGGATGCCGTCGCGATCGATGACCCCGTCATCTTCTGCGAACACAAATTTCTCTACTACCATCTCAAAGCCGAGAAGCTGCCGACGGAAGCTTTGCCGGTCGGCAAAGCCCGCATCGCCCGTGCGGGTCGTGATCTTACGCTCGTGACCTACAGCGCGATGCTGCACGAATCGCTCGCCGCCGCCCAAGAACTGGCCACACAGGGTTATCAGGTGGAGATCGTGGACCTGCGCTCCATCAAACCCTTGGATACGGACACCGTGATTGCTTCCGTGGCGCGCACCGGGCGCCTGCTCTGCGTGGGTGAATCCTGGCCGTGGGGCGGTGTTACCGCTGAAGTCATCTCCCGCGTGGTAAGTGAAGGCTTCGACCTGCTGGATGCACCGCCGCAACGGCTGAACGCGAAGGACACGCCGATACCCTTTCATCCACGTCTGTGGGCCGCGCACCGGCCCACGGCCCGAAGCATCGTGGCAGCCGCCCGTAACGTATTGGATTACTAATGCCGCATACTGTTCCCATCCTCATGCCGCAGCTTGGCGAATCCATCGCCGAGGCCACCGTCGTCCGCTGGCTGGTGCAGCCGGGCGATACCGTCACCGCCGGCCAGGAAGTGATGGAAGTGGAGACGAGCAAAGCCACGCTCACCGTCACCTCGCCCGTCGCGGGCAAGATCAAGACGCTCAGCGCCGTGGAAGGTGAGACTTACGCCGTGGGCAATCTGCTGGGGGAACTCACCACCGATGTCCCTCAAGTAAAACCGGCGACCACGGACAAACCGCATTTCGCTGACAGTTCTGCAACGATTACCACCACTTCCAATACGGTAGAACCCGTGCTGCAGGGTTTGCCTGTGCCCGTCGGAGCAGCGGGCGCGAGTTACCTCTCGCCGCGTCTAAAAGCGCGCATGGCTGAACTAGGCTTGCACTCCGCCGATCTCGCCGGACTGGCAGGCAGCGGTGCGAATGGTCGCGTGACCGTGGAAGATTTTGAAGCGTTCGTGACCCGGCTGGAACAGAACCGCCTGACCCCGGCTTCGTCGATGCGCATTGCCGTAGCCGACGCCATGCGCCGCAGTTGGACGCGGCCCATCGCCACGGTGGGCATGCCTGTGCGCTTGGATGCCCTGCTCGCGCATCGCTCCAAGCAGAATCCCAAACCCGGCCCCGCGCTCTATGCCTTGCGCGCGCTCGCGCTGGCTTTGGGCGAGAACAGCGCACCTGCTGGTCGCCTGATTGGCTCACGCATCGTTCATCCCAGCTCGATTGATATCGGATTCGCAGTTGAAGCCGAGGATGGCGTACTCGTCCCTGTCATCCGTGAGGCCAATCACAAACCGCTGCGCGAACTCGTCACCCGCTACAACGAGCTCGTGACACTTGCCCGTGAACGTCGTCTGCCCGCTGGCTCCACGGGCGGCTCCATCGCGACGATCACAAATTTTGGCACCTTCGGTCTCACTTGGGCCACGCCGATTCCGCTGCCGGAGCAAACGCTGGTGCTGGGTCTCGGGGCGGGCAGCAAAGTTCCTTTCTGGGATGAGGACAAGCAGCAGTTCGTGCCCGTGATGGAAGCGAATCTCACACTGAGTTTCGATCATCGCGTGATGGATGGCGGCGCGGCGGGACGATTACTTGGTCGCGTGGCCATGCTGATGACGCTGCCGGATGGGCTGTGATCTTATTCAATAACAATCTTAAACCAACGCCCATAGGCTTGATAGACCGCCTCAGCGGCTTAAGATGTCAGAATGCGATTACTGGCTATCGGCGATATTCACGGGCATCATCAAGCACTGGATTCGCTGGCCCAGCAGGTCAAATTCAAGGGCGATGACTCGTAGTGACTTTGGGTGATTACGTGGATCGCGGTCCGCAATCCAAAGAGACCAGCAAGGCCGGACCCGGCGTGCCATGTTAGAGACGGCCTGAACTTCCGCTTACTCCTTCTCAATCAACCGGAAGAACCGTTTCGGCGTCCCGTTCAACGGCACGCTCGCTGGTGATGGTCCGATCACGGTTTGCCAGTTCACCGGCGGAGTCAAATCATCCGCGTGCTGAAGGTCGAAGTTCCCACTCCAGTTGATCTCCAGCATGGAACCGTTCTTGAAGTAAGCGATGGAAGGCGCAGGTGTCGCCGCAAAGACCCGGGCCACGAGATAGCGAGGCTGGCCGTTGAAGGTGGTGAAGCTCCCGCCTGCAAGCAACTGGCCGTCTGGCTGCAATGCGAGTGTGAACACTTGAGATCCGGCACCCGCACCAGTACCAAAAGTGGCATCCAAAGTGCCGTCCTCCAAGAACCTGACAATGCGCCCTCGTGCCACTGAATCCACGGTGGTAAAACCGCCGCTGACGATGAATTTGCCATCCGGCTGCATCACCACGGAATTGGGCCAGTTGTTCAAGCCGCCAGCAAACCCATAGTCAAACGCGCCACTCGAGGTGATCCGGACGATGTGATTGACCGTATTGCCACGGAATGCGGTAAATGTGCCCACAGCCACGATCTTGCCACTGGGTTGCAAGGCGATGGAATTGACCTGACCATCGGTGAAACCAGTGTCCGGATTGAAACCGCTGTCCAGCATCCCATTGCTCTGCAACTTGGCGATGCGCGCCCGGCCAGTGCCGTTGAAGGTGGTGAAATTGCCGGCCACGTAGATGCTGGAACCATCCAGCACGATACTGTAGATGGTGTTATTGGCACCCGACAAACCATTCAGAAACGTCGTGTCCAAGGTGCCATCGGCGGCGTTGAGCCGCACGAGCCGTCCGCGGGCGGCGCTGTTGAATGTGAAATAGTTGCCGCCCACCAGAATCTGGCCGTCCGGTTGCAGCGCGAGCGCATGCACGCTGTCATTGAAACCGGCACCGGTGGCCATGAAGCCCGTATCCAGCGTGCCGTCCGCATTCAACCGGGCCAGGCAACTGCGGCCAACCCCTTTATACGTGGTGAACTGGCCACCGATCAAAATCTTGCCGTCCGGCTGGAGCAGCATGGTGTTGATGGTCGCATTCGCCCCGATATCATAGCTGAAGCTCTCATCCAAAGAACCATCGGCATGGAAGCGGACGATGTTCTTGCAGACGGTCCCGCCAGTGGGATTCGGCGGCGGTGTGCCCGCCACCCGGTTGAAACTCCCGGCCACTAGAATCTTGCCATCCGGTTGTTGCAAGATGGCCGAAACAAATCCGCTCATGACAAATCCGCTGACATTATTGCCCATCGGCAGGGGACTGAAAGACAAGTCCAAATCGCCAGGCGTGGTCGGGATGATGGTCAAGGCCACGGCTGAACTGGGGGTGGTGCCCACACCATTGCTGACATCAACAGAATAGTTCGCCGCATAAGTGGCTTGCAGATTGAGCAAAGTGAACGTGGACGAAGTGGCTCCGGCGATGGCGGTGTTGTTGCTGCGCCATTGATAGGTGAAAGGTCCCTCGCCAGAAGCTGTCACGGTAAAGGTAGCCCTCTGCCCTACACCGGCAAAGACGGCCGCTGGCTGCTTCGCAATGGTCGGCGGCGAGCTTTGTCCCTGACTGACCAACATTGAGGATAAAAGGGCGAACAAACTCAGGATGAAAGCACGACTTGTCATTGTCTTCATAAGCAATTTCAAGGAATGAGCAACTGGGGGCCACGTACGCCGCCTCGGGGCATAAGGTGATAAGCAGGCAGCGTCATCGCAAGCTCAGAAACGCTAATGACAAAAAAAGTAAGATAAAAACGGGGAATAGAGCTGAATGGAGTCGGCGGAATACTGATGAAAGGCTGGTTCTACTTCAACTTCTCCATTAACGGCCGCAATTGCTTCGCCAGTCGCTCGGCGATCTTGTCGTAACCGGCATCGTTCGGGTGGATCTGGTCAGACATGTAGCGCGGGTCCGTGAAGACGCCGTCAAGGATGTTGGAGATATAGAAGACGCGTTTGCGTTCGGCGAGTTCCTCGAAGCCGTCTTCGTTCTTATCCCGCAAGGTGGCGCTGCGCACGCCGATGAGGACGACGAAGGAGCCTTCGGCATGGAAGCTGTTGATGAGATCGGAAAGGTTTTTGAACATCGTCTCACGGGGGATGCTTTGCAGTCCGTCATTGCCACCAAGACAGAGGAGAACGACGCGGGGAGCCTGGCGCGCAGCAGAATCGACGCGGCCCAGAGCCTGGCCGGTGGTCTGGCCGGGGACGCCGTGATTCTCAATCGCGACGCCGAGCTTTTGGCCGAGCAGCGTCGGATAATCCTTCCCCTGCGAAGCACCGTAGCCGGAGGTCAGGCTGTCACCGAAGGCGATCCAGGGGCCGGTCGCCTTGGGCGGGTAGTTGCGAAAATCATTGGATTTGGAGCAGGCCGTGAGCAGGCAGACGAGCAGCAGGAACGGAAGGATTCGGTATGGGCTGGGTGCAGACACAGGGGGAACATAGGGCAGATGCGCGGTGGGTTCAACGGGAAGGATTGCGATTGAGCACGTCAAAAACCTGAGAATAATTTTGGCGTTTCGCGCATCCAATGGTATAAGAATACGACAACGAATCACCCATGAAGAACGCCATGCAACTATCCCAACTGGTCCCGTCGCAAGGTCTTTCCCGGCGCCGTTTTGTCGCGATGCAGGCGTTTTTGCTGACGGGGATCTCCACTCTTTTCACCACCACCATGAACGCTGAAGACACCAAGAAGAAGGAAGCCGCCAAGGATGACGCTGCCGACTGGAGCTACACGGAGAAGGCCACGCTGGGGGGAGGGTGCTTCTGGTGCACGGAGGCGGTGTTTGAGCGTTTTGAGGGAGTGAAAGCGGTGGTGTCAGGCTACGCAGGTGGCAAGGTTCCGAACCCCACTTACAAGCAGATCTGCACGGGTGAAACCGGCCATGCGGAAGTCATCCAGATCGAGTTCAATCCGTCAAAAATCACCTATTCGCAAATCTTGGAAATCTTCTGGGTGGCGCATGATCCGACGACGCTGAACCGACAGGGGGCGGATGTGGGCACACAGTATCGCTCCACCATCATGTATCACAGTGAGGCGCAGAAGAAGGCGGCCGAAGAGTCCAAGAAAAAGGCTCAAGCCAACTTCAAGAGCCCCATCGTCACGGAAATAGTGCCTATTAGCATCTTCTACAAGGCCGAGGACTACCATCAGGATTACTTCAAGAACAATCCCAATCAGCCGTATTGCGCGGCGGTGATAGGGCCGAAACTTCGCAGTCTTGAGAAAAAGGGCATCCTCCCTGCCCGGTAAACCTCACCATTTCTTGCCATTAAGTATCAGATAATCAGGGACTTGCGCCCTCATGCTTGCTTCTGTAAAGATTCCGTAAAGCTGGTCCAATTTTTGCTCATTCTCGCCCCAGACTGAGACAGCTTGGATTAGCTACACTTTTTAATTTTGCAACCAGTTAAATTTCAACAACTTAAAAAAACAATGATATATAAGCATTTCGTTTGCTTGATGAGCAGTCTGCTGTTGGTTGCTAGTGGTGTCAGCGCCCAGACTTGGACGGATATTTCCGCCAACGTGCCAGGAACCATCACGAGCAATAACCAGGGCATCATGGCCACGGATGGTACGCGGCTATATGTCTTGGGCGACAAGGGCGTTTTCGTAAGCAACGACGGCGGCAACTCATTCTCCGCCGTGAATGCGGTGAACGGGGCCGGCTACAATCTGGGGGCGTACGGCTTGCGGTTCATCGAGGTGGCCAATGGTTACGTCTGGGTCGGTGCCGACCCGGGCAGTGCGGCGCTGAACGACGGTTTGGCGACGTTGCACCGGTTGACGCCGGGCGAAACGACCTGGAGCAAGAGCGGCAACGGCTTTCCCGCGCTCACGCTGGGGAATCAAGCGGATGACATCGCGTATGACAGCAGCACGGGAACGTATTATGTGGCCGGGGCACTGGGCGGAGCCATGGTGTCTACGGACGGGGTGAACTGGGAGGTGCGCAATAACGGCAATGGTGGCATCGGTCTGCCCGCGACGGTGGAAGCATTTAACGGGGTGGCGTTCATGGTGCGTCCGCTGGGCGGGGTCAACCGCACGGTGGATCAGGGGGTGACGTGGACGGCGACGGGCGGCATTCCGGGACCCAGTTCAGGGACGTTGCTGCGCTTGGGGAACCGCATCCTCATCGCCACCAGCGGTTACACCACATTGCAAGACGGTGTATATTATTCTGATGACATGGGCGTGACGTGGACGTTCACGCAGGGGTTGCCGCGGCAGATGCCATTGACCACGGATGGCACGTTGGGATTCGCAGCGGGCAATGATTTCTTCACCGGGCCAATACTTTACTACACCGCCACGCAAGGCACCACGTGGGATTCCATGTCCGCCACCGGCATCGTGGGTGCGCCGGACCGGTTGCTGAAGGTAGGGGCGAACTTGTTTGTGCATACGGCCGGAAAACTGTTCCGCGCACCGGCATCGTCATTCAATTTCACCCCGGCGACCAAGATCGTGAAGCAGCCGGTGAGCAGCCCGACGCTGCTGGATGGCTCGAGTTACACCTTCTCCGTCGTCGCGGGCGGGCAGAATGTAAGCTACCAGTGGAAGAAGGGCGTGGACAATGTGCCGGGAGGCAATGGCCCGACGCTGACTTTCAATCCGGCGACCGTGGCCGATAGCGGCACCTATACGGTCGTGGTGACGGGTGACAACGGTGTGGTGACCAGCAGCGCAGTAACGCTGACGGTAGTGGTGGCTGAGCAAGGGAAAGTGGATCCGACATTTCCGCAGCCCACGAACCGCCGACCCAATGCCACGCTGGCGGTGCTGAAGAATTATGACGTCATCGAATTGAGCGGCAATTTCATCCAGCGGTTCCGGGGAACCACGATGGCCGCCTCCCGTAATCTGCCGACGGGCAATTTCTCCAAGCTTTTGGTGGACGGCCAAGGGCGGCTGGTGCTAGGGAATACGACTGGTTCCGGCAACACGGTATTCCGAATCGACCCTAACACGTTGCAGGATGATACCACATTCACTCCGTTCACTTTGAGTTCGACGGTGACGGACATGGTGGAACTGCCGGGCCGGGGGTATCTGGTTTCGTTCGCCTCCAACCCGATGCTGAACGGCTCACCGGCCCCGCCCATCATGCTGCTGGATTACGCAGGTGACATCGACCCGTCGTTCAACACCCAAGGGGCGATCTACCAGTTCTCCCAGGTGGACCAGCTCGTCTACACGGTCCAAGGCGATCTGTATGCCCGGGGAACTTTCAATGACTGGTGGGACGGCTCTTCGCAGAACAGCCAGTTGGGAAAATTTGTCCGGCTAAACTCCAACGGCACGCCTGAGATCGCCTATCAACCCGGGTTCAAGACCTCACTGCAACGAGTGTTCGCGTTGCGCGATGGCCGTCTGCTGATCTTCAACAACACCCGACCGGAAGTTTACAACCGGAATGCGGTGCGCGACACGAGCTTCAACAGTGGCGATCTAACCTTCAGCCATGTCCCAACAGGCATCACCGAGCAGTTCGATGGCAAATTGATCTTGAGCGGGTTGTTCACTAGCTACGGCGGGACGTCGGTGGACAACTATGTCCGGTTGAATATCGATGGCACGCGGGATACCAGTTTCTATGACGCAGTCGGCACGTCGGGTTCGGCCACCATGCCAAACGTAGCCTATGACCCGCAGGGGTTTGTTTATGTCATCCCTTCAACTGACACGACAGCATCAAACTGGCAGACCTCTGGCCGGCGTGGTTTATCCCGCTTCTTTGCGACTCCCGCCGCTTTTGGCATCTGGCAGCAACCTTTGTCCGGGCAGGTGGATCAGAGCGGTGCGGTTTCACTGTCGGTGACGGCGTTGGGCGCCGGGCTGACATATCAATGGTATAAGAACGGCCAAATCATCACAGGTGCGACCAGTGCCACGCTGAACATCTCAGCCTTCGATGCGAGCAAGGACGGCTCCTACACCGTGCAGGTCTCCAATGGCTCGCTCACTGAGACCAGTCAGGCGGCGGTGCTCAAGTCCGTGGGAGCGCCGGTGATCTTCCGCCAGCCCGTCAGCACCAACCTGGTGCTGAATGCAAATCATACTCTGACCGTAGGCGCTTATGCTGCCTCCGGTACCACGTACCAATGGCTCAAGAACGGCAACCCGATAAGCGGTGCAACGGGCAAATCCTACGCCCTAACCAGCGCGCCGCTCAGTGCAGCCGGACGTTATTCGGTGGTCATCAGCAATTCATACGGCAGCGTGACCAGTGACCTCGCCGTGATCACGGTGAACGAGATTACGGGAACCCTGGTCTCCACCTTCACTCCGCAGACTTTGAACAATGGGGCCACGACCATCCGTGTCTTGGCGGACAAATCTGTGCTGGTAGGCGGAAACTTTTCTACGGTTGGCGGCTCAGCTCATCCCTTGTTCACCAAGCTAAGTTCCACCGGCGTGCCAGTGAGTGGTGGGTGGTCGGCCGCCTCGCCCGGCGGGGCCACCGGCAACATGGTGTATGACTTTGAGCTGTTGCCCGATGGCGACATCATGATGGCGGGTGATTTCACAGCGGTACAGGGATCCGCTTATAACAATCTGGCACGACTGAACAGTGATGGCACGGTGGATACTGGGTATACCAGCACATCTTTCAATGGTTTAATCCGGACGATCGTACGCCTGCCGAACGGTCAGTTCCTGGTGGGCGGCAACTTCACTACGCCGAAACAATACCTCGCCCGGATGGACAGTGGCGGGACACTGGACAGCGGCTTCACGCTGAATGCGAATGACTTTGTGTTCAAAATCGTGGCAGCCGCCGGAGGCAAGTTTTATGTGATGGGCCGGTTCACCACGTTGGGCGGGCAGACGGCGAACCGGGTGGCCCGGTTGAACTCCGATCTGTCACTGGACACGACGTTCAACGCGCCGGTGTTCGACAACTACGTCAACAATCTGGATGAGGATGCCGCAGGACGGGTGGTGATCACCGGGCTGTTCACGCAAGTGGGTGGCCAGACAAGGAACTACGTCGCACGGCTCAACGCGAACGGCAGTTTGGACACCAGCTTCGACGCGGGCACGGCGTTTAACTCCGTGGCCTCAGTGGTAGAGGTCCAATTGAACGGGGCCATCGTGGTGGGTGGCGGATTCACCGGCATCATCAAGCGGCTGCTGGCGAACGGCACTGTGGACCCTTATTTCACGCTCAGTTCCACTCCGAATGCGCAGGTGCTGGATCTGGAAACCACTGCTGATGGATTGCTGTATGTCGCAGGATCGTTCACCACACCGAAATCACGGGTAGCGGTCTATACCACCAGCAAGTCCGATCCGGCCGTTACAGTGCCACCGCAATCTGTGGAGGTGAACCTTGGCGGCAGCACGGTTTTGAGCGCCAGCTACTACACCACCAGTGCAGCCACGTATCAATGGTTCAAAAACGGTTTGCCGCTAGCGGGGCAGACCGGAGCGACGCTAACGCTGAATAACATCACAAAGGCGGATGCGGCGAGCTATGCGGTGGATGTGACCACGGCGCAAGGCACAGCGAGCAGCAGCAGCGCGGTGGTAAAGGTGCTGGCGGAACCAGTCGTGGCCGGTCATCCGCAGACGCAGTCGGTGCCCGTCGGCAGCCAGGTGACCTTCAACGTCGGAGTGACGGGGCGTGGCCCCCTCACCTATCGGTGGCGCAAGAACGGGGTGGACATCCCCGATTCCAACAGCGCAACGCTGGTGCTGAACAATGTTCAGAACAGCCACGCGGGGAATTATGATGTGGTGGTCTCCAATGACCTGGGCGAGTTCACGAGCTTCACGGCGGGGCTGGGTGTTTATGCAGTGGTGGGTGGCGTGGACAGCACGCTAAATGTCGGCACGGGCCCGGCCAGCACCGTGCAGGTGATCAAAAAATTGCAGAACGGCAACATCGCCATCGGCGGCAGTTTCACGACGGTGAACTCACAGACTCGCGGCGGCTTTGCGGTGCTCGACAATACAGGCGCTTTGGTATCGCTGGCCACGAATCCATCCCAAGCGGGTGGCAACGGCGTGCGGGGTATCGCACAGCAGAACGATGGCAAGATCTTGATCGGCTGGTATACGGCCGGGGTGAAACGCTATAATACGGACGGGACGGCGGATGCCACCTTCCCGGCGGAAACCCACCAGATCGAAACTTTTGCGACCAGTGGGAACGACCTGTTCATCGGTGGTTATCATAGCAGCGGCGTGCGCAGTCTGCGCAAGTTCTCGCTGGCCACGGGCACCTTTGACACGGCTTTCAATGCGAACGTGCCAGCGGAGATCACGGGCTGGAATCTCTACTCCATCTGTGTGCAGAGCGACGGAAAGGTGCTGATAGGCAATTCCTTCGGCGGGCTCCGCCGGCTTAATGCCGATGGCACAGCAGATGCCACCTTCACGCAGCCCACCTTCTCCTGGAGCGGGGGCGGGTCGCTCAAGGAACTCTACGCCATCGCCCAGACAGCAGATGGCAAGATCTGGGTCGGCGGCAAGTTCAACGGGGTGAACGGCTCGCTCAATCAACGGTATCTGGTCCGCCTCACGGACACGGGAGCGGTGGACGCGGGCGTGCCGGATCTAGCGTTAAACGACACAGTACGCTCCATCGTGCCGGTAGGCAATGATGTGCTGGTGGGTGGTGATTTCAGCAAGGTGGTTGGTAGCACCACCTATCGCAGTGTGCTGCGGGTCAAGGGGAGCACGGGAGCGATTGACACCAATTTCGCCAGTGTCTTTGGCAACACTCAAGCTTTTTGCATGGATTTGCAACCGGACGGCACCGTGCTCGTAGGCGGCAACTTCACCAGTCCTTACAACCGCGTGGCGCGCATCTTCGGCAATTATACAGGAACAGAAGCGATCGCGCGCAATCCGGAACCGCTGGACATAATTGTCAATCAGCCGTTCAGCCTGTCCGTGGGCTGGTATGGCGGATCTACCGCGACGTATCAATGGTACAAGAACGACGAGATCATCACTGGAGCCACCAATCAGGCTTACGTGGTAAACTCGGCATCAGCGGCGGACATGGGCGATTATCACGTCACGGTCACAACGGCGAATGGCACGATGACGAGCGGCAGCGCCGGGGTCAAGGTAAGCAATCCGCCGCAATCTTATGAGCAGTGGAAATCAGGCTTGGGGCTGATCGCGGGCAGTTTCATCGATCCGGATCAAGATCCGGATGGTGATGGAGTACCGAACATCGCGGAATTTGCTTTCGGCACGCATCCGCTCCAAGGAAATGGCACGGCACAAAAACCCAAGCCGGTCATCACCAATGTGAGCGGGACGGATTACCCGGCGGTGCAACTGATCCGCAATACCAGCGCGGGCGGCGTCAATATCATCATCGAAGCGGCGGCCGATGTGACATTCAACATCCCGCTCGATGTGACCTTGATGCCGGCGAGCAGTCTGGGCAACGGTCTGGAACAGATCACGGTGCGGATCAACACACCTTTTGTGAACAATCAGGCGGTGTTCTTCCATGTGAAGATCGCCCAGCCGTAGAGCCTGTCTCCTGTAAATAATCCGTAAAGTTGGTCCAATTTCTGCTCATTCCCGTCCCGGATTGAGACATATTGGATTAGTTGAGCTGTCTAATTTTTCAACCGACTATAAATCAAAAAAACATACGCAAACATCAATGAATCAAAAGCGCTTTTTTATCCCGAAGGCACATTACCTGTTGATTGCATGGCTGGCTATGGTGCTTGGGGCTATAAGCCTGAAGGCGGCCTCTCCCTACACCGGATTTTATTCGGGTTATGTTTATTTGAGCATCTCAGGCGCGATCACCCAGCCGGAATCGGCCATCGGATTCGCCGCGTTTTCCGTGGATGAGAACGGTGTCATCACCGGCAACATGACCGGCACCGTGGATGGGAGCGGGAATATCACTTGGGATGCGAACGACATCGGTTTTACCACGGGTACCATCAATGGCAGCGGTGTGCTGGCGGCCACCACCAGCCAGAACAACGGCCTCACCACCACCACGACGCGCATCGAGGCGAACAACAATGCCGGCGGGTTCGGCAGTGGCAACGGCGTGGCGGCGAGTCTCGTGCCGCGCATGCCAACTCCCACCGGTGCGAACATGCTGGGGGTGACCTATGGCGGGGGCAAGTTTGTGGCGGTAGGACCGGGGGGCAACGTGGCCATCTCGGGCAACGGCACGAACTGGATCTCGGCCAATGCCGCTACGCCCGTGCAACTCAATGCCGTGGCTTATGGCAACAATACGTATGTAGCAGTGGGTGACGGCAAAACGGTGATGACCTCACCGGACGCCATCACCTGGACCCCGCGCAGCCTGAACGGTGATATCGTCGCGCAAAATGTCGAGGGCGTAGCTTTCGGTAATGGAACATTTGTCGCCGTTAATATCATCAACGAAGTCTACACCTCTACAGACGGTATTTCTTGGAGCAAGATCGCCAGCCCACCCACCACCAGCTACTGGCTCAACCTGAAATATGTCGGCGGCCGGTTCGTGTTAGTCGGAGCCAGCGGCAGCAATGGCACCATCTCCACTTCCACCGACGGTGTGAACTGGAGCACCACCAAGGTCCTGACCTCATCCGGCGGCATTCTAGATATCGCTTACGGCAACAGCAAATGGGTAGGCGTCAACACCGCACGGGCAATCACCTTCACGGCCACAGACGCCAGTGATGCGGTCGCCACATCTGTGAGTGGACTAGGTGATACGGTGGGCTTCATCAACGGAGTGTTTGTCAGCGATAACTGCTATTATTCCTCGAATGGCACGACTTGGACGCGCCGCAGCTATCCCGATTCGGACATCAACGACATGATCACGGTGGGCAACCTGTTGGTGGCGGTGGGTGAGCGCATCATCTCCACGCCCGATGGCCAATCATGGACGATCCACAGCAAGGTATTGCCGCAGGCTGACGTGAACAACGTCAGCAGCCGGGTGGTCAACAACAACTCGCTGACAGGTGACTACAATGATGAGATGCAGTATTACAACTATCAGGGGCAGATCCGCTACGCCCGCGTCGGCTTGAACGGTGTGATCGAGGAAAAAACGACCACGAATGGGACTTATACCAATGCCCCCTCCCCGACGACGAAACATTTGCGGGCCGCATACGGAGCCTCCTCCAGCGCGGCGTTGATCGTGGGTGACGGTGGCACCATCTTGAAGTATGGCTCCTCGGCTGCCGTCAACAAATTCACCAATGTGGTGTCCGGCACCTCGGCCAATCTGCGCAGCATCACTGGTGTCGGCAGCGGGGTTATCATCGTCGGAGAAAACGGCACCATGCTGTACAGCAGCAACTATGGCGCTTCCTGGAGCGGTGTTTCCTCTGGCACCTCAGAAAATCTGAACCGGGTAGAGTTCCTCAACTCGTTGAGCTACTACATCGCCGTGGGTAATAACGGGAAAATCTTAAAATCTTCCAACGGCACCTCGTGGAGCACCTTGAATTCGGGCACCACCAAGAAACTGATCGGCGTCGGCTCGCTGGGCAGCAACCAACTCGTCGTCATGGCCGAGGATGGCACCGTGATCTACTCCAACGACCATGGGGCGAACTGGATCACCGTCAACACGGTGAACACCCCCTACAAGCTGACGTATGCCAACAGCGTTCTGGCCCGCGGCGAAGGTGGCGTGGAGATGACAAGCAGCAATGGTACGAACTGGACATACAAGCTGCCCACATTCGGCGCAGTGGTAGCCTTGGCTCAAGGTAATGGCCGCACCGTCGCAGTTGGTAATAACTATGCGGTGAGCACCGACTTGGACAACTGGCAGGGCTACCCACGGACCTATTCTCACAACGCCATTGCTTTCGGCAAAGGCATCTTCGTTTCTGTGGGTGCTGGCACTGGACAAAACGGCGTTGGTTATATCGCCACTTCCGTGGATGGCACCCGTTGGACTCCCCGCTTGAGTCCCCACGATACGCTTTACGCTGGGGTCGCCTATGGCGGTGGCAAATTTGTCGCGGTCGGCTCGATCGGCCGGATCATCAGTTCCTCCGACACAGTCACTTGGACAGATCGCACCATCAGCGGCAGTCAGGAGTTGTATGCCATTACTTACGCAAACGGCCGGTTTGTAGCTGTAGGTGCAAGTACCACCCGTTACTCCACAGATGGTGAGAACTGGTCATCGGCCAGTCCCGGCAGCACGACCTTACGCGCTATCACCTATGGCAATGGATTATTCGTCGCCGTGGGCGATAGCGGATCGGTCCGCACTTCCGTAGATGGTGCCAGCTGGACGTCACGCAGTAGCGGCACCAGCAGAAGTTTGAAAGCCATCAGCTATGTCAAAGACCGTTTCATAGCCGTTGGCGAGCAGGATGGCAGTGGCAATGGCGCCGTGCTGATCCACTCCACGGACGGTATCACTTGGACCAAAGAGAACGCCTTTTTTGCCAACAGCCTCTACGCCTCAGCTGCCGGCAATGGCAATTATGTCGGCGGCGGTAACAACGGCACCATTCTCGCGGCTCCATATCAGGACACGACTTCTCCTTACATCACCAGTGAGCCATCGCCGGCCAGCCAGACCGTAAGTGCCGGAGCCAATGTCAGCTACTCCGTAGCGGGCACGGGCACGGGTGTCTCCTATCAATGGTTCAAGGACGGCACGCCGTTGACGGATGGCGCGGGCATCTCCGGAGCCAATACGGCCACGTTAAGTTTGACCGGGGTGGACGTGCTGGATACGGGCGTCTATCAAGTGGCGGTTTACAATGATTCCGGCAGTGATCTCAGCCAGGCCTTGTCCCTGAACGTGAACGGCCCGCCAATCATCGTCACGCATCCGGTTTCGGTGGTCACCAGCAATACGCTGACCACGAATTTCACGGTCATTGCCGTGGGGCCGGGGACGCTGACCTATCAGTGGCGCAAGGGCGGCCAGCCGTTATCTGATGGCGGGAATTACAGCGGCACGACCACGGACCGCCTCACTATCACCGGGGCCACAGGAGCAGATGAGGGCACCTATGATGTGATCGTGAGCAACAGTTTCGGAGATAGTTCGCCGAGCAATGGGGCGACGTTGACAGTGAACCGGCCACCCACGATCACGACGCCGCCAGTGGCACTCAACATCAAGGAGACACAGACCATCTCGCTCAGCGTGGTGGCGGATGGCTCCCCCACCCTGACCTACGAGTGGAAACGCAATAACGTGCCCCTGACGGATGACGGGCGCATCTCGGGTGCGACCACGGCCAATCTCACCATCACGGGGGCGATCGTGGCCGATGGCGGCAATTATACCGTCACAGTGGCGAACTCCTTCAACCCGGCGGCCACCTCCGCTTCCGTCTATGTGAACGTGTTGGGACCGGGGGCCTTTAATCCGGACTTTTCCTTCAATGGCTCCAGCACCGTGTGGGATATCGCGCCGACAGCAGATGGTAAATTCATCATCGGTGGTGACTTCGGGGTGACCTCGGGGCTGAGCTGGACCAGGCTGGCAAAGGTCGACGCCTTGGGGGCCCTGACGGCAAATTTTGCCGCGACCAATGCCGCGAATGTGGCCAACAGCACGATCCGCGCAGTGGCACTGCAACCGGACGGACAGATCGTGGTGGGCGGCAGTTTTTGGCAGTGGGGTGGGAGTACGACTTACGGTTACACCGCGCGTTTGAACGCTGACGGCGTGCTGGACACCACGTACCTGCCGGCAACCGCGATGACGGTGCAAACGATCATCCCGGTGGCGGGCAACAAAATGCTGGTCGCACGCACATTGCTGGGTTACGCGACCAGCTATGTGACCCGATATAATGCGGACGGAACCAAGGACAACACGTTCACGGAAATCGTCAACGCCAACCGTCAGCTCAACAACATGGCGGTGCAGAGCGATGGCACCATCTGGATGGCGGGCCTTTTCGGTCTCAAGAAGGCGAATGCCGACGGCACCAATCCGACTAGTGTCACTACCTATGCCCCTTTCGCCGAAATGGGTTTTGTGAATGTGGGACCGGATGACAAGATCTATTATAGCGATAACAACGGCCAGTATTTCGGCCGACTGAATGCGGACGGGTCACGGGACACGACCTTCACCGTCGAGAGCAACATCAACGGCCACGTGATCGACATGGCATTCCTGCCGAATGGCAACATGGTGATCGTGGGCAGTTTCCAGACGGTGCAGTCCACGACCTCGGCCTATATCGCCGTGCTGGACAATACCGGGGCCTTGGTCACTGGCTTCATATCGCCCTTCACCTGGGTCAGCGGCGGCAGCATCAGAACGATCCAGATGTTGGAGGACGGCAGTGCGCTCCTAGGTGGCAGCGCGCAGGTGACTTTGCCTTCGGTGCAGAGATACCTCCATCGGGTGCAGATCTACAAACCCGACCTGTTCTTTGTGACGCATCCGGTCAGCCAGACGGTGAACCGCTTTGATCCCGTCACTTTCACCGCCTTGGGTGAAGGCACCTCAGCCATCAGCTACCAGTGGCGCACGAACGGCGTGAACATCCCGGGAGCCACCAGCAGCAACTACACGATCAACAGTGCGACGGAAGCCGACCAGTTAGATTATGATGTAGTCATCACCAACAACTCCGGCAGCCGCACCAGCCGGGCGGCGCACCTGGCGGTGTTGGGCGATGTCTTCATCTCGCAACAGCCGGTGAGCCTGGTGGTGACGCAGAACATGACGGCAACCTTCACCGTCACGGCCACGGGGGCCACTCCGCTCACCTATCAGTGGCGCAAGAACGGGCAGATCATTCCGGGAGCCACGAACAGCAGCTACACGATCGGCAGCGCGAAAGTGGCGGATGCGGCCAACTACGACGTAGTGGTCAGCAACCCCTTGGGCAACCACCCGAGTGCGCCGGTGAGCCTGTCCGTCGTCGGCAGCACCGTGCCCCTTGGCACACCGGGCACGCTGGATACGAGCTTCACCGCAGCGGCCTTGTCAGGCACCACGCAGATCTATGGCGTGAACGCTGACGAACAAGGACGGGTCTATGTGACCGGCCCATTCACTGGCTATAACGGACAGACCCGCAGCCGTTTCTTCCGTTTGAACGCGGACCTGACGCTGGATATGGGGCTTGCCCCTTCGTTCAACAACTTCACCTATCCGGTGGAAATGCTCCCTGATGGCGGGTTCCTTGTGGGAGGCTACCAAGCCACGGTGGATTCGACCACCAGCTACGGATTAAGCCGCTTCAACAGCGCGGGCGCACTGCAATCTTCCCCGACTCTGAGCAACTTCGGTTACGTGGATGGTGGCGCGAGCCCGAATGGTATTTGGGTGAATGATGACGGCTCCTACTATATCGCCGGATCCTTCACCTCAGTCAACGGGACTACCCGCAATAATATAGCGAAGGTCAAAGCCGACGGCACACTGGATACATCTTTCGCGCCCACGGCATTTCCCAGCTCGGTCGTCAACGGGATCGCGGAAGGTCCCGATGGAAAGGTCATCATTGTCGGTCCGTTCAGCACCGTCGGTGGAGTTTCACATCAGGGCCTGGCCCGCTACAATGCGGATGGCTCGCTGGATGAAACATTCCAAACGGCAGTGTCCAGCACCTCGTTCGTCCCCTACACCATCGGCTTCCAATCCGATGGTAAAATAATCGTGGGTGGACGTATCGCTTCCATCCGGGATAATCCCTCTGCCTCCTTTCAGACGCGCTACGGTATCGCCCGTCTGAATACGGATGGCACAGTGGACACTACGTTCAATGCCAACCTGAATAGCAACGTTTATGTCTATGACTTGATCATCCAGCCAGATGACAAGATCATCATCGTAGGCACCTTCACTTCCGTGAACGGCACCGGCCGCAACCGGATCGCCCGGCTCAATGCGGATGGTACGTTGGATACCACATTTGCCACCGGCTCCGGAGCGAACAGCACGGTCTATTCCATCGCGCAATTGCCCTCGGGCGGTTACATGATCGGCGGTCTTTTCACCAGCTTCGATGGAGATTCCACCAAGAAGTATCTGGCCAAGATCCATGGTAACCCGCCCACGCCACCGACACTGGCCATCATCAAGCACCCGCTGAGCCAGACCGTTCTGGAAGGTGAGAGCGTGGACTTCACGGTCTCGGCCGTGGGTGTGGCGCCGTTGACCTTCCAGTGGAAGAAGGGCACGCAGATCATCCCGAATGCCACGAGTGCCAGCTACCACATCAGCGAAGTGGATGGCAGTCATGCAGCGGATTACACGGTGGTGGTCACGGATGCGGTGGGTGATGTGACCAGCAATGTGGCCACGCTGACGGTGTCGGCCGGAGCCACCTTCGCCGCGTGGTCTGCCGACAAGGGGCTGACGCCCGGCCTCAATGACGGCTACAACGACGATGCGGATGGAGACGGGGTGAAGAACGTGGTGGAGTATGTCTTCAACACGCATCCGAACCAGGGTGGCAGCAAGCCGGTGATCGAGAAGATCAAGGAGAACGTCACGGGTACGGACTATCCGGCAGTGAGGGTGATCGCGCTGAAGGACTTGCAGGACATCGAAGTGGTGGTGCAGGCCTCCACGGATGTGGCTTTCTCAACGATCATCCCGACAATCACAACGGTGGTGGATCTGGGGAATGGGACGCAGCAGATAACGATCCGCACCACGACGCCGTTCAGCAGCACCACGCAAGTGTTCTTCCGATTCATCATCAAGGATCAGGTGGTAAACCCGTAAAACGGCATGTTTAACCCGCTGACGTTTCCGAAAGTCACCGGGCCGGGTGAGGAACCGAAGGGCGTGCAGGTGAAAGTCTGCGCGCTTTTTTCTTTCGGATGATCGAAAGCAGCTTGCAGACAAAAAAACGCGACCATTGCTGGTCGCGCTTTCTGAAAAGCTGGCGGGAAAGTTATATTACTTCGCGGCGGCTTCGTAGGCCTTGGAGACTTCGGCCCAGTTCACCACGTTCCAGAACGCCTTCAGGTAATCCGGACGGCGGTTCTGGTACTTCAGGTAGTAGGCGTGTTCCCAGACGTCGCAGCCGAGGATCGGCGTGCCTTCGCAACCGGCGACAGCTTTGCCCATGAGGGGGTTGTCCTGGTTGGCCGTGGAGCAAACTTCCAGCTTGCCGCCGTTGACGACGAGCCAGGCCCAACCGCTGCCGAAGCGGGTGGTGCCAGCGGCTTCAAACTTTTCCTTGAAGGCATCGAAGCTGCCGAAGGTTGCGTTGATCGCATCCGCCAACTTGCCCGTGGGAGCGCCACCGGCTTTCGGGGCCATGAGCTTCCAGAAGAAGCTGTGGTTCCAGTGGCCGCCGCCGTTGTTGCGGACCGCGCCTTTGATGGCGTCAGGCACGCTGGCGATGTCTTTGACGAGGTCGTCGATGGACTTCGTTTCCAGCGGGCTGCCGGCGATGGCTTTGTTCAGGTTCGTCACGTAAGCGTTGTGGTGCTTGCCGTGATGGATCTCCATCGTCTGCGTGTCGATGTGGGGTTCGAGAGCGTCTTTGGCGTAAGGAAGTGCCGGTAATTCGTGAGCCATAATGATGTCAGTTTAATGTTCGATTTCTCCGGTGAACCTCACCGGTTCTTGTTTCGAATGGGTCAAAGGTAGCAAAGGAACGGCGCAGATACAAGGGAGCGGGCGAAAAGATTCTGGTGCCCTGCCCGGCGGCTATTCGGCCAGCTCAATGAAGTTCTTCATGAGCTGCAGGCCAGCCTTCTGGCTCTTCTCCGGGTGGAACTGGGTGGCATACACATTGTCACGCCAGACGGAGGAGGTGAAATCCACGCCGTAATCCGTCGTGGTGGCGACGATAGAGGAGTCCGTGGGTTGTGGGTAAAAGCTGTGGACAAAGTAGAAGTGGCTGCCGTCCGGGATACCCTTGTAGAGGGGGCAATCGGCGCGCTTTTGCCAGACCTGATTCCAGCCGATCTGCGGGATCTTGATGCCAGCGTTCTCGGGAAACTTGACCACTTTGCCGCCGAAGACGTTCAGGCCGAGGGCGCAACTGTTGAATTCCTCACTTTTCTCGAACAGAGCCTGGTAACCGACGCAGATGCCGAGGAAGGGGCGGCCGGACTTGATGAAATCGCGGGCGGATTGGAGCATCTGCTGCTTATCGAGAGCTTGGATGCAGTCATCGAAGGCACCGACGCCGGGCAGGACCATGGCATGCGCGTCCTTGGTCTCCTCCGGTTTCGTGACGATCTGCACGTCTGCCCCGAGGAACTTCAAGGCCTTATACACACTGCGCAGGTTGCCCGCGCCATAGTCAATCAACGCAATCACGCCCGTAGCATACTGGCAGACCGGCGCATTTCAACCGGCGAAATGGTTGGTTGAATCCCCTGCCCCTTCGCGCTTATGCTCCGCGCGTTCCAAATGCATTGTTCCGACGTCAACCGCATTGGCTGGGCCGCTTCTTCCGCTTACGCGGTGAAACGGCAAAGCCTGCATCCCTGCTCGAACCGTGGCTAACGAATCTTCTCCCACCGCTCCCGTGGTGCAACCGGCTCCGACAAAGCTCAGTGGCATCGTGAAGCAGCTCGGGCCCGGACTGATCATCAGCGCGGTGATCGTGGGTTCCGGCGAGCTTATCGTGACACCTAAGTTAGGTGCGGAGGAAGGCTTCAAGCTGCTCTGGTTTATCATCCTGGGATGCCTGCTGAAAGTGTTTGTGCAGATCGAGCTGGGGCGTTATGCGATCACACGCGGGCGAACGACGTTGGAGGCGTTGGACACTTTGCCGGGGCCGCGGTTCCTGGCGTCGTGGGTCTTGTGGCTTTGGCTGGGCATGTTTCTGTGTCTGGTACCGCAGGTGGCGGGGATGGTGGGTGGTGTGGCCACCTCCTTCAAGCTGGGCGGGGCGAATGTCCCAATCCCTTTGCTGGCAGTGCTGATTGGCGGCAGTTGCGCGGTGTTATTGGTCGTCGGACGCTACAAACTGGTAGAGACCGGATCCACCATCATGGTGGCCATCTTCACACTGACCACGATGGTGGCAGTGGGCGCGCTGCAATTCACGGACTTCGCAGTGACAGGCAGCCAGCTCGCGAGCGGGTTCACCTTCGATATGCCGGATTCGCTCATCACGGCTTTCGGTGCGTTTGGCATCATCGGTGTCGGTGCTTCGGAGCTGATCTATTATCCTTACTGGTGCCTGGAGAAAGGCTACGCCAAGCACACCGGACCAGATGACGGCACGGAAGCGTGGAAGGAACGCGCCAAGGGGTGGCTGCGGGTGATGCGAATTGATGCCTGGGTGTCATTCGCCATCTACACAACGGCCACGATCGCTTTCTACCTGCTCGGTGCGGCTATTTTGCACGCCAAGCAAATGAAAGTAGAGAGCGGGCAGATGATTGAAACGCTCTCACACATGTATCGTTCTGCGTTCGGCGAATGGAGCTTTTGGCTCTTCCTGGTGGGCGCAGTGGTAGTGCTCTACTCTACAGTGTTCGGGGCCACGGCATCGAATGCGCGCTTGCTGGCAGATGCCTTGAGCATCTTCGGCATCAATAAGTATCGCGACCCGGAACACCGCGTGCGCTGGATCAAGATCTCGTGCGTCATCCTGCCAGTGGCGTTCACGAGTGTGTACCTGCTATTCGGAAACCCGGTAAAGCTCGTCTTCTGGGGAGCGGTCGCGCAAGGCCTCATGCTGCCCTTCCTCGCTGGTGCGGCGCTCTATTTTCATTTCACGAACCAGCACAAGGACCTCCGGGCGAAACCGCTCTCACTCGCCTGCTTGAGCCTGGCTGCCATCCTCATGGCGGCACTGGGTATCTATCAGGTGACGGATGCGGTGAAGAAGGAACTGGATAGCCGCAAGGCACCCGCTGTGGAAACAGTCGCACCGACCAAGCAGCCTTGAGCCTTTGCAGGACTGGGTGCTTATTTCCGTTCCAGCAAGGCCCGCACTTCTTCCACCTTCATGCCTTTGGTGGGTAACGGCCAGCCGAGCAGATCGCCGTTCGGCTTGAAGCCCCCGCCATCCACATCTACGAAGATGGGATTGTGATACGCACATGGACGTATCTTCGCCTGGCTACTTGTGCCGTAACCGACGGAGATATCCGAGTTCTCGCCCATGGCCACGACAATCAGGTGGCTGTCCTCGCTCAGGGCCACATCCAGCGTCTGGTCAAACTTCACGACACCATCCGCGAACATCTTGGGATGTGACTTGCGTGTGAAATTCAGTTTCGGTTCCTGACGTCCGTTCACCAGCACCTGCACTCGGTCGATGTCGATCCAATCGGTGCATTGTACTTTCACTTTCAGTTTGATGGCCCCTGTCGCACGGGTTTCACCACCAGGCTGGATGCCATCCTCCGTCGTCACTTGCAGGAAAGGCCCGGTGGTCAGGTAGCTGCGACCGGCTTTCGCATGACGGGCGATCTCTTCATGGTCGATCTCGTCCGGTTTGTCCGAAGCACTCGGGAAATACATGCGCCAGCCGCCGACGCCATTGCCATAAACCGAGTGCGCATCACACACGGCAGTAGCCCAATAGCGATGGCCCCGGTTCAGCATTTGCAACCAGATGAACTCTCGCAAGTGGATCACCGACTCCTTGCCAGTGCGATCACGCCCAAGACGCACCGGGGCTCCATTCAAGATCTGCGCATCCGAATAATTCTGCGTCTCGACGCCATCGATCAGGCGTTCCAATCCAAGGAAGCCACCATCCACCCGGCCATCGCCATCACGGTCGATGAAGTTCGCCACCATGTCCGGGTGATTGATCTGCACCCAGCGATGCGGGTTCTGCCCTTGAAAGTCACGCAGCGTCACCGCGGTGATGCGCGGATCGGGATTCCATTGCGGCGCACCGTTGTCCTGCTGATTCCATTTGGGCGTCAGCGGGAACATGTTGAAATGAGCTCCACTGCCGGTCAGTTCCATGCCGCTCACCGTTTGGATCTCATACTTCAGCCCCAGCTTCTCGATATGCGGACGCCAGTCGTAGAGGCGGTTGTGTTCGGTCGTCGGTGCGAACTCGATATGCTCGGCGGCCAGATTGATGATGCGATCATCCGTCCCTGTGGTGTTGTCACCGCTCGGTGTAGAGTGATTGTGGAAGTCCGCACTCACCCACCCTTTCGTATCGACCAGACGTTTCAAGACACCCTTCACCGTGAACTGTTTGCCCGCTTCCAGCTTCACCGTCTGGCTTAAGTGACTGAACTCGATTCCATGCGTGACGACCACTTTGTATTCACCGGGCGGCACGGCGACGGTGAACTGGCCCTTCTCGGAATGATACTGATCCACACAACCGTAAGCGCGATTGGCCGGTCCAAGGTCTGGATTCTTCGTGCCATTGATGCCCAAGAACTGCGCCTTGCACGGCACGCTCTTGCCGTTCTCATCCTGAATGTCGAAAACGAACGCAGAGGCTTCGGACAATACCGGATCAAACGCTGCGATCGCCTTGGTTTCCACCTTCACCTTGGATTTTACCGTATCGCGCCCCATGCCCGTGGCGCTGACTTCATATTCACCCGGGCGCAAGGAAACACGATAGGCGCCCTGCGCATCCGGATAGGCCACGATCGGCTTGCCATCCACCACTACTTCCAATTTCGCCGTCGCGATCGGTTTGCCAGCCGCGTCCTTGACTGTGCCGCTCAGCGTGCCTACCGGTCCCTTCTGCCCCATCACCACGCCCATGGCTTCCAAAGGTGAATGCCCGACGGCAATGAAACGGGCGAAGGTGATCTCCTGTCCGGGCTTCAGCTCGATCTGCTTGGGCGGGGCCTTGAAACCCTCCGTTTCCAGCCACGCATAAGCGTAGCCCGCCTTGTCCGCGGGGTCCTCTGCATCAGCCCAGGAAATGCCGCGCTCCGTGCCATTGCGGGCGAAACGGGTCCAGCGATCATCCGGCGTCCCCTTCACCACCTGACCGCTTTCATTGCGAAAGGTGGTGACGATAAGCACCCCCTGCCAGCCATCGCGTAGCCGGTACTCATGTCGTTTGTAGAGCCCCTTGTTGTTCGCCGCCGTGACGACTGTCTCCACTGCGGCTTCGCCGCCCTTGCCATTATTCGCTACGCGCACATAGGAAACCATGCCCTGCTGCTGCGACGGGGTGAAGATAACCAACTGATCGTTATTCTCACCGCGTAACGTCAGGTCATACAAGCAGCCCGGTGTGATACCCGTCTCACCGTAAAAAGTGCTCATGTTCGCCCGGCGATAGAGCGCATTGTGCGAAATGACGGCCTCCACCTTGTCATTGCGCAAAACGAAATCACCGATGATGCCATCCGCCTCCTTGCCCTTGGGCAACTTGGCCACATCATCCGGGCCGACTTCAAATGCTTCTGCCGCGCGGAGCGAAGAAGATGTGGCATTGAATCCCAGCAGAATTCCCAACCCGAGCGTGAGCAGATGCTTTGTATGCATGACGAATGCGTTTAGTGATGAGTATGAGGCGACCATACCGCTTTGGAAAAACCTGACAAGCGGTAGTTCAGTGACGAATCGGCAACGAAACCTATTCAATTCAAGCGAGGCACCACTTCTCCAGCACGCGCTGAAAAACCCGGTGCACCGGCGAACGCTTGTCCGTCAGAGCGGACACATCTTTTGCAGAGACGCGTGGCAAACAATGCACCCCCATCTGCGGATGGAATTCCATCAATATCCGCGCATTGGTCTGCGTAGAGGTATCCGGCTTCGCCACCGCCGACAGGATGATTTGCGCCCCTGTCTGATAACGCCTGGGCAGAGCGGCCAAGACCAGCAACGCTTGGTTCACGGCACCAAGCTTGTCAGCGACCACGATCAATGGCTTTGCCTTCAATCCAAGCAGCAAGCTGCGTGAATCAAACCCCTGTCCCAGCGGGCTCAACAGTCCTCCAGCTCCTTCCACTACGGTGATGGCATGCTGTTCCCGGATGCGTTCAATATGCTTCAACACCGCTTCCACCTTGATCTGCTTGCGTTCCAAACGTGCCGCCACCAAAGGTGAGAGCGGTTGCTGGAGGTGCCACGGGTTTACTTCATCCAAGCTTTGCCGGTTTCCCGCTGCTTTGCGCAGATGCTCGGCATCTTCGCGTCCGCCGGAGCAGATGGGCTTGCACACACCGACAGCGACGCCTTTTTCATAGAGAAAACGGGCCAAAAGACCGCTCACCACGGTCTTGCCCACGTCCGTATCGCTGCCCGTCACGAAGATGATTTCTCTGCGCATGTGCCGGAATGAAAGCAGATTCCCCAAAGGCAGGCGAGTTTACTTCGGAAATTTCATTTCGCCGGGCGGCCAGTCCCGCTACTTTATCCCCGATATGGCGAAGACGATAACGGTGGCCACGGAACATTCCGGTGGCAGCGAAACATGGCAGAAGCCGTGGGTGCAGATGAAGTACTTCAGTTTTCATCCCTGCATCTTCCCCGCCATGATCAAGCGCGTCTCGCCGGATGCCCAGCCGGGCGCGCTCGTCCATGTGTATGACAAGGAGGGCAAACCCTTCGGCATGGGCCTCTACAATGCCAAGGCCCGCGTGCCCCTGCGCGTCTTCCATCACAGCGCCCAGTTTGCCGGTGAAGAGATCTTCAACACGCTGCTGGAGCGGGCGTTGGACTTGCGCCTGAACACGCTTAACCTGCCTGAACGCACCGATGCCTTTCGCGTGATTCACTCGGATGGCGATGGCTTGAGCGGCCTGATCATCGACAAGTTCAACGACGTCCTGAGCATCGAGGTCCACAGCTTGGGCATCTTCAAACGCCTGCCAGATTGGTTGCCGATGCTGCACCAGCGCCTGGGCACGAAGCGGACGATCATCGAGGTGGATGAACTGGTGGCCTCGTATGAACGCATCAAGCCACGTGACATCAAGACGGACGAGGTGCGTTCGGTGCGAATCCTGGAAAACGGTGTGAAATATGAGGTGAATTTTGCCGAAGGTCACAAGACCGGGTTCTTCTGCGATCAACGGGAGAACCGGCGCAAGCTCGCCTCGATGGCCAAAGGCAAGCGCGTGCTGGACCTGTGCAGCTACACCGGCGGGTTCTCCATCTCCGCCAAGCTCAACGGCGCGAGCGAGGTGACCGGCGTGGATCTCGATGAAAAAGCGATCGAACAGGCCAAGCGCAACGCGAATATCAACAATGCCAAAGTCGAGTGGGTGCATTGCGACGCCTTTTCCTACGCGCGCCAAATGCAACGCAATGGCGAGCAATGGGACGTGGTGATCCTTGACCCGCCCAAGTTCATCCTCAGTCGCGAGGAAGCTTTCGAGGGTGAACGCAAGTACGAGGACTTGAACCGGCTCGGCATTCTCATCACGAAACCGGGCGGTCTGCTGGTGACTTGTTCTTGCTCAGGCCTGCTTTCTTTCGGTCATTTCGAAGAGATCGCCACGAAGGTGGCGCATCGTGAAGGCAAGCGCTTGCAGATCATTGACCGCACAGAAGCAGGTGCCGACCATCCGGTGATGTCGAACTGCCCGGAGAGTCTGTATCTGAAACTAATCTGGGCACGGGTGTTTTAGGCCTGCCAGATCGTTCCATCACGTTCCAGCATCGCGAGCAACTGTACATCTGCTGCGGGGAATTCGTAATTGCGCAATTGCTTTTGGTTGACCCATGCCAGGGCGTGGCAGTGGATCGGCTGCGGCTCACCAGAAGTCAGCGTGCAGCGGTAGAATTTCAGATGGACCGATTTCTCCGGATAGGTGTGCGAGATCTCATCCACCAGTTTACCGACGGTGACATCCACTCCTAACTCTTCCTGCAACTCGCGTCGCAAACATTGCTCGAAGGTCTCTTGCGGTTCGCGTTTGCCACCGGGGAACTCCCACAAGCCGCCGAGGTGATCCTGCGGCCGCCGCTGGGTGATGAGCAACTGGCCGTCCCGAAACACGAGCCCGGCCGCCACTTCGATCACCTTCATAGCGCTTCAACTCAACGCCCGATGCTCTTGTAAACAAAACCCAACTTCTCCATCTCGGCCACATCGAAAAGATTGCGCCCGTCGAACATGATCGGGTGCGTCATCACTTTCTTCGCGCGTTCCAGATCAAGCTGTTTGAACTCGTTCCACTCGGTGGCGATCACGATCGCATCGCAGCCATCGGCCACGGTATTCATGTCTTCGATATACTCGACATCCGCTGGCAGGAGCGCCTTCGCCTTCTCCATCGCCTTGGGGTCATGCACGCGCAGTTTGGCGCCTTCTTTGATGAGGCGCAGGCAGAGATCGATGGCCGGCGACATGCGCACATCATCAGTGTTCTGCTTGAAGGCCAGCCCCAGCACGCCGATCTTCTTGTCGCGCAACACCCACAGCGTGTCCGTGATCTTGCGCACGAACCGCTCCATCTGCTGGGCGTTGATGTTCTGCACTTCCTTAAGCAAGTCGAATTTATACCCCAGCTCCTCCGCGATCTTGATGAATGCGCTCAGGTCTTTCGGGAAGCAACTGCCGCCGAAACCCAGCGAGGCGTTCAGGAATTTGCGCCCGATGCGCGTATCCATGCCGATGCCGTTGGCCACTTCTTCCACGTTCGCGCCGGACTTCTCGCAGATAACCGAGATGGCGTTGATGTAGGATATCTTCAGCGCGAGGAAGGAGTTCGCCGCGTGCTTGATCAACTCGGCCGAGTTGATGTCCGTCACGATGATGGGCGCTTTGAACGGAGCGTAAATCTCCTTCATCGCCGCCACCGGCCGCTCGGATCGCACACCGACCACTACGCGATCCGGCTTCATCAGGTCTTCAACCGCAAAACCCTCGCGCAGGAATTCAGGATTGCTCACCACATCGAACTCCACCTGCCCCTTGCAATAACGCTTGATGGTCTCCGCCACCTTCTCGCCTGTCTTTACCGGCACCGTGCTCTTGTCCACCACGATCTTGTAGGACGTGATGGCCCCGGCGATGTCCCGCGCGACACGCTCGATGAAACTCAAATCCACCGAGCCATCCGGGTTCGGCGGCGTGGGCACGGCGATAAAAACCACATCGGATTTCTCCACGCCTTCGGCCGTGCTGTTGGTGAATTCCAGGTGCCCGCTCGCCACATGGCGTTTCACCATCTCCTCCAGGCCGGGCTCATAGATCGGGATGCCACCGGCCTTGAGCTTGCGCACTTTGGCGTCGTCATTGTCCACGCAGATGACATGGTGACCCACCTCGGCAAAGCACGCCCCTGTCACCAGTCCCACATAACCCGTTCCGATGATGCAAAGTTTCATGCGATCAAATCTTCACTCTCACTGTCCTTCAAAAATACAGGCCGCAACAGCGTTGCGGCCTGAAAAAAATCCCAGGAACCCAGACCTCCGCTCACTTTCACTTCTTGTCCGGCAGGGTTACTGCCGGAGCCGCCGCTGGCGCGGGAGCCGGTGCCGCCATCACCAGTTCGGGATGCGCTGCCAGCAACCGTTCCTTGCGGGACGTCGCCTCGTTCACCCAGCCGCTCGGTGCCGTGCCCGGGCGGACCGTGCCAACCTCTTCATACAGCTTTAACGCCTGCGCCGCCTGCCCCTTCTGCTCATGCACCGAGGCCAGCCCCAGCTTCGCCTGCGTGGCCGCCGTCTGCGTCGCGTAAGAAGTGATGACGCGCTGGTACGCCTCGGCCGCCTTGTCGAGCTGCTTCAACGCTTCCAGGCTGGCCGCCACCCCCAGCTCCGCCGTGGCCTTCACCGCGCTCTCCGGATACTTCGTCGCAAACTCCTCGAACTTCTGCTGCGCCTCGGTGAATTTGTCCGCTTCGAACAGTGCCACCGCACCACGGATCAATGCCTGCTCCGCCGCGCTCGTCCCTTCAAAATCCGCCGCCACCTTGAAATAATCTTCCGGCTTCGGTTCCGCCGGTTTGCTGCCCGGGGCCGCCGGGGCGATGTTCAACTCCACCATCGCCAGCGCTGTCGCCGCCGCCACTTCCTTCTTCTTCCGGTTCGCCGAGTTGACGTAGCTAAACGTCGCCAGCACCGCAGCCACCAGGATCACGATACCGATCTGCTTCTTATACACCTCCACAAAAGTCTCCAACTGCAAGGAAACATCCGGCGCGGGTTGCGCTGCGGGTGTCTGGGCCGCGGTCACTGTTTTTTCCGAACTCATATAAATTAAGACGCGCACTGTTTCTTTCGACGCCCAAAAAGGCAAGCCTGAAATCCCTCCGTTTGGGTCCGGTTTACCGCCTTCATCGGTCCTTTTCCTCCCGTTTCACCGGCCCCAAGTGCTTCACCTCCGCCGGCTGCTTGAAGATCGCCCACTTTTCCCGCGCAACCCCTTGGAACGCCGCACGATACCGTTCCCCCTCCGCTTCATCCCCCGTCACCTCCCGGATCAGCACCCGCACCACCTGTTCCGGGTGCTTCCGCGCCAGTTCCCCATAGAT
>JAEYXS010000105.1 GCA_023431185.1 Verrucomicrobiota bacterium
CTGTAAGGGCACAAGCACCGTAGAGCTGAACGCCCGTCTCCCTCACATCGCAAACCGCCCCCTAAACCCCTTCAGCAAATCCTGCATCCGCTTGCCGCGGTACTCGTCCCACGACAGGAGCAACGCCTCGCAATCCTGATGATAATACCCCGGGCGGATATGCACCCGGTGCCCGTCCAAGATCATCTGCTTCTGCGTGAGGAGTGAGAGCGCATCCCCTGTCAGCGCTCCCGCCCGCCCGAAGGGATTCGTCCAGAACCATAACCACTCAAACGCCGCCAGCGCCATTACCCGCTCCGTGAGCGGCCTTTGCGGGTCATTCGCCCTGCTCCAGTAAGCCTGCGCCTCCTGCCGGATGTTCGGCACCCAGCGATTGTCCGGATGCTCGATGAGGTGCACCTCCCGGCTGTAGCGCAGCCGCCGCAACCAGAACGGCCCATCCCGCCGTGCCCGGAACTGCGGCTGGTGCAAGCGCCCCCAGACCGGCATCACCGCCAGCGGTTCATGCGGGCCCAGCGGCAGCGAGGGATGCGGCTTGAGCCGCTCATTCCACACACGCTCACCATTCGGCGGCTCCTGCAGCTCTTCGCACCACGTATAGAAACGCGCCGTGCGCTGCATCTGCCGGATGGCGAAGCTGTAACAGTGGCCATCCGCAGCACCCGAATAACGCTCGCGCCACAGCTCACGCTCCCCGGCCACCATCTGCGTGGCAAAGAATGTGTGATACTTCTGCGCCAGTGCCAGCCGGCGCCGGAACAATTGGAAGGCCAGCACCTTGCAATGGCCCGGCGTGTGATCCCCCTCCCTCCGCGCGGCCGTCTCATCCAGCCAAGCTCCGAACACCGCCTGAAACTCCCGCCCCATGTCATCGTAAGGCTCCTCCGCGATGATCGGCGCAAAGGATTTGGGCAGCTTCATGGGACTACTTCATGAAGGAAAGACGGGGAAAAGTCCATCGTCGCGCCAAACGAAAAAGCGTTGAAAGGTTTTCACCCTTCAACGCTTTTGAATTTTTAAAAGGCTTTGACCAGTCCGTTAGAACTGCACCGTCGGCGCGTTCTTTGCCTCGGCGGGCGCCTCGAAGAACGGCTCTTCCTTGAAGCCCAGCATGCCCGCGATCAGCACTGCCGGGAAAGTCTGCACCGCCACGTTATGCTGCTGCGCGCTGTCATTGTAGAACTGCCGCGCGAACGCCACCCGGTTCTCCGTGCTCGTCAGTTCCTCCTGGAGCATGATGAATTGCTTGTCCGCTTTCAGATCCGGATAATTCTCCGTCACCATCAGAAGTCGCGAGAGCGCGGAGCTCAGCTCCCCTTCCGCCTTCATGCGTTCGGCCGTGCCGGCGGTGACGTTCACGCTCGTCGCCTTGGCACGCGCGCTGATGACGGCGTCGAGCGTGGACTTCTCGTGCGTCGCGTAGCCCTTCACCGTGTTCACCAGGTTCGGGATCAGGTCGTGGCGGCGCTTGAGCTGCACGTCGATCTGCGACCACGCATTGCGCACCGCCTGCCGCAGTTTCACCAGCCCGTTGTACATGCTCATGATGTACAGACCGATGACCACCGCGATGAACAGCAATACTCCTAGAGCGATTAATAAAGCTACCATGACTGCACTGTAGCGAATCCCCGCCCGGATGCAATGCTGACCGGACTACAAGAAACAACCCCGTTTGGAACGCTCATTTGGGGTGAGGGGTGAGCAAGCCAAAGGAGGTGCGTTGGACCTACTTCCGCGCCTCTGGCGTGATGCTCATCTCCACCCGCTTCCCTTCGCGCAGGATGACCACCTTCACCGGCACGCCGATCTTCACGGAGTCCAGCGCATAGGTGTAGTCATAGATGTTCGCGATCTTCTGCCCCGCGAATTCCACGATCACATCCCCGTTCTTGATGCCCGCCTTGTCCGCCGGACTGCCGCCGCGCGCACCACTGAGCTTCACGCCCTGCACCTCCGTGGCGTAGTCGGGGATGGTGCCCAGATACGCCCGCAAGCCATCGCGCGCACCGCCCTTGTCGCTCTTCTGCACCTTCACGTAATCCGGACGGGCGCCCTCTTTCGCCAGGTCCAGCACGATGCGCCGCGCCATCTTCGCGACGCGCTCCATGCCCTCGTAATTCAGCGTGTCCGTGTCATCCGCCGGGCGATGATACTGCTCATGGCTGCCCGTGAAGAACGCCAGCACCGGGATGTTCTTCGGGTAAAACGCCGTCGTGTCTGTGGGCAAGTACGGGTCCTCCTGCAAGCTGAGGCTGAACCCGCCCACCACATTCGCCTTTTCGATCAAGCCGCGCCAGGCGCCGGACGAACCGACGCCTTGCAACGTCAGCTTGTTCTCCCGCACACGACCCACCATGTCAAAATTCAAGTAAGCCACCACATTCGAGAGCGCGACCGTCGGATTGTCCGCGAACTTGGACGACCCGATCAGACCCATCTCCTCGCCCGACCAGAAGGCGAACACCACACCGCGCGTGAACGACGCCGGATTCTTCGTGCGTTCCGCTGCCAGATTCGCCGCCAGCTCCAAGATGGCCGAGACACCGGAGGCATTGTCATCCGCGCCATTGTGGATCTGGCCTTCCTCACCCTTGATGCCGAAGCCGCCGGTCTCACCGCGGCCCAGGTGATCATAATGCGCGCCGAGCATCACATACTCATTGCCCGCTGTCGGCGGGATGACACCGATCACATTGCGATCCATCTTCTTCAGATGATTCACCTTCGTCGCGATGTTCACCGTCAGGCTGGGCAACGTGAAGCGCACATCCGCGCCGTGCGGATCTTCCTGATCCAGCGCATCCTGCAATTGCTTCCACGTCTTGCCCGAGCCCGCCAGCATGGCGTCCGCGACCTTGCCGGAGATGGATGCGGCCACGATGCCCGAACCCGCGAGGCTGGTGTCATACGTCATCGGCGCGAGCTCACCCGGATTTGGTGAATTCGGTCCCGTCACTATGAGCAACGCCTTCGCGCCGTGCGTGCGTGCCACCAGCGCCTTGTAGCGCAAGCCTGCGTAGCGATTCAACTCTGCGCGCCGTGCCTGGTCCACGCCCTCCGGCACATAGCGGAACGCCACCACGATCTTGTTCGAGACATTCAACGTGCCGCCGTAAGAATCATAACTCTCGCCCAGCTTGCCCGGCACCGTGAGTCCGTAACCGACAAACACTACTTCACCGGAGACTTCACCATTCGCCGTGAAAGAAAGCGGGCGGAAATCTTTCTCCACGTCAAACTTGATCTCGCGCAAGGTCTCGCCGCTCTTGTGCAAGACCAGTTTGTTCTCATTCGTCACCGTCTGGACACCGGCGGTGAATTCGAAGTTGTGGAAGAACGTGCCTTTGTCGCCGAGGGGCTTCACGCCCGCACCCTGTAATTGCTTCGCGACATACTCCGCCGCCAGTTGCGAACCTTTCGTCCCGGTAAGCCGGCCTTCCAACGCATCGCTCGCGAGATAGGCGACATGGGCGTGAAGATCATTCGTGCTGATATTGACAGAGAGGGCTGCGCTGCTCATCACGGCTGGGGCTGCTTTCGTTTCCACCGGCGCTGAACTTTTCGCACCGGCTGACTTCAAGGCGGTCTGCGCCGCCGCATGATTCCAGTTCGCCATGAAAAGCTGCGACCCCGCTCCGCCGCGATTCGAGGTCCAGCACAGCTTCTTCCCATCCGGCGAGAACACTGGCAGACTGTCGAAGCCATCCGTGTAAGTCACGCGCACCGGTTCACGTGTGCCCTTCGCATCCACCAGATAAAGCTCGAAATTCGCGAAGCCTTCCTTGTTCGAGCCGAAGATCGCGTACTCGCCCGAGGGATGAAAATACGGCGCCCACGACATCGCCTTGAAATCCGTCAACCGCTGCACATCGCTGCCGTCCACCTTCATCGTGTAGATGTCCGCCGTGTCGCCCTTCTCATTGAAGCGCCGCCACACGATGCGTTGCCCATCCGGCGTGAAGAACGGCCCGCCATCGTAGCCGGGCGTGTTAGTGAGCCGACGCGGATTCGTCCCATCCGCATTCATCACGTAGATCTCGCCGAAATACGCCGCATCCAGCTCGTAGCGTTGCCGGTCAGCTTGCGAAAGTTTCTCTAGCGGAAACGCATCCCGCGTGGAGCAGAATACGATGAGCTTCCCATCCGGTGAGTAACCGCCCTCCGCATCGTAGCCCGGCGTGTTCGTCAGGCGTTTGACATTGGAACCATCGCGCTTCGCGGAAAAGATTTCATAAGTCTCATCATAATCCCACGAATAGCGGCGCGACTTGCCCGAGGCGCGGAAATCCAGTTCCCCCTTCTGCTTCGCCTTCGCTTCCGCATCCAAGTGCGTGGAGGCGAACATCACCTCATCGGAGTTCGGGCGGAAGAACGCGCACGTCGTCTTGCCCATGCCCGGCGAGATGCGCTTGCTGTCACCGCTCTCCAGGTCCAGCGTGAAGATCTGGTAGAAGGGATTGTCCGCATCCCGCTCGCTCTGGAAGATGAGCGCCTTGCCATCGGGCGAGAAATAGCCCTCGCCGCTGCGCCGCCCCTCGAAGGTGAGCTGGCGCGTCTGGGAAAGAAACGTCCCCTCATCCGCCGCGCTCGCGCTCCCGGCGTGCAACGCCAGCGCCATGAACACGCACACCCCGCCAAGCCAATGCCGATGTCTCATACGTAGAATCTGACGCAGTAGAGCACAGATTTGCACAAAAAACAGGCGGGAAATTTACTTTCCCCCGGAGCGCAGGCGTCTCGCCTGCAGCAACGTCCATCAACCACCAGCACTCGATTTTAACCAAAGCCGCCAAATATTCTCCCTCAACGGTACATTCACTGTTTGGGCGGCGGAAAGATTACAGGGTAGCAAGTGCCTGACGCTTCCATCTCCCTCTCCTCCGGAGTCGGAGGAGAGGGCCGGGGAGAGGAGGCACCCCTTCTCTCCTCTTGGCTTGCTTAGCGCCCCGGTCCTCCGCCATAACATTTCCATGCTCGCCAAGGTGTGCTCGGCCTCGGTTCAGGGAATCGACGCCTACCCGGTAGAAGTTGAGGTGAACGCCGCATACGGTGATCTCAAGATCATCGTCGTCGGTCTGCCGGATGCCGCCGTGCGCGAATCCATCGACCGCGTCGGCACGGCCATCACGAACTCCGGGTTCAAGTTCCTCATGGGCCGCACCACCATCAACCTCGCCCCCGCCGATGTGCGCAAGGAAGGCCCGAGCTTCGATCTCCCCATCGCCATCGGCATGCTCGCCGCGAGCGAACAGTTCGCGTGCGATCAATTGGAGAATTTCCTCCTCACCGGCGAGCTGGCCCTGACCGGTGCTGTGCGGCCCGTGAAAGGCGTCCTTGCCATGGCCCTGCGCGCCAAGGCCGAGGGCAAGGTCGGCATCCTTGTGCCCGTGGACAACGCGCCGGAAGCCGCGGTGGTTAAGGGCCTGAGCGTCATTCCCGTGCGCAATCTGCGCGAAGCCGTGGCGTTCCTCGAAGGCGAGGTCAAGATCTCGCCGCTGCGCGTGGATGTGAACGGCATCTTCGACCAACCGTGCGAAGACGATGTCGATTTCAGCGAGGTGAAAGGCCAGGAGACGGTGAAGCGCGCTTTGGAAATCGCGGCCGCTGGCGGGCATAATCTCCTGCTCATCGGGCCGCCCGGTACCGGCAAGTCCATGCTCGCGAAACGGCTGCCGACGATTCTTCCGCCGCTCACGCTGGACGAGGCATTGGAGACGACGAAAATCCACAGCATCGTCGGCCTCTTGCAACCCGGCCAGGCGCTCGTCACCCGGCGGCCATTTCGCGCGCCACATCATACGGCGAGCGATGCCGGTCTGCTCGGCGGCAGTATGAACCCCACTCCGGGCGAGATCTCCATCGCACATCACGGCGTGCTTTTCCTGGATGAATTGCCCGAATTCAAACGCAGCGCGCTCGAGACCATGCGCCAGCCGCTGGAGGAGGGCAAAGTGACCATCTCTCGCGCCGCCGGCACGATGACCTTTCCCTCACAATTCATGCTCATCGCCGCGATGAACCCGACGCCTGATGGCAAGATGCCCGCCGAATCCCGCAGCTCGCCACGCGACATCCAGAACTACCTGAACCGCATCTCCGGTCCACTCCTCGACCGCATCGACATCCATGTGGAAGTGCCACAGGTGAAGTTCCGGCAGATGACGAACAGCCAGCCGGGCGAAAGCTCTGCGAGCATCCGCGAGCGGGTCATCGCCGCGCGGCAGGTGCAGCAGAAACGTTTCGCCGGCAAACCGCGCCTCACCTGCAACGCGCGCATGGGCAGCAAGGAATTGAAAAGCTACTGCGCCCTGGATGACACCGCGCGTGACATGCTCCAGCTCGCCATGAGCGACATGAACCTCAGCGCCCGCGCGTATGATCGCATCCTGAAAGTCGCCCGCACCATCGCCGATCTCGCCGGCACCGAGAACATCCTGAGCGACCACCTCGGCGAAGCGATCCAGTTCCGCTCGTTGGACCGCCAGTTGTGGACGTGAGCAACTTCGCGACAGCAAACTAGTCTCGCAGAAAATAGGTTCGCTCAGGCCTTGATTGTCTTAAAACGAACCCTTCCATTCACCCTGCACCTGCGCTAGCCTTAAACCCTAGAACCCTATGGCGAACGTCGTGTTGGTCGAAGATGTTGCGGCGCTCCGGCAGAATCTCACGATCCTGCTCACCCGCAATGGCCATGCCGTCCGCGCCGCCGCCAACGGGCATGAAGCCCTCCGTCTTGTCGCCGAGCAGACGCCCGACCTCCTGGTAACCGATCTCTTCATGCCGGAAAAGGACGGCATTGAGACCATCTTGGAGATCCGCCAGTTGCATCCGCAGCTCCGCATCATCGCCATATCAGGCGGCATCCGCGGCGATCAGGATGTCTTTCTGCAGATGGCGCAACGTCTCGGCGTCAACGCCACCATCAGCAAGCCTTTCTCCATCCAGGATTTCCAGGCTGTTTTGGACAAGGTGCTGGGCAGCCAGGCCTGAGGTGCGCCCGGTTTCTCCACCGAAACAAAAAAGCGACCAGATTGCTCCGGTCGCCTTTGCCTCAAATCTATTGTATCCGTCCGCTTACTTGTTCGGCTGCGGGGTGTAGCGCAGATACGGCTTCACGGTGCGGAAGCCTTTCGGGAACAGCGTGGCCGCCTCCGGGTCCTTCACGGCGGGCGTGATGATGCAGTCCTGGCCGTCGATCCAGTTCGCGGGCGTCGCCACCTTGAACTTGGCGGTGAGCTGCAGCGAATCGATCACGCGCAGGATCTCCGCGAAGTTCCGGCCCGTGGAGGCGGGATAGGTGAGCGTAAGTTTGATCTTCTTGTCCGGCCCGATGACGAACACCGAACGCACCGTGAAGGTCGTGTCGGCGTTCGGGTGGATCATGTCATACAGCTCGGAGACCTTGCGTTCCGGGTCGGCGATGATCGGGAAGTTCATCGTCGTGCACTGCGTCTCGTTGATGTCCTTGATCCAGCCGTGATGGGCATCAATCGGATCAACGCTGACCGCCAGCACCTTCACATTGCGCTTGGTGAACTCGTCCTTCAGCTTGGCCACCGTGCCCAGTTCTGTCGTGCAGACCGGGGTATAATCCGCCGGGTGGGAGAACAGGACGCCCCAGCCGCCGCCGAGCCATTGGTGGAAATCAATCGTACCTTCCGTCGTGACCGCCGTGAAATTCGGCGCCTCATCACCTAAACGCAGTGCCATAGATCGGTTCTTTCGCTCTTAATGATTAAAATGTCAGGGAGCGGAGGATAACGGGCCGGATAAAATGTGCAACCCGTGAAAAATGCCGACTCCCCCGGAACTAAATTCCCCGGAAAGCCATTTATTTGGTGGCCGGGACGATGACAGGTTTGTGTCCGTGATTCAGCCGGAAATGAAAGCGTGAGCCTTTGGGTGCTTCTTGGCATTGCTTGATCTCCTCCCAGACCGCCACGATGGCGTTGGCTTTCTGGCTTTGCTTCAGGTTCAAGACGGAAGCACTCATCAGGATATGGGTGATTTTATAAGCCTCACAAATGCTTGGCAGCTTCATGTGACTACTTTTCTTGCCCCGGTCAGCCGTCAGAATGATCCAGCCTTCATTGGCCACTTTAGGAATCCAAACAGAATCACACGTGCCGGAATTAAAGAAATCCAGCAGATGTTCGATGACCGGCGGCGGGATATCCCAGGCGAGCAACCGTTTGATGTCTTCGAGCAAAGGTTTCCCGAGGCATTCATCAAACAGTAATTTGACCGGCTCGCTCAAGCAGCTTTCAGATAGTCAAAATACTCGATACAAACTTCGACTGCTTGCGTGGAAACACCGTAAATCTTTGCTGCAGCCTCAGCACTCCCTTCCGTCTTGGCCGCCTCGAACAGCGCTTCCGGAGTGTAGCCGCAACCTTCCAGCATCGGCTCACCAAAGCGGAGCTGGGGATTCATCACGATTTTCAGATTGTTCCGGGTAAACGCATCATACCGGCTGGCCAATCCGCTGGCGGGGTCAAAGTAGATGTCCTTCAAAAACGGCTCAATGACCTGCGTCATGCCCTTCTGACCGTGGCTCTTGCCGGAAATCTGGACCAGTTCCCTAGTTTCTTCCAGTTTGATCCAAATCTGTTTGTCGAAAAGAAACGTCTTGTGCTTGCGGGCAAACGGATAGTTCTGACCAAATTCAGTGGAAGCGGATTCAACAGCTTCACGGATCGTCTGCAAAGGGATGCCGTAATGGACGCGCAGGTTTCTGACCGCGAGAATCTGGATAAAATCGTGGAACCCGATGAACTTGGTATTGTCTTCCGTCGTTACGAATACACGCTGCCCGTAATTGTTACCCTGCAACCACCGTGACAAGGTCGAAGGATGCATCCGGGCATACCTTGCCGCTTCAGCGACCGTATAAAGACCGCTGCCCTGGCTGATAAACTGTTCAATATCAATCACTGCTGGTTCTGCAAAATGGTTAACCTTTACCTGCTAAGCTAACTATAGCTCACAGTTGGTCAATTGGTAGTATAATCATTTTGTTGGCGTAGAGGCCCAAAGTCAAAGCTCCATGAGGAACCATTTCCCGCTTGGAGCTTGCGTTAACCTGGAAACTTTTTAGCTCGGCGCCTCCGCTTACTTCTTCTTCGCCGCCTTGATCATGTCCTTGATCTTCACCGGCTTGCCGCCCGCCGCCTTGCTGGCGTCAGCGGCTTCCATGAAGGCGAGGATCTCGATAGTTTCTTCCGCGGGCACCGGGGGGTTGCCAGTCTGGAAGAAGGGGACGATTTCTTTCACCAGCGCGGCGTAGCCGTCATACTTGCCCACCGGGCTCTCACCCTTGTCGCCGATGGCTTTGCCGCCGTAGCCCTTGGCTTCGGTGAAGGTGCCCTTGCGGCCGCCCTTCCAGGTGCCGGTCACCTGGATTTTGCCATCCGCCGTCGTGGTGCGTTCCACCGTCTCGCAACCAGTACCCATCACCGTGAAGAGCGATTCCACGCCGTGGATGCCATACCAGAAGAGGTCCGGATGCGTGGGGTGGATGCTGGCCGGGCTGGTGGTCTCCGCGCTCTGCACCTTGCCGATGCTGCCATTGCGCACCGCGATGGTCTCCTTGCCGAAGCGCAACGAGGACGAGCTGAACACCGGCACTTTGTGTTTCTTGGCGAGGTCGAAGATGGCGAGACCGTCCTTCAAGGAAGCCGCCATCGGCTTGTCGATGAAGAGAGGTTTGCCCGCGAGGATGACCGGCGTGGCCTGGGCGAGATGTGGACGGCCATCCACGCTCTCCAGCAGCACGGCATCCACGTTCTTGCACATCTCCTCGATGCTGTCATAGATCTTCACGCCGTAGTTCTGGGCGATCTCATCCGCATACTTGTCCACGCGGGACCAGCTATTGGTGATGTCCGGGCTGCCGCCTTTGAAGGCGGCGACGACCTTGGCGCCGGGCACATAGTCCTTGGCTTTGGGATCGTTCAAGATCTTGGTGAAGGCCGGCACGTGCGAGGTGTCCGTGCCGATGATGCCGATGCGCAGGTCGGCGGCAGCAGCGGTGAAACAGCAGGAGATGAGCGCGGTGAGCGCGAGGAGGATGCGGGCTTTCATGGGTATGCGATTTACTTTCAAAAACCGGCTGACAGGCAAGTGCAAAACACCACGGTCAAGACCTTGACCGCGTTTTGGCCACCATGCTGCTCAGGAACTCAGCTAATCAGACTATTCTACGGCCACTGGTCTTCAATCTATCTGAAGGGGAACCGTTGCGCACCTCGGCTTTTCGGCTGAGGGAGACTTATGCGCCCTCGTCCAAATGGCCTTGAATTTTCCCTTGTTGGAACCCGTCAGCGGTCTCTAAATTGTACATATCACGTGACAGCACTTAGCCTAACATAAACGCTTTATGTCCTCCTCACCCACCACTCGCCGCCATTTTGTGAAACAGACCGCCGCCCTCGGAGCCGTTGCTGCCGTGGCCATGCCGAATCTCCTCTTGGGCCAGGCCAAGGGCGCCAACGCCCGCGTCCGCGTGGGTGTCATGGGCTTGGGCCGTGGCCGCGCGCACATCGCCGGTTACCTCGGCGTGCCGAACGTGGAGGTCGCCTATGTCTGCGATGTGGATGAGACCCGCCTCGCGAAAGCCGCCGCTGACTTGGAAAAAGTCCAGTCTGTGAAGCCGAAGGCCGTGACGGATTTCCGTCAGATCCTGGATGACCCGGAGATTGATGCGTTGTCCGTGGCCGCGCCGAATTTCTGGCACACGCCCGCCGCCATTCTAGGCTGCAAAGCTGGCAAGCACGTGTATGTGGAGAAACCTGGCAGCCATAATGCCTACGAAGCCCAGCTCATCGTGGCCGCCGCGCGCAAATACAACCGCAACGTGCAGATGGGCAATCAGCGCCGCAGTTATCCCGCCATGATCGAGGCCATCGCCAAGCTGCGCGAAGGGGCCATCGGCAAGATCTACAATTCGCGCTCCTATTACACGAATGGCCGCTTGAGCATCAAGAAGGGTACCCCTTCAGCCCCGCCCAAGGGCTTGAACTACGAACTCTGGCAGGGCCCCACGCCGGAACGGCCGTATCAGGAAAATCTGGTGCCGTATAACTGGCATTGGGTCTGGCACTACGGCGGTGGCGAGATGGCGAATAATGGTCCGCACATGCTGGACATCGTGCGCTGGGGCCTCGGCGTGGATCACCCGAAGAGCGTGGTCTTCAACGGCGGCCGCTATCATTTCGATGACGATCAGGAGACACCTGACACCGGCGTGGCGGTTTATGACTTCGGCCATTGTGCGGCCACGCTGGAAATCTCGAGCTGCCACCTGCGCAAGCCCGAGGAGATCCCCTTCTGCGCCTTTTACGGCGAGGGCGGCATGATGTCCATGAGCAGTGCGGGTTACACGATCTTTGACAACAAGGGCAAAGAGACCTTCAAGAATCCTGGCAAGGCCAGCGATGTCCCGCACTTCACGAACTTCATCAACTCCATCCGTCTCGGCGAACGCCTGAACTCGGAGATTGAGGAGGCGCAGAAGAGCTCGATGCTCTGCCACCTGGCGAACATCGCCTACCGTAGTGGCAAGGTCGTCCAGTTCGATGGGAAAAAGATCACCAACGCCCAAGGCACCGAGAAACTCTGGGGCCGCGAATATCGCCCGGGCTGGGAACCGAAGGTTTAGTTCGTCTGCTACCCATGAATTTGGCAGTGGGGCGGGGGGGGGCTGGGGGCCCGTTTTTTTTGCGGGCGCGG
>JAEYXS010000054.1 GCA_023431185.1 Verrucomicrobiota bacterium
GCCCCGCCGCCCTGACCTTTTTCGCCAAGGCACCGTGAAACCCACACCCCACCACCGCCGAAACCCACGAATCCCTTCCCATATAGGGAAGCCGACCCTCGGCCTTCGGCTGGCTCCATAAGGACTCATCACCTCCCCGCCAACGCAGGACATAACCATGCACACGCATCGCTATGCTTAATGACCTGGGATTGTTCGCCCTTTCCCTTTCCTGACCTGAATCTTCAGACCAGATACCTGAGACCGAGCCTTACCCCGTCCTTTACCAGCAGCGAGCTGCCAGCACTGAAAAATATATCAAAAAATCACCATTCCGCCACCACTTTTCGCTAAAATTTTCACCCGAAACCGAACCGCCTTCCGCACAAGAACTTCCAAAAATCACCACTCACGTAACTCGCATTTCACCTCTCGTCCCCCACCAAAAAAAACCAAACTCCCCCCTTTTCCGTGTATTCTGAGTATTCTGCGGTTCCCCACCCTCCCATTCAAAGATTTCCCGCATCTTGTAATCGTCAACCCCGGCACTCTCCGCTTATCCTCCCTCATCGCCATGAGTACGCCCACGCCAGCTTCCCCGGTCCCAGGTGCTCGCAAATACCCGCGTGCCCTCATCCTCAGCCTCGCCGCCGTCCTCCTCCTCGCCCTGCTCCTCCTCTGGCACCATTTCCAGCAACGCCAGACCGAACGCGCGATGGCCGAAAAACTCGCCGCCATCCGCGCCCAAGGCTTCCCCGCTTCATCTGCGGAAATAGATGCCTGGTATGCCGAACCGCCCGCCGGTCAAAACGCCGCCACCCTTTACCTTCAGGCCTTCCAGCAAATGGTGCCGCTGCCCCTCAACAACCCTTGGTTCGACAGCCAGTCCAGCAGCAACATATTCCAACGGACCAACCCCATCCCGCCGCAGGCGCGGATTGAGCTCGCCAGCCTCACCACCTCCAATCAAGCCGCCCTGCAACTCCTGCACGACGGTGCCAAGCTCACCGGCGCCCGCTATCCCGTGAACCTCAGTGCGGGCTTCAACGCCCTCCTGCCCCACCTCAGCCAGATCCGTGACGCCGGCAAACTGCTTTCCGCCGAAGCCCTGCATCACGCCGTGAACGATCGGGCCCAACCAGCGGTGGCTTCCCTCATCAGCGGCCTACGCCTCGGCCATTCCCTGTCGAATGAGCCCATCTTCATCTCCTGTCTCGTCCAGATCGCCACCTACACCGAGACAGTCCGTTCCTTGGAAAACCTCCTGCACCGCATCACCCTGCCCCCAGGACTTCTGCCGCCGCTTCTGGCGGAACTCCATCGCGCAGAGAACTCGCTCAACCTCACCCGCGCCCTCGCTGGAGAACGCTGCAGTGGCCTGGGAATTTTCGCTGATCCTTCGCAGATGCTTAGCGTTGCCAGTAGTGGCGCACCACCCAGTCCGGCAGAAGCATTCATGGCCTCCCTCTATAAAGCCTCCGGACTTCAGCACCAGGACCACCAGGCCTATCTGCAATTCATGGAGGCTTCGATCCAGGCCAGTCAGAAACCTCCGGAAGAAATGAACGCTGCTTTCAAAAAAGTGGAACACGACCTGGAAAAACAACTCACGGAACACCGTTGGCGGATCATGTTCACCAGCATGCTTCTCCCGGCTTTGACGAAAGCCAGCGACAAAAAGATTGAATGCCTGGCCCGCCTCCGCCTCGCCCACGCAGCCCTCCAATTGCAACTCTGGCAATCCACCCACACCAACCAACTGCCTGACTCCCTCGCCGCGATATCCGAGATTCCGCTCGACCCCTTCGATGCCAAACCCCTCCGCTACCGCCGCACTGAAACCGGTTTCCTCCTCTGGAGCATCGGCCCTGACATGATCGACCAAGGCGGCAAACTCCGCCCCAAAAACTACATCAAAGACGATTTCGACCTCATCTTTACCGTGGAACGGGCCACCCCATGACTTCTGATGCCCATAGCCGGCCTTGGTTCCGCCGTCATCGCACTCTTCTCCTCGGCCTGGCTGCCATCCTTCTCTTCATCACCCTGCTGCTTGGTTACCGCCGGTGGCAAAATCACCGCCTTCAAAAACAGATCACCGCCCACCTCGCCGCCATCCGCGCCCAAGGCTACCCCGTCACCCTCGCCGAACTGGATGCCTGGTACGTCACTCCGCCCGACCCGGAAAACGCCGCCATTGAGATCATCGCCGCCAGCCGTCACATCACCGATTACTGGACCCACGGCGGCCAATGGATGGACATCAACTATTCCAACAATTTGCATGAAGCCACGCTGCCCCTGTCCGTCCCCGCGCGGACTGCCCTCGCCAGCATCATCCACAGCAACCAGACCGCGCTGACCCTCCTCCGCACCGGCCTCGCCAAACCCCATTGTCGCTATCCCGTTGACTATGTTACCTACCATCTGCCCGCAGTTAATAACGCCAGAGCTGCCGCGCGAGAGCTAAACCAACTCCTTCGTTGGGAAACTTTTCATTTTCAGGCAGAAGGTCAATCCGAGGCCGCCTTGGACTCACTCATCACTCAACTGCAACTGGCCGACACTCTGTCTGCCGATCCCAGCCTGATGGCCCTGATGATCCGCCATGGCATCCTTGATTCAGCCTTACGAAGTCTGGCCAAACAGTTCAGTGCAGATTCACCCTCCACCAATTCACTCTCCCGGCTCTCGCCACTCCTCCTCAAGCTGGATCAGGAAACCAGCCTTCCCCGGGCACTGGCTGGTGAACGCATCTACTTTCTCGAGAGAGAGACTCAGAAAGACATTGCCAGTGGTATTTATTATAAAACCCCCTTCGATAATTGGCCTACCAATCTCCACGCCCTCGGTCCCTTGATCTATAAGTATGGCGGCCACGAACTCTCTGACCGCTTTCACTACTTGGAACTGCTCTCCTCCGCCATCGAAAGCGCCGAAACATCCTCCGCCGCCATGTTGCGCTTCGCCAATGACACCAAAACAACTTATCCGGAGGACGCCAAACCCGCATGGAGCCAGACCCGCACCAGCAACACCGCTGGCATTCTGCCATTCCTCATCCGGACCACTCTATCCTCTCAGGCGCACTGCCGCCTCGCCCATGTCGCCGTTGCCGTCGAAGAATATTGGAACCACCACGGCAAGCTGCCCAACCAAATGAACGACATGGTGCCCGCCTATCTGGAAAAGATCCCGGATGACCCATTTTCAGCTTCTGGTGTGTTGTATCGACGAACCGCCGAAGGCTATCGTATCTATAGCGTCGACGAAGATGGCCTGAACGACGGCGGCAAAGACTACACGGAACGCAAAAAGCCCCTGACCAGCGACCTCGTCTTTAAGGTTGAGCGAACAAATAAACCCCGGAGCAAATGAGTTCAACAACCCGGCCATCACCCTCCCGCTCCCCGCGCCGTCGCACCCTCCTCTTCGGTCTGGGCGGCATCGCTCTCCTCATCACTCTCTTCCTCGGCCTGAACCAGCTCCAACGCCACCTCACCCAGCGCAAGATTGACGCCAAACTCGCTGCCATCCGTGCCCAAGGCCTGCCCGTCTCCTTGGCCGAACTGAACGCCTTCTATCCCGCCGTTCCCGATGCAGACAACGCCGCCCTCATCCTCGATCAGGTCAGCCGCCACATCGTCAACTGGCCCTACTATGATCCCTTGATCGGCATCTCCTCCAACAGCGTCCTCTACGCCACCAACCCCATCACCCCTGCCGTCCAAGCCGCCCTGAGCGACCTGATCCGCAGCAACCAGACCGCGCTAAAACTCATCTACGACGCCACCACCCGGACCCAGTTTCGTTACCCCCTGGATCTGGCCAAACACTCCCCGCTCCCCACCGAACATTGGGGCGAGATGAAGAAGCTGGTGCAACTGCTCCGCCTCGAATCCCTCCACCATCTGGCTTCCGGGAGCAAAGCCGATGCATTGCGCTCCGTGGAAGCCTCCCTGTTTGTCACCCGCTCCCTGGATGGCGAACCGCTCTTGGCCTCTTACCTGGTCCAATATGCGTGCTTGGGCATCAGCCTCACCGGACTGGAGCAACTGCTTCAGCGTACCGTTTTCACTGCCGCCGAACTGGAACGGTTGCAGGAACTCATTGCCCCCATGGAAGACCGTCTGGACCTGCCCCGCATCTTGCACGGCCTCCGCGCCCAAGCCATTGCCACCTGGCACGAACCGGTGGTGGCCCGGCATGCCAATTCACATGCCTTTGTCGCCACCCCGTTTGATTATTGGCCGTCTTTTGTTCGGGCTCACGGCTGGCGTATCTACGAGCAAAGCGGCCACAAGGAAGCCGACCTCCTGAACTTTCTCCACCTCTGCGAAGAACTTCTCGCCCTCGCCCAGGAGCCCCCGGCCACCGCCCTCCTCAATGGCAAGAAACTGGAGAACCGGCTGTATGCTTGGGGCAAGCCCTCCTTCGACATGATCAACACCACCGCCATGTCCTACCCCTTGGTGCGCGTCTTTCCGAAGCAGGCTGGCATGCTCGCTACTTTGCGCAATGCCCAAACCGCCCTCGCCGTCGAACGCTTCCGTCTGGAAAACCACCGCCTCCCCTCAACCTTGGGCGAACTCATTCCGCACTACCTCGCGAAAGCCCCCATGGACTCCTTCAACGAACAACCGCTCCTCTACCGCATCACCGAAAAAGGTTTCCGCATCTACAGCACCGGCGAAAACGGCAAAGATGACGGCGGCCTGACCCGCGCCGAAAAAAGCTATCCCGAAAACGACGACATGGTCTTCGCCGTGGAACGCATACCAACAAAATAAGCCACCAACGCGCACAACACGCGGGACACTGGCACAAGATTCACCAAAGAGTCCAAGATGCTGGAAATGTTACCCCTTCTCCCTTGGGGAGAAGGCCGGGATGAGGGGGAAGGCGACGCCCCTGAGCAAATTCGGCCTCACTTCGCTTCCGCCCGTTTGCCTCAATCTGCGCTGATCTGCGTCCATTTCACCCCGGCATCCGATGTCGGGGCTGCGGTTGAAAACCTCAGTTCAACAAAATCCCCCGCCGGATATACGTCGGCACATCCAAGTCTTCGCCCTTATGGATCGTCGGCTCGCTCTTCTCGAAGCGTCCCTTGGATACCACTTCCAGCGGCAACTGCTGCTGGAACGCATTCGCGTTCTTGCGCCGTCGTCCGCCCCCCGTCATCCCACGCGCTTGCATCAGTTCCTGCGTCTTCTGCGCGGACAGCTCCGGTGGCGGTGCCACAAAACGCTGCGTGTGCTGCACCGTTTCCTGACGTTTCAGGAAATGCGTCTCCATCTCCGGCGCATCCGCCGCCACACTCCGCCGCGTCTCAATCGTGTCCGGCGTCGCGGGCGCATCCACCTGGAAGCGCGAGGCCACCAGGGTCACGCTCAACCGCTGGTTGTAATGTGCATCAATCGCCGCACCGAGGATGAGGTGCGCCCCTTCCGCATGCCGGTTCACCTGCTCCATGATGCGGTTCACTTCCGCCATCGAAAGATCGGAACCGCCCATGATGCTCACCAGCACGGATTGCGCGCCCGTCAGCATCTCGCCGCCTTCCAACAGCGGACTCGCCAGGATCTTGTCCACGATCTCCTTCGCCCGCTGCGGCCCCGTCGCCTCGGCCGTGGCAAAGAAACTCTCCGCATGCCGCCCCTTCAATGCCGAACGCAAGTCGGCGAAATCGATGTTGATCAACCCCGTCTGCGTCACCAGCCGCCAGATGCCCCGCACGCCATCCGCGATCAGCTCGTTCGTGAACTCAAACGTGTCCACGAGGCTCGTGTTCTCATCGATCAGCTTGAACACCTTCTGGTTCGGCAGACAGATGACGCCATCCGCCTCCGCCTTCAAGTGTTCCAAACCCAGCAAGGCCTGCTTGCGCCGACGGCTGCCTTCGCAATCGAATGGCAACGTCACCACCGCCAGCACCAAAGCGCCCGCCTCCCGCGCGATGCGCGCCAGCACCGGACTCGCCCCCGTGCCCGTGCCGCCACCCAACCCGGCGACGATGAACACTAGGTCCGCCCCCGCGCACATTTCCTTGAGCCGCTGCTCATCCGCTTCCGCTGCCGCCTGGCCCATGGCCGGATCGCCACCCGCGCCCAAGCCGCGCATGTCCAGCGCTCCCAGCGAATGCTTGTCCGGCACCGGACACGCCGCCAGCGCTTGTGAATCCGTGTTCAGCACCGTCAACGGCGCATCACCCGGCGGATTCAGCAGCAACCGCGTCAGCGCATTGCCGCCCGCGCCGCCCACGCCGAACACCCGGATGGACAACGCCTTGTTCGCCAGCCCGCCTGCCTCTGATGGTAAAATGCTCATGTGCGTTTCGGTTAAAGGTTAGCCCCGCCGTCCCGGTATCAATGACCCGATCGTCTCTTTGATCCCCGTCAGCAGGCCGCCCTTCCCGGCCTTGCTCTTTTGCTGCAACGAACCAAATTTCACCAGCCCGATGGTCGTGGCGAACTCCGCCTGCTTCAGCGCATCGCTCAACCCGCTGATCGAGCACGCCTGCCCCAGCATCACCGGCATCTGGAACACCCGCTCCGCCAGCTCCTGCATGCCGGGGATGCGCGCCCCCCCGCCACAGATGATCACCCCCGCCCGCAGATATTCATGCAAACCCTGCCGCGCCAGGTCCTGGTCGATGAGCTGCAGCGTCTCCTCGATGCGCAACGACATGATCCGCCGCAGATGATCACAATTCACATTGCGCGCCGGCAGCCCGACCTCATTCGTCAGGGCGATGGATTTACCGCGCAGCGCGTCCTCCATCAAGGCCCCGCCGTGCTCGATCTTCAACTGCTCCGCCCGCCCCAAAGGCAGCTTCAGGCCGTAGGCCAAATCGTTCGAGATATGATCGCCCCCCACGGCCAGCACGCCCGTATGCTTCACCACCCCGTTGTTATAGACCACGTACTCCGTGGTGCCCGCGCCGAAATCGATGACCAGCGCGCCCAGCTCCTTCTGCGTGTTGTTCAACACCGCGAGCGAGGAAGCCAGCCCGCCGAAAACCACCTCTTCCACCTCCAACTGCAAACCCTTCACCGTGCGGATGGAGTTGCGGATGCGGTTCAGATTGCCGTGCACCACATGCACATCGATCTCCACGCGCGCCCCCAGCATCCCCACCGGATTCTGGATGCCGCTCTGCCCGTCGATCGTGAAATGCTGCCGGATGGCGTGCACCACGTAATTCTCCGCCGGCAGATTCACCGCCTTCGCATTGCGCACCACATCTTGCACATCATCCTCGTTGATCTCCCGGTCGGCCGACACCACCGGATGCACGCCATGATTGTTGAAGCCGCGGATATGGCTGCCCGTCACCCCCAGGTACACACTGCGGATCTCCACATCAGCCATCTGCTCGGCCTCCACGATGGCATTGCGGATGTCTTCCTCGGCGGCGGCCGCATCGGTGATTTCGCCCTTGCGCACACCGCGCGATTTCGCCTGGCCGATGCCGATGACGCTCAACGCGCCTTGTTCGTTCAACTCGCCGACGGCAGCACACACCTTGGAGGTGCCGATCTCGAGGCCGACTATGATATTGGCGGAATCAAACATTCTTTTTGCGGGTTCGGGTGGTTTTCGCCTTGGGCGCCGGAATCGGTGCGTCAGACTGCTGCGCCCAGAGGATCGGAACATTGTTCGAGACGGACAGGTCCAGCACGCCCATGCGTTGACGCACCCGTTGGGTGTAGTCATGCGCCATGCGCCAACGGTTATACTGTCCATCAAAATCATGCAGCCGGAAGATCACCTCGTTGCCCTGCGCCGTGGCGACTTTCAGCACCTCCGGCTCGGCCACATCCACCTGCTTCAAGTCCACCAGACCGAACATCGGCGAATTGTCGAACGCCACCACCAGCTTGAGCGCTTCCTTGACCTGGGGGATTTCCAACGGTTTGCCGGGCCGCAGTTCGCTGGCCGGGATGCCCGTGATCGTCGGAAACCACTCGCCGGCCGGAGCCGGCTCCGAACGCAGGCTGTTATCCACCGGCAGCATCACGTAGCCATTGGCATCCAGATGATAGATGAACGGCTCATACCGCTGCGTGTTCACCGGCCGCCGCAAGGTATAGACTTGCGCCACCGGCACTCGCTCCGTGACACGGATGCGCAAGGTGGAAGGCAGTACCCGCTCCACCGAGACATGCTGGATCATCGGGGCCAGCTCCAGATACTCCTTCACTCCCTTCAAGTTCAAGGCCAGCAGATTCTGATTCGTCTTCACCTGCGACCAGCGCCGGAGCACATCAGGTGACAACACCCCGTCCGTCTTCACATCCACCGTCTTGATCGCGAACGCCGTGTTCTCATACACCAGCCGGTCCATGCACCACTTGCCCCCTCCGACGATGACCGCCGTTAAAAAACCCAGCGTCAGGCAGACGATGATCACCCCGCTGGCGAGCTTCAGGCGCTCCTTGCGCACCTGGTCGGAGCGCAGCTTCACCTCCAGCACGTTGTCGCGCTTCATCCGCCGGTTCTTCGTCTGTTTGCCAAAAAACATCATCTTCTTTTCCTCAGTTCTGTTTGCGCACCAGGGCCAGCTCCACCATCCGCTGGCACAGGTCTGAATAAGTCATTCCTGCCGCCGCCGCCGCCTTGGGCAGCAGGCTCGTCTCCGTCATGCCGGGCAGCGTGTTCACTTCCAGCAGCACTGGGTCACCATTCTCCCGCACCATCACATCCACCCGCGCGTAATCCCGTCCGCCGATGGCATTGAACGCCCCCAGCGCCGCGGCTTGGATGCGTTGCGTTGTCGCCTCATCGAACGGTGCCGGACACAGATACTCCGTCCGGCCTGCCGTATACTTGTTCGTGTAATCGTAGCTGCCTTCCTTGGGCCGCACTTCCACCACCGGCAGCACCTCGCCGCCCAAAATGCCCACCGTCGTCTCCCGGCCCATGATACGTTCTTCCGCCAGCACCTCCGTGTCATGCGCCAGCGCTTCGCGCAACGCCTTTGGCCACTGCTCTTTCGTGTCCACGAACTGCAAGCCCACACTGGAACCCTGCCGCACCGGTTTGATGACCAGCGGCGGTTGCAGGTGCGAGGGCATCGGCTCATTCGGTGCCATGAACACTGCGAACGGTGCCGTCGGCACGCCCGTGTCCAGGCAGCGCTGCTTCGTCAGCACCTTGTCGAAAGCCAGCCGGCTCGCTTCCACACCGCACCCGGTGTAAGGCACCCCAAGCTTCTCCAGCTCCGCCTGCACCGTGCCGTCCTCGCCATAAGTACCGTGTAACGCCAAAAAGACCACTTCCGTTCCCGCTGGCAGCTTCCAACCGGGCTTCTTCGGGTCCAGTTCATCCACCTGATGCCCCAGCCCGCGCAACGACTGCGCCACCGCTGCGCCCGTGCGCAACGACACCTCACGCTCGGCGGAAGGCCCGCCCAACATCACCGTGATATGCAACTTCTCGCTCATTATTTAATCTTCCCCGATGATCTGCACTTCCGTGCGCATCTCGATGCCCCGTGCTTGCCGCACTTTTTGTTTGATGATCTCGATCAACGCCAGCACGTCCTTCGCCGTCGCCGTGCCGTCATTCACGATAAAATTTCCATGCTCATCGGACACCACCGCCCCGCCCACCCGCGTGCCCTTCAGCCCCAGTTCATCAACCAGCTTGCCCGCCGGGATCACCGCCGGATTCTTGAAGATGCAACCCGCGCTCGGCTTGGCCGGTTGCGAGGCCCAGCGCTTCTGGCTGTAAGCCTGCATCCGCGCATCAATCGCCGCCGGTTCATCCGCTTTCCCGCACAAAACCACGCCTAATGCGATATTCTCATCGAACAACGCACAATGCCGGTACTCCACCGGCACTTCACTGGCCGGACGCTCATGGATGTTGCCCGCGCGATCCATGAAGCGCACCGACTCCACCACCGCAAACATCTCGGACTGCATCGCGCCCGCATTCATCCGCAAACCGCCACCGATATTGCCCGGAATTCCTTCCATGAACTCCATGCCCGCGATGCCGCGACGCTTCGCTTCCTGTGCCACGTTCTTCAACCGTGCACCCGCACCGCAAGTCAGACGCAATCCCTCGATCTCAATTCGACTGAAATGCTCATGCGCCAAAGAAATCACTACTCCACGGATGCCCCCATCCCGGATCAACAGATTCGAGCCGCGTCCCAGCAGGAAGTAAGGCACCTTGCGCGCCACGCAAAACCGCACGATCTCCGTCAGTTCTGCCTCATTCTTCGGCTCTACGAACAAGTCCGCCTTGCCACCCACGCGCAACGTCGTGCGCTTCGCCAGCGGTTCATCGCGACGGCACAATGTCTCCAGCGGGAGTTTCCCCGCCAGTTCATCCAGCGCTTTCAGATCGAACCCGCTCATACCCTGCTTCAATTCCGCGGCGAACTCATGGGCCGCCTTCGTGATGTCTCCTGCACCTAAAAATAGAACCAAGTCACCCGGGCGAAGCACAGCTTTGATCTGCCTTTTCAGGTCGCCCAGCGTCGGCGCGAACTCCACCACTTGCCCCGTCTGCCGCACCGTGTCCGCCAGCAGTTTCCCGTCCACGCCCGGGATCGGCGGCTCGCTCGCCGCGTAAATCTCGTTGATCCACAACCGGTCAGCCAGCTTGAACGCCGTCGCAAATTTGCCCAGCAGATGTTGCGTACGCGTGTAACGATGCGGCTGGAATGCCACCAGTAAGCGCCCCGGCACCGATCCCTTCAACGCCCGCAATGTCGTCTCAATCTCTTCCGGGTGATGCCCGTAATCATCGAACACCCGCACCACTTCATCCCGATAAAGCTCCTGTTGCCGCCGGGCCGCCCCTTTGAATGGTGCCAGCGCCCCCGCAATCTCTGTCGGCGCGTAACCCAGTGTATGCAGCAAAACCGCCACACCCGCTGCATTGGAAACATTCTTCTCACCCACCAACGACAAGTTGAACTGCCCGACCCGCTCTTCGCCGCGCCACAATTCAAACGCATTGCTGTAAGTGCCCGTCGCCTGGCGCGGTTCGATGCGGTACGTTGCCAGCGGATTGAAACCGAATGAAACGCTGTTTGGCCGTTGCGCGAACATCGACACCAGCCGCGGATCATCCGCGCAATAAGCCACAAACCCGTGCGTCTGCCCGGCGAACCGGTTGAACTCCTCACAGATCGCATCCAAGTTCGCGAAGTAATCCAGATGCTCCTCATCCACGTTCAGGATGATGGCATGTTCCGGATGAAACTCGCGCAACGTACCGTCGCTCTCGTCCGCCTCGATGACGAAATACGGCGCCTGCTCCCGGTCTTCCACCGCAAAACCATTGCGTGCGCCGTTGGCCGAACTCACCGCCAGCCCGTTCAAAGAAAACGTTGCGTGCCGTCCCAACTGCGGCACCAAAGCCCCGACCGCGTAACTCGGCTGCGCGTTCAATTGCTTGAGCGCGAAGGAAAGCAACGAAGCCGTCGTGGTCTTCCCATGCATGCCAGCTACACAGATACCACGCTGCTGATGTAACAATGCCGCCAGCAAAACCGCCCGACGTACAATGGGAATCTCCAAACGCTCGGCTGCCACCAACTCGGGATTGTCCAGCCTCACTGCCGAGGTATAGACCGCCAGCACCGGACGATGCTCTTCCACAATCCGCCCAGCGTGTCCCTCGTAGATGCGCGCACCGCGACCGCGCAATTGCCGCACCTCCTCGCCGTCTGCCAAATCGGAACCGGAGACGTCGAAGCCGAGGTCCAACAGCAGATGTCCGAGTCCGCTCATACCGCACCCGCCGGCGCCCACGAGATGGACCGTCGCACCCGCTGGTGCCCCTGCCAGCAATGCCGCCACTTCACTGGTTGTCAAACGCTTCACGCCTCTTGCCTTGCTCACCACTGACGCCTCGTCAGTTTTTCCGCCGGTTTAAAAATTAACGTCCCGCCACCGCATCCGCTGCTGCCGTCGCCCCGACGCCAGCACCGTTGCTGAGTGCGCCGCCACGCCCCAGCCGTATCGATTGCAAAATTGTCTCGGCCATGTTCGCCGCCGCCTGCGGCGTGTGCCATTTGGCCAACGCGAACCCGATCGCTTCACGTGTGGACCGGTTGCCGATCAGCTCTAGTAACACCAGCTTCAACGCCTCCGGATTGCCGTCCTTCTGTTCCATCAACCGCGCCGCGTTGCTGTCCACAAACGCCCGCGCATTGTGATACTGGTGGTTATCCGCCGCCTGTGGAAACGGCACCAATACCGAAGGCAGCCGCATCGCTGCAATCTCCGCCAGCGAGGAAGCCCCGGCCCGGCTGATCGCCACCGAAGCTGCGCCCATCGCCATCTCCATCTCGCGGAAGAAGGGATACACCACCGCCTTCACCTTCTGCGCTGCGTAGGCCGCCTTCACCCGTGCAAAGTCTTCCGTGCCCGTCAGGTGCAGGTATTGCAGATCTGGTGACATCAACGCCAGGTTCGGCAACGTCCGCATCACCAGCTCATTCACCCCGCGTGCGCCCTGGCTGCCACCCATGACGAGCAACAACGGCTTCTGCGCATTGAAACCCAACGCGGTCTTGCAACCTGCCGGGTCCAACGGCTCGAACTGGTTCCGCACCGGCATGCCCACGCTCGTCACCTTCGGTGATTTCAAATGCGCTTCCGTCTGCGGAAACCACGTGAACGACTGGTCAACCTTCGGCGCCAGCCAGCGGTTTGCGCGGCCCGGAATCGTGTTTGAATCGTGCAGGAAAGTCTTCGCCTTGAAACTCTTGCCCGCCAAGATCGGCGCCACGCTCGTAAACCCGCCCATCGCCAGCACCGCATGGGGCGTCTGCTGACGGAACCGCGCCATGCACAACTGCCGTGACTGCCAGAATTTCCAAAAGAACTGCAAGTATTTCCCGCGTTGCAAACCGATGGCTGGAAGCGTGACGACTTCCATGCCGCGCACCGCCTTAACCGCCTGCTGGTCCACATCCTTCGGCGACACCATCAAAGTCACCTGGCAACGACGCAGCAACAGTTCCTCGGCCACTGCCAGACCGGGAAAGAGATGCCCCCCCGTACCGCCACAGGCGATCACGAGGGAGGGCGTTGGCGTTTTGGCTTCCATCAGGTTGTTTGCGGTGTGCCCAGCGCCCCGTCAGGCATCCCCGCCTTCTTCTTGACTTCTACTTCGACCGGTGACGGCGCCAGCCGGGCCACGCTCAGCAACAAGCCTACCGCCGTCAGCATGACCAGCAGATTGGAACCGCCGTAGCTGATGAACGGCAAGGAAATCCCCTTGTTAGGCAGCGCGCTCGTGACCACTCCGATGTTGATGAACGCCTGCAACCCAATCAAAAACGTGATACCCGTCGCCAACAGGCGGCCAAAAGCGTCCTTCGCCTTGCTCGCGATATAGACACCGCTGGCCACGATCCCGACAAACCCCAGGACCACGCCGATCGTGGCGATCAATCCCAACTCCTCCCCGATGATGGAGAAGATAAAATCGGTATGGTGCTCCGGCACAAAGCCCAGCTTCTGCCGGCCATTGCCCAAGCCGAGTCCACTCCAGCCTCCCGAGCCCAAGGCGATCATCGCCTGCCAGGCCTGATACCCCACGCCCTCTTTGTTCTCCTCCAGATAAAGCCAGCTGAAGACCCGTTTCATGCGCATCGGGTCATGCCAGATGGAAAAACCCAACACGGTGATAGCCGCCAGAACTGGCGGCACGAAATAACGCATCCGCACTCCGGCCACTAACAACATCACACAAGTGATTGCCGCAAGCAAAATGGCGGTCCCGCGATCCGGTTCCACAAAGATCAGCGCGATCAACCCTCCGGCAAAAAGTCCCGGGATGACCAGCCCTTGCTTGAAACTGGGCATTTGCCGCTGAAACCGCTCGCCATACCAGGCGAGCATGAAGATCAGGGCGATCTTGCCCAGCTCAGAGGGCTGCAGACGCGCGACGCCAAGATCAAACCAGCGCCGCGCGCCATTGATTTTCAGACCGATGCCCGGTATTAGCACCAGGACAAGCAACAAGGCCGCGAACCCATAGATCCACCAGGTGTACTTCCGCAGATTCTGGTAGTTGAACGACGCCATCGCCACGCAACCGATCAGGCCTGCCCCGCACCAGACCAGTTGCATCATCAGATAGCGCGAACCCACCTGCACCGTGCTGGAACTGTACAGCATCACCATCCCCAGCGAGAGCAAGGCGCCCACGCAGAAGATCAGGATGGAGATGGCGGATTTCATGATGGTTTAAGCCGCTTATTGGTTCGTGCCCGGGATGACTGGGATAGGAGCCGGGGCCACAGAGGCCGGGGCCGTGATGACCGGCTCAGGAGCCGGAGCGGTCGCCGTCGCCTTGGCTGGCACCTTAAGCTTCTGGCCCACATTGATGCGGGTCGTTTTCATGCCGTTGGCCGACTGGATGGCTTTGACCGACGTGCCGTACTTCTTGGCAATGCCATAGAGCGAATCCCCCGCTTTCACATCATGGTTGATGATGGTGGTGGCACCAGAAGCACCAGAAGCGGTCGGGGACGCAGATGCAAACTCAGCCGGAGCCGGAACGGTGCTGGAAACCGGCACACTGATCTTCTGGCCGATCTGCAGCTTGGCCGGATCCACATTCGGATTCGCCTCGATGATTTTCTTGGTCGTGGTCTTGAGCTTCTTCGCGATGGTGTAGAAATTGTCACCCTTGGCGATGGTGTACTGCTGAACGGCAGGTGCCGGTTCAGCAAACGATGGTGCCGGTGCACCACCGACCGGCGGCAGGCCCATGTCCACGGTCGGAGCCGCGCCTGCAGGCGGCAATGTGCCGGTCGGGGCTGTCGTAGTCGCTGGCACCGTCGGAATCGGACCGCCGAACTGGTCGGTCACCGGGGCAGGTCCGGTTGGGGCCGTTGCCGTCGCGGCAGGATTGGTCGCCAAGTCGGCCGGATTGCTGTAGAATGGATCTGGGGGCACGACGGGTTGCTCCGCGATCTCCGCCGGCTTCGGTTCGTCTTTTTTGCAACCACCTTGCATCAGGACGCCGACAAAGAGTACGGCATGCACGGCGATGATGCTGAATACCGCCACACGGACTTTGGATTTGGCCGTGCCGGCTTGTTGTTGCAGGGATCCCTGCGGGACCAATGGGTTGGGGCTGTTTGCTGACATACTATTTGGGCAGTTTGAGTTTTGTGTTCGGGCTGACGATTGCCGGAAAAGTCGAATATTTCTGCCGGACTATCGCCAAATTGTTAAAATTTATTTGTTTTTCAGTTGTTCTGCTTTCGGTCATTCATTGCCATCGCCACCACTAATTGGGCGGGGCACTGTCTTACTACCAGCCATTGTGCGCTCCACCTGCTCGACCGACTGTCGAAACACGTCACCCCGGTGCTGATAGTTTTGAAACATGTCAAAGCTCGAGCAGGCCGGTGAGAGCAGAACAATATCGCCAGAAACCGCTTGGTTAGCAGCTTCTGTCACCGCTTCTAACAGTGAATCTGCTAAGGTGCAAGGAGTAAACAGGCTCCACGACGCACGAAGTTTTTCCCGCGTCTCGCCGAGCAGAAAAGCGTGCTTCACACGCTTCGAAAGCTGGGGTCCCACCGAGTGATACTCGAACCCTTTGTCCCGGCCACCGGCGATGAGAAAAACATTCTTCTCGCTCGTTTTTCCGGAAGGCATGGTCTGGAGGGCTTTGTCCAAAGCGTCCGGATTCGTGGCCTTGGAATCATTCACATACCGCACTCCCTTGATGGCCGCTACCACCTCACAGCGATGCGGGGCTGGCGTGTAGCTTTTCAGTGACTTTTGGACCTCTTCCAAGGGAAGACGCAATACCCGGGCCACGGCCAAAGTGGCCATCATATTCTCCGCGTTATGCGGCCCCATGAGGCGGCACTCTTCCATGTTCAGGAGCGGGCCGTTCCAATTCGGCAACTGGCTGATGATCAAGCCCCGGTCGAGGAAGATGTCTGCCGACTGGTCAACCGCACTGAAAGTGATGATCTTGGACGGGATTTTTACCCCGATGGCCTGCAACTGCGCTAAAGCCTCACTTTGCACGATCGCCCAATCAAAAACCTGCTGGTTCTCAAAGATGCGGGCCTTGGCCCGGGCATACTCTTCCATGCCGGAATACCGGTCCAAGTGGTCGGGCGTGATGTTCATCAGCACCGCGATGCTCGGGCGGAAGTATTGGATGGCCTCCAATTGGAAGGAACTGACCTCCAAAGTAACCAAATCCAGCTCTTTGGTCTGTTCCGCCACCGCCGTCAAAGGGGTGCCGATGTTTCCCGCCGCCACTGTGCGCTTGTGATTTTGGGAGAGCACCCGCTCCACCAGTTCCGTGGTCGTAGTCTTGCCGTTGGTCCCCGTGATGGCGATGTTCAGGCACTTGGAATGCTGGTAGCCCAGCTCCATCTCGCTGATGACATGCAGGCCGCTCTCCCGAACTTGCTTCACCAAAGGCAAAGTCGGTGGCACCCCCGGACTCAACACACCCAGGTCAAATCGTCCCGCTGGCGCCATTTCCGCGCGCAGTTGCACTTCCACGCCGATAGCCCGCAACTGGTCGGCCTGCTTCTCCAGAGACTCTGAAGACGAGCTGTCCACCGCTGTGACACGCGCGCCCGCCTTCTGCAGGAAATGCGCCGCCGCCAGCCCGCTCTTGCCCAAGCCGATCACTAAAACTGACTTGTCTGCCAGATCATTCATCTGTTTTGCCGCTCACTAACGGATCTTCAACGTACTCAACGCCACCACGGCGCAGAGGATGCACAAAATGTAAAAACGCGTGGTCACCTGCGATTCATACCAGCCCTTGCGCTCGAAGTGATGGTGTATCGGTGCCATCAGGAATACCCGCCGCCCCTCACCGAAACGGCGCTTCGTGTATTTGAACCAGCCGCGCTGAATCATCACTGAGGCCGCTTCCACCACGAATACGCCGCCAGCGATCACCAGCACAAACGGCTGATGGATCAGCACCGCCACGATCCCCAAAGCGCCGCCCAGAGCGAGCGAACCGGTATCGCCCATGAACACCTGCGCCGGATGGCAGTTGAACCAGAGAAAACCCAGCCCAGCCCCGAACATCGCCGCGCAAAAGATTGTCAATTCGCCAGCTCCAGGTACGTACGGTACTTGCAGATAGGCCGATATCTTGCTGTTGCCAGCGATATACGTCAGCACGATGAACACCACCGAAACGATCGTCGTGCAGCCGATCGCCAAACCGTCCAGGCCATCCGTCAGGTTCACCGCATTGGAACTGCCCACGATCGTCAAAATGATGAGCACGACCCCCACCACCGCTGCGGTCGCCGTCAACGGGTTCATGATCGGATACTTGTAGAAAGGCACCATGATTTCAGTGACCAATCGTTTGGTTTCCGGCAGCATGAAGAGATAGACGGCGATGAAGATCGCCAGACCGAACTGCACCACTAGTTTTACATTCTCCGCCGCCCCTTTGCTGTTCTGCAGGGCGATCTTCGCGTAATCGTCGTAAAAACCCAATCCCGCCAGCACCACGACCGAAAGCAACGTGAGCAAGATAAGCGGATTCATCTGCGCCCAAAGCAACGCCGAGATGTCCAGCGCCACCACGATCATCAGTCCACCCATCGTCGGCGTCCCCTTTTTGCTAAGCCGGGATTTCAGGTCTCCACCCTCTTCCGCCTTATCCAAATAATCCTGACCGAACTTCAACTGTTTGAGCCAGCGGATGACTTTCGGCCCCAGCCAGAGACTGAGCAGCAACGCTGTCACCGCTGCGCCCGCGCTGCGGAACGTGATGTAACGAAAAACATTCAGGAACGAAACGTATCCTTCCCAGGACGTTCCGTTGCTCGCTTTGAGAATCTCTTGTGTCAGGTAATACAGCATCCAAACCCTTTAACCCTTGCCCGTCATTTCCCGCGCCCGCCGTTCACCCAGCAGACGGATCGCAAAGCGCGGCAAACCCAGACGCGCCGCCAGGCGCGCCTGCCGGTCATTACGTTCCGCCAGTCCGGCATCACGCCACTCTTCGCCTTCCGGCGAAGCGCCTGCATGAACCGCTACGACTTTAGTTCTGTTCATATGCCTGTGTGTTTTTGTTCTAGCTCAAAGCTTCCAAGACCCGCTCCACACGACTGCTGCGGGATGCCTTTACCAGTAGCATGTCCCCGGGCTGCAACCATTGCCGGAGTTCCGCCGCCGCCACATCCGTGTCCGCACACTCTTTGACCATGGGAATCCCGCCCACTTTGGCCGCGCTGGCTGTCACCTGCCCCATCCGGCCTACCGCCAGCAACCCGTCAATCTTCAGATCCGCCGCATGCCGGCCCACTTCCGCATGCGCCGCCGCTGCCGAAGCGCCCAGTTCCGCCATGTCCCCGACGACCACCATCCGGCGGCCGTTGCAGGGCAGGTCCACCAAGGTCTGCAACGCCGCCAGCATCGAATCCGCGTTGGCGTTGTAACTGTCATCCAGCACGGTCACGCCCTTGCGTTCGGAAACTTGCAAGCGCATTTTCGGCACCGGGCAATCCGTCAGCCCGCGTTTCAATTCTTTCGCGCTCAAGCCCAGTTCCGCCCCGGCGGCCAAGGCCAGCAAGGCATTCGTGATCTGATGCCGTCCGAGCAGAGGCAGCCGGTAAAGCCCGTTGAACTCCGCCTTCGGCGCCGTCACTTCTAGTTCCGTCCCCAGCAGATCGGCCTTCACCAGTTTGCCCGACCAGTCACCGCGTCCGCGCTGGCTCACGCTCACCACCGGACAGGTCGCCCGTCGGATGATTTGTTCCATCCACGGACTGTCCAAGTTCACGAACAGCCGGCCATCCGTCGGCAGCAACTCGGCCAGCGTTCCCTCTTCCTGCGCCACGCCTACCAAGTCGCCAAAAAATTCCAGATGCTCCCGACCGATGCTCGTGATGACCCCGAACTGCGGCTGGATGAGCTTCACCAGCGGGGCGAGTTCCCCGGGATGATTCGTCCCCACTTCCAGCACCGCTGCCTGATGCTTCGCCGTCAGCTTCAGCAACGTGGCCGGCACACCGATGTCGTTATTGAAACTCGCCTCGCTCTTCAACGTGGCGAAACGCTGACCCAGCACCGAAGCCAACAGCTCTTTCGTCGTGGTCTTGCCATTCGATCCCGCCACAGCCATCACCGGAATGGCGAAACTGCTGCGATACGCGGCGGCGATCTGCCCGTAGGCGATGCGTGTGTTCGGCACCGTCAAAACCGGGCACCGCTTCCACCCCTGCGGCAGCTTCCCCTGCTCCACCACCACTGCCGCAACGCCTTTGCCTGCGACTTCATCCAAGAATTGATGCCCGTCAAACTTGTCTCCCACCACGGCTACAAAAACATCGCCCTTGCCTGCCGTCCGTGAGTCCGTGCTGACGCCCCTGACCTTCACGTCAGGAGACATGACCGGGGCCTGATCCCCGAAGGCTTCAAACAATTTGGTTAAAGAACGCGGATCCACTTATTTCATCGAAAAGGTGGCTGAAACCACCGCGGTGATCGTTTTCTCGAAGGACGTCGTGTCGTTCATCCCGTCCCAGCTCGTTTGCAGCGAGTAAACCGGCGTGATCTGGAACACGCCCATCTTGGCTGATTGCATCTGCTCCACTTCGCGGCCGCCTTGGACCGCGATCTGGTCGGCCCGGGAACGCGCATCCTTGGAGGCTTCGGCCAGCATCTCCACCTTGGCTTCACCCGCCTTGGTGTAGATGTATTGCGGCGTCGAAGTGGTGAACAAGATGTCCTTTTCGATCAGGGCCGTCGTCTCCTGATCCAGCTTCGAGACCCGTTCCACCTCTTTGGACCGGACCTCCACCTCGTGCGAAAGCCGGTAACCGGTCACCCGTGAGAAATTGTTGCCTTCCTTGTCGCGCTCGGTGATGCGCAATTCCTGGATGCCGATCGGTGAAATCACGAAGTCGGTGATTTTGCGCTCCCGCAGGAAAGATTCCACCACGGCGAGGTCCTGCTCCAATTTGCGACGGGCTTCGAGCAAAGTCGCACCGTCAGCCGAGAAGTTTCCGCGCCAGACAATCAGATCAGACTGCACCGACCGGCGGGAGGAACCGGTCACGGTGATGGTCTGGCTTTCCGAAACTTTGACCCACGCCCGCGTCACCGTGACCGCCGAAAGCACCAGGCCGGTGGATAAAAACAGCCCGGCGAGCAAGCCCATCAAATGAGGCTTTGCCCGCACTACGGACAATTTATTTTCAGTTTCCCCGCTCATGCTTGATACCCCATCGCTTCCAAAGTTTCCTGGGCATAGACGCGGTCATCGAACGGGACCACCGTGTCTTCAAATTCCTGATATGTCTCGTGCCCCTTGCCCGCGATGAGCACCAGATCCCCCGGCTGCGCCATGCGGATGATTTCATCGATGGCCCGGCTGCGATCCAGTTCCACCTGATAGCCATCCGCTCGCACCGAGCGGAAGCCTTCTTCCACCATCGCGGCGATGGCCTCGGGTTTTTCTTTGCGGGGGTTATCCGTAGTGATTAGCGTATAGTCCGCCAGTTCCGCAGCGACCTTGCCCATCTTCGCGCGTTTGCCCGTATCACGGCTGCCGCCGCAACCGAACGCCAGCAACAAGCGGCCCGTGGTCAGTTCCCGCATCGTCGAAAGCACATTACGCAGAGCGTCATCCGTGTGCGCATAATCCACAAACACACCGAAAGGCTGGCCTGCCGTCACCGCTTCCAACCGGCCAGGCACCGGCGGGATGGAACTCAGCGCCTGCTGGATGTGCGCTACCTTCACCTCCAATGCGAGCGCCGCCCCGATGGCCGCAAGCGCGTTGTAAACATTGTGTCGCCCGATCAAGGGCAGCTTGATGTCAAAGGTCGTTGATTCCGCCAGCACGGTAAAATTCGTCTCCGTGGCACCCAGCTTCACGTTCACCGCGCGGAGCTTGGCATTCTCCTTCATGCCGTAGCTGAGATTGATCTCCAGCTCGGACTCCCGGCCGAGGCGTTCACCGAAAGCATCGTCGATATTGATGACACCGGTGCTCTTCTTGCCGCCGGAGAGCAAGGGGCTGAACAGCTTTTTCTTGGCCTGAAAATACGCCTCCATGTCCTCGTGATAATCGAGGTGGTCTTGCGTCAGGTTGGTGAACAGGCAGACATCGAAATCCACTCCATGCACACGGCCCTGGTCCAGGGCGTGCGAGCTGACTTCCATCACACATGCCGTGCAACCAGCGCGCGACATCTGCGAAAGCATCTGCTGCGTCTCCAGCGCCTCAGGGGTGGTGCGATGCGCCGGGATCATGCGGTCACCCACTTCATAACGCACGGTGCCGATGAGACCGGTCATCTGCCCGGCCACTTCCAAAATCTTCTTCACCAGGAAGGAAACCGTCGTCTTGCCGTTCGTGCCCGTGATACCGACAACCTTCATCTTCCGGCTGGGATGCTGGTAATACGCGGCTGCCAGTCGGGCCAGCGCTTCTCGCGAATCCGCCACCTTCACCTTCGCGGCACGCAAGGATGAGAAACCGTTCTGCTCGCACACAATCGCCGCCGCCCCGCGGTCTATTGCGCTGGTGATGTAATCATGCCCGTCCACGTTCTGGCCGCGCACGGCGACAAACACCATGCCCGGCGTCACGCGGCGGGAATCATAGGTGATGCCCAGCACCTCACGCTGGAGGTTGCCCTCCACCCGCATCGGTTGCAGGTCGTTGATGAGTTCTTTGAGTTGCATGACGGGTTGCGGTCAGTTGCGACGTGCGGTCAGCAAGCCCGGCTTCGTTTTTTGCTTGTCAGTAAATTGCTGCTCCGGCACCGGCTTCTCCGGGCGGAGGTTCAGATAACTCGCGCTGCGTTCAGCGATGTTATGAAAAAAGGGCGCGGCCGTGGTGCCGCCGTAGTAGCCGTTCTTCGGCTCATCCAGCACCACGGAGATGCACAGCTCCGGATTATCAGCCGGAAAGAAGCCGATGAAGGACGAGAAATACATGCCCGGTGCGTAAGGCGGCTTCTGCGCCGTGCCCGTCTTGCCCGCCACCGTATAGTAATCGAGCATCGCCTTGGCTGCCGTGCCCTTGTCCGAGACCACCGTCTTTAGGGCAGTCACCATGTCACGCGCCGCCTGTTCGTTGACCGCCTGACGAACCATCTGCGGTTGATACTTCACCACGGCATGACCCTGTTGGTCCTCCAAACGGTCCACCAGCATGGGCCGCATCAGCTTGCCACCATTGGCGATGGCGGACATCGCCATGATCATCTGCAGTGGGGTAGAGGCCACTTCATGCCCCATGGGGATGCGGGAGATGGAAAGCTTGTTCCAATTCTTCACCGGATGAACGATGCCGCGCACCTCGCCCGTCAACGGAATGCCCGAACGCTCACCAAAGCCAAAATTCTTGATGTAATCATAAAGGCCCTGCTCGCCCAGTTTGAAACCGATCTTCGCCGAGCCGATGTTCGAGGAAAAAGTGATGATCTCCTCGACGGACAGGATGCCGTATCCATGATGGTCGCGCAGCAACTTGCCCGCGTAATAGAAGCGGCCATGCTCGCAGTCGAACTTGTCATTCAAAGTCACCAGTTTCTCGTTCAAGGCCCCGCTGACCACCACGATCTTGAAGGTGGAACCCGGCTCGGAAAGATCCGTGATGATGCGATTGCGGCGATGCGCTTCCGGTGAGCCACCGGGATTGTTCGGGTCAAAAGTTGGCAGCGTGGCCATCGCCAGAATTTCCCCCGTCTTGGGCCGCACCACGATAGCGGATGCACTGATGGGCGTGTGCTTCTTCATTGCTTCGGCCAGTTCCGTTTCGACGATGTGCTGGATGCCCGCATCAATCGTGAGCACAACGTTCAAACCATCCTTGGCCTGGATTTCCTGCTCACGGAAAGACACCACCTCGCGCCGCGCCCGGTCCGTCTCAGTCATGCGCCAGCCCCGAACACCAGCGAGCTTGGTGTTCAAGACCCGCTCGATGCCTTCGATGCCCGTGGTCTCGATGACCTTCTCACCATCCACTTGCCGCTCCCCGGTACCGACATAACCGAGCACATGGGCAGCGAGCGACTCGTTTGGGTAGATGCGCAACTGGTCATCCACTGGGTCTGTGAAGATGGCCTTCGTGCGCAGGTTGCGATAGAATCCACGTTCCGCCTTCGTCAGTGTCTTCTCATCCACGGGGAATTTGAGATCCTCCATGGTATCCATGATGGACTGCCAGGTCTCCACCTTGACCTTCTGCTTGAGCCGGACGTACTGGTTCGTGACCACGTTGCCGAGTTCATTGGTGCGGAGGCGGGGCTGGAGGCGTTGGATCAGATCCGCTTCGCTTACCTCAAGCAAAGGGGCGATGGCCCGGGCCACTTCCGCTCCATGCGGACCGATCAAGGTAGGATCGGCACAGACGGTCTTAACGAAAACGCTGGTGGCGAGAAGATTTCCCTTCACATCCTTGATCTCGCCCCGGCGGGGTTCGAAAAGGATGCGGCGATGCGTATTGTTCTTGGCCAGGTCGCGCAGCTCGTCGTGGCGCAGCACTTGGAGGTCAACCAACCGGTACCCGAGCGCGCAGAATGCGCCTACCAGCAGGACTGCCAGCGTCAGCAAACGGCGAAATGGAACCGACTTGAACATGGTCTTGAGTCCTAAATTGCCCACCGTCCGTGGTCCCCTGTTCTCGAGCCGGGCACCCGCGGACTTCGGCGAAAATTTGTTCGTTCGGCAGCACTACGGATTCATCGTCCCACCTCGGGCCGTGGACGCCACCGGGCGTTCCATGGCCACCTGTCCTGATTCGTACGGCAGCTCCACCATCCGTACGACCTGTCCTGGCTGCATCGGCACCAGACCGAGCTGCAACTCGCGCACACGGGAGTCGATCACCGGCGGCGAACGCATCCAAGCCAGTTGGTCACTGCGCAACTTGTTCTGGCGTTTCAGTTCGGCGAGCTTCGTCTCGCGTTCCTTGATCTCCTTGCCGAGCGATCCGATCTGGCTCTTCTGCCAGACGTAGCCGATGCCCGAGCCCGCGATGAACAGGCAGAGCATCACTGCCTTGATCGCCGGTCCGAACCGCACACCCGCTGCTTCATTTTTACGATTCCGCGCCATCTTAAACCTCAAACTTTCTCCAGCACCCGCAGTTGCGCACTGCGCGCCCTGGGATTGCGGGCGAGTTCAGCCTCACCCGGTAAAATTGCTTTGCGGCTCACCAGCCGTATCTTTGGCACACAGTCCTGCCGCAGTTCCGGCACATCCACATCCCCGGGAAATGTGTAATCCCGCGCCATCTCCCGGCCCCAGAGTTTCACTGTCCGGTCTTCCAGCGAGTGGAACGTGATCACCGCCAGCCGGCCGCCCGGCTTCAACACTTCATAAGCCGCCGCCAAACCCCGCTCCACAAATCCGATCTCGTCATTCACCGCGATCCGCAGGGCTTGAAAAATCTTCGTGGCCGGATGCGCCTTGCGCCCGGCCCGGGGCGACACGCGTTCGATCAGATCGGCCAACTGCTTCGTCGTCGTGAACGGCCGGTCTTCCGTGATCACCCGCGCAAACCGGCGCGCCTGCGGCTCGTCACCATACGCCCGAAAAATCCGGGCCAGCTCATCCGCAGACCATTCGTTCACGATGCTTGCCGCCGTCACCGGCTGCCGCGTATCCATCCGCATGTCCAGCGGCCCGTCCGCCTGGAAACTGAAACCACGTTCCGCCACGTCCAGTTGCGGTGAACTCACCCCCAGGTCGAACAACACCCCGTCGCAACTGCCCGGCTCCAGCCACTCACCCAACCGGTCAAACGTCCCGCGCTGGATCTCCCAGCGCCCCGAAAATTCCGCCAATCTCGCCTTCGCCGCCTCAACGGCGACGCCATCTCGATCGCAACCAAACAGCCATCCACTCGGGCTGCTGGCTCTCAATATGGCTGCTGCGTGTCCAGCCCCACCGAGCGTCCCGTCCACGTACCGGCCGCCCGTCCTGGGCTGCAGGGCCGACAACACCTCCTCCAGCATCACCGGAATGTGGATGAAGTCGGTCACGTTGCATTGCCTTCAGTTATTTCCACTTGCGCCCGAGACTGAACAGTTTCGCGGTCAACCAGCTCCACGCCGCCCCGCCCTTGCTCTGCGGCGGCACTTTCGCCGCCGAGTTGACGATTCCCGGCTGCTTCGGCGCAGCCAGCTCAAAATCCGTTTCACTCAAGTCGTTTCGGATCACTTTCACCTGATCCAGCTTCAGCTCGGTCTGTTGCAGCGCCCCGAACTGCGAGGCAGCCGCTTCCGCACGGGCCTTGACGCGCTGGCCAAACAAGGTCTCGCGCAGTGTCTTCGACGCCGCAGGCATCGCCGGGGAGACATGCGGCCCCGAGCCCGAAGACTCTGGAGCCGCACCGGTCCCTCCCCCGGGTGCATCCGGGAAAAGCGATTCTTCTACTTGGGGCGCGGGCGCGAGCGAAACCGACCGCCCCACCGGCTCAAAACGTGGCAACCGCTTCTTCTCATCCACCCGGAACGGACTGGGCTCATCCGACGCCCGCCGGACGGTCTTCGATGCCGCCAACAATGAACCTGTTTCCATAAGTTCTGTTCCTTTAGATAAGCTTGAACGCTTCCGACTGGAGCGCATCGTCCACCTTGGACGCCTGCTCCCAACGGTCCGGATTCCAGATCTCGAACCGGTCCACCAATCCGACAAATATCGCTTCCTTCTCGATCCCGACCGCCTTCGCCATCGCGTCCGGCAGACAGATACGGCCCGATTTATCCAACGTGGCCGAGGCCGACTTCCGCCCCAACAGACGCCGCAAGGACTCCGCCTTCGGGTCCGCGAAAGGCATGGCCTTGAGCTTGCCCACCAACTGCGCCATCTCCTCCGGGGGCAAAACCAGCAAGCAAGCATCCGGAATCCCCGCACTGGGCCACAAAATCAGCGTCAACTCCACGTCCGGCTGCTGCGGACGCCACTTGGCCGGTACCTGCACGCGACGCTTTTCATCCACCCCATGACGGAAGGTCGAACTGTAGTAGATCGGCGCTATGGATTCGGTTGATGACATTGTTTAACGGCTGCGGTTTCTGGGCCCTTCATCCACCGCGCCCCACAACGCCCCACTTTCAACCATTTTCCCCCATTTTAGTCAATCCTTAAACCACCTGAAAATTACTCACCAGTTATTCACAATTTAACTTTAACGTAAAACTAGGCCGAATTCGTAAGATTACGCAGAACTGCCCAATTGAAAAAATTTCGCTGGGCCACGGTTTTGATGGAGTGATTTGAACTTGAAAAACTCAAGTTACCGATAACGCGAGCTCTTAAGAGCACGTTGGCAGAGCGCAAAAAGCATGGAAAATCACCCCGTTCAATGAGCACGATGTCGCCCGCAGACTACCATCCTGCCCCACTTTGCCCCCGCTAAAGATTCTCTTTTCCCTACTGGCTGATTCCTGCTTCATTGCGCCGTGCCTGAGACGACCCTACGCACCTTGGATTTTGACTACCTGCTGCCCCCGGAGCTGATCGCTCAGCATCCGGCTCCGCAGCGGGACCAGTCGCGCCTGCTAGTCTTGGACCGGGGGACCGGACAAATCACCCACCGCCAGTTCCCGGACCTGCTCAGCTATCTCCGCCCGGGAGATACCCTCGTCTTAAATAACTCCCGAGTGATCCCCGCCCGGCTGCGGGGGGTGAAACGAGGCAGCGGCGGCCAAGTGGAGATTCTGCTTGTAGAAGAGACCACCGCGAACGACTGGTGGGTGATGCTGCGCCCCGGCAAACGCGTGCGCCCAGGGACACTGATCGATTTCACCCGGCACGATGGCACTGCCGCCGCGCTCACGGCCGAAGTGCTGGAGAAAAATGAAGAAGGGCACTGCCGTTTGCGGTTTCAATGCGCCGGCAACGTGCTCGATGTGATCGATTCACTCGGCGAGATTCCCCTGCCCCCATACATCGCGCGTGAGGCAGGCGCTTCCAGCGCAGAGGACCTCGAGCGGTATCAGACAGTTTACGCGCAAGATCGCGGCTCGGTGGCCGCACCGACTGCGGGATTGCATTTCACGTCAGCCCTGCTCGCACAGATCAAAGCGCGCGGAGTGAACATCCATTACGTCACGCTGCATGTGGGGCTCGGCACCTTCGCCCCGTTGAAAGTGGAGAATATCGCCGAGCACCGCATGCACTCGGAACGCTTTGAGATCAGCACAGAAACCGTTGCAGCGATCGCACGCACGAAAGCAAATGGTGGACGCGTGATCGCCATCGGCACCACCACCGTGCGCGTGCTGGAATCGGCGGCTGCGCAAAGCAACGGCGCACTCACCTCGATGCGCGGCAAAACGAACATCTTCATCTATCCGCCCTATCGCTTTCAGGTAGTGGATGCACTCGTGACAAATTTCCACCTTCCGCAATCCACGCTGCTTATGCTGGTGAGCGCGTTCACTGCACCGGGCGAGATACGCGGGCGGGAATTGATGCTGGGCACTTATGCGGAAGCCGTGCGCGAGAAATATCGCTTTTTCAGCTATGGTGATGCGATGCTGATCTTGTAATCACAGATGACGGCCAAGAAAACAAAACGTCCGTTCGTGTTCATCAACATGGCGATGACGGCGGATGGCAAGATCGCCACGGCGAACCGGGCCATCAACACGTTTGGTACACCACGTGACAGCGATCACCTTTACGAACTGCGCGCCACGGCAGATGCCGTGATGTCCGGTGCGCGCACACTCGACACGAATCCCTATCTGTTGGGCAACGGTGGTGAACGCTTCCGCAAGCTGCGCCGGAAAAACGGGCTGGGCGACTATGCACTGCGCATCATCGTGAGCGGCTCGGCAAGCATCGACCCGCAGGCAGAGATCTTTAAGCACCGGTTCTCCCCGATTATTTTGCTCACGAGCAAACGCGCGGCCAAAGCGCGTCTTAAGAAAATGATGCCGCTCATCGATGACTTGGGGCAATTTGGTAAGCAGGAATTGGATATCTTTGCCGCCTTGCAATGGTTGCAGCAGAAGTGGCACGTGAAGCGGCTGCTCTGCGAAGGCGGTGCCGACCTGAATGATCTGCTCTTCCGCGCAGATGTGGTGGATGAGATCAACGTCACCATCTGCCCCTTCGTTTTCGGCGGACGCACTGCCCCGACGATTTCTGAGGGCCTCGGTTTGACACAGCTAAGCGAAGCGCGACAATTCGAGGTAACGTCCACAAAACAAGCGGGCAAAGAACTTTTTGCCGTATTCCGGCGCAAATAATCCTCGTAATCAGAAGCGCAGGAAATACAACTGTCACCGATGCAACCGGAAGGTGCACCAACGCCCCAGCCCGCTGGAGGAAGCAACCCGACGCCACTGGCCCCCGGCCAGCTCGTGGGGCATGGCCGCTATGAGCTGAAGCGGATGCTGGACAAGGGCGGCATGAGCAGCGTTTGGCTGGCGGAAGACTCCCGTCTGCACGAAAAAGTGGCGTTAAAATTTCTGCCGCCCGAGATCCTCAACGACCCCGTGGCCTTGCAGGAGATGCAGCGCGAGACGACGAAGAGCCGCAAATTTTCACATCCGAACATCATCCGCATCTACGATCTGCACGAGTCACCGGGTGAAGTCCCGTTCATCTCCATGGAATTCGTGGAGGGTGAGAATCTGCACAATCTGAGCGGGCTGCAACCGCGCGGCATCTACACTTGGGAGCAGCTCAAACCGCTCGTCGGCCAGTTGTGCGAAGCCCTAACCTACGCGCATGACGAAGGCGTCATCCATCGCGACCTCAAGCCGGCGAACATGATGGTGGATGCCAAGGGACGTTTGAAGCTGGCTGACTTCGGCATCTCGATGACCGTGGATGAATCCCGGCGGCGCGGAAACGCCAACCCCATCAACGGCACGCTGGGCTACATGAGCCCGCAACAGTTGAGCGGGCATCCGGCGCACGTCACCGATGACATCCATGCACTCGGAGCCACCTTGTATGAATTGCTTACTGGCCGCCGTCCGTTTCATGAGGGCGACCTGTATGCCCAGGTGATGAACCAAAAGCCGAAGCCGCTCAACGAGACTCTTTGGGAGCAAGGCTTGACGAACAGCATCCCGCCGGAGGTCAGCGCCTTGATCATGGCGTGCCTCGCCAAGGATCCTGCCATGCGCCCGGCCAATGCCCGCGTGGTAGCCGAATGGCTGGGGTTGGGCAAAGATACGCTGTCGGGAAACCAGCTCATCGCCCAATCCATCGTCGGAGTACCTGCCGTTCATCCTCCTGAACGGCCCGCAAGCCGCCCTTGGACAAAAGTCGCCCTGATGCTGGCCCTGTTGCTGGTGTTGCTGTTAATCAGAGTCGGAGTCGGATTTTTCGTAAACCAATCCAAATCAACTACCGCGCCGGCCGAGCGCACTGTTAGCACCCAGCAGACCAATATCTCCACTTCAGAAACCACGAATGCGGTTGTCCCTGCCCAGCCCGCTTCACGGATGATCAAGGAGATGCCCGGAACCTTGGATGAAAGGTTCAAGCCAACGGCCGGTCTCAATGCCATCGCTTACACCTCCGTACGGCAGCCGGACGGAAAGTATATTGTCGCCGGAAGATTTACCAAAGTGGGTGAAACGAACCGCGGTCGTATCGCCCGTTTCCATGCCGATGGATCGGTGGATGACAGCTTTCATCCGGGCAACGGCAAAACCGACGATGAAATCCATGTCATCGCCCTGCAACCGGACGGAAAGATCCTGGTCGGCGGGGCTTTTGAAGTGTTCAATGGCCAAACACACACCCATATCGTGCGGTTAAACGCCGATGGCAGCATCGACAAAAGCTTTGTGACCCAAATCCCGTCATTTCATGTCAGCGCCATCGTCGTCTTGCCGGACGGGAAGATATTCATTGGCGGACGTTTCAACAAAGTGCGGCCAGGAGAGTTCGTCCGCAACCGCCTCGCCCGGCTCAATCCAAACGGCACGGTGGACGAAACTTTCAATCCTCTCCCTGGCTCAAACGATGACATCGACCGCATCGTGATGCAGCAGGACGGGCGCATCTTGGTCGCTGGGACGTTCACCAGAATCCATGGTATAAACCGCAACCGTATCGCCCGGCTTATGCCCAACGGCAGCCTCGACACCTCCTTCAACGTAGGCACTGGATTGAATTCCAACGTGCTGGCTTTGGAACTGCAACCTGATGGAAAAGTGTTGGTAGGGGGCAGATTCACGAGCTTTAACGACACCCCCGCAAACTACCTGGTCCGCCTGAATCCCAATGGCAGCCGCGATGACAGCTTTAATATCGGGACCGCCGCCGATGCTTTTGTCGGAGCCATCAGAATGGAAGGTGCCAGCCGAATCTGGGTGGGAGGTAACTTTACGAATTTCAACGGCAGAGCTTGGGGACGATTGATCCGCCTAAAAATGGATGGCGGCCAAGATCTGGACTTTGCCAATGGAGCTGGTGCCAATGGTGCAGTCCGGTCACTGACTTACACAGCGGGTGAGGGCATGTTAGTTGCCGGAGGTTTCACCGCTTTCGACGGTATTGCCCGCCCTTATTTCATGCGCTTGCACACAGGGGTGCTGACCGGCAGCAAGGATTGAGCTCTCACCCCTTCTCCTCACGCGTCTCCACCCACCGGGCAAATAACCAGAGCAGATCGGCGAGGCGGTTCAGGTAGATGATGATCTCGTCGTTCTGCAGCATGGCTTGCTCTTGCAAGGCACAGACGCGACGCTCGGCCCGGCGACACGTGGTGCGAGCGACATCCAGTGCCGCCGAATTAACGGTAGCTCCCGGCGTGGCCCAGCCCTTGAAAGAAACTTTTTGCGCCTCTATCTCAGCAACGAGTTTATCCAGCTTCGCGGTCAGCTCTGGAGTCACCAGGAGGAAGCCGTCTTTCACGTAACGCGGAAGATCGTCCACCGCGGTGGCGAGTTCGCCCATCAAGGTCACGAGGTCTTTCTGGATGGCGAGGAGGTTGTCCTTGACGAAATCATGCGTGGCCGTGGCGCGGGCCAGGCCGAGAGCGGTATTCAGTTCATCCACGCAGCCGTAAGCTTCCACGCGCGGATGGCTCTTGGGCACGCGACGGTTGTACATCAAACCGGTCGTCCCTTTGTCACCCGTTCTCGTCGCAATGCTCATGGCAGCGGACTAGACACCACGTTTCCATCGGGCGCAAGGGGGGATTTGGTTCACTTATAAAGCGGCGAAACTTGTTCGGACTGAAGAACGGAAAACGCCGCGCAATACCTGGCCGTACCTTGATGCAACACCGAGTTCATCAGGCTGTGATGCTAACAGCATGAAAAGCTTCCTCCGTTGTTCTCACGTCAGGTCCATCCTTCATACTTGGTACGTTTTTGTCATAAGTAAAAGCCTTCATTTAGCAGATGACGTCCAAACAGCTTGGATGGCTAAAACAAAAAACGGGCGATGGTTTCCCCTCGCCCGTTCGCAAATCAGTCTGTTAACCGCTTACTTCAACGCGCTCTCAACCATCCCCTTGAACTCCTTCTCTGAAGCCGTCGCCAGCGCCTTTGGAGACGTGTAGCGGATAAACACGTGGCCATCCTTGCCCTCGACGATTGCGCCCAGCAGCACATGATCCTTCAACGGCGTCTTCGGGCCGCCCGGCATGCCGCTCTGGTAAGTGCCCTCGCCCCGCACATACGCCACCTTCGTCGTTCCCACCGTCGTCTTCTCCACCTTCGTGTTCTTCTCATCCCGCGGCTCCACGAACTGCCCCAGCCAGCGTTGCACAATCGCATCCGTCCCCCCGCCATCCCCGCCGAAATGGAAATACACGATCTCCGCAGTCTCCTTCGTCTTGGCATCTGTCACCTTGAGCTGCGCCTTGCGCATGGAAGAAGTGGTCTCCACCCATTCCCAAGTGGCCGGACGCTTGAACTTCAGACCGGCCACCTCAAACGTCGCCGGACCTTCCGCCGCCGTGGCACCTTGCACAAACATTCCCAGGCCGATCACGGCCATGGCCATCCGCGTCAAAAATTGGATACGTTTCATGCCGTGTAGGTTGCTGCGGAAGCCTGAAAAGTCAACTGCAAGCGGGCAAAAACCGCCCCCCGCCCTGAAAGCATTCCCAGACGGGGACGTTTGCACCGCAACCCCTCCCCACAACGGCCAGTGATCCGTTCCGCCCGGCAAAACCGCGGGCGGGGCTGACCCGCATTACCTGACGATCTAAATCGGACGGGACTGCCAACCCCCTCTGCTTGAACCCCTTTCACCCGCTCCCGACCGCTGCCTCATAAATCTCTGTTGAAAATCTCCCCCCTTCGCTCCATCTTCCTGCCGATGCAATCGGTTTTTACAGGTCCGGTCTACGTGGTGCGCGATAACATCGACACCGATCAAATCATTCCGGCACAATATTTGAACCTCGTGCCCACCATCGCCGAGGAATACGAGAAACTCGGCAGCTACGCCATGTGCGGCCTGCCAGAATCCCTCTATGCCACCCGCTTCGTGAAGGAAGGCCAGCTCGATGCTGAGTATCCCATCATCGTGGCCGGTCGTAATTTCGGCTGCGGCAGCTCCCGCGAGCACGCCCCTATAGCGCTCGGCTCGGCCGCCTGCCGGATCATTCTGGCGGAAAGCTTCGCCCGCATCTTCTTCCGCAACTGCGTCTCCACCGGCGAGCTGTATCCGTGCGAAGCCACGGAACGTCTCTGCGACGTGCTGAAGACTGGCGACGTGGTGACCGTGGATCTCGACGCCTGCACTGTGAAGGTGCAAGCCACCGGTAAGACCTATAACTTCAAGCCGCTGGGCGATGTCCGCCCCGTGGTGGACGCCGGCGGCCTCTTCAATTATGCCCGCAAGAGCGGCATGATCGAGGCGAAGGCGTAAGTTTTTAGCCCAGCCGTCCCGCGACTGCGGGACGCCTGTTTTGTCCCTATGTCCATCCCCGATCTGCGCCGCGAATACTCGCTGGGCAGCTTGCGTCGCAAAGACCTGCTGCCTGACCCCATCGCGCAGTTCCGCGTATGGTTCGATGCGGCAACGGCCGCCGATGTCTCCGAACCCAACGCGATGACGCTTTCCACCATCGGATTGGATGGACGTCCCTCTGCCCGCATCGTCCTGCTGAAAGGCGTGGATGAACGTGGGTTCAGTTTCTTCACCAATTACGGCAGCCGCAAAGCGCAGGAACTCGCCGCCAAGCCCTACGCCGCCCTGACGTTTCTCTGGAAGGAATTGGAACGCCAAGTGCGTGTTGAGGGCACGGTCACGAAAGTCTCTCAGGAGGAATCGGAAGCTTACTTCCGCACCCGCCCGCGCAATTCACGACTCGGTGCCTGGGGTTCCCCCCAAAGTCAGGTCATCGCGAACCGTGAGGTGCTGGAGCAGAACATGGCGGAGTTGCAGGCTCGCCATCCGGGTGATGACGTCCCGCTCCCGCCGAACTGGGGTGGCTACATGGTGAAGCCGGAAGCGATCGAGTTTTGGCAAGGGCAGCGCAGCCGCTTGCATGACCGGCTGGTCTATCGCCGTCAGGCGGATGACACGTGGCTAGTGGAGCGGCTGGCTCCATAACAGCCCCGTCTCATCGCTGAACATCACCCAGATCTCCACGTTCTGGTTCAATGATTCGGCCATGGGTTGCAGCATCTTCTGCACGGTCTTGCGCGCATTCGCCCGCGCCTTCTCCGCCAGTAATTCATTCTTGCCCTCACGCACCACGGCCGGCCGCAGATCACGCCGTGCGGAATCGCGCAAAAGTTCTCCGGAGAATTTGTCCAAGCGCCCCCAACCCACTTCCGTCTCGATCTCCATCATGGAAGGATTCGATTGCACCTCCACGATCTCCTCATCAAAGCGCGGTGGTGGAATGGTCACCACGATGCGCTTGTGGATGTCATCGTAGAAGAAGTTGGTCTCGGTAATGCTGTCCATCGGCACGACGTATTGCACCTTGTTCCCGTAGGCCTTGATCCGCGCCTTGGTCTTGCCCATGTCCACGATGCCCCAGAGCGTCTTGTCACTCTCCTTCGTGATCTCCACATTCACCGAGGCCGTGAGCACCACCAGCTTCGGATCATGCTTGAGACTTTGCAGCGTGCTGCTGATGACCGTGTTATAGCTGACCTTCGGCTTGAACGCATCCGCGATGCTCGCCGCGATCTTGCTGGGAACATTAACCGCACCCTCCCCCACCTTTTCACCTACGCCGATGACCTTGAAAAGCAGAATCGTCCCCGCCCCGATGATGGCCAAGGCCACCACCGCAAACGCCAGCGGCCACAGTGACCGCTGTTTCACGAGCGGCACCGGCACAGTTGGTTTGGATTCAATTGGCGGAGGATTTTCCACAGTGATTTATCAATAAGATAAAACTTCTACGTCGCAAAAGCCATTACGAGTTTCTTTAAATAATGGAATCTCCTTTTATTCTGTGATTTCGGCGCGTTGCCAAGGTGATTCAGGCGTTTCTCTCCAAGCACAACAGTTCAAAGGCAAATCGGCCAGTTCTCCGATCGACGGGTCCAGTTTCACCATATTTTTCAAAGCCACCACAGCGGCATTTTCCTCATCCGCAAAACCATCCGAGCCATGAAACTGCCAAGCCCTATCATCTTCATCGTGACTGACATAGTAGATCCATGTCGCACCATTAATGATGCGCCTGTCAGTAAATACCGCCACATTCGGCGGATCTGAGAACGGCCAGTTCGGATCGCTCATAAGCCTCAGTGCATCTCCACCTCGCACGAGCCGATGCCTTTGCGATAGTAGTTGAACTGCACGTTCGGATGATCCGCCAGCAGGGACATCGGCACCGCGCTGTCCACGATCTTGTTCGCGATCATGAACGCCGTCAGGCGTTGGCCGAAGGGATTGTCATGATTCCCCGCGTGCCAGATGGACACCTTCTCCGCCTTCCACGTCTCGTAAGGCCCGACCGTCACCGCTTGCGTCGGCACCAGCGTCACATTGCCACCGCCCGAGGTGCGGGCGTTCTGGGCAATGGTCACGGGATGCAAGTCCACCACGCGTGTGGTCAGCTTGCGATATTCCGCTGGCGATGGCGGCGCGTCCTTGTACTTGCCCTTGCGGCGAAGCGGATCATTGAAGGCCCAGTGCTTGATGTCCCCCTGCCCGCCTTGCATCACCACACAGCGGACGCCCGATTCCCAAGTCTTGCGATAGGCAGCGGTATCGGCATTCGGGAAATGCAGGTTCGCATCGGGCATTACTAGTTTCTTGTTAATCTTATTGAAGCACATCTCGCGATCGCACTTCTCGAAGGAGAGCGGATGCGTCACTGGCACGGACTTCCCATCGATCACCCACTCATCCATGCCCCAGAAATGCGCGTCATGCAGTTTCAAGCCCATCTCGTTCACGATGCGCGGCACCAGCGGCAACTGTTCCGTGGGCCCGATAGGACCACAGATACCGGCGGGATTGTCCGGTGTGGCCTGTTTCCAAGCGTGAATGTATTCGAGCGCCTCGGCACAGTAAAAATCCTCCAACGTATCGTAGAACACCACTTTGAAGCCGGGCCGCGAGAGCTTCAGCAATTTCTCCGGCGTCAGCTTGGCTGCGGCCTGGATGATTTCCGTGTCCAGCGTGGTGTAATCCCACCAGTCAGGAGCGAGCGAGCTAAGTTTGCGAGGCATGTTCGGGTTAGTTGAGAGTTGTAGGTTGCTAGAAGGGAAAATATGCTAAGCTGCTTTTAATGATTTCTCGTAAGCCTGATTGATAAGGCAATTCTTTCCGAGAGCTTCAGCCAAGGGATCAATCTCGTTCGCGGAGAATCCGTAGTGCAGATGCCTACGCCAGCCTTCGGCGTGCTTGAACTTGTTGGAGAGCCTGCCCACGGCACGGGACATATCATCCATCGCTTGCAGGTAGGAGTTCATGCCCTGGCTCGCATCCAGCCAGCCTTGTTGGCTCTTGTGTGCGGCGAGTGAGGCCAGCTTAGTCTCCTGCACTGAGGTCGTATTCACGAAAGAACCCGGCACGATGCGCTTTCGCAAACCATCGCACAGTCCATGCGGCATGGCGTGGTAGATGGTCACATCATGCTGATAGACCGGGCGATTCGGCGTAGATTTGAAATTCGGCATCCCATGCGTGAACGCCGCCGTCACCGCCAGACGACAGGTGTTCATGTGGTCTTCCATGTAGTCCTGCGGTGAATGAGTCAGGACGATGGAAGGCTTAACTTCCCGGATGACTGCGGAAAGTTTCCGCAGCGTCTTGATATCATAGAAGATTTCCAGGTCGTTGCACATCGGCGCGTGCCACGTTGCTCCGAGAATCTTTGCCGCATCTTGCGCTTCTTTGCGACGCACCTTCGCCGTCTTGGCCGGGCTGTATTCCAGGCTGCCGCAATTGCCGGTGGAGAGATTCAGATAGTGAATCTCCCACCCGGCAGCCTTGAGCTGAAGCAATGTTCCCGCCATGACGAACTCGATATCGTCAGGATGGGCGGCGATGGCGATGGCCGTCTTGCTCATGTTAGAAGCTTAGAGCTTCACCGTCTTGCCGGTCGCTGCCGACTTGTCGGCGGCGAAGAGCACCCGGTGGCTCGCCACCGCATCTTTAAGACTCGTCAGCGGCATATCCTTCCCCTTGTCGAGCGCGTCGAAGAAAGCTTGGAACTGTGTCTGATACGGGTGATCGGAGACATCACCGGAATCCAGCATCTTCATGGAGAGCTCGCTCCATTTGTGCTTGTTCAGGCCGTTGACCTTCATGGAGTGGAACTTGTTGTCCAGCAAGCTGCCTTCGCTGCCCACTAGATGGGTGTGGAAGTAGTAAGGTTGCAAGCAATCCACCACGGCGGAGCATTTGCCCACTGCACCATTCTTGAACTTCAAGATGGTCACGCTGGTGGTCGTGTATTCGTAAGGCTTGAAGATCTTGCTGTGCGATTTCGTGTCGTAGCTCGTCACTTCGGTCACTTCACTGCCCATGCAGAGGAGCAAGGCATCGAGGGCATGGCAACCGGCCGTCAGAAGCGAACTGCCGCCATCCTTCTTGAATGTGTTCCAGCGGAACTGGCCATACCAAGGCCCGATACCATGGTAGTAATCCACTTCACCGTAGTGCAGCTTGCCGAGCAGACCTTCATCGATCATGCCCTTGGTGGCGAGGAACTGGCTGGACCAGCGGCACTCGAAGCACACGCAGGTCTTCACGCCCGCCTTGTCCACGGCCTTCTGCATCGCCTGCACATCCTTCCAGGACATGGCCAACGGCTTCTCCACGATGATGTGTTTGCCCGCTTTGGCCGCCGCGATGACGTGCTTGGCATGGAGGCTGGGCATGCTGCACACGGACACCGCATGGATGTTCGGGTCCGCCAGCATGGCATCCAGGTCTGTGTAGGCGACGATTGTGCCACCATGCTTGGCGCTCAGCTCGGCAGAATCCAGCTTGCGGGAAGAATAGACCGCCGTGACTTGCGCTTGTGTGGAAGCGTTGATGCTCGGGATGTGAGCGGTGGCCACCCAGCCGTAACCGATGATGCCGACGTTATATTTCTTCACAGTTTTTAAGTATGCTTAGAGGTTGTTTGCGAGTGCGCTCATGGCACAATCTTTGGCAGCGATTGTCAACACAGCACGTCTTCTGACGCCTGTGCCGGAACAGTTTATCAAACTTTTTGAACGAATGCAGAACAATCTGCCACCGCTCATGGCCAGCACCTTGTATCTGGTGGCCACGCCCATCGGCAATCTCGAGGATATCACCCTCCGGGCTTTGCGCGTGCTGAAGGAATGCGATGTGGTGGCCGCTGAGGATACGCGCCGCACCGGCCAACTGCTCCAGCATTTCGAGATCCGCAAACCACTGCTCAGCTATTTCCAGTTCAACGAAGCCAAGCGCTCAGAAGAGATCATCGAACGCCTACGCCAGGGCCAGAAGGTTGCGCTCGTCACCGATGCGGGCACGCCGGGCATTAGCGATCCCGGTGAACGCGTCGTGTCTGCTGCCGTGAAAGCCGGTCTGCGCGTGGAGTCCATCCCCGGTCCCTGCGCGATGATTGCTGCTTTGACCGCCAGCGGCTTGCCCACAGACGAATTTCATTTCATCGGATTCCTACCTCACAAGTCCGGTCAACGGAAGAAAGCTCTGGAACGCTTATGTGAGACACCGGGAACATCCGTGCTATACGAATCTCCCTACCGCATCGGCAAACTGCTGCAGGAACTCATCGAAGTGATGCCCGACCGGCAGGTGGTGCTCGCCCGAGAACTGACCAAGAAGTTCGAGGAATATCTGCGTGGGACCCCGGCAGAACTTTTGGCCATCACGGAGAAACGGAGCCTGAAGGGAGAGTTCGTGGTGATGATCGCGTCGGCGGATGAAGAACGGTCACCGCGTGAGTCAGATGAAGAAGATAAGCAAATATAAGTTAAAGCCAGTCAAAACAGAGAAGGAAGCGGAGAAGCTGGCTAGATTGGCAGCGGCAGCCGGCCCCGATGAATTAGGGCAAGAACTTAATACGGCGGCAAGGGCCGGGGATTTGTTACGGCTAAGAGCCGCCATCGCCCACGGTGCGGATGTTAACTGGCAAGACGCCTACGGGGCTACGGCACTGGTCAAGAGCATTGATAGGGGCGACTGCGAACTAGTGATCACCCTGTTAAAAAATGGTGCCCAGCCTTCTGGAATTCAAGGTTCCCATACCCCACTGATTCAAGCTCTTTATGGTAACCACATAGAGATCGCCAAGGTTTTGCTAGATAATGGTGCCAAGCCGGATGAAGGGGGCAAATTAGGTGAAAGACCTCTGGTTTTCGCCGTGAAAAAGGCGGATGAACTGATGGTACGACTTCTTTTGGAGCACGGTGCCAGCGCTGAGGTCATGGATCGTGATGGAAGGACGGGTCTGTTTTGGGCGGAAAAGAACCAGTCGAAAAAGATTATCACCCTGCTCAAAGAGAGAGATGCCTCTTCAGCAAAAGCTAAGATCTCATGGGAACGCGGATTTAAAGCGGTGACCGAAGCTGACGTGACGGAGCTTAAAAAGCTTATCAAGGCCGGGCTGGATGTGAATGGCCGGGGAACCATGGAAACCTTGCGCAGAACATTATTGATGGAGGCTGCCGCTCATGGTTCCGAGAAATGTGCAGCATACCTCCTCGCTTCGGGGGCGGAGGTAAATGCCATTGATGCGGGCGGAGAGAGCGCTCTGTTTCATGCTGCCAAACAGGGCGATGTCACCCTCATCCATATGCTGGCTGAAGCAGGTGGCAAAGTGAGCATAACGAACAACCAAGGATGGACGGCACTGATGTGGGCCGCATTTGAAGGCCACATGGAAATTGTAATCCGTCTGCTGGAACTTGATGCTGCCGTGAATCACAAAAGTGAATCGGGCGATTCAGCACTCATCGCCGCGTGTCAAAACAAGAAGTATTCCGTGGTGCGTGCCCTTGTCAAAGCTGGTGCCAACGTCAATCTGCAGGATGGAGGCGGACATTCCCCGATGATGTATGCCATCAAGGATTTGCCGTTGGTGAAGTTTTTAGTAAGTCACGGAGCTGATGTGACGCTTAGGGATTCTGACGGCGAGACTGCAATCGACAGGGCAAAGCGTCTTCGATTGAAGAGTGTGGTTGCATACTTGAAGACCGTGGCCTGACAGGACTGAGGCAAAGCCAACTACTCCACGAACTTGCCCGGATTCAGGATACCGTTCGGGTCTAAGGCCCGTTTCACGGCTGAGTGCAAATCGCGCACATCTCTGTTCGCCGCCAGTGGCCACCAGGGTTTCTTCGCGAGACCAATGCCATGCTCTCCGGTGATAACCCCACCGAGCGCCAAAACACCTTGAAACAGCTCATCCAATGCCGCTTCGCTTCGCTCGTTCGCCTGCGGCTGGTTGTAATCCACCATCACGTTCACGTGGATGTTACCATCACCCGCATGGCCGAAACACGCCACCGGGCAGCCATGCTTTTTCTCCAGGCCCGAAGCCAGCTTAAAGAGATTCTCCAACTGGCCGCGCGGCACCACGATATCCTCGTTCAATTTCGTCAGGCCGGTATCACGAAGTGAATAGGAGAACTCGCGACGCAACTGCCAGATCTTTTCGCAATCCTCCACCCCATTCGCCCGCTGGATGAACAACGGATTCAGCGCGGATAGAATCTTCACCAACGCTTTCACCTCGCCGCGCACACTCTTTTCCTGCCCGTCCAGCTCGATGATCAGGTGTGCCCGACAACCCGAAAGCAGCTTGCTGCCCGTACGCTTCTCCGCAGCGGCCAAAGTGAAAGCGTCAGCCACTTCCAGAGCGGAAGGCAAAAAGCCTGATGCGAAAACCGTGCGAATCCCTTTCGCCGCATCTTTCATCGAGCGAAAACCGATCGAGAGGCACGAACGGAACGGCGGCAGCGGAATCAGCTTCAACGTCGCCTCTGTCACAACACCGAGCAATCCTTCCGAGCCGACAAAGAATCGTGACAAATCGAACCCGCTCTTATTCTTATGCGTGCGGCTGCCCAGCCTCACCACCCGGCCATCAGCCAGGCCTACCTCCAGGCCCAAGACGTAATCGCGCGTCACGCCATACTTGAGGCAGCGTGGCCCACCGGCGTTAGTGGCGATGTTACCGCCGAGACTGCAATCCGCGCGGCTGGCCGGGTCGGGTGGATAATACAGGCCGCGTTTCTCCACCTCCGCCTGCAACTTGCCCGTGATGACCCCTGGCTCCACGACGGCCACAAAATCATCGACATTGATCTCCTTGATGCGCGTCATCCGCGCCACCGAGAGTGCGATGCCGCCCAGCTTCGGCACACAGCCGCCCACATAACCCACACCCGCACCACGCGGCGTCACGGGAATCTTATGCTGGTTGGCAAAAGCCAACACTTTGCTCACGGACTCAGCACTGCGGCACAGGGCCACGGCATCGGGCATGCCAGTGGCGAACCACTTGTCACCGGAATGAGCTTTGCAGGTTTCCTCGTCGAAACGCAGTTCACCAGCGGGGAGTTGGGCCTGTAAGCGGCGCAACCGGGCAGAGAGAGCAGACTTCATGAAGCAGGGGTATCATCCTCCGGCAGTTCTTCCACCGGGGCATCCAGAAAAGCACGGGCCTCCTCGGCCTCGGATTCGGGCACTTTCACCTGAATCCCACCTGCGGCCAGGGCATAACCATCCATGGACATGGCCGCACCTTCGTTGAAAACCGTGGCGTGAAAACCCGCCGCATCCAGCCGCGACCAGACGAGCTGGGCATCCGCCGAACTGAAGGTCATGTATACTTTGACGAGCGACATGGGCTCAGGCAGCTGCGGCTGGAGGGTTGTGGTTACGCATCTCGGCGAACACGATCACACCGGCTCCCGTCTGGATCAGGTTCAGGACCTGGACCTCCACTTTTTCACCGATATGCGCTTGCCCGTTGTTGATCACCACCATGGTGCCGTCCGGCAGGAAACCCACCCCCTGTCCCTTGTCTTTGCCCTCCCGCACCACCTTCAGGCTCATCGTTTCGCCCGGCAGAATCACCGGTTTCAGGGCCAGTGCCAGATCGTTCATGTTCACGTGCTTGACCGATTGCAGTTCGGCGATCTTGCCCAGGTTGAAATCGTTGGTGAACAGTTTGGCCCCCGTCGCCTTCGCCAGCTTCACGAGTTTGGAATCCACTTCCTTGTCCTCGGGGAAATCACCTTCGTGGATCTTCACCTCATTCTTCGAATTGCGCTGGATGCGGCTCAAAGTCTCCAGCCCGCGCTTGCCCCGGCTGCGCTTGATGGGGTCCGAGGAATCCGAGAGCTGGTGCAGTTCGCGCAACACGAACCGCGGCACCACCACGACGCCCTCCAGAAAATTGGATTCGATGATATCCGCTATGCGCCCGTCCACGATCACACTGGTGTCCAGCAGCAGCAGGTTGTCCGGCTTGTTCTGCGAAGCGAAACGGACATAGGGGATGATGAGGGAGAAATCTTCCTTGTTGCTGCGCATGGCCAGCACCATACCGATGTAACCGAAGCCGACGAACAGGCAGAGACGAATCATCCAGAGGGTGGCTTCCTCCACATGGATGAAGAGTCCGGAGCGGTCAATCATCCAGGCGATCAGGGTACCCAGCATCAGACCAAAGGTGGCCGCCGAGAATGCCCGCAATGAAAAGCCTTTCAGCATTTCATCAATGGCCACCAGCAAACCACCGAAACCGAATCCGATGACCACACCCAGCCGGCCGTTCTCGATGATGTCAGGCCGGATCTGGCTGATGGCGTAACCCGCCAGCATGCACAGGCTCAGGAACAAAATTCTGATTACCCAGATCGACATTTTACTATCTGTTGTTGGCCTTCGGATACACGGACTTGATGGCTTCGGAAGGCCGGTTCTCCGTACTCTTGTTCACCTTCGGCTTGTACAACAAGCCAAATCGGCTCAAGTTGCTGCTCAAGATGGATACATTGGTGACGATTTGACCGAACTGGGCCTTCAACTGTTCATCCTTCAAGACACTTCCCGCCAGGCCCTTGCCCGCTTCCAGGTCCGCCATCATGGTTTTCGCTGACGCAGTGGCCTCCTCGACATTCTTCACCGCGTCGCGGATGTCGCCACGGTTCTCGTTCACCGTCAATTGCAGCTCGTCGGCCACCTTGTTAAGGCGCTCGGTGAACTGCACCAGATTCGTTACCGCCGACAGTTTTTCACTGAATTCCGCCATGTTATTGACCGAACGGGTCAAGGCCGGCGAATTGGTTTCGACCAGTTGTTCTATGCGGGTCACCGCGGACATCGTCTTCTCCGAGACGTTGCGCAGGTTGGTGATGGTCGTGGTCAGGCTGTTCAGCGTCTCCGCTGACAGCAGCGATTTGTCCACGCGATCCACCGCAGCGTTGACCTGCTGCACCATGGTATCCACCCGCACGATCAGCCCTTGGGCGGAACGCGCCGCATCTTGGATGTTGAACGGTTCCTGACAGGTGACCTCCACTCCATCCGTCAGCAATGGCTTTTCATTCTTCTCCGCTCGCACAAAGACAAACTGGTCCCCCAGAAATCCGGCCTGCTCGATAAAGAACGAAGCATCTCCGTGGATGGGATAACGCTTGTAGATACGCAAGACCGCCACCACCGTCCGTCCGCTAGGGTCCAACTCCAGCCTCGAAACAGTGCCGATTGGCACGCCTGCCAGGACCACTTTGGCCCCAGGAATCAGTCCGCCAATATTTGAGGTCCTCAAGCGCAGATCATAAGTCGGGGCAAACACACTGGCTCCTTTGCTGAAATTCACCAGCAGCACCCCCAGCAGTACGAGGCCCAGCAGCACAAAGGCACCGATCTTCAATTCCAGTTTTGCTTTGCTCATGATCAAAATCCGTTCTGCTTGGCATCCGAGATGCCGTTCACGAACCGGTATATCACCGGGTCTTGCGAGGCAAACAGCTCATCGGGCGTCATATCCGCATATGCCTTCCCATTATACAGCATGATGACCCGTTGGGCGACCGTCCGCACCGTGCGCATGTCATGCGTGACCACGATGGTCGTCGCTTTCAATTTCTCGTTCACCCGCAGCACCAGCCGGTCGATGCTGTCGGAAACCACCGGATCCAGTCCCGTGGTCGGTTCATCATACAAAATGATTTCCGGATGATAAATGATGGTCCGTGCCAGCCCCACCCGCTTGCGCATGCCGCCGGACAGATCGGAGGGCCGTTTGTCCTGGGTGCCACCAAGTTCCACCATGTCCAGGGCCTCAGCTACACGGTCAGCGATCTCTTTCTCTGAAAGTTTGCCCTCGCGCTTGAGCACAAAACCGACATTCTCCGCGACACTCAGGGAGTCGAACAGCGCCGCACTCTGGAACAGCATGCCGAACTTGCTCCGCACCCGCAGCAGCTCGCGTTCCTCCAACCCGGTGATCTTCTCCTCATCCACCAGCACTTCGCCGAAATCCGGCTGCATCAGGCCAACGAGATGTTTCAACAGGACGCTCTTGCCCGTACCGCTGCGCCCAATGACCACCAGGCGCTGGCTTTCTGGCACCTTGAAGCTCACGTCATCCAGCACCACGTTGGTGCCGAACTTCTTGCTCAGATGTTGCGCCTCGATCATGAGCCGAAAATCCTCGTCAACAAAAGGGTCAGAAAGAAATTGCTCATCAGCACGGTGATGGAGGCATACACCACCGCCTCGGTCGTCGCCTTGCCCACCCCCTCAGCCCCGCCTTCACAGGAAATGCCCTTGTAACAACCTATCAGGGAGATGCAGATGCCAAAGAACGTGGCTTTGATGATGCCCGAATAAACCTCATGCGCATCCGTATACTTCATCACGAAGGACCACGAATAAGCCGCGTCGATGCCGAGCAATCCCACCCCCACAGCGTAAGCCGCACCGATACCGATGCTGATGGCTTCGACCGTGAGCAAGGGCATCGCCACCAAGGTCGCCAGGATGCGCGGCACCACCAGATAATCCACCGGATGCGTCGCGAGCGTACGCAAGGCATCGATCTGCTCCGTCACTTTCATCGTGCCCAGCTCCGCTGCCATCGAGGCCCCCACCCGGCCCGCCACCATCAAGGCCGTCAGCACCGGGCCCAGTTCGCTGCACATCGAGACACTCACCACGGCCAGCGTGGCCGAATCCATCCGCACCTTGTGGAACTGGAAAAAGGTCTGAGCGCACAGCACCATGCCCGTGAAGGCCCCAGTGATGAGCACGACCGACTGCGACTTCACCCCGATGAAGTGCAGTTGCTGCATGAAACCATCCCAGTTGAACTTCTGCGTGAAGAGGGATTTCAGCACCTCCATCAGCAGCATCGTCAACCGGCCCAGTCCACGGATCCAGTATTCAAGTCCCGCTCGGTTCTCCATTTACGTCCCTATCCTAACAGACGCAGTTGCCTGCGTCCTCCTCAAAAGCAAACGCCATCCGGCATCCGGATGGCGTTTGCTCGTTTACGAATTCATCGCCTTGCTTCAGCTCGAAAGCGCGCCTTCAGCGGCAGCCTTCTGGATGAAGATCAGGCCGCCATCCTTCAGGGTGACCTGCACCGGCTCGGTGCCGGTCAAGTGGCCCTTGAGGAGTTCTTCCGCCAGCGGATCTTCCAGATAACGCTCCACCGCGCGGCGCATCGGCCGGGCACCGTAGGTCGGGTCGAAACCCTTCTCGGCCAGGAAATCCTTCGCCAAGTCGTCGAGTTCCAGCTTCAAGTTCCGGTGCTTCAGGCGCTCCATGACCTTCTTCACTTCCAGCGCCAGAATCTCGATAAGGTCAGGCTTCGTGAGCTGGCGGAACACGATCACGTCGTCCAACCGGTTCAGGAACTCCGGCCGGAACGCGCGCTTGGACTCTTCCACGATCTTCTCGCGCATCCGCTCGTAAGTGCCCTCGTCCGTGCTCGCGGCAAAACCCATGCTGGTCTGCTTCTTGATCGTCTCCGCGCCCACGTTGGACGTAAGCAGGATGATCGCGTTGCGGAAGTCCACCACGCGCCCCATGCTGTCCGTCAGTTTGCCCTCTTCCAGGATCTGCAGGAGCATGTTCATCACGTCCGGATGCGCCTTCTCGATCTCGTCGAAAAGCACCACTGAATACGGCTTGCGCCGCACCAACTCCGTGAGCTGGCCGCCTTCCTCGAAGCCCACATAGCCCGGCGGCGAACCGATCAGGCGCGACACCGTGAACTTCTCCATATACTCGCTCATGTCGAGCTGGATGAGCGATTTCGCATCGCCGAACATCATCTCGGCCAGCGATTTCGCCAGCAGCGTCTTGCCCACACCTGTTGGTCCCAGCAACGCAAATGTACCAATCGGCCGTTTCGGGTCCTTCAAGTCCGCCCGCGAACGCCGCAGGGCTTTGCACAGCGCCGTCACCGCTTCGCGCTGGCCGATGACCACCCGGGCGAGTTCGGTCTCGAGGTTCAGCAGGCGGGCCGCCTCGTTCTGTTCCATCCGCTTCAGCGGGATGCCCGTCCACTTGGCCACCACGTTCAAGATGTCGTCTTCATCCACCACCACGCGCTTCTCGTCGCGCTTGGTTTTCCACTCGGCCAGGATGTTCTCGAGCTTCTCCTTCGCGTGTTTCTCTTTGTCACGCATGGAAGCGGCACCTTCGAAGTCCTGCTCGCGGATCGCGCGTTCCTTCGCCACTTTGATCTCTTCGATCTCGTCCTCGATGGATTTCACATCCGGCGGACGCGTCATCGCGCCGATTCGCGCCCGGGCACCGGCCTCGTCCATCAGATCGATGGCCTTGTCCGGGAGGAACCGGCCCGTGATGTAACGCTCGGACAGCTTCACCGCCGCTTCCACGGAATTGTCCGTGAACTCGGCCTTATGATGCTCCTCATACTTCGGACGCAGGCCCTTCAATATCTGGATCGCTTCCTCGATGGAAGGCGCTTCTACCTTCACCGTCTGGAAACGACGCTCCAGCGCCGCGTCCTTCTCGATGTATTTGCGATATTCGTTCAGCGTCGTGGCCCCGATGCACTGCATCTCACCCCGGCTCAGCGCTGGCTTGATGATGTTGGAGGCATCCATCGTGCCCTCGGCCGAGCCTGCACCCACGATGGTGTGCAACTCGTCAATGAACAGGATGATATTCTTCGCGCGACGGATCTCGTCCATCACGGCCTTGATGCGTTCCTCAAACTGACCGCGATACTTGGTCCCTGCGACCATCAGCGCTAGGTCGAGCGTGATCACGCGTTTGTCTCGCAGCAGTTCCGGCACATTGCCCCGGGCGATCTCTTGCGCGAGCCCTTCCACGATGGCCGTCTTGCCGACCCCCGCTTCACCGAGCAGCACCGGATTGTTCTTCGTGCGGCGGCACAGGATCTGGATGACGCGCTCGATCTCGTTCTTGCGGCCGATCACCGGGTCCATCTCACCCTTGCGGGCGATCTCCGTCAGGTCACGGCCAAAGGCCTTGAGCGCAGGCGTCTTCGCCTCGCCCTTCTTGTCGCCCTTCCCGCCTCCACCGCCTTCGGCCTGGCCACCACCAGCAGCTTCACCGCCCTGCGGCGGTTCAGCCCCTTCTTGGGCGCTGAAGTTCGGGTCCAGCTCCTTCAAAATCTCCTGCCGCGTCTGCTCGATGTCCACATCGAGATTCTTCAACACACGCGCTGCCACGCCATCCCCCTCGCGGAGCAGACCGAGCAGGATATGCTCCGTGCCCACGTAGGTATGGTTGAGCGCCTTGGCCTCACGGGCAGCGAGGGATAAAACCTTTTTCACGCGCGGCGTGTACGGGATGTTACCGATGACCTTCTGGTCGGGGCCGGTCCCCACCTGCTTCTCCACCTCCATGCGCACGGTCTCCAAGTCGAGTCCCATCTTCTGGAGCACGTTCACCGCCACGCCCTGGCCCAGCTTGATCAGACCGAGCAGCAAATGCTCGGTGCCCACAAAGTTGTGGTTGAACCGGTCCGCTTCCTTTCGCGCCAACGCGAGCACTTGTTGCGCGCGGGGCGTGAAATTGTTCATGGCTTCATCACTCATAGTTATAAAGTGCGTTCGGATACGAGGTTTGTCCAGCACCCGTGGACGGATTAGAAGAGTTACGACAGAAGCCGGATGGTCTCCGCCGACAACGGGCTTCGTCCGCCCGCCTCAAACTGTAAGGCAAGCCCCCCGCAAATCCACCGAAAACTTCCAAGAATTTCCGAAAATCTTCTCCCGCCAAATTTGCCTTCCATCGCCCCAACATAACTCATCTCGCTCCACCACGCACGAAGTCCGCAAAACTACGGATTTTTCTACTCACATCGGTTGCGCAGTTTTCCCCATCTAACCATCGTCATCATCTGCGGACATCGCTCATCCTCACCATCTGCACAGTCCGCTGATGAGCATCCGCTGCTCTCCTCTGTTTGCTGCTTTCTTGATTCTGATTCCATATTTCATGCCCTCACCTTACTCGAGGCACTAGGACAACGGCTGTCCTGGGCCCCCTTTTATTGAAAATATTCTAAAACCGCTTAACTAATTGATAATCAGAAAGATGCACAGCAAATCGCCACCCAACCCAAAAATTCTCAGCAAATATTTCACGGCAATCAGTGGAATCATCACCTCGGCTTCAATCGGGACACGACCCTCCCTTTTCCCACCCGGTTTCGCGCCTTTTAGCGGGCCTCCACTCACCCCTTCCCCCGCAACTGGGGGTGCTTTCAAACGCGTGAAGCTTGGGGCTCTGACGCGAAGCACTCCACCCGGACCGCCGGCTTCCAGATGATCGACCGCACCCTTCGCCACAACCACCCTCTCACCCCTGTGAAACCACCTCGGCACTTGTACATAAGTGCCGAGGTTTTCTACCAATTTCCTCCTTGAGACCCCGGCCGCCAGCCGACGTCCACCCGGACCAGCCACTGCCCTCTCCGCACCCGTTCCAAATCAGACCCGGCTCAACTTTCTTCCTTCCTCCCGGCTTGCCATTCCGCCCTGCTTTTGTTCCGCTCAAGCCAAGCGACGCTTATTGACTGCCCCATGAATCTACCGACGAATCCTTTTGCCCGCAGCCTTCTCATCGGATTTCTCTGGCTCATCGTCGTCATCATGGCCTCCCTCTCGCGCCATCCGGGCACGTTTGCGGATTACCCCAGCCACCGGCTTTTTCTGCTCGTGTTGATCTCGGCCATCACCGCGGCCCAGCTCGGCGTCATCGCCCGACACTTCGAGAAACTGCGTTCCTGGACCGGCATCTTTATCGGCACTATGGTCGGCTGGTTCATCGTTGTGGCTCTGATGCTCCTTGTCGGAAAATTTTACTCCGCCCCGGATGAGGAACCCTTGCCCCAGTTCGCCAGCACGGACGCGATGATGACTGACTTCGCCAATGAAGCCGTCAAATGGGTCAAGCAAGACCGCGGCATCACCCTCGATTACTCGCCCGAATCCATCAAGATCATCGAAGAAGAACTGGCCCGCATCCACAAGACCAGCCTGGTCAAGGCCGGACCGCCCGTGATCATGGGCACGGCCATCGGTTACGGCGCGTATGTGGGAGAAGTCATCCGCCGTCGTGATGGCGGCACCTGGGCGGAAGACCACCCCCAAGGCGGCCCGAAATCCTACCCGCTCCGGCTCACCAAACAGGAATACACCATCTTCCCAGTGACCTGGTGCTACAAACGCCTGGTCAACGGCGAGGAAGACAACATGTACACCAAGTTCATACTGATGGATCAGAGCCGCACCAACCAGTTCGGCACGGTGACGAATGCGGTGCCGGTGGCGCCCTGAGCAAACTTTGCTTTTCGTCGCTGTCCGATTTCCCCGCCAGCGGCTACTATCCCTCAGATAGCCGTGCATGTCCCTTAACTGTTTGATTGAACCTATGACCACCGCCGAAAAGAAAAAAATACTGAAGGCAAACACCGTCCTCTGGCTCGCCGCCATGGCTCTCCCTGTGGGCCTTAGCTTCGCCCTCGCCGCCACCAAGTTTCCCTGGCAGATTCTCATCCCCCTGCTCCTGTTCGGCCCAATGCTCTCCTCCAACAACATGCTCGCCAAGGCGATCGGTGAGACGAAGGATGGTCCTGTAAAATGATTTGATGATCTTGGCGCCGCTTCATTGGCAGATGACTCCAAATCTTGCTAATCCGTCTCTTGTCTGCACAATGAATTCCTGTCATGCCCCGAACCAAGCCTCCAAAGCCATCCTCAGCGCAGCTTGCCGCCGTATTGGATGACTTCAACCGTTATCACCGCATCGAGGCATTTGAGGCTTACAGCCGTTATCCGCCCGATATTGCCGACCTGCCGACCTTACGGCGTGCCTTGCGTGATCCAGAACCGCGCGTAGGCGATTGGGCGATTGTTAGCATTGGCAAACTAGGGCCGCAGGCAAGCGATGCTGTCGAAGACCTGATCGCGGCAGCCACTGCTCCTTGGGAACACGGCACTCCCCTCTATTTCGAATCAGCCATCGCGGCCCTGCTTAAGATTGTCCCGAACGATCCACGACTCATCGGCATCATTCAACCAGTCCTGAGCCATAGTAACTACGGCATCTTCAAAACCGCCGTGCAATCACTTGTCACCATCGGCACAATGGAAGCTTGGGATACCATCCGCTGGATCGACCGCCACTGGGGAACCGCCCGAAAAGACCGCGTGGCCGATGAATTCATTCACAAAACACTGCACCCGGACCAAGTCAAACCGGGTGATAACACACCTGTTTTCGTCCCTCACCGGGGTGCTTTGTTCCGCAAGCATCAAACCGGCTACCGCACCTCCGTGTATTGTCCAACGTGCCAAGGCCCCATGACTTCCCTCAAAGGAACCGTGCGTTACCAATGCCGCAAATGTGACGTAAAGCTCACCTTCTCCGCCCAAGAACTGGAGTCCGTGATGAAAGAGTTGCCATAACACGAACACAAACAGCTCACGCGCATTTCTGCCCCCATCCGCGTTTATCTGCGTCCATCAGCGGTTAGCCTCCCCTTTTCTCCCTTCTCCCTTCTTAATTCCTTGTGTCCGATTTTCCCGCCAGCGGCTACTATCCGGTGAAGTGAACAACCAGACTGACCCGCAATTGCTGCGCGCCTATGCGGAAACCGGCTCCGAACCGGCCTTCGCCGAACTCGTGCGCCGTCACATGGACCTGGTCTACTCCGCCGCCCTGCGCATGGTCTGTGATGCCCATCTCGCACAAGATGTGACGCAGGGAGTCTTCGTCGCGCTTGCGAAAAACGCCGGGCAGCTCGCGGATCATCCCGTGCTCTCCGGCTGGCTGCATCGCACCGCCCAGAATATCGCCGCCCAGACCGTCCGCACCGAGGTCCGCCGCCGCTCCCGCGAACAGGAGGCCACCGCCATGAAAGAACTGCTCTCCGCCGAAACCGAACCCGCGTGGGCAGACATCGCCCCGCACCTGGACGCCGTGCTCGGTGAATTGAGCGAACCGGATCGCGACGCCGTCCTGCTCCGCTATTTCGAACGTAAATCCGCCAAGGAGATGGGCGAACTCCTCGGCATCAGTGATGAAGCCGCCCAGAAGCGCGTGAACCGTGCCGTGGACCGGTTGCGCGATTCCTTCGCTGAGCGCGGCGTCACCATCGGCGCCAGCGGCCTCGCCGTCCTGATCTCCACAAACGCCGTCCAGGCCGCTCCGGCCGGTTTGCTCCTCGCCGTCACCTCCGCTGCCTCTGGCAGCACCACTCTTGCCGCTACCGCCGCCACCACCATCCAGACCATTGCCATGACCACCCTCCAAAAAATCGTCATCACCACTGCCCTCACCGCGGCCATCGGCGCCGCGTTGTATGAGGCCCGTCAGACCACCGTGCAGCAGGAACAGAACCGCGCCCTCCAGCAGCAGCAAACCGCGCTGCAGCAGCAATTCGCCACGCTGCAACGCGAGCGGGATGATGCCGTGAAGGCGCAAGCCGCGCTGCGGGAGGAACTCGCCGCCGTGAAGAAAGCCCAGCCCCAGACGGAAGTCCTGCGCCTGCGCGGCGAGGTCGGCGTCTTGCGCCGCGACAACGAGGCCATCGGCAAGAAAGCTCCCATCAGCAAGATCACCTCCGATCCCGCCACCCGTAAGATGGTCCACGCCCAACAAAAGATGGGCATGAAAGCCCTCTTCGATGACCTCTCCAAAAAACTGAAACTGGAACCCGAGGCCGCCGAGCAGTTCAACGAACTCCTCGCCACCAGCATCATGGACAACATCGACCTCATCACCCAGGTCCTCCATGACCAAAGCCCCCTTGCCGATATCAACCGCCTCTTCGATGCGAAGGACCGCGCCTTGAACGACCAGTTGCAGACGCTGCTGGGCACGGAAGGCTTCGACCAGTTCCGTGATTACTCCAAAGACCTCCTCACCACCATCTCGGCCAATCAATTCCAGGCGCACCTGACGGGAGATGCGGAAGCCAAGGCTGCCAAAAAACAGCAGTTCTCCCAACTGGTGCAGGAGGAGACCCGCGCCGCCCTCACCGCTGCCGGTTTGCCCGCCGATTACCAGGTCGTCCCCATGCTCAACCTCCGCAACATCGCCTCCGAGCAATTGACTGAATCCAGCTTGAAACTCCTGGATGCCATCTATGCCCGCGTGTCCGATCGCGCGACGTTCCTCGATGCCGAGGAGCAAAAGAAGCTTCAGAAATTCCGCGCTGACGCCCAGGAGAACAGCCGCGCCATCCTCCTCATGAACCGCCGGATGATGGCCCCCATCTCGCAATGACGGGTCAGCGTCAGCCCCGAACAACCCGCCTTGCGTGAACCACCACCGAGCATGAATCCGCTCATTGTCTTCACCGGCGGCCTGCTCTGCACCTTCATGGGAGCCGCTTCCTTGCTTCCCTTCGGGCTGAGTCCGGAAACCTCGGATCCCCAGAACCGGCTCGTCGCCCTGCTGGGCCTGACTCTCCTGCTTGGTGGAATCTATTTCACCCTCCGCCATTTCCGGGCGGCGCATTTTGTCTCCCTGCCCGCTCCTGTACGCATGGCCGTCACCAGTTGCCTCCTCTTCCTTTCCTTCTGTGCCCTCGAATTCAGCGATGGCCTCATCAATCAAGGCGGTCGCGTCTTCTACTGGACCTCCGTTTTATTCCTGCCGGCCCTCGCCCTTTTCTTCGGCCTCGTTCTTGCTCAACGCTGGGCTTGGTGGCTCGCCCGCATCCTCGCTGTGGCTTTCACACTTTGGTTCATCACCTTCCTCTTCCTGATCCCCTTCGCCGATCTGCGGACCCACGGCGTGCCAGTCCCGCTCCTCGGCCGGATTTACATGACCACCGTCACACTCATCTTCGCCACCATCTCCTTCTACGTATTCCGCTCCCTCGGCCACACCTCTGCCAGGACCTACTTCAACCAAACCCGATGACTTGCTATTCAGCTTCCCTGATCCGTGCAAATCCGCGTTTAATCTGTGGCTGTTAAGTCCCTACTTCGCTAGCATCTCCCTCACCTTCCCCGCATCCTTCGTTGGCGCCTGGCATTCCGTCCCCGTGCACAGATACACCAGCGCTCCATCCTTCGCCGGCAACGTCTTCGCGAACTCCTCCACCGGCCCCACATTTCCCAGCACCACCTTGCGCGGCTGATACACACTGTGCGCCGCTTTCAGCAATTCCCTCGCCCCCGCGCTCTTCGCATCCCCTGCGATCACCACCCGCCGCGGCTCCTCCGTCCAGAAATCCAGCGCCAGCAACGCATACGGCATCGCCTGCGGCATCCGCTGCATCTTCGGTGAGAACAGTCGCAACGTCGCCTCCGCCTTCTCGCGATATTCTTTCTTGTCCGTGATCGCCGCCAGCTTGAACAACGCCAGCGCCGCCACCGAGTTCGCCGACGGCATCGCCCCGTCATAATCCTCCTTCGCGTTCACGATCAGATCCTTCGCGCCCACGCTCTGGAAGAACCCGCCATCCTCCTTGTCATAAAACCGCACCACCATCTGGTCTGCCAACCCGATCGCGAACTCCAGATGCTCCGGCTTCAACGTCGCCTCATACAGCTCCAGCACACCCGCGAAGAGAAACGCATACGCATCGAAGAGCTGCACCTCATCCCGCTCACCCTCGCGCCAGCGATGATACAACGTTTTCGTCTTCTCATCCCACAGCTTCGCCTTCAGGAACGCGATGTTCCTCTCCGCCGCCTTCAGGTAATCCTCCTCGCCCAGCACCACCCCCGCGCGCGCCATCGCCCCCAGCATCATCCCGTTCCACGACGCCAGCACCTTGTCATCCAGATGCGGCCGCACCCGCTTCTGCTGCGTCGCGAACATCTTCTCCTTAGCACTCGCCAGCAGCTTCACCTCCGCCGGTGCCAGGTTCGTATCCACGATGCTCAACACATTCAGATTCTTCAGCGGCTCCGGATGACTGTGATCCTCAAAATTTCCTTTATCCGTGATCCCAAAATACCGGATGGCCACCTTCGCCTCCTCCGCGCTCAACAGCGTTTCCAATTCCTTCTTCGTCCAGCAATAGAACTTCCCCTCATGCCCCTCGCTGTCCGCGTCCTCGGCCGAATAAAATCCGCCCTCCGCATGCGTCATGTCCCGCAATACATAGCGGATGATATCCTTGGCCGTCTCCGCGTGCTGCGTCCCGCCGCTCACCAGATACGCGTCCAGATAGAGCTGCACCAGTTGCGCATTGTCATACAGCATCTTCTCGAAATGCGGCACCAGCCACCGCTCATCCACCGAGTAACGCGCAAACCCGCCGCCCAATTGGTCATACATCCCGCCCGCCGCCATCCGCTCGCACGTATGCAACACCATGTTGACCGCCTCCTGATCCTTGAATTGCTGCCCCGCGCTCAACAGAAAGAGCGGCTGCGAAGGCCGTGGAAACTTCGGTGCTCCGCCGAACCCGCCCCAATGCGGATCATAATCCTCCTTCAACGTCACCAGCGCCCGCTGCACGATCGAGGCGTGCAACAGCGCGTTCGTATCCCGCTCCGGCATCGTGAAGGCCGCCAGTTGCTGCGTCAGCCCCTTCGCCGTCTCCTCCACATCCGCCCGCCGCGTCGTCCACACCTCATGCACCTTGTGCAGCAGCTCCAGAAAACTCGGCTTACCATACTTCGGCTCCGGCGGGAAATACGTCCCTGCGTAGAACGGCTGCAAGTTCGTCGTCAGAAAACAGTTCAACGGCCAGCCGCCGCTCCCCGTCAAAGCCTGCGCCGCCGTCATATAGATCTTGTCCACATCCGGCCGCTCCTCGCGATCCACCTTGATGCTCACAAAATGTTCGTTCAGGAATTTCGCCACCGCCTCGCTCTCAAACGACTCCCGCTCCATCACATGACACCAGTGACACGTCGAATACCCGATGCTCACCAGGATCGGCTTGTCCTCCTTCCGCGCCTTCGCGAACGCCTCTTCCCCCCACGGATACCAATCCACCGGATTATGCTGATGCTGCAGTAGATACGGCGATTTCTCCTTCGCCAGACGGTTCGTGTGTTTATGCGACATAACAGAAACGGAATTCGTGACCGGGACAGAATTGGTAAGTGCGATAGAATTTGTTGCCGCCGCCCCCTCTGGCACCTTGACCGTTTGCGAACAGCCCGCCGCCGTCAACAAAACCCCCGCCAAAGAAAGCCACGCGTGACTTGGACGTGAAAACAAAAACATTGGTGCCAATCTACCCATTCTCTGCTGAACGTCAAAGCCGCAATCCCCTCTCCCAATCGTTCTCGTCCTCGTCGTGAACCCCGCGCCGTAAGGTCGGGGCGTCCCAAATTCCGGCCTATTATTAAACCTATCGGACCTATAAGCCCTATTCTTTCCGACTCTCGATGTTCGATGTTGGAAGTTCGGTGTTCGATGTTTTTCCATCCCCTTCTTTTCCCGTCCCCCTTTTCCGAGTATTCTGCGTATTCCGTGGTTCCCCTCCCTCTGAAAACTGAACACTGAAAACTTGCAACTCCTTTCTCCTTTTGTTGCCCTATCCCTGAATGAAAGCCCTCACCCTGCTTGCCTGCTGCCTCTTCAGCCTCGCCCTCCTTGCTGCCGAGTCACCCAAGCAGTCCGCAGAATCCGTCAAGCTCCACACCCTCTTCGATGCCGAGTGGGAACACACGATGCGCACCCAGCCCACTTGGGCCTCCCATCTCGGCGACCGCCGTTACAACGACCAATGGCCCGACCTCAGCCTCGCCGCCATCGAACGCGAAAACCTTCGCTCCAGCAACACCCTCAAACAGATCCAATCCATCGACCGCACCAAACTCCCCACCGCCGACCAGCTCAACTACGACCTCTTCCGCTGGCGACTGGAATTGGAACTCGAAGGCTTCCGCTTCGGCGAACATCTCCTCCCCGTCAACCAGCGCGGCGGCATCCAGACCGAAGATGAACTCGGCGATGCCCTCCGTTTCCAGACCGTGAAAGATTATGAGGACTGGATCGCCCGCCTGAACTCCTTCGGCCTTATGATGGACCAGACCATCGCCCTCATGCGCGAAGGAATGAAGCGCGGCATCGTCCAGCCTCAGATCGTCATGCAACGCGTCCCCGCCCAGATCCAAAAACAACGCGTCGCTCAACCCGAACAAAGCCCCTTCTACAAACCCTTCCGTGATATTCCCTCCTTAATTAGCAGCACCGACCGCGAACGCCTCATCGCCTCCGCCAAACAAGCCTTGAACACCTCCGTCCTCCCCGCCTTCGCCCGCTTCGATACCTTCTTCAATCAAGAGTATCTCCCCGCCTGCCTCCCCGGTATCGGTGCCTGGCGCCTGCCCGACGGCCAGGCCCGCTACGCCTACGCCGCCCGCGTCTTCACCACGACCAAACTTACGCCCGAAGCGATCCACAACATCGGCCTCAGCGAAGTCGCCCGCATCCGTGGCGAGATGGAAAAGGTCAAGGCCCAAGCCGGTTTCAAAGGCACGTTGCCCGAGTTCTTCACCTTCCTGCGCACCGACAAACAATTCTTCTGTGAAACTCCGCAACGCCTCTTCATGGAATACGCCGCCACCTCCAAACGCATCGATCCCTTGCTCGTCAAACTCTTCCGCACTTTGCCCCGCACACCCTATGGCCTCGAAGCGATTCCCGCCAAGATCGCCCCCGACACCACCACCGCCTATTACCGTCAGCCCGCCGCCGATGGCTCGCGCGCTGGCACCTATTTCGTGAACCTCTACCGCCCCGAAGTCCGCCCGCGCTGGGAGATGATGGCCCTCTCACTCCACGAAGCCGTTCCCGGCCACCACTTCCAGATCGCCCTCGCCCAAGAACAAGGCGCGTTACCAAACTTCCGCCGCCATTCCGGCTACACCGCCTACGTCGAAGGCTGGGGCCTCTACGCCGAGTCCCTCGGCGATGAACTCGGCCTCTACGACGATCCCTACTCCAAGATGGGCCAGCTCACCTACGAGATGTGGCGTGCCGTGCGCCTCGTCGTGGACACTGGCATCCACGCCCTCCAATGGGACCGCGACCGCGCCATCGCCTTCTTCCGCGACAACGCGCCAAAAGCCGAGCAAGACATCATCAACGAAGTGGATCGTTACATCTCCTGGCCCGGTCAGGCCCTTGCTTACAAGATCGGCGAACTGAAGATCAAAGAATTACGCGCCCGTGCCACCAAACAGCTCGGCGACAAATTCGACATCAAAGAATTCCACGACTTCATCCTCCTCGGCGGCTCCATGCCCCTGGAGATCCTGGAAGCCCGCGTCAACGCCTGGTTGCAGGAGAAAAGATAACTCCTTAATACTGGTCACTAGGAACTGAAAATCCAGTTCCGTGCAGTTTCAACCCGGCCCTGCAAGGGCTTGGGGATTCCCCGTTCTTCACCAACTATTCCGGCCTCGCCGAGATCTCCAGCATCCGCTCGATCGGCAACCGCGCCCGCTCGATGATCTCCTTCGGCAGCTCCACCTGCGGGCTCAAATTGAGCATGCAATCATAGAGTTTCTCGAGCGTGTTCATCTTCATGAAGTGACATTCGTTGCACCGGCAATTCTCTGTCGGTGCCGGGATGAACGTCTTGCCCGGGCACTCCTTCTGCAAGCGATGCAGCATGCCCGCTTCCGTCGCGATGATGATCTCCTTCGCCGGGGATTTCTGGCAATACGTCACCATCTTCTCCGTGGAGCAAACCTCATCCGCCAGCATCCGCACGGCCTTCGTGCATTCCGGATGCGCCACCAGCGGCGCATTCGGGTACTCCTGCCGGATCTTCGAGATGGCCGCGTGTGTCCACTCCACGTGCACGTAGCAATTGCCCTTCCACAACGTCATCGGGCGACCCGTCTTCTCCATCACCCAGGAGCCGAGATTCTCATCCGGCACGAAGAGCAGGTCCTTGTCCTTCGGCGCCGCGTTCACGATCTTCATCGCATTACCGCTCGTCACGATCACATCGCTGAGTGCCTTCACCTCCGCGCTGCAGTTGATATACGCGATCGTGTAAAAATTCGGATTCGTCGCCTGAAATGCTTTCAATTTGTCACCCGGGCAACTCTCTTCCAGAGAGCAACCCGCATCTTTGTCCGGCAAAATGACGACCTTGTTCGGGTTCAGGATCTTCGCCGTCTCCGCCATGAAATGAACCCCGCAGAAAACGATCACATCCGCGCTCGTCTTCGCTGCCTGCTGCGCGAGTCCAAGCGAGTCACCCACATAATCCGCCACGTCCTGGATCTCGGACACCTGATAGTTGTGCGCGAGGATGATGGCGTTGAGCTTCTTCTTCAGCTCCAGGATTTTACGCGACAAGGCATCATACTGCGCCGGAGGCATGGGCTTCCGGAGTCCAAAACGATCCACCCCTGCCGGGGCAATCTCCGTCAAATCGATCATGCCCCGACACTACGATTGACCGGCCCATGCGTCAACGGGCGGTTAGCCCTATTGTCAAGACCCTCCAAACAACCATTTCACCAAACCGATCCCCAGAAACAAGATCAACGGAAACGTGACCGGCCAGAACCTCACCACCCCGCGGATGACTTCCCGGGCACGCTCGCCCAACAATCGCCAGATGGCCCCGGAGATGATGAACGAGGTGATCACCAGCACGCCCAAGATGGGGAACCACAACGCTCCGATATCCCGGCGGCCACCCCGCTCAAGCCACACGCCGATCAGGCATAACTGCACCAGATACGCCAGACAGAACAAAATCCCCTTCGCCACTTCACCCGGCGTCCGGCTCGCCGCCCGGATGAAACCCGGCGCTTCGCCACGCCGCTTGCAGATCCCCTTTTCCCGGCGCATCGCCTGGTAGGTGGCCTCCTCGTGCGCGATATCATCGTCTTCAGTTTCCTCGCCTCGTTCAGCCGCCGCCTGCGTCATCGCCCGCAGATCCGCTGCCACGTCTCCGGTCTTGGACTGTTGCTTGAGCCGCCAGTAAACTTCCTGGTTCAACCCCAGCCGGCTGGCCTCCGCCGCGTCATCCGGTAACGGCGGCGGCCTGTGCCCTGAAGAATTATCCGCCGGCATTTGCATAGGAGAAACCTATTTGCGATACCGCACCATGAAGCCCACCTCCGCCGTCTCCAGATCCGACCTCCGCTGCTCCGCGAGCACCTTGCCATACACCACCACATCCCGCGCGAACATGTTCACACGCTTCGCGAACGTCTCGCTCAGCTTGCCTTCGACCACGTCTTCCTTGTCCTGAAACGCCATCGCATAAGGCATGGACCACGCATACGATTGCCGCGCCACCGTGCGGATCTGATCCGTCACCGTCAGCCCTTTTTCGAATGAGCCGACCACCGACGCGATGAGCTTGCCCGCATACTCCTTCCAGAAATGATCGAGGAAATTCTTCAACGTGCTGCTGATGCTCCCGTGATAATCCGGCGTCCCCACCACGATGACATCTGCTTTCAATACGCGTTCACGAACAGGTGCATAATACTCCGCCTTGAAAGCCGTCTCGGGATTGAAGAGCGGCAGAGGTTCGAGGCTCAGATCCAGCACATCCACGATGCCCCCGCGCTTTTTGATGTGCTCTGCTACCTGCATCATCACCGTGCCGGTGACCGATCTCTGCGCCGGACTGCCGATGACCACCAATACTTTTACCGCTGCATCTTCTTCAGCAAACATGACTGCAACGTAGCAGCCTGAAAGACCGGGCACAACTTCCGTTAAATCGAGCAACGATTCACGCTTTTAACTCCTTTAAGGAAAATCAGTCCAGCCATCCCATCATGATACCAAAGCGCACCAGCAAGTAACCCAGCCCCGCCGTCACCGGCAAGGTGAACACCCACGCCCACACCATGCGCTCCACCACGGACCACTTCACCGCGTTCAGACGCTTCGCCGCGCCGACCCCCATGATGGAAGAAGAAATCACATGCGTCGTAGAAAGCGGGATGCCCGACATGCTGGCCACCCCGATGACCGTCGCCGCCGTGGTCTCCGCCGCGAAACCATGCACCGGCTGCAAACGCACCATCTTATGACCAAGTGTCTTGATGATCTTCCAACCGCCCGCCCACGTGCCCGCCGCCATGACCACCGCACAGGTGACCTTGATCCACATGGCCACTTCCAGCTTCTGGCCCGGAGCCGGCTCCAACGTCTTCAAGAAATCCATGAAGTGGGGCACCTGATCCAGCGCACCCGCCTTCGTCCCCGCCACCAAAGTCAGCGCGATGATGCCCATCGTCTTCTGCGCATCGTTCAGACCATGTGCCACCCCCATGCCCATGGCGCTGAAGATCTGCAGGTTTCCGAAAACCGTCTTGACCGTGTTCGGCCGCCATTTCCGCAAAATATAATACAGGAATCCCATGATCAGAAAGCCCATCACAATGCCAAAAATAGGCGAAACGAACATCGGGATCACCACCTTCTGCAGAAGTCCGCCCTTCTCCGTGAAATAGATGACATCCCAATTCCCATGCGCCGCCGCCAGCGTGGAACCCACCAGCCCGCCGATCAACGCATGGCTGGAACTGGAGGGGATGCCATAATACCAGGTAATCAGATTCCAGACGATGCCCGAGAGCAAACCGCACAAGATCGTGGCCGAAGTCACATAGTCGATATCTACGAGGCCTTTGCCGATGGTACTGGCGACCGCCGACCCCATCAACGCGCCGAACAGATTGCAGATCGCCGCCAGTGCCACGGCCTGCTTGGGAGTCAGCACCTTCGTGGCCACGACCGTGGCGATGGAATTCGCCGTATCATGAAACCCGTTGATGTACTCGAAGATCAACGCGACCAGGATGACGCAAAGAATCAATGTCATGAGGGCAGGCGCTTACGAATTCTTCAATACGATGTGCGTCACCACGCTGCCCGCATCGCGACAACGGTCGATCACCTTCTCCAGCAGTTCGTAGAGGTCCTTGGCGATCATCGTCTTGATAGGGTCGTACTTGCCGGAGTAAAGCTCCTTGAGCAGTTCCAGCATCACCTTGTCGGCTTCACCCTCCAGATATTGGAGGCGGTCGTTCAGTTCCTTCACCTTCTCCAATGGCGGCAGCTTGCGCAGCACCTTCACCATCTGCACCAGGATCTCCGCCGTCTTTTCCACCGCTTCCGCCTGCCGGCTGAAATCCACATCCTTCAACTGCCCCGCCGCCAGGGAATAGCGCTCGGCGAATTTCTCCACGGTCTTGGGGATCTTGTAGAGGGCGTGCGAGAGCGCCTCGATCTCCTCGCGTTCCAGCCCGGTGACGAACGTGCGCACCAGTTCCTCGCTGATCTGCTCCGTGATGCGCTTCTCCTTCCGGCGCGTCAGCACAAACTCCTCCATGGAGCCCCGCTTGCCCTCGGATTTCAGGAATTCCACAAGCGTGCGGACACTGTTACGCGCCTCTTCCGAACTGGCTTCCAGCAGACCGAAAAACTTGTCGCCTTCACCAAACAACTGTTGCAATGAAAACATGGGGCAGAAGTTGTCACATAATTGTAACAATTCTGCACGAAGATTTTACAACCTCTTCTTGCTCAAATGGTTTCAAATAACACGAACTACCCGCCAAAACTCCTCCCCTTGGACCAGCCTGATCAAACTTCAGCCAAAGCAAGGCATTTGACAATTCGTTCTGCGATCTGGCGACGGCGTTCCTTGATAACCTCGCCGCGTTTGGGTGAGAGTTGAGTTTTGTCCACTGCGTAGATCAAGTCGCACTTCACCAAGGTTTCCCAGTCCAGACCATCGGCGGCATCCAACATAACCTCATTTGCCTGCGCAATACGGTTGGCCCGCTGGGAAGAACACAGCAGCACATTCACCTGCGGCTTGTGCTTCACCCGGTCGGGATGGGAAATGATGACCGCAGGATGAGGTCCGGCACCGGGAAAATTCCACGTATAGATCTCCCACGCTTTCATGCGTCGAAGTCAGGTGCTGGCTGAGCGGAAGTAGCTGCCGTCTCGGTCGTCTCCCATTTGTCCTTTTTACGATAAATCTCAGCGAGTGTCCCTTCCGCAAAGGGTTTCACATTGACCAAAGGCACCTCCACCACGATACGTGAGACCACTTCGGGAATGCCAAAACGCAAAGCCTGCCGCATCAGGTCGGCCTGGGATAACGACGTCTGCTTCGCCGCCTTTTTAATCTGCTTTTGCAGATCCGGCGGCAGCATCAGGGGATACGGCGACGATTTCTCAGACATGAGGCCAATATAGAAGAATCTTCTATGAAACGCAAGCCGATCTCACAGCCGGTTTTCGAACCAGCAATTTCTACTATAGGGAAGCCGAACTTCGGCTAAAACGAGGGTCCACTCCCTCGCTTCGACCACTTGTCTGCCTTGGTCATCCCCGGCTCCACCAGCACCTTGCCCAGCACCTGCCGTGCGTGGAGCCGTTCATACGCCTTGCCCGCCTCCGCCAGCGGATACACGGCATCAATGGTCGCCTTGATCTTCCCTTCCGCCGCCCATTCCAGAGTCGCCTGCAAATCAGAGCGATTGCGTCCGTAGCTGCCGATGAGCCGTTGCTGTTTCACGAAGAGCGGCCACAGATTCAGCGTGATCTCGCGACCGGCCGTCGCCCCACAAGTCACCACCGTGCCGCCGCGAGCGAGACAATGGAAAATCTGTTCGAGAACTGGCCCGCCGATATGCTCCACCACCACATCCACACCGCGCTTGCCCGTGATCTTCCGCACCTCCACCGCCCAATCAGGTGAGGAAGTATCCACCACGAAATCCGCACCCAGTTGCTTGGCGAACTCCCTCTTCTCCGCCGAGGACCCCGTGGCAATGACCTTGCCGCCAAGCTGCTTCGCGATCTGCACCGCGGCGGAACCCACCCCGCTCGCCCCGGCCATCACCAGCACCCAATCGCCCAGCTTCACCTCCGCACGATCCGTAAGCATGTGCATCGCCGTGCTCGCCGCGAGCGTCAATGCCGCACCGGTCGCGAAATCCACCGCATCCGGCAAACGCACCAACGCCCGCGCCGGCACCAAGACCATATCCGCAAATCCGCCATCCCGCTGCACGCCGAGCAACTCGCTCTTCAGACAAATGGATTCATCCCCCCGACGGCAGAATTCGCAGACTCCGCAAAAAAGATTCGACTGGATGGCCACCCGATCCCCCACCTGCCATTGGTCCACATCCGCCCCCAGATCCACGATCTCGCCGCTCACCTCGCCACCCTGTGTGCGCGGCAGCTTGATGGGCATGGGCAACTCCCCCTTCTCCGTCCACAAGTCCAGATGATTCAGCCCGCAAGCCCGCACCCGTACCACCACCTCATCCGCTCCGGGCGCTGGATCGGGCACTTCATGATATTCAAAACGCCCGGGCTTCCCGTGTTCCATCAACTGATACGCGTGCATGTGATAAACAAACACCCAATGCACCCGTCTCGCAAGCGTGGAACTGTGGTGAAACCGCCCGCTTTTCGGCGGCGTCAAGGTCACTCAAAAGCACCAGCCGGTGCCGTAGGTTTGGCAGCCGTCGCTTTTTCCACCCGCGGCCAGATCCAGTCGCCTTCTTCCAACTTGATGACCGTCGCATTACCCGTTCCCATGACCAAAACTCCTCCATCATCTTTCTGATTCCATCCTACAGACCATAGACGAAAGGCTTCTTTTGATTGCCGCTCATATTTGAAGGGGGACTTTACCGCAATATCGTGGGGTAACACCGGGACATAATCCGGCACCAAGGCATCCAAACTCGCGGGATAGCCTTGATGCTTCAGATAATAATGTTCCAAACCGATCGCCACGATGGCCATATCTATGGTGGACTGGGCATACACGCTCTTCTGCGCAAAATTCTTTACCCATGGCAGCAGCAGATGGCTCAGAACCCGATGTCTGGAAATCGCCTTCCAAGGATTTCTGTCCGCCAGTTCCCGTTCCATCGCCTTGCTGGTCTCTTTCAACTTTTTGAGATCCAACTGGTCTTTCGAGCGGGATGCGGCGGCCATGATGAAATTCTCATAAGCAGTATTGTAATTGACCTGTTCAAAGTAAAACCAGCCGCTCGGGATGAGCTTGAACCAATGTCTTTCCCCTCCGCCGGCATAGGGCCAGTTCACGCCACCGCTATTATACCCTATTCTGCCCATCATATGCGGATACTTCCGCAAAAACTCAATAGTATGGTTGCCGGCCTGACGTTCCCCTTCAAACCCGTGCCAGCCGTCTTTGATGAGATCACACGAGGAAAGCCTGATTTGCAACGCCTTCAACTGTCCTTCAGTCCACGAATGCCCGGCTAATCCCTCCCAAATCGCCGTCACTGACATCTCAACACACGCAATCCTGACCAGTTTCGAGATGAGAAAAGGTTCGGATTCGATGGACTCGGTCAGCCGCAGCATCAAATTCACATCGGCAAATGCGGACTCGTTTTTTCCGGCCGCCAGACTGGCAATGGCACGCATACGCAAGACCTCAACCATATTCTTAACAGGTGCGAGATGCGGCAAAAGAATGGCTGGTTTGCTCTCCTCCTCATAATTGACGTTGAAACGGGACAAAGGCCGGGTCTGGCTGGCCATCAACAATTCGCTTAATGCCGTATCGTGCTGCTTCAATGCATACAAAACATCCTCTGCGGGTGTGCTCATCTCCGCTCGATGCTGCAGATTGGTGCTGGCGAAGATATCTTGTTGCCAGCCTTCAAGATTCAATCTATTTCCGAGCCGCCATGACCGGGAATGAATCCAGTTCGTTGCTGCATTTATGGGCAGCGGCATCAGCCCACTGATCGAATTCGCGCGCGCCACGCCATTTGAGTCCTTCTGTCGCGGATGAAAACCCGGTGGATTCAAATCCAACAACGGTTTCAACAACGGCGTCATCGCGAAGTTCTGTTCATCCGGCACCGGGGGCGGCACGACACTGTTGAAATCAAAGCTCACCCCCTTCGCCTCCTGCTCCTTACGGTATTGCTCCCAAGCCCGCTTCCCGCGCCAGTTCTCAACCGCGTGGAAGAGAACGAATAGCGTGACCAAAGCCGCAAAGCTCACCACCACGAATCGGAAGAACCGCCAGCGCCAGGAACGCTTCTTCAGCTTCGTCTCATTGGTCGCCGGAGAAACAGTTTTCTCTGCATCACTCATAAATCCCCTTTTTAAAAATATTTAGCACAGAGCAAACGGACGACGGCTTCTTTCGTCCTTCTCCCCTCGGAGGGGAGAAGGATTGAGGATGAGGGGTGCC
>JAEYXS010000095.1 GCA_023431185.1 Verrucomicrobiota bacterium
GGGCAAGGGCCGGTTCAACAGCCGCACCGCGGCTTTCCGATGATAACCGCACAGGGCGCAAAACTCATCCAGGATCTTTTGCTTGTGCGGCCGACCGGCCCGCTGATAGCGGCCGTGGACTCGCGCCCACGCCTCGCGCATGGCTGATATACTCATGCTCGGTAGTTCGGTAACCACCATTATGAGTCAACGTATCAGCGGACTCCACGTCCACCTCCCAGCTCCGGTAACATTTAATTTGAGTCAACTCGACCATGACCGCCCCAGACTAGAAGGTTTGCTTTGTGGTCCGGAACTGACAGATAATCGGCACGTTATGACTCATCATGTTGTTCAGCGTTTGATTTGCTGTCTGGTCCTGATCTGCGGTTTGATCACTTCCGTCCGGGCGCAGGAGGCGCGGATGGATGTGGCGGTGTATGGGGCCACGCCAGCAGGCATCGCGGCGGCCGTCGCGGCGGCGAAGAACGGATATTCCGTCATCCTTGTGGAGCAGACAGACCGCATCGGTGGATTGTTGACGAGCGGGCTTTCCTGGACGGATGCGCGGACCCTGGAGTCTCTCTCCGGCTCTTATCAGGAGTTTTGCATGCGGGTGGAGCGATATTACATCGCTTATCACGGAGTTGGGTCGCCGCAACATGAGGCGTCTTTCCGCGGTCTGCACGGGGAGCCGATGGTGAATCTCAAGATGCTTTCGCAGATGTTGAACGAGGTGCCGGCGGTGCGGCTGTTGCGAAAATACCGGCTGGGTGAACTGGAGGTCGGCGGCACGGCGGAGCATCCGATGATCCGCACGGCGCAGTTTGTGGCGGCGAACGGCAATGTGATCACGGTGCGGGCGAAGATGTTCATCGACGCGACTTATGAAGGCGACCTGATGGCGAAGGCGGGCGTGAGCTACACCGTTGGCCGTGAGGGGCCGGAGGCTTATGGCGAAAGCCTGGCCGCCGATGTCCCAAAGGGCGGGGACAAGCAGGTGCAGGGGTACAATTTCCGCCTGATTATGACGGATAACCCGGACAACCGCGTGATGCCGCAAGCGCCGCCGGGCTATAAGCGGGATGATTTTGTCGGGGTGCTGGACCATTTCGCCTCGGGCAAGATCAAGAAAGTGTTCTCCGGCGATCATGATGGCATCTATCGCACGCATCTGCCGCTGCTGCCGAACCGGAAGGCGGATGTGAACGACACGCCGCATGCGCCGGTGCGCCTGAGCATGCCGGACATCAATGATGGGTATCCGGACGGTTTCCCGGTGACACGCAAGCGCATCTGGGACCAGCATTATTATTACAACATCGGGCTGCTGTATTTCATCCAGAATGATTCGGCAGTGCCAAAGGACATCCAAGGTCCGGCGCGTGAGTGGGGGTTTTGCAAGGACGAGTTCGTGGACAGCGGTTACGTGCCGCCCTTGCTCTATATCCGTGAGGCGCGGCGCATGATCGGCCAGTATGTCTATACGGAGAACGATACGGCCAAGGCGACAAATGACGTGCGCTCGAAGCTGTTCACGGACGCCATCGCGATGGGGGATTACTCATTGAACTGCCATGGGACAGGCCGGGAGGGCACGCGTTTTGACGGGAAGCATACCGGGGAATTTTACAAGAGCATCCCGCCGTTCCAGGTGCCGTATGGCGTGATCGTGCCGAAGGATGTGGGCAATCTGCTGGTGCCGGTGGCAGTGTCCGCGAGCCATGTGGGTTTCTCCTGCTTGCGCATGGAGCCGACGTGGACGGCCTTGGGCCAGGCCTCCGGGCATGCGGCGGCTCTGGCCATTTTGCAGGACAAGGTGGTGCAGGACATCTCCGTGCCGTTGCTGCAGGACCGTCTGCACAAGGACAAGCTGGCGACCATTTATCTGACGGATGTGCGGCCGGGTTCGTCCTTGTTCCGGGCGGCGCAGTGGTTTGGCACGCGGGGAGCGTTCCACGGGTTGGTGGACCCTTCGGTGACGGCCCTGGTGAAGCAGGAGAAGATTTTCGGCCAATACTCCAAGGCGGTGCCCGGACATGAGGTGAACCCGCGGGAGAAGATTGATGACGTGACCTTGGCGCGCTGGATTGCGATTGCGGAGGCGGAAGGCATCGATATCAAGAAGGCGGGCAGCCTGAAACGGAAGATGCGCGGGGAGGTGCTGGAGAAGCTTTATCTGGTGAAGTATCCGGAGCCGAAGAAGAAGTAAGGGAGGGCGGTGGTCCGTAATTGTGAAAGGAAGAGCGATGGCGCTCGATTGGAAAACCTTGGAGAAAGTATGTGTGGGGAGACATTCCTGTAAAGTTACAGGAGGGTCCATTTTATTTCCCAAAGACTATAGCTGCGGGGTGATTCTGTGGCGCAAAAAGTCAGATGGGGAACAGCCGTCCAAGGATGATAAGCTGGCATACAAGTATGATGGGTGGCCGTTCCGTTATGACAAGGAGTGGAAGGGCAGGATCGCCATCGATGGAAATGAAGCTTTGTTCGCGGGCAAGGGCAGGAAGGGTGAGGTCAAGATCAACCAAGCTGCCTATCCGATAGAGGTCGTTCTGGGGTGGACAGGACAATCGAAGATCAGATTTTTCTTTGGTAAACAAGAGTGGGTTTCGGTCTATCCCAGCGTGCTTATGACCGAAGGGGACAGGGAGATCGACAAGTTGGTGGATTTTGTTTCCGGGCCGAATGCTTTCCAGCTCTGCATTTTTCCTGAGGAAGAATACATTGAGCATTTTAATCCATACGATAAAGGACCGACGGCAATCGCTGCCAAGACGCTGGCTATCGTTGAGGATGCAGCCTGTTTACCGCACAACAGCACGGACTTTCCTTTATTGTGTCTTACGGTCGGATTGCTGGGGTTTGAGTTTTTTGGATGAGTGAGCAGGGGAGAAATCGAGGACTACGATGAGAGCGAGCACGAGGATGAGCGGGGAAAATAATACGTATCCGTATTATTTTCGCTTGCGCGGAATGAGGGGCTTCGTTTTGATACAGCCTCATGAGCTCCTCGGAATCCGGATTTAAACTGACCACGACCCAGTGGCTGGTGTGCATCATCGCTGCCATCGGTTTTGCCTTCGACATCTATGAACTGCTGATGTTGCCGCTGATCATCAAGCCGGCGATGGCGTCCTTGAGCGCACCGCTGATTGAGGCGGCGGTGGCAGGCGGAATGACGATGGAGGCGGCCCGGGCAGCATGGGCACCTGGTGGCGAAATGTACGTAAAGTGGGCGAGGACGCTGTTTTTTGTGCCGGCCATCGCGGGTGGCGTATTCGGTTTGCTGGGTGGTTATCTTACCGACATCTTTGGCCGCCGGCGGGTGTTGACCTTCAGTATTTTGCTCTATGCCTTTTCGGCGTTCGCGGCGGGTTTTGCGACGACTCTGGAGCAGTTGCTCATCTGCCGGTGTCTGGTGTTCATCGGTGTGTGTGTAGAATTTGTAGCGGCGGTGGCGTGGCTGGCGGAGTTGTTCCCGAATCCGGTGCAGCGGGAGAAGGTATTGGGGTATACGCAGGCGTTTTCTTCGGCGGGCGGTCTGCTGGTGGCGGGGGCGAATATTTTGGCAGCCAAGATTGCACTAGACCTGCCGGCCATCCATGGTGGGCATGAAGCCTGGCGCTATACGTTGATCTCGGGTGTCATCCCGGCGCTGCCGTTGATCTTGATCCGGCCGTTCCTGCCGGAATCGCCGGCGTGGGCGGCGAAGAAGGCGCAGGGCACGCTCAAGCGACCCAGCATCCGGGAGCTGTTCAGCCCGGAACTGCGCCAAACCACGATTGTTACGACGCTGGTATTCGCGGCGAGTTACGGGATCGCCTTCGGGGCCATCCAGCAGTTGCCGCAGATTTTGGGGGCGCCGACCAAGGGACATGTGGAAGTGATCGCGGTGGCCAAGGCGGCGCGGGAAGCGGCGGTGGAGGAGGCCAAAGCCGCCGGCCAACCGGTGCCGCCGGAGCCGAAGTTGCGCCAGGTGGCGGGCAACGCCACGGATAAAGTGGTGGCCGGGGTGACCCTCTGGCAGGAGATCGGCGGTCTGGCTGGCCGTTTCTTGCTGGCCTTGCTGGTCCTGAAGATCGCCAGCAAGCGCAATCTGTTCCGCCTGTTCCAGATACCTTCGCTGATCTTGGTGCCCCTGCTGTTCTGGTGGGTGGCGGGTAACCTGAACACGGAAGGTTCTCTGCTCTACATCAAAATCGGCATCTTTATCACCGGATTGCTGGTAGTGGGGCAGTTCAGTTTCTGGGGTAATTACATTCCCCTGGTATTCCCGGTGCATCTGCGCGGTACGGGTGAGAGTTTTGCGGCGAATATCGGCGGCCGCGTGATCGGCACGGCGGCGGCGTGGCTTACGCTGACGCTGTCGGCGGCGAAACCGCCGGACCCGACCAAGATCGCGCTGATGGCGGCGCTGGTGGCGGGTGGCTATGCCTTGGTGGGGGCCATCCTGACGAAGTGGCTGCCGGAGCCGAAGGAAGAGGACTTACTCCACTGAGTGGCTTAACGTCTCTGATTGGATTTGCGAAACCGGCCAGGCGTCTGGCCGGTTTTGCTTTTGAAGAGGGTGCAGAAATGCTCGGTGTGGCGGAAGCCGCTGCGTTCAGCGATGGCGCTCATCGTCCAGTCTGTTTCAACAAGCAATTGGCGGGCGCGTTCCAATTGCACGCGTAGAATTTCCGCCTTGGGTGCGCGACCCAAGTGCTTCAGGAAACGTCTTTCCAAGGAGCTGCGCGAGAGAGGAACGCATTTCAACAGCGCATCCACGCCGATACCCTCGCAGGCGTGTTCGCGGATGTAGCGTAACGCTGAGGCCACATGCCGGTCATCCAAGGCAAGCACGTCAGTGGAACGCCGCGTGACGACACCAGCCGGAGGTATGATAAGCGATTCGGCCGACCGCTTTTGGCCGGACATCAAGCGGTCCAATCGGCTGGCTGCCTCATAGCCGATACGTTCGCAGGCCGGCACCACGCTGCTGAGCGGCGGGGCTGTGAGGGCGCATAGCAGTTCGTCATTGTCCACCCCCAGCACGGCGACTTCATCGGGCACAGTGAGCTTCAGTTCGGCACAGAGGTCGATTATCTGCTGGCCGCGCAGGTCATTGGCTGCCAGCACCCCTACGGGCTTGGGCAGGGCCTTGAGCCATTGTGCGAGATGGGCTTCGTGACGCATGCCGTGACGTTCGACCTCCAGCGTCAGTGCGTGAAGAGGTTTGCGGGGTGGGTGATAGATGTGGCAGGACAGGGAGGCTTCCGCGCAAAGCTTGGCGAAGCATTTCTCCCGCACTTCCGACCAGCCAGTGGCACCGAAGCCGCACCAGGCGAGTTCGCGAAAGCCGCGTTCGCGTAAGTGGTCGAAAGCTAGCTTGGCGACGGCTTCGTCATCGGTATCCAACACGGGCAGGCGTGAGCCGGTCCAACTGCCGCAGAGATTGAGGACGGGCTTCTTGAGACGCCGCAATTGATCTTCCAGTTGCCTGGTTTCCACGCGGGCCAGCACGCCATCCACCGGCCAGCGATGCAGCCACTCGGGCAAGGGATCATTGAGGCCGCGGTCTTGCAGGCGGACGGTCCAATGCTGGTGTTCCCGGATAAAACGGGAGATGCCTTGTAACAGCCCACGGCCATAAGCGCGCGAGGTCTCGATGAGCAACGCGACATGGCGTTTGGGTTTGGCAGCGGGCATGCGGGTATGATGGTGAGGTGAACTAAAAGTGCAATGCTGTGATTTGAGCGGTCTTGAAACCTCAATGTCGAACTGTGAGCGCGGAATGCAGTGTTTTAATTGATTTGGCGCTTATTTTTATCGGAATCCTATTTCTCAAAGGAGGTGGTGAAGATGTGACGCAAAAGCTTAATTCTTTTCTGTAAAGGCTCAATGACGGCATGCCGCCATTGTGTCACTGTGATGGGCATGAAGCCATTTTCATTGAGTCTTGCTTTGTGCACATTGCTGCTGGCATGGACGTCGGAGGCGGTCACGCATTCCTTTATCGCGTTTGGGGCGGAGACTTACATCCTTTCTGGGGAGGGCAAGGTGACGTGGAGTTATCCGGCGAATACGCGGGATGGATGGGTGCTGCCGAACGGGAACGTGCTGATGGCCTTGTCCAAGAGCAAGGAGTATCCGGGCGGGGCGGTGGTGGAGGTGAAGCGGGATGGGACGAAGGTGTTCGAGTTCAAGGGCACGCAGGCGGAGGTGAATACGGCGCAGGTAGTGGACGGTGGGAACATCATGCTGACGGAGGCGGGGCCGAAGCCGCGGTTGCTGGAGGTAAATCGCGAGGGGAAGGTTCTGGTGGAGTTTCCGATCCAGTGCCAGTTAACGAATTTTCATATGCAGAGCCGGATGGCGCGAAAACTTCCGAACGGGAATTATCTCATCCCGCAACTGCATGACAAGGTCGTCCGTGAGTATGACAAGACGGGTAAGATAGTGTGGGAGGTGCAGACGCCGAACTGGCCATTCACCGCGATCCGGCTGGCGAACGGGAATACATTGATCAACTGCACGTATGGTCATACGAGCATCGAGGTGGATGCGAAGGGCAAGACGGTGTGGCAGTTGAGCAATGCGGATCTGCCGTCCCCACTGATCAAGGATGCGTGCGGCGCGCAGCAGTTGCCGAACGGGAATACGGTGATCACGAGTTACGGCAACAGCAAACCGGGTGTGAAGCTTATCGAGGTGGACCGGGACAAGAAGATCGTGTGGACGCATGAGGATGAGAAGAAGCACGGGATACATCATTTTCAGATTTTGGATACGGATGGGAAGGCGGTGGAGGGGAGTCCGATGAGGTGATGGGGAAACTTCGAACATCCAACATCGAACTCCGAACATCGAGAGATGGGAAACGACGAAGGAATGAGCAATGTCTAATGAACCAATGGAGTTGAGGCAGTGAGTTTTAGGATTTAGAATCTTGGGATAGCTGTAATGAAGTTTTGGATAAGAGCCGTGACGTGTTTCTCCATCGCTGGATGGGGCATGGGGCTTTCGTTGGCTGCGGCGGAGTTCACGGCGGAGCAGTTGGATTTTTTTGAGAAGAAGGTGCGTCCGGTGCTGGTGGAAAGTTGTTTTGAATGTCACAGCACCGCCACGAAAGGCAAAGGGGAGCTGTATCTGGATTCGCGCGAGGCGGTGTTGCGCGGGGGTGATGCTGGCAAAGTGGTGGTGCCGGGAGAGCCGGAGAAAAGTTTGCTGATCAAGGCGGTGGAGTATGGCAATCCGGAATTGCAGATGCCGCCGAAGACCAAGCTCATGCCGGATCAGATCGAGGCGCTGAAGCAGTGGGTGAAGTTGGGGTTGCCATGGCCGCAGGAGGCAGCGCCGAAAGCGGCGGGCAAGGTGGAGGTGTTCGATCTGGAGAAGCGGCGGGCGGAGCATTGGGCGTGGCAACCGATCAAGAAACCAGCATTGCCAGCGGTTAAGGATAAGCAGTGGGGGCGGTTGCCGATCGATCGATTTATTTTAGCGAAGCTGGAGGCGGAGAGGTTGAAGCCCGCACCAGCGGCGGAGAAGCGGACGTTGGTGCGGCGGTTGTATTTTGACCTGTTGGGTTTGCCGCCGACACCGAAGCAGGTGGAGGCGTTTTTGAAGGACACTTCACCGAAGGCGGTGGAGAAGCTGGTGGATGAGTTGCTGGCGTCGCCACACTTTGGCGAGCGCTGGGGGCGGCACTGGCTGGATATGATGCGCTACGCTGAGACGATGGGGCATGAGTTCGATTATGCCATCCACAATGCTTGGCGGTATCGGGACTATGTGATCCGGGCGTTCAATGCGGATTTGCCTTACAACCAGTTCGTGAAAGAGCACCTCGCGGGCGATCTGCTGAAACACCCACGTATCAATCCGGTGGATGGGTTCAACGAATCAATCATCGGCACGACGTCGTTCTGGTTGCCGCAGCAGAAACATTCGCCGGTGGATGTGCGGTTGGAGCAAGCGGAACTCATCGATAACCAGATCGATGTCATCACGAAGACTTTCCTGGGCATGACGGTGTCTTGTGCCCGTTGTCACGATCACAAATTCGATGCGATCTCGGACGAGGATTACTACTCGCTCTACGGCATCATCGAGAGCTCGCGCTACCGGCTGGCCGATATTTCAGATACGCGCGAAGTCAGAGCGAAAGCCAAGGAGTTGGCGAGCATTCGGGATCAGATCAAGTCACGCCTGGCGATGACGATCAAGCCGGAGACGACCAAGTTCGCCGCGTATGTTCAGAGTGCGGCGGAGGTGATGGCGGGGAAGCTGCCGAAGACGCAACAGGGGGGCGAGGCCATCGTGTTCGCGGATTTCGAGGGGACGGATCTGTCGGGCTGGACGGTGACGGGCGATGGGTTTGGTGATGCGCCGGTGACGCAGCAGGACATCGGGAGCTACCAAGGAAATGTGAAGGCGGTGGGGCGCGGGTTCATCAATTCCCACAATGCGAAGCTGGGTGGCGAGGTGTCGCGGAATGATAAGTTGACCGGCAGGATGGTTAGCCCGGCGTTCACGGTGCAGAAGAAGTTCATCCATTTCCTGGTGGGTGGCGGGGCGCATGTGGGCAAGACGGGCGTGAACCTTTTGGTGGACGGCAAACCGGTGCGGACGGTGAGCGGCAAGAACTCGAATGAGATGAGCCCGGCGCGGTTTGAGGTGGCGGATCTGGTGGGCAAGGAAGCGCGCATTGAGATTGAGGATTCGGTGAAGGGTGCGTGGGGGAATGTCGGCGTGGATCACATCGTTTTCTCGGATCGGGAGAGTTTCTTTGACCAGAACAACCAGCCGGTGACGAATGAGGATGGGGTGACGGCACTGGCGGCGTTGCGTGGATTGGATGCGGATGTGCTCAAACGCTGGATAGCGGCATTGCAGGCTGGGATGCCCGATGGCACAAGCAAGTTGGGCGATGGAGAGGTGGAGTTCATGCACGCAGGGCCCACGTTGCCTACGGAATGGATTGGCGATGGCACGGCGTTCGCGGATCGTACTGGCAAGGGATTAGGGTTTGTGCCGGGCACGGCGGAAGGGAAATTGATTGAGCGGCTGGTCGCGCCGTCAGCGTTCAACAGTGCGGTGGAGTCGAAGCGGTTGCAAGGGGCGCTGCGTTCACCAGCGTTTTTCATCGAGAAGAATTTCATCCACGTACTCGCGGCGGGGGCGGATGCGCGCATCAACATTGTGGTGGATGGGTTCACAATCATCCGCAACCCCATCTATGGACAGCTCAAGGTGCCGATCAATTCGCCTGAGCCACGCTGGGTGGCAGTGGATGTGACGATGTGGAAGGGGCATCGGGCCTATCTGGAGCTGATGGACCGCACGGCCCCTGATCCGGCGGATACCTACAAGCCGGGTGGCTACAGCCCGGAGGCTTGGCTGGCTTTGGAGCAAGTGGTGTTTTCGGATGCGCGGGAGCTGAAAGTTCAGAGCGCGGACCGGAAGGTGTTGCTCGGTGCGCGAGCAGGTGAAGCAGAGGTGGGGGCGTTGGTGAAGAAGCTGGAAGATGCTTTGGCGGGGTGGTTGAGGAACAGTGCGCTGACGGGGGAGCAGAGCAGATTGCTGAAGTGGCTGGTGAGCAACCGGCTCATCGATTGGAGAACGGGTGAGGATGCGGTCTTGGCGGGGTTGCTCAAGCAGCATGCGGATCTGGAAACGAAGATTCCTGATGTTGAAACCATTCCGGCGCTGACGGAGGGGACCCCCTATGATGAGAAGGTGTTTTTGCGCGGGAGTCCTCGGCGTTTAGGCGAGGTGGTGAAGCGGCGGAATCTCGAGGCGCTGGGTGGTGGTGAGAGTGCGATCTATGAGGCGGGCAGCGGACGTTTGCAACTGGCGGAGGATTGGACCTCAAACGGGAATCCGTTGCTGGCGCGGGTGCTGGTGAACAAGGTGTGGCATCATGTGATGGGGCGGGGGATCGTGCCGACGGTGGATAACTTTGGCGTGTTGGGACAGGTACCGTCGCATCCGGAATTGCTGGACTGGATGGCGGAGGATTTTCGCACGGCGGGCGGGTGGTCGGTGAAGCGGTTGATCAAACAGATCGTGCTGACGCGGACGTATCAGATGGCGAGCCAGCCGGATGATACGGCCGCGGAGGCGAAGGATCCGAACAACGAGTGGTGGCATCGCATGAACGTGAAGCGGTTGGAGGGCGAGGCCATTCGCGATGCGGTGCTGGCGGTGTCGGGAAGGTTGGATGCGAAGTTGTTTGGGCCTTCAGTGCCGATCCATTTGACGGAGTTTATGGATGGCCGCGGGCGGCCAGGCAAGGGCGGACCGCTGGACGGGGATGGGCGGCGGAGCATTTATGTGGAGGTGCGGAGGAATTTCTTGTCGCCGATGATGCAGGCGTTTGATGCGCCGAATGCGGCGACGACGGTGGGCAGGCGGACGGTGTCTAATGTACCGTCCCAGGCGTTAATCATGATGAACGATCCGTTTGTGGTGCAGCAGGCTAAGGTGTGGGCGGAGAATTTAGTGAAAGAGGATATTTCAGCGGAAGCACGGGTGGAGCGGATTTATCGGGTGGCGTTTGGGCGGGGGGCATCGGCGGAAGAGTTGCGGAAGGCGGTGGAGTTTTTGAAGGTGCAGGCGGGTGAGTATGGGTTGAGTGGTGAGGCTTGGCAGAAGGATGTGCGGGTGTGGGCGGATTTATGTCATGTGGTGTTCAATGTGAAGGAATTTGTGTTTGTGAACTGAGCCGGTTGCACCGGCGGGCCAATTATGGGGACGGAGATGGTTACCCGCGAAACACTCGAAAAAGAAATTTTAACAGAAGGGCGTGAAGGAAGCGAAGATGGGAAGTGGCGAATGGCAGGCATTGTTTTTTGAGATTTTGTGACGATGTAGCCGATATAGCCGATGTAGGGCTAACGGTGGCGGTGGAAAGATGGCAGGGTGAGGGCGTGAAAAGTGAATTTTGTTTAGTTGTACGTGTTATAGAGAGCGTAGTGATAACGCTGGATGGAAATTTAGGGCAGGATGGGGACAGATGACGGCAGACAATTGAAAAGAGTTTATGGCGCATTGTGGAAGATATTCGGCAAGGCCGATGACGCGGCGGGAGATGCTGACGCGTTGTGCGAATGGCTTTGGGGCGGTGGCGCTCACGGCGTTGCTGGGGGACAAGGCGTTTGGAGCGGCACCGGCTTCCACTAAGGTCGGCGGGGCATTGGCGCCGCATTTCAAGGCGCGGGCGAAGAATGTCATTTTTCTCTACATGGATGGCGGGCCGTCGCAGGTGGATACGTTTGATCCGAAGCCGCGCTTGCAGGCGGAGAGCGGGCAGCCGTTCAAAATGAAGATGGAGCCCACGCAATTTAACGACAACGGGAACACTCTGGGGAGTCCGTGGGAGTTCAAGCAATACGGGCGCAGTGGTTTGCCGGTGAGTTCGCTGTTTCCGCATGTGGCGCAGCACATGGACGATATCTGCGTGATCCGGTCGCTGACGTCAGAGTTTTCGGAGCATACGAATGCGAATTACTTTTTGCACACGGGTCTCGGATTGGCAGGACGGCCGAGCATGGGGGCGTGGGTGAATTATGGGTTGGGAACGGAGAACCAGAATCTGCCGGGGTTTGTGGTGTTGAACGGCGGGCTAATTCCGCCGGGCGGGCTGGAGAACTTTGGCAATGGCTTTCTGCCCGCGACGTATCAGGGGTCGATCTTTCGCGCGGCGGACAAGCCGGTGGCGAATATTCAAGCGACGGAGGCGACGCCGAAGTTGCAACAGAATAAGCTGGCGTTGCTGAAGCAACTGGACGGTGGCGTGGTGGAGCGGATGGGAAAGTTGGACCCAATCGAATCAGCGATCGCGAATTACGAGTTGGCGTTCCGTATGCAATCGGCGGTGCCGGAGTTGATGGAGCTGAATCGCGAGAGCGAGACACTCAAGAAACTCTATGGGTTTGATCATCCGTTTGAGCAGACGCGGATCTTTGCTCGGCAATGTCTGACGGCGCGGCGATTGATCGAGCGCGGGGTGCGGTTCATCGAGTTGACGTGTCCGAAGGTGACGGGGGATCGGTGGGATCAGCACGGGAACTTGAAGGAGGGGCATGAGAATAATTCGCGGGCGGTGGATCAACCGATCGGGGCGCTTTTGCATGATCTGAAGGCGCGCGGGCTTTTGGAAGAGACGCTGGTGATTTGGGCGGGTGAGTTTGGGCGCACGCCGTTCGCGCAGGGAACGAATGGGCGGGATCATAATCCGTTCGGGTTCACGGTGTGGATGGCGGGTGGTGGGGTGAAGGGCGGCATGGCCTACGGTGCGACGGATGAATACGGGTATAAAGCGGTGGAGAACAAGCTCGAGATGTATGATCTGCACGCGACGATGCTGCATCTGCTGGGACTGGATCATACGCGGGTGACGTATCGGTTCGGCGGGCGCGACATGCGGCTGACGGATGTGCATGGGCATGTGGTGAAGGAGATTCTTGCTTAGCCGCAGATGAAACACGGAAGGAACACAGACTTGGGAAACATCGAACATCCAACATCGAACGCCGAACATCGAGAGAGGGAAAAGTTAGCGCGGACTGATGTCCGCGGTTACGGGATGAGGGGTTCGAGGACGATGACGAGAACGAGGACGATTACGAAGAGGGCATTTTGATTATGAATGTGAAAAATGGGTTTGATCTGACGGGGCGGGTGGCTTTGGTGACGGGGAGTACGACTGGGCTTGGAAAGGCCATGGCCATTGCGCTGGGACAGGCGGGGGCGAAGGTGGCTTTGAATTATGCGAATAATCAGGCGCGAGCGGAGAAGGCGTTCGCGGAGTTCAAGGCGGCGGGTTGCGAGGGAGCTTTGTTTCGCGGGAGTGTCATCGATGAGGCAGAGGTGAAGCGGTTGGTCGAGGAGGTGGCGAAGACGTTGGGGGCGATTGATATTTTGGTTTTCAATGCGACGCCGGATCAGCCGCAGAAGCCCATCGAGCAGTATGATTGGGCGTTTTATCAGTCGATGCTGGATTTCTTCATCAAGAGTCCGTTCTTGCTGACGCGGGCGTGCTTGCCGCATCTGAAACAGCAGAAATGGGGGCGCATCATCAATATCGGTTCGGAGGTGGTAGCTCGCGGGGTACCGAACTTCAGTGCGTATGTGGCGGCGAAGGGCGGGCAGAATGGCTGGACGCGGAGCATGTCGGGTGAGCTGGCGCCGCATGGCATCACGGTGAACATGATCGCGCCGGGCTGGATTCCGGTGGAGCGGCATGAGAATGATCCGCAGGAATTGAAGGATGGGTATCGGGCGCTGATCCCGGCGGATCGCTGGGGGGTGCCGCAGGATGTGGCGGGGGCGGTGGTGTTCCTGGCGAGTGATGCGGCATCGTTCATCACGGGGCAGAATCTGCATGTTAATGGGGGGATGACGGTGGCGTGATTCGTAACTCGTAATACGTGATGCGTAACAAGACTGTGTTTCTTGGTCGCCAAATGGGAAATGAATGGTTAAGTAAATATTTATGAATTCACCGAAGATTTTTGCACAGGCGATGGCTTTGTTCTGCGTGCTGGCTTTGAGCGCTTGCAAACCGAATCAACCGGCACCGCAAGCGGGCGGTGGCGGTGGTGCGGCTCAGCCGACGACAGCGGGCAAGAAACATAAGATCGCGTTTGTGAGCAATGGGGTGGCGTCTTTCTGGACGATCTGCGAGGCGGGGGTGAAGGCGGCGGGGAAGGACTTGGGCGTGGACAGCTCCATGTATATGCCGGCGGAGGGCATCGGGGATCAGAAGCGGATCATCGAGGATCTATTGACGCGGGGGATTGATGGCATCTCGATCAGCCCGATCGATGCGGATAACCAGACGGAGATGATCAGCAAGGCGGCGGAGCACGCGAAGATCATCACGGCGGACTCGGATGCGCCGAAGGCGAATCGCCTGCTGTATCTGGGCATGGACAATTACAAGGCGGGCCGCTTGTGCGGGGCGCTGGTGAAGGAGGCGTTGCCGAAGGGCGGCAAGATCATGATCTACATCGGGCGCATGGAGCAGGACAATGCGAAGCGCCGTCGGCAGGGGATGATAGACGAGGTGCTGGGACGCCCGGAGAATCCGAACAACTTCGATGCGCCGGACCAAGTGTTGACCGGAAATGGGTTCACTATCTTGGGCACGTTGACGGACCAGTTTGATAGGGCGAAGGGCAAGGCGAATGTGGAGGATACGTTGGCGCGGCATCCGGATATCGACGGCATGGTGGGTCTGTTCGCCTACAATCCGCCGCTGATGTTGGAGGCGCTGGATCGCGCGGGCAAGCTGGGGAAGGTGAAGGTGATCGCGTTCGACGAGGCGGATGAAACGCTGGCAGGCATCCAGAAGGGCACGGTGCATGGGACGGTGGTGCAGAATCCGTATATGTATGGGTATAAGTCGGTGGAAGTGCTGAAGGATATTCTCGATGGTAAAGCGGATGTGATTCCGGCGAACAAGTTCATCGATATTCCGGCGCGACAGATCCGTAAGGATAACGTGGATGAGTTCTGGGCGGATCTGAAGAAGAAGATGGGGCAGTGAGGCGATGGTCGCTGACCTGTCCAGAGTGTTATGAATGTTCAGGTCATTGACGGCGATCTGCTCAACCAACCGGTCGAAGTCATCGTCAATGCGTGGAATCGGAACATCATCCCGTGGTGGCTGTTGTTACCGCAGGGAGTGTCAGGAGCGATCAAGAAGCGGGGTGGGTATGAGCCGTTCAAGGAGTTGGGCCGGATGGGGCCGATACCACCGGGTGGCGCGGTGGTGACGGGGCCGGGACGGTTGCCATTCAAGGCGATCCTTCACGTGGCGGGGATCAATATGTTGTGGCGGTCTTCTGAGAAGATCATCCGGGATTGCGTGGTGAACGCGATGCGGATCGCGAAGGACAAGGGCTACAAGTCAGTGGCGTTTCCGTTGATCGGGGCGGGGACGGGTGGTTTTGATCAGGAAGCGGCTATGCGGATCATGCAGGAGAGTTTGGTGACGTGTGATTTTCAGGGTGAAGTGAGGATTGTGCGTTTCAAATGAACGTGAAGATATCGATGAACATTTTCGTCTAAGTAACTCGCATGGAGAGAAGTCGTATCATCGCCGTTATGATCGTGGGCGGGTTGCTCACGGCGGGCGCTATTTCCGCAGCGGAGATCAAGCCGCTGGGGAAGGGGAAGACCATTGATATCGAGGCGGGGCGGAAGCATTGGGCGTATCAGGCGGTGCAGAACCCGGCACCCGCAGCAGTAAAGAACAAGCGGTGGCCGCAGACGGACTTGGATACGTTTATTTTGGTGAAGCTGGAGCAGGAAAGGTTGAAGCCCAGTCTGCCAGCGGAGAAACGGGTGCTGATACGGCGGGCGTATTTTGATCTCATCGGATTGCCGCCGGCATACGACGAGGTGGAGGCATTCGTAGCGGACAAATCACCGAAGGCTTTTGAGCAGTTGGTGGACAAACTGCTGGCACGGCCTGAATACGGACAGCGCTGGGGGCGGCACTGGCTGGATGTAGCGCGGTATGCGGACACGATGGAGCAATCAGTAGATGGCGAGCGACGCATCCCATTTGCGCACACGTATCGGGATTATGTCATCGATGCATTCAATGCGGACAAGCCGTTCAATCAATTCATTTTGGAACAGATCGCGGCCGACCGGTTGCCGGAGAAGGACAAGGCGGACCTAAGGGCTTTGGGTTTCCTGACGGTGGGAAGGCAATTCCGGGCGAATGAAGATGGGCCGAATCTGGTGATCGATGATCGCATCGATGTCATCACCCGCGGGTTTCTCGGGCTGACGGTCTCCTGTGCGCGTTGTCACGATCACAAGTTCGATCCGGTGCCGACGGCGGATTACTACTCGCTCTATGGTATTCTAGGAAGTGTGCAGGAGCCGTTGGATCTGCCGGAATTGAAGCGCACAGGTGATGCGGCGTTGCTGGAGAAGTATGAGAAGGAGCGCGCGCGCATCCTCAAGGAATACGATGATCATGTCACCGCCTGCATGGCGACGTCCAACCAGCATTTCCGCGATCTGGTGACGGAGTATCTGCAATATCAGGTGCGCATCTCGGCGAATCATCGCACAACAGAAGGGTATGTGCCGCTGGATACGCCGCGTGGGCTGATGCATTACCAGGCGTGGATGCGCTGGCAGGCCTTGCTGAAGCAAAGCGCGGCGAGCGGGGAACCTTTCTTCAAACTGTGGCATCAACTGATGGCGCTGCCCAAGGATGGGTTTGCGGCAAAGGCGCAGGAAGTTCTGGCGGAGGTAGTAAAACATCCGCAGTCGCATCATCCGTTAGTCGTCTCTGCCTTCAATGGGCAGAAACCTGAGACCATGATGGAGGCGGCGGCGATTTATGGGAAAGTGGTGCAGGAAGCTCTGAAGGCGCAGACGGATGAGGCGAAGCAGGTGGTGGATCTGATTTATGGCCCGAAATCACCGGTGCCACCGCAGAACCGGCAGGAGATGATCGATGACATCCACCGTTTCCTGACGGAGAAGGAGTTGGTGAACCGCAAGGATGGTGAACGTGGCGATGGCTTGCGGACGCAGTTGGCCGTGCTGGAGGCGACTGCACCGGTGGAGCGACCGATGGCGGTGCGGGCCACGCCGAAACCGGTGGACCCACATATCCTTATCCGAGGTGAGATGAGGAATGTCGGCGCATCCGTGCCGCGGCGCTTCCTGCAAGTGCTGGCGAATGTGGACGGGCGTACGTATGGCGACGATGGGCGGCTGCAACTGGCGCAGGCCATCGTGAGCAAAGAGAATCCGCTGGTGGCGCGGGTGATCGTGAACCGTGTGTGGCAACAGCATTTCGGACAGGGGCTGGTGCCGACAGCAGACGACTTTGGGGTGATGGGGCAGGGGCCATCGCATCCGGAACTGCTCGATCACTTGGCCTCGTGGTTCATGGAGCATGGGTGGTCGATGAAGGCGTTGCATCGTTACATTCTTTCCTCAGCAACGTGGCAGCAGAGTGGCACAACCAATGAACGTGCGCTATTAAAGGACCCGGGCAACAAACTGCTCTGGCGGATGTCGCCGAGGCGGTTGGAGTTCGAGCCGTTGCGCGATTCGTTGCTGCAAGTGGCGGGTAAACTGGATGTGAAGATGGGCGGGCGTAGTGCGCCGTTGGATGAGAAGAATCTGCGTCGGGCCGTGTATGGCTATACCGACCGCTTCCGTATTCCAGCACTGCTGCGGAACTTTGATGTGGCGAATCCGGACACGTCCATCGCGCGACGGAGTGAGACGACGGTGCCACTGCAGGCGCTTTATCTGATGAACAGCGGGTTCGTGCGGCAACAGGCAGAAGCGGTGTTGAAGCGGGCGGAGATGGTCAAAGCCGTGAATGCTGAAGAACGTATCAAAACCGCGTTCCGGCTGATATACTCACGGCAGCCCATGAAAGAGGAATTGCAGCTCGCGCAAGACTATGTTGGGGATGCGGCACTGGATGAAAAGGGCAGCCGCCAATGGGCGAACCTTGTGCAAGGATTGCTCATCGCGAACGAATTTGTCTTTGTGGATTGATATGAAGCCAAATCCTTTACTGAATCCGGAATCATTGATGACACGGCGGGAGATGCTGCGCCGGTGCGGAGCGGGTTTCGGGTTGGTGGGATTGGCGGCGATGTGGGGGAAGGATTTGCTCGCAGGTGAAGCGGGCGGCGCGCATCCGCTGGAGGTGAAGCCATCGCATTTTCCGGCCAAGGCGAAGTATGTGATCCAGATCCTGGCGAATGGCGGGCCCTCGCAGATGGACACGTTCGACCCGAAGCCGATGCTGAACAAGTATCACGGGCAACGATTACCGCTGCACTTCGCCACGGAGCGTCCGACGGGTGCGGCCTTGGGCTCACCATTTAAATTCAAGAAATACGGGCAGAGCGGTTTGGAAGTGAGCGAGATTTTTGCACCGCTGGCAGAACAGCATGCGGACAAGTTGTGCGTGATCCGCTCGATGCATACGGATGTGCCCATCCATGAGAGTTCGCTACGGTTGATGAATTGTGGCGCGAGCATCATGGCGCGGCCGAGCATCGGGGCATGGGTGACATATGGATTGGGCACAGAGAATCAGAATCTGCCGGGCTTTGTGGTGCTTGTGCCGAAGGGGATGCCGGTGGCCGGGGCGGATAACTGGCAATCATCATTCCTGCCGGGAACGTATCAAGGGACTTACATCGAGACACAGGACAAAGCGCCGCAGGATCTCATCGAGAATCTTAAGAACCCGTATCTCAATGCAGAGGAACAACGGAAGCAGTTGTCGTTCGTGGAGCAATTGAACCGCAAGCATCAAAGCAAACGGAATGAGGCGGCGCTGGAGGCGCGTATCCATTCGTTTGAGATGGCGTTTCGCATGCAGAATGCGGCGACGGATGCGTTCGATATCGGACGCGAACCACAGCACATCCGCACGATGTATGGTGATACACCGCAGGCGAAGCAGATGCTGGTGGCACGGCGATTGGTGGAGCGCGGAGTGAGGTTTGTGCAGGTGTGGCATGGGACGCTGCAGCCGTGGGACAGCCATAACAACATCGAGGGCGATCACCGGAAGCTGGCGAATGATTGTTGTCAGGGCATCACGGCGCTGCTGACGGATCTGGAGACGAGAGGATTGCTGGACGAGACATTGGTGATCTGGGGCGGGGAGTTCGGTCGCACACCCACGGTGGAGTTGACTCAAGATGCGGCGCTCAAGCCGACGGCGGGGCGTGATCATAACAACCACGGTTTCACGATGTGGCTGGCGGGTGGCGGGGCGAAGGGCGGGGTGATCCACGGGGCCACGGATGATTTCGGTTTTGGTGCAGTGAAGGACAAGGTGCATGTCCATGACTTGCAGGCGACCGTGTTGCATCTGCTGGGCATGGATCATGAGAAGCTGGTGTACCGCCATTCCGGACGTGATTTCCGGCTGACGGATGTGCATGGACAAGTGGTGAAGGAGTTGCTGGCGTGAGGCGCGTGAGCTTAAACATATTGAGTTTGGTGGTGTCACTCAGTTGCCTGTTGCTGAGTTCCAGAGGTGGTGCGGCAGAACTGCGAGCTGGTGCGGCCAAGGTGGACATCACGGACCGCACGGGATTGGTGAATGATCCACTGTATGCCAAGGCGCTGGTGGTGAAGAGTGACAGCACGACGGTGGTGCTGATCACCATTGATGCGGTGGCCATCGGGGAGATCGGGCGGATCAAGAATGATTTTCTGCCGAATGTCCGGGCCAAGTTGCAGCAGGAACTGGGCATTGCCCCTGCCAGCGTGGTGATCAATGCCAGCCATTGTCATGGAATCGTGCGGACCAACACGGAGCAGCTCACGGTGGAGGTGGTGAAGGCAGCCATGAAGAATCTGGTGCCGGTTAAGGTAGGTGCGGGAACAGGGCTGGAAAACCGGATCAGTGAGAACCGGCGGTTGAAATTGAAGGACGGCAGCGAGGTGGACATGCGCCGGGCTTATGCGATGCCACGTGATGAGGAGGTGGCGAGCGTGGGGCCGATCGATCCGCAGATCGGTCTGCTGCGATTGGACCGAGTAGATGGCAGTACTTTGGCGGTGCTCTACAACTTTGCCTGTCATCCCATCATGAATCCGCCCAGCACGGGTAACACGGCCGATTTTCCCGGCTTTGCATCCAAGCTGATTGAGGAACAATTGGGCGGCGGTGCGGTTGCTTTCTTCGTGCAAGGTTGTGGCGGAGACATCAATCCGGTGCGCTACAAAGACGTCCAGAATCCACCGAGTGCCGAGCCTTTGGGGAATCTGCTGGGACTGAGTGTGATGGAGGGCGTGCGGAAGATTCAGACGAAGGGTGGCGGTGAACTTAAGGTTGTGAACGAGAAAGTATTGCTGCCTCGTGGTGCGGATTTCGAGAAGCGTATCGCTTCCATCCAGGCAGAACAGGCGAAGCTCCTGCAATCGCTCAAGCCGACGGATATCAATTTCAAGACTTTCCTGCCACTCTACCTCCAGCACAAGCTGTCGCCGGAGTTTCCGTCCTATTACTCGCAGGGTTATCTGCATGACAAAGCTATCGGCAAAGACGACCTGCTGAAGCTGGATGCGAACAACCGCAAGCTCCTGGAAGCGTACGAGGAGAACATCCACGTGATGGAGCGATTGACGCGGCTGAACGTGAATCTGGCCTTGTTGAGGAAGCATCTTGCGGAGAACCAGGCGGCAGGCAAGCCGGTGATCGAGGTGGAGATGGCGGCTTTGCGCATCGGCGATTTCAGGCTGATCACCTTTCCCGGTGAACTGACCGTGGATATCGGTCTCAACATCAAGCGACAGGCGGCGGCACCTTTCACCTTCGTGGCCGGATATTGCAATGGCTACATCTATTACCTGCCGACGGTGGAGCAACGGGGCAATCGCGGTTATGCACAGGAAGATTGTGACTGCATCGTAGCGCCGGAGTGGCAGAAGGTATTCGAGGGCAAGGCGCTCGAGCTGCTGAAGAAATTGTGACATGAAGGCATTTGTTGAGCTGCTCACGGCTGACGGCGCAACGTTTTGGAACGAATCTGCATGAGGGCAAATCGATTCATACTGCTACTGGCGGTTTTGGCGGCATTTTCCGCCTCGGACACCGGCGCGGCCACGTTTCGTGCTGGTGCCATAGCGATAGACATTGCGCCGACGAATTATCCGGTGATTGTGAACGGTGGTTTCCTGGAGAAGACTGCGACTAAGGCGAACGATCCGTTGTATGCCCGGGCTTTGGCGCTGGATGATGGTTCGACCCGGTTGGTGATCTGCGTGGTGGACACCTGTATGATGCCAGGCGATCTGATCGATCGGGCTAAGGACATGGCGCAGAAGGCCACGGGATTACCTGCGGATCGGATGCTAGTGAGTGCCACTCATACACATTCTGCGCCTTCATCCATGGCGTGCCTAGGCAGTCGGGCTGATACGAACTATGTGCAGTTTCTGCCGGGGAAGATCGCGGAGGCGATTGTCGGGGCCATCAAGAATCTGGAGCCTGCGAGCATCGGCTGGGCGGCGGTGGATGATTGGGAGCACACATTCAACCGGCGCTGGATTCGCCGTCCAGACAAGCTCATCACCGATCCTTACGGGCAGGCCAGCGCCAAGGCCCACATGCATCCGGGCCACCAAAGCCCCGATGCCATCGGGCCCTCGGGACCAGTGGACCCGGGCTTGAGCCTGCTGGCGGTGAAGGCGAAGGATGGCCGACCCTTGGGCTTGCTCGCGAACTACTCGCAACACTATTTCGGCGCGCCGGCGCTCTCGGCAGATTATTACGGACGGTTCGCGGAACATATCGCGCAACTCATCGGGGCCAAGGGCGGCAGCGGGCCGTTTGTCGGGATAATGTCGCAAGGCACAAGCGGGGATCTCATGTGGATGGATTATGCGGCTCCACGGCGGCAGATTAGTTTTGACACTTATGCCAAGGAAGTCGCCGATCATGCATTCAAGGCCTATCAAAAGATCCAATGGCGGGACTGGGTGCCGTTGAAGATGACCGAGAAGAAGCTGCCATTGGCATATCGGGTGCCGGATGCGGACCGGTTGGCTTGGGCACGAAAAGTGGCCGCCACGGTGAAGGACCGGCTGCCGAATAACTGGCCGGAGGTCTATGCGTTCGAGGCGTTGCATTTGCATGAACGCCAGCGCACAGAGCTGAAGTTGCAAGCGCTGCGCATCGGTGAGTTAGGCATCGCCACGCTGCCGAATGAGGTTTATGCCATCACAGGTCTAAAACTGAAGGCGCAGAGTCCGCTGGCGATGACGTTCAACATCGAGCTGGCCAATGGTGCTGAAGGTTATATCCCGCCACCGGAGCAACACGCTTTGGGTGGTTATACGACTTGGGCCGCGCGCACTGCTGGATTGGAAGTGCAGGCTGAATCTAGAATCGTCGAAACTTTGCTCACTGCATTGGAAGAAGTGGCGGGCCAGCCGCGCAAGCCGGTCACAGTGGGGTTGGGCAATTACGCGAAGGCGATCTTAAGCGGAAGGCCGGCGGCCTTCTGGCGCTTGGAGGAAATGGTTTTCCCGACGGCTCAGGATAGCAGTGGGAACAAGCGTCCGGCGACGTATGAGAATGGCATCGCACTTTATCTGGCCGGAGCGGGCAGCGGCACCGGTATCACGCCCAAACCAGCGTTGACGTCTTCTGAGTTTTCAGCGGCAGGAGAGATCAATCGCGCAGCGCATTTTGCGGGCGGACGATTGAACGCCAAGGTTAAGCCGGGCAAGCAGTGGAGTGCGGAGTTCTGGCTGTGGAATGGACTGGTGACCAGCTTGCGCGGCACCACGGGAATCCTATTGGCGACGGATGACGCGCAGGAGCAGTTAGGCATCACCGGTAACAGCGAGCCAGCAGGACGGCTCTTCTTCAGCCAAGGGACGCAGCGTTTCGTGGGCAAAACGGAGCTGCAATTGAAAGAGTGGCATCAGGTGGCCTTGGTGCGGGATGGGGACGAGGTGCGGGTGTATCTGGATGGCCGGACGGCGCCGGAGATCACCGGCACGGTGAGGGCTACGAAGGCGCAAGGCCTGTTCTTCGGTGGTGCAACGAACGAGGAGCAATATCTGGAAGGCAAGCTGGACGAGATCGCCTATTACGACCGGGTATTAAAGCCGGAGGAGTTCGCGGCGCATTGGAAAATTTCCGGGATTCCGCAGACGCGTGAACGGGAGGCAGCCGAAAAAGCGGCGGCACTGAAGCTGGAACTGGAACGGGCGAATCCACCGAAGTTTCCTGCCAGCTATCGGGAAGCGGTGGCTGGATTGAAACCATCGCTGGTGTGGTCACTGAACGAGGCGAAGGATGCTACCGTGCCAGACGTATCCGCCAACAAGCGGGCAGGGCGTATCGAAGGGAATGTCACCGTGCAGCCGGTGACTTATGCCGCGGTGAATGGCGGGCGCATCCGGGGTGAGTTCAAGGAGTCGGCTGATCATTACAGTGTTTCCTTCTGGTTCCGCAATAACTCACCGAACGATGCACAAGCGGTGACGGCGTATCTGTTCTCGCGCGGACCGAATGGAAATAATCAAGCGCCGGGAGATCATCTGGGCATTGGTGGCACCTATCGTAACAACTTGCCGGGCCGTTTGATGTTCTTCAATGGCAACGCCAAAAACCAAGTGTTATCCGGCAATACCATCCTTCCGTCGAACACTTGGAACCATGTGGTGCTGGTGCGAGCCGGGAAGCGGGTGACAGCTTGGTTGAATGGTGTGGCTGAACCGGAAATCAGCGGTGAAGCGGAAGTGACCACAGCAGGGGTGAAGGAGTTCTTTCTGGGTGCTCGCAGTGATAACTTTACGCCTTTGAATGGCTACTTGGCGGAGTTCGCCTTGTTCGAGCGGGCTTTGACGGCGACGGAAGCAACGCAACTTCACAAGGCATCCGGCCAAGTCGCAGGCACGGCGAAGCAATCGCCACCCGCCGCCGTCACGCCACCACCGGCTTCGCTGCCACTTGCTCCAGCGGCGGCGCTCAAGAGCATCAAAGTAAGGGAGGGCTATCGCGTGGAACTGGTCGCGGCGGAACCGTTGACGATGGACCCGGTGGCGATCGATTGGGATCTGGCCGGCCGTTTGTGGGTGGTGGAGATGGCGGATTATCCGCTGGGAATGGACGGCAATGGCAAGTCGGGCGGTCGTGTGCGAGTGCTGGAGGATACCAACGGGGATGGGCGCTACGACAAATCCACCGTTTTCGCGGAAGGTCTAAATTTCCCTACTGGCCTGCTGACATGGCGCGACGGGGTGATCGTAACGGCAGCGCCTGATATCCTGTTCCTGCGGGACACGAATGGCGATGGCAAGGCCGATGAAAGGAAAGTGCTCTTCACCGGTTTTTTTGAGGGTAACCAGCAATTGCGCGTGAACGGACTGCGCTGGGGCTTGGATAACTGGGTGTATTGCGCGAATGGCGGTCATACCCCGAGCTATGGGAGCAAGGTGGTAATCACTTCCAAGCTGACGGGCAAGGGCATCGAGCTGGGCAGTCGTGATTTCCGTTTCCAGCCGGATACAGGCGAGTTGGAACCGGAATCGGGGCCGACGCAGTTTGGCCGCAACCGTGATGACTGGGGCAATTGGTTCGGGACGCAGAACTCCTGGCCGCTCTGGCACTATGTGCTCTCGGACCGTTATCTGCGCCGCAATCCTTACGTGGCCTCGCCGAGCCCGCTAAAACAGGTGGTGACGCCGGGCAATCCCAAGGTGTATCCGGTCAGTTCGCAGGAGAAACGTTTTCACAGCTTTGATCAGGCGGGGCGGTTCACCTCGGCTTGCGCAGGGATGATCTATCAGGACGAGTGGCTGTTCAGTGACGGCTATCGTCATGCCTTCACCAGTGAGCCGTTTCATAATCTGGTGCAGCACAATATCCTTACGGACGAAGGCACGAGCTTTGGCTTCCATCGCGCGCCTGAGGAGGCAAAGCATGATTTCTTTGCAAGCGAGGACCGTTGGTGCCGCCCGGTGATGACGCGCACGGGACCAGATGGCGCGCTGTGGGTGGTGGACATGTATCGCTACATGATCGAGCACCCGGCGTGGCTGCCAGCGAACGGCAAATCAGAACTGCTGCCACACTATCGCTTGGGTGATGACATGGGCCGCATCTATCGCGTGGTCACGGATAAGTCCAAGGCTCAAAGCGCAAAGTTCAAAGGGAACTTGTCGGGCTTGAGCGGGGGGCAACTGGTTGCGTTGCTCGATGATTCGAATGGCTGGCTGCGAGACAAGGTGCAGCAGGCGCTCATCTGGCGGGCGGACAAGTCGGTCGCGGCATTGCTGGAACAGACGGTGCGGAAGGGGAGCAGCCCACAAGGACGATTGCAGGCGCTGGCCACGCTTGATGGCTTGCAGGCATTAAAGCCGGAACTGGTCGCGCAAGCCTTGGCGGATGCGCATCCGGGTGTGCTGATCCATGCGTTACGTCTGGCGGAGACGCATGGTTCACCCGCCGTCATCCAAGCAGCAACGAAGCTGGTGACACATAGCGATGCGAAGGTGCGGTTGCAAATGGCTTCGAGTCTAGGTGAATGGAAGGATGCGTCAGCGGGCGTTGCTTTGGCGCAGCTAGTCATCAAAGACCGCAAAGATGTTTTCATCCTGGCGGCAGCGATGAGTTCCGCCGTGCCTCATGGGCGCGTGTTGGTGGAGGCGGTGAGCCAAGAGAGCGGGGCGGTGAGGGAGAGTCTGACAGAGCCTTTGTTGAACGTTTCACTTGGTATCAATGACCGAGATTCGGTGGCAAAGTTGCTGGCCCCGAGCTTGAGTGCGAAGGGCGGGGTTTACAGCGAAGCCCAGTTGGCCGCCTTCAGTCGCTTTCTGGATATTCTCGCCCGAGGTAAGAAAACGCTGAGCGAATTGCAGAAGGGGGACGACGGACTCGCGGTGCTTTTGAAGCAGGCTGAGGCATTGTTCGCTTTCGCGCGGCAAGGTGTGGCGGACAAAAAGCGGCCTTTGCAGGAACGGGCGGCAGCGGTGGAACTATTGGCGCGGGAGCCATCACAGCGCACACAGGTGATGGAGTTGCTGAACGGCTGGCTGACTCCGCAGATGCCGGGTGAGGCACAGCGGGTGGCAATCAAGGCGCTGGCTTCCACCGGTGATGACCGGGTGCCGGGCCTTTTGCTAGAGCATTGGGCAGCGTTCGCACCTGAGACACGTAACCAGGTGCTGGAGGCACTATTTACCCGTGAAGCATGGCTGTATGAGTTGCTGAAGCGGGTGAAAGTAGAGGAGGTCAGTCCAATGGTGTTCGATGCCGCGCGTCGAGCGCAGTTACAACGGCATCAGGCGAAGCGGGTGCAAGATTTGGCGAAGGAAGTCTTCAAGGCGGGCGCGTCCAGCCGGGCGCAAGTCGTGGAGCAGTTCCGACAGGCATTGGCCTTGAAGGGGGATGTGAAGCGCGGGCAGGCCGTCTATGCGAAATTATGCATCACCTGTCATAAGACGGGTGATCAGGGCAACGAGATCGGCCCGGACCTGCGCTCTGTGGTAGCGCATCCGCCGGAGAAACTGCTGGTGAATATCCTCGACCCGAGCAGCGATGTGCAACCGGGGTTTTTCGCTTACAGTTGCACACTCAAAAGTGGTGATGAATTTTACGGACTCATCACGAGTGAAACGGGCAACAGTATCACGATGAAGCTGGCGGATGGCACGACCCGGGCGATCGTGCGCAATGACATCGCGAGTCTGCGGGGCTCGAATCTTTCGCTGATGCCAGAAGGGCTGGAGGCGGGCTTGAGCGCGCAGGAGCTGGCGGATTTGATCCAGTATCTGCGGACAGAGAGATAAAGTGCCGGCAGGTGAAATCTATCTAACTGTCCTCCACAACTATGCGCAACCCGTTTGCGGTATTGCATACGGGTATTGGTGGAGTTAGAAAGATGTGAACCCCGAACGCAAAACGTTGAGCTTATGAAAAGCACTACTGCCGTATCCCGTCGTCGTTTTCTCCACAATACCGCCATTGCCACGGCTGCCCTCGCCATGCCGCGGGTGCTGACGGCGCAGAAATCGGATAGCAAGCACCCAACGGTGGGCAGCGGGGAGCATACGTATGAGGTGATTCATAATTACGTGCAGTTGCCGGACAAGTATACGTGGCAGACGACGCATAATGTGGCGGTGGACAAGGACGGGAACATCTATGTGATCCATGAGGGGCGTGAGGATCAGAAGGATCATCCGTCGATCTTCGTGTTCGATGAGAAAGGGAAGTTCATCCGCGCGTTCGGTCAGCAGTTCCAAGGGGGCGGTCATGGCCTCGAAGTCATCACGGAGGGCAAGGAACAGTTCGTGTATGTGACGGCGTATCAGCAGGTGAAGAGTTTCGCGAAGCTGACGCTCAAGGGTGAAATGGTGTGGGAAAAGCGTGCGCCGATGGCTTCGGGCGTTTATCTGAAGGACGAGGATACCAAGCCGTTGAAGCGTTGGGGCGCGGATGCGTTTATGCCGACGAATTTTGCCTTCATGCCGGACGGGAGTTTTTATCTGGCGGACGGGTATGGCTCGTATCGCATCCACCGTTACGACAAGAACGCGAACTACCAGAGCACCTTCGGCGAACGGGGCAAGGCGGACGGGCAGTTCAACCTGCCGCATGGCATCTGTCTTGATGACCGTCCGGGACGGGAGAAATCATTGGTTATTTGCGATCGTTCAAATGCTCGCCTGCAGTGGGTGACGCTGGAGGGCAAGCACATCAAGACGATGACGGGTTTTTACATGCCGGCGAATGTGGATACTTACAAAGACGTGCTGTTGGTGCCGGACCTAAGCGCTCGGGTCACGCTGCTGGACAACAAGGACAATGTGATCGTGCATCTGGGCGAAGATCCCGAATGGCGCAAGACGGTGATGGCGAATAACCGGGCCTTGCGCGGACAGTCGGACGGGAAGGACTGGGTCTCGGGCAAGTTCCTGCATCCGCATGATGCATGCTTCGATGCGAAGGGGAACATTCTGGTGGCGGAATGGGTGAACACCGGACGCATCTCGAAGCTGCGGAAGGTGGGCTAAGCGCTTAAAAGACCTTGCGGTAAGAGAGCCGGGTAAAGCGGACTTTCGAGTTCCATGCTCCGACCGCAAGCGAGACGTCGGTCCACGCATCCTGCCAGCCCCAAGGGGCGGAAACCTCCAGACGGCTTCCCGTCAAGGGATATTTCTTCAGAAGCTTTTCCTGGTGGAAAATTCGCGCTTCATCTGGACGGATTTCCAGCAAAAACTCGTAGTTCACTCCGTTCATCACCGGGAAATGGAACGACCCGTTTTGTCGCAAATCTTGAGAATCAATTAATTGGATGCCGGCCAGCCCGGGCTGCTCCCAGGAATCGAACTCCAGCGTGGCGGTGCCTTGGACCGCGCGAAAAAACAGGGTGATGGCGAACTGGCCGGTCAGGCGGGTGAAGGCGAAGCGAAGGTCGTAGCTTGCGCCCGGATCTGTCACCGGCATGGCGAGAACACCGGGTTGGTCGTCACGGACGATTTCCACACCTTCTCCCGTATGACGCCATTCGCCCCGGTAGTGGGAGGAGTTGAGATTAATTTGGGGCAAAAGCTCCTGCCACGGTTCCGGCTTTTCACGCAAGTAAAACCAGCCTGTGCCAGCGGTGAGCGCGGTGAGGCCACCAACCGCCAGCCAATGGCGGCGGGAGAGTTTGGGGCCGTGAGCGGGTTTAGGAGATGATTGGTTCGGTGGGGATGAAGCTTCCAGGCCGGCCGCAAACAAGGCCTTCGCATCCAGTCCCTGGAGAGCTGGACGACGCGGGGCGGATTTGGCGGGCTCGTTCTCCATGATCGCGGGTCAGCCGACGGCTTCCAGCAGCAGCCGGATCTCGTCCTGAAAATTGTCTTCATCCAACTGAGTCTCCCGCACTTTGCTGATGAGCTTGTCGCGATACTGTGCGCGCAGGCGGAAGACGGCGGACTTGATGGCGGGGCGGCTCATGTTGAGGGCTTGCTCGGCGCGGGCGTAGTCATCCGCTTCCGGTTGAGCGGTCAGATAGGCACGCAGGACGGTGAAAATATCGCCACGCTCGCGCTTTTCCCAGTCGCGACCCAATTCGATGATGACATTTTCCAGCAGGGTCAAAGCCCACTGGCGGTCATACATCTTGTCGGCGGATTCACCAGAGATGAGTTGCTCTGCATACCACGCCTCCGCTTCGATGACATCGAAAGAAATGGCTTCCGTACCGCCACCGCGTTTTTGCGTGGATTCCTTGCGCGCTTCGTGGCTGAGGTGGCGTTTGAAAGCGGTCAGGAGGAAGGTGCGAAGCTTGCCTTTCGCGGCATTGGCGCGGCTGAAGAGGTCTTTCTCCAGCACCTGGATGAAGAAACCTTGCACGAGGTCCTTGGCATCCGCCGAGGCATGTCCGGAACGGCGGGCGAAGGCGTAGAGCGGGAACCAATACGTGCGGCAGAGTTCCTCCAACGCCTGACGGGCCGAGGGTTGATTGCCGCGCGCCTGAGCCACCACGCTCCAGCGGGTGGTCACAAAGGCAGCATTGCTGTTCGGCTCCTCAACCATGTGAACTCAGTTTGCCGGAGCAGATTATCAGCCAAAAGAAAAAATGCTTTTTCGCGAAACCGGCAGCGAAAAAACGGCAAGTAGAGGGTGAGATGAAAATAAAAGTCGTATCGATGGTGCTGCTGGGGCTGGTTTTGAATGGGTGGTTGCTGGTGCAACATGCTCTGGGGCAGGGCTTTCCAAATGTGGAAAGGACGCCGGGTGAGCTCCTTACCCCCTTGCTGGAGCACATGCAGGGGCGGACGGCCATCATCGCCTATCACAATGGCTGGCTTTACACCTCGCCGGAATCACCGGACAGTTTGCCGGGCTCAGACATCCAGGCCCGCCGTTGGAATCTGGCGGATTTGGAGAACATCCAGATTGAGCTTTTGGGCACGTCGCCTCAGGCGGTCAATGCCCATGGCTGGCTCAAGGTCGGCGACACGCTGCTCCTAGGGGGCAATGGCCAGTGGGGGCAGGACTGGGCTTTTCGCGCGTTGGCTCCCGGCGTGAACGAGCGCGGTCCCATCGCCGCCCCGAATGGTATCGGCGTGCGCGGCTCGGTCTATTTTCCGTGGTTCGTGGACCAGACTTTCTGGAGTTACAGCCCGGTGGACGGGAATGCGTCCTTGTGGTTGCGCGGACAGCAACTTTCCAGTTGGGATCACCTTGGGCTTACGGGCGTGATCGGGCATCCGTTCATCGTTGGAAACCTGCTCATCTTTGCTTCCGATCAAAGTCGCACCGGGGTGGCCACCTATGATATCAGCGACCCGGCAAACCCGCAGTTGCTGGATGTGTTGAAGACTGGCGGTCCCGGTGGTTACTGGCCGGAGCTATGGGGCGGCGATGGAAAACTGTATGTCGTGTTTCCCTACCGCACCGGCGGTCATGGTATGCGGGTGGTGGATGTCACCGACCCGGCGAATCTGCGTTTCCTGGCGGATGTGCCGCTGCCCGGTGCCGAGCCGATGTATGTGCAGTTCCAGGATGAGTATGCCTTCCTCGGCAGTCACAAGGTGGACATGCGCACGTTTCAATCGGTGTTGAGCTTCGATGCCGCCGGCACTGGAGTAGATACCAGCCAATACCTGCTGCCGTTGGGCAATCTGCTGGTGACGGGTGGTGCTGCGCCAAATCAAGGTCTCGCCGTGTGGGCACATCAGGCGGCTCCAGATACGCGGGGGCCTTCTGTGGGTTATCATATCCCTCGGGCGGGGCAGACGAATTACCCGGTCGGTTCGCCGATCACCTTGCTTATCCACGAGACGATTGAATCGCAGACTATCACGGTGGGGACGAACTTCATTGTCCGCCCGGTCGGCGGGGAAGCCATCCCTGGCATTGTGGCTTTTGCCTTCGATCAAATCCTGACCTTCACGCCTGACCAACCGCTGCAAGCGGATACCACTTATGAAGTGGTCATTCCCGAAGGTGGTATTTTGGACGCTGCCGGTAATGGCATCGAAGGCTATTCGTTCACCTTTTCCACGGGCGGTTCCGTCCTCGGCAACACCACTCCCCAGATCACCAGCTTCACCGCAACGCCTTATCCAGTCGAACCCGGCCAGACCGTGACTTTTAATGCGTCGGCCACGGATGCCGAAGGCGATGGTCTGGAATATCGCTTCGATTTTGCCGACGGCACTGAGCGCACGCCGTGGAGCGATGTGACCGCCGGGCAACATGCCTATGTGGCGGCGGGGCATTATCAGGCCAAGGTGCAGGTGCGGGATGCCGCCGGTTCTATGAGCACCCGGGCGATAACCGTGACGGTGCTGGAGGCGATTCCCGGCGCGGCCAGACCCGCAGCCAGCTCGCAAATCATCGTGGATGGTGATGGGCGCACCGTGTGGACCGTGAATCCGGATAACAATTCCATCCGTTCGGTGAACGCTGATACATTGGTCGCTGGAGCAGAGATCGCCGTCGGTGCCGATCCGCGCAGTGTGGCCCTGGATGCCAGCGGCAACCTCTGGGTCATCTGTCATGATGCCGATCGCATTGATATCGTGAGCGGGGGAGTGCTCGTGCAATCCCTTCCACTGGCCTATGGCAGTGCTCCGTTCGGTATCGTGATGAGCCCGGATGGCGGCACGGCCTATGTCTCCTTATACGGCAGCGGGCGGCTGGCGCGGTTCGATACGGTCACGCGGGCACAGACCGGTTCGCTTGCGCTGGGGCCGACCCCGCGTGCCTTGGCCATCAATGCGGATGGCAGCCGGGTTTTTGTGAGCCGCTTCATCTCACCGGCTAATCGTGGCGAAGTCTGGGAAGTGGATACGAGCACGTTTACGCTCGCGCGGACGTTGGTGATCCCCAAGTTTGGTGATTCAGGACATCGCGATGGCACGGCGGACGGCAAAGGTGTTGCGAACTATCTGGCCGGGCTCGCGCTTTCCCCTGAAGGGACGCAATTGATCGTGGCGGCGAACAAGATGAACACGGATCGTGGCGCGCTGACGGATGACGACCTGGATTCGGATAACACCGTGCGTAACATCGTCGTCATCTTCGATGTGGCCAGCGGTTTGATGGCCGATGCCTTGGACATCGACAACAGTGATTCCGCCAGCGCCGTGGCTTTCTCGCCATTAGGGGATTACTTCATGGTGACAATGCAAGGGAACAATGCCGTCACGATCTTCGACCGGCTGGCGGTGAACAATGAAGCCGGTCTGGGCGGACTGGTGGCGCGTCAAGCCGTGGGGAATGCCCCGCAAGGAGTCGCTTTCGATGCCACCTCCGGCCGGGCGTTTGTGAAGAACTTCATGGGACGCAGCATCACGGCGCTGGATATGAACGCCTTGTTCCAGACCGGATCATTGAATGTGCCCAGTGAGACCATCAACACGGTGGCCGTCGAATTGCTTTCGCCAACGGTGTTGCAGGGCAAAAGGATTTTCTACAATGCGAGCGATCTGCGCATGAGCGCGGAGGGCTACATCTCCTGCGCCACCTGTCACAATGATGGCGGACATGACGGGCGCGTCTGGGATTTCACCGGCCGTGGTGAAGGCTTGCGCAACACCATCACGTTGCTGGGCCGCTCAGGCACCGGGCATGGGAATGTTCATTGGACGGCGAACTTCGATGAGATCCAGGACTTCGAGCATGACATGCGCAACGCATTTGGCGGCACCGGTTTTTTGACCAACGGCCAGTTCGCCGCCGTGAACACGCCCTTGGGCGCGCCGAAGGCCGGCCTTGATCCCGATCTGGACGCTCTCGCGGCGTATGTGAGCAGCCTGTTCGAGGAGACCGTCCCGCGCAGTCCGCACCGTGAACCCGATGGCAGCCTCAGTGCGGCGGCCCAAGCGGGGGCCACCGTCTTCGCCAATCTCCAATGCAATGCCTGCCATGCCGGGCCGTCCATGTCTGATACCACGCTGCATAACGTCGGCACTCTCCGCGCCAGTTCGGGGCAGCGATTGGGCCTGTCCTTGCCCGGCATCGAGACCCCGACTTTGCGTGGGCTCTGGAACACCGCACCGTACTTTCACGATGGTTCGGCACAATCGCTGGAAGAAGTTTTCGTGGTCGCCGGTGGGCAGACGTATCAGGCGGAGAACGCCGCGCGCAGTGGTGATGCGGCGCTCCAGGAAGATTCGAACTTCGGTGTTTATGCGAACTATGACCGCACCGTGCGCAATCGTGCCCTGGTTGAGTTGCGTGAAACGGGCACGTTGACCTTCAACGATGTGAATGGCGGCACGGGCGGACTTGGGGCGTTGGAAATCCGCTACAGCGCCTCGGGCTATTATGGCTTGATCGTACGCGTGAACGGGGTTGAGCAGAATGTCGCGCTACAGCCGACGGGGAATTATCCCAACTACCGCTTGATCGGCTGGTCCACCGTGCGGGTTGAGAACATCCAGTTGAATCCGGGGACGGCGAACACGATCGAGGTCATCAGCCAGCAGCAATATTTCGTCATCGGTGTCGATGAGATCACGGTATCGACCGCAGATGATCTGGCGCAGGCGCAACCGCATCGCCAGGTGCTGGGTCTCTCCGAAACCGAACGCACGAACCTGCTGGCTTTCTTGCGCGAACTGGATGGCTCACCGGTGGATAACGGTCCGGTGCCGCCGCCTGCGGTCACGGTGAATGTGCCGCCAGAGGCGCAAGGCACGGGAATGAGCACGCGCTCCAAACTGCGCTTCACGGTGGAGTTCAATCGAACGGTGACTGGATTCGCCGACGAGGATTTAGTCGTGACCGGCAGCGCGCAACCGCAGGCGTTCCAAGTCATCGCTTTGAATCCCGGACAAAGCTATCTTGTGGAAGTCACCGGCATGTTGCGCGCGGGTGATGTTTCCGTGCAGGTGCTGGCGGGAGCCGCGACGGATGCGAATGGCATCCAGACGGTCGCCAACCCGACCGGTGTCGTGGCGTGGTCGCCTTTCATCGACGATCTCAGGCCGCTCAGTGATGAGTTTGAGAATCCAGCCACATTGGCCGGCTGGTCGCGGGTGAATACGGTGGAAGGCTGGAACGCCGATCAACTGGAACAATGGGACATCGGGACATCCCGCGCCGGGCACATGCGCCTGATGCCGCACACGGCCAGTTGGTATATGAATCTGCGGGCACCGCTGGTGTTCAAGGAAGTCACGGGAGATTTTGTGGCCACGGTGCGGGTGGATGTGCGCCGCCGGAACGGCCAGCCGGGCCGTCCGATAGCAGCCTACTCCTTTGGTGGTCTCATGGTCCGTGCGCCGCACAGTACGGTGGCCGCCGCGCCGAATCCCGGTGCTCCGGCGGCGACACGATTGAACTGGCCGCCGGATACTTACACGTCTGACTGGGAGCCGAACCAGGAAGACAATGTGTCCATCGCGCTGGGTTCCCCGTTCACCTGGCAAAACCCGGATGCGAACCAGTGGACCGTGATGGCCTCGCAGACGGACGATGGTTATACGCTGAATTATTGGTCGCCCACGGGCGTGCCCTCCGGTGTCAGCGTGGTGACGTTACAAATCGTGCGGGTGGGTTCCACGTTGTTGCTGCTGCGCAAGCATGGTGATGGCCAATGGATCGTGGAGCAACGTTACGAACGTCCGGACATGCCGCCGACGGTACAGGTGGGAATGATGTCCGTGACGGATTACCAGGGCATCATGGACAACAATCTCTTCAGCGGGCAGAACGGCTGGGACTCGGCGTATCATCACAACCGCAACGTGATCAGTGCCGCCAACGGATTCAGTTCCAATCCCGATCTGGTGGCGGATTTCGATTACTTCCGGCTCGCCCGTCCGGCCGAGGACCTGACGGCCGCGATGCTGCAAGCGGCCGGATTGACCAGTGCCGGGGCGGGGGTGCAAACCCTGGAAGGCACGGGCTTGGAGCAGTTCATCGGCGACCCGGCGGATCAGCCTTACCAGCCGTTCACGACGGGCGGAGCGATGACGTTTACGCAGTACGCGGTTTCACAAGGAGTCGCGGTGAATCCGCTGGCGGACCCGGATGGGGATGGGCAATCGAATTTTGCCGAGTGGGCCTTGGGTGGTACGGATCCGGGGGATGCGAGTGAAGCGCCGGTGGTTATCCACTCCAGCTATGTGGAGGAAGGGCAGACTTGGCTGGTGCTGACGCATCTGCGGTTGAGCGGCGGGGTCACGAATGGGGGGATGTATGAGAACGGGGGGGCGGTTTATGAAGTGCGCGGGAGTGAGGATTTGATGGAGTGGGGAGTCATGCCAACAACGGCACCGTTACCCGCAGGCTTGCCGGCAGCACCGACGGGTTATGAATGGGCGAGTTTCCGGTTGGCCATTCCGGTGGCGACGAATGGGCAAGGGTTCTTGCGGTTCCGTTTGTCGGGAGAATAACGCCCTTTGAGCTTGGGCTGTGGCTGGAAAGTTGGAACGTTTTCAACCGTCACTACGTAACGAAGCAGTATTGGGAGGCTGATACCATAGATTCCAGCCACCATTTGCCAGCGGGTATCCGCTGCGCGAACAAGGGCAGGGGCGGGAGTGAGAAGGCGGATAATATTTGAAAATATTTTACCCCCTGTGCCTATGGATGTCACAGGGGGGGTGAAAAAACGGGAGGCAAATGAAGACGTTGAACAGAAAGAAAAGGCGGGAAGGGGGTAGGGATTTTCAGCAGTGCTCTTGGGGGGGATCCGTAATGGGCGGGCTTGACGATAGTTGCCGAGGGCCTAGTCTCGGCGTCCTAATCATGAAATTTGCCGCTACGCCGATAGCCGCTTTTTTGCTGGCGACCGCTGGTTTGACCCAAGCCGCAGAGCCTTTCAATCCCGCCGGGCCGTTTCCCATGCTTTCACCGGCAGAGATGCTCAAGACGATGCAGATGCCGACGGGGTATCGCATGGAGCTGGTGGTAGGTGAGCCGCATATCAAGGAGCCGGTGGTGGCGGCGTTCGACGGGAATGGACGGATGTTCGTGGCGGAGATGCGTACGTACATGCAGGACATCGATGCGACGGGGGAGGATGATCCGACGAGCCAGGTCTCGTTGCACTGGTCGAGCAAGGGGGATGGGAATTTCGACAAACACAGCGTGTTCATCGACAAGCTGGTGTTGCCGCGCATGATCTTGCCGCTGGGCAAGGGGGAATTGCTGGTGAACGAGACGCACACGCAGGACATCTATCTCTACCGCGATACGAATGGAGACGGGGTGTCCGATGAGAAGAAGCTGTGGTATGCGGGCGGCAAGCGGGGCGGGAACATGGAGCATCAGCAGAGCGGACTGATCTGGGGCCTCGACAACTGGATGTACATGGCGGTGAACAACTGGCGGCTGCGCTGGCAGGGTTACGACCAGCCGCCGTTGAAAGAATCCACGCCGGGCAATGGCGGGCAGTGGGGATTGACGCAGGATGATCTCGGCAAACCGTGGATCGTGAATGCGGGCGGTGAACGTGGGCCGCTGAACTTCCAGACGCATTTTCTGTATGGCAATTTTAATACGAAGAGCCAGTTCGTGGATGATTTCGCCATTGTGTGGCCGCTGGTGGGGCTGGCGGACGTGCAGGGCGGTACGAGCCGGTTCCGGCCGGAAGACGGGACGTTGAATCATTTCTCGGCGACATGCGGGCAGGAGATCTTTCGTGGGGATCGTTTGCCGGCCGATATCCGCGGGGATCTGATCTTTTCCGAGCCGGTGGGTCGGTTGATCCGGCGGACGAAGATCGAGGTGAAGGAGGGGCTGACGTATCTGAGCAACCCGTATCCGAAAGCGGAATTCATCCGTTCAAAGGACCCGAATTTCCGGGTGGTGAACGCGAACACGGCTCCGGATGGAACATTGTATCTGGTGGACATGTACCGTGGCATCATTCAGGAGGGGAATTGGACCAAGCCGGGAAGTTATCTGCGCGGTGCGATATTGAAGCATGGTCTGGAAAAGAACATAGGCCATGGGCGCATCTGGCGGGTGGCGCACAAGGATTTCAAGCCGGGCCCGCAACCGCGGATGTATGAGGAAACACCGGCGCAACTGGTGGCGCATCTGACGCACCCGAACGGCTGGTGGCGCGATACGGCACAGAAGCTGATCGTCTTGAAGAATGACAAGTCAGTGGTGCCCGCGCTGATGAAGCTGGCGAAGGAGAATGCGAATCCGCTGACGCGCATTCATGCGCTGTGGACGCTGGAGGGATTGAACGCGCTTACGCCGGAACTCGTGCGGGAGAAGTTGAAGGATACGAATCCGCAAGTGCGCTCCGCAGCGATCCGCGCGAGTGAGACGCTCTACAAGGCGGGTGAGAAGGCGCTGGAGAAGGAGGTGGCGGGGATGTTGAAGGATGCCGACGCCAACGTGGCCATCCAGGCACTGGCCACGTCGAAGCTGCTTAATTTTCCCGAAGCCAAGGCGATGATCCAGGCGAGTGCGCTGGGGACGAACTCGGCAGCAGGGTTGCGGGAGATCGCGATGCAGATGCTTGCCCCGGCACGTTCGTGGGGCAGGGAATACTCGGCGACAGAGAAGAAATTGCTGGAGCGAGGGGATGAGATATTCAAGGAGCTGTGCTTCGCGTGCCACAATCCGGATGGCAAGGGAACGCCCATCGAGGGCAAGCCGGGATTGACGCTGGCACCGCCGCTGGCGGGTTCACGCACGGTCACGGGGCACAAGGACGGATTGATCCATGTCTTGCTGAAGGGCATGGCCGGACCGATCAACGGCAAAGTGTATGAATCGCTCATGGTGCCGATGGAGAGCAATGACGACGAATGGATCGCAGCGATCGCATCGTATGTGCGGAACAGTTTCGGCAACCGCTCCAGCACAGTGACGCCGCAAGAGGTCGCGAAAGTGCGCGCAGAATCCAAGGCGCGCACGGAGCCGTGGACGATCGAGGAATTGATGGCGGTCTTGCCGCAAGCACCGTTGGGCGGGCGCAACAAGTGGAAGCTGACGGCGAGCCATAACGTGAAGAATTTGGACAAGTGCTTGGATGGAAATCCGACGTCGCGCTGGGATACGAGCGCCTTCCAGGTGCCGGGCATGTGGTTGCAGGTGGAGTTGCCGAAGGAGACGGACATCGCGGGGCTGGTGCTGAATACGGCGGGTTCAGCGGGGGATTACCCGCGCGGTTACGAAGTGCGCGTCTCGCTGGACGGCAAGGAGTGGGGCAAGCCGGTGGTCACGGGCAAGGGGACAACGGCGATGACGGAGATCCAGTTCGCACCGATGAAAGCGAAGTTCATCCGCATCGATCAGACGGGCGAAGTGAAGGGACTTTTCTGGAGCATCCATGAGCTGGATATCCTAGAACCGCCGAGCAAGAAGGTGATCAAAGCGACGGTGAAAAAGGCGGGCGAGAGTTTTGAGTAAAGGAGAATGATCAGAGGACGGATTGCAGGCTGGTGGTCTCGCGGCGACGAAATTCGCGAGGAGTGACGCCGGTGAGCTGCTTGAAGTCCTTGCTGAAGAAGAAGCGGTCGGAGTAGCCGACCTGTTCGGCGATCTCCTTCACGGCATCGGAGGTCTCGACAAGGCGGCGCTTGGCCTGGTTGATGCGCTCGCGGCGGAGCCAGTCGATGGGGCTGGTGCCGAAGGCGGCCTTGAAAACGCGGCTGAAGTGGGAGGCGCTCATGCCGGCGAGTTTCGCGAGATCCGCGACGCGGTGGCGCTCGAAGTAGAAGAGCTTCATGCGCTCCACGGGAGCACGGAGAGCGGGCGGGACATTGGGAGTGGCCGAAGCGGGTTCCCGCAGGCGGGCGCAGAAGGCGAGGGCGATGAGCTGGCCGACGGCGGCATGGATGAGCGCCGGGGCCTCGGGAGCATCGCCCGGCATGAGACGGAAAATTTCACGGTAAAGAGGAGCGGCGGCAGTATGGTCAAAGTCAGAGAACACGGGGGATCCGGTGACGGCAAGGAGATCGCACATGCGGGCGAGGCGGGGGCCTTCGATGCGTACCCAATAGACTTCCCAGGCATCGTGCTTAACCGAGCCGTGCTCATGCGGATGGTGGCAATTGATCCACACAAATTGGCCCGGATCAACGTCATGCACCGCTCCCGCGATACGGACGTAACCGCGGCCACGCAGACAAAGGATGAGTTCGTGACCGGGAAAATGATTTCGCTGGATGCGGTGATCAGGAGCCCCGATCAGATGGCCCGCCCGAGGGACGGTATAAAACACCTCCTGATGCACCGGGTTCGGGGTGGCGAACAGGGACACTGGGAAAAGGCTTTTTGCAGGCGGCTGGCGCATAGGCGGATAATACAACTTTATCGTCAGGACGCTCCATTTATTTTTCTGAGAAAGGGGGCATTATGGGGAGAATGAAGTCACGCATCGTATTCCAGGTCTGGGCGGCTGCGCTCATGCTGGCAACGGCTTTGCCCGTCGTGTCGGCGGAGCCGGTCAGTTTCAGTCGTGACGTTTTGCCCATCCTGTCTGATAAGTGTTTTGCCTGCCATGGGCCTGATGCGGCGCACGCCAAAGGGGGGCTGCGGCTGGATCAGAAGGACAGCGCCACCAAGCCGGCGAAGTCGGGCGCCGTCGCCATCACGCCGGGCAAAGTGAAGGAGAGCGAGTTGATCGCGCGCATCCTGACCACGGATGAGGATGACCTGATGCCGCCGCCGAGTTCGCATAAGGCGCGACTCACGCCGCAGCAGGCTGGGATTCTACAACGCTGGATCGAACAGGGGGCAGTGTGGGGGAAGCATTGGGCTTTTGAGAAGCCAGTCCGCCCGTCAGTGCCCAAGGGTGTCGTGCACCCGGTGGACGCCTTTGTGCGGCAACGGCTGGCCGTGGAAAAATTGAAGCCCGCTCCGGAAGCGGCGAAGCACACGTTACTCCGCCGGGTCTCGTTTGATCTCACCGGATTGCCGCCGACCCCGGAGGAAGTGGACGCGTTTGTGAAGGACCGGTCACCCGACGCCTTCCAGAAAGCGGTGAAACGGCTGCTGGCATCCGAACATTTCGGCGAGCGCATGGCGATGTGGTGGCTGGACGCGGCGCGGTATTCGGACACCGATGGTTTCCAACAGGATGACACGCGCACGAACTGGGCGTGGCGTGATTGGGTGGTCGGTGCGTTCAACCGAAACATGCCTTTCGACCAGTTCACACGCGAGCAATTCGCAGGTGATCTGCTGCCCAATGCCACGCCGGAACAAATCCTGGCGACGGCGTTTCATCGCAATCACATGACGAACGGCGAGGGCGGTCGTGATCCGGAGGAGTCGCGCATCGACTACGTGTTGGACCGCGTGAACACGATGGGCACGGTGTGGCTGGGGTTGACGCTCGGCTGCACGCAATGCCACACGCACAAGTATGACCCCATCTCGCACGCGGACTATTATCAACTGACGGCGTTCTTCAACAGCATCGACGAGGACGGCAAGGCGGGCAAAGCGGCGAAGCCGTATCTCGCCTACCAATCACCCTTGGCCGAACGTGCGGTGAAGGAAGCGCAGCAGCTGGTGGATGCACGCAAGCCGCGTGAAGCCCAGGCGCGCAAGGTGGCGGAAGAACCGTTCGCGAAATGGCTGAAAGAGCAAGCAGCAATGGTGAAGAATGGGTTCAACGCCTGGCATGTCTTGAAGGCGACGGAGCTGGAATCCATCGAGGGCACGAAGCTGACACAAGAGGTCAATGGGGCAGTGCTGGCGAGCGGGCCGAATCCGAATCACGATGATTATCGCCTCATGGCACCGGTGAAACTATCGCGTGTGACCGGTATCAAACTGGAAGTGCTGCCCCATGCAGCGAATACGGGCAGCGGCGTTTCACGCGGCAAGTCGGGTGAGTTCATTTTGACGGATATCAAAGTGCAGGTGCGGCGGACGGGCAGTTCGCAGATCCGTGACATCGCGGTGGCGGACGCAGTAGCTTCCGCGGAGACGGATCAGAAACAAGCGCGCGAATACGGCAGCATCAAGGGCGTGCTCGATGATGATCCGCGCAACGGCTGGACGACGAAAGGTCTGGAGCAGAAGGAGGCGCGCACGGCGGTATTCGCACTGGCTGAACCGCTGGTGATGGAAGCAGATGAAGAGATCGTGTTCGAATTGCGCCATCGTTCGACCTTGGGCGATGCAAACATCGGCTATTTCCGCGTATCGGTGACGGATCAGGCGGGTTCGGCGATTCGCAGTGTAGAGCCTGCGCCCTTGGAGCAGTTGGCCAAGGCGAACGTGGATGATCTGGCGAAGCTGGATGAAAAATTGCGCGGCAAACTCTTTGAGCAATTCCTGGCTGATCATGCGCCGTATCAGGTGGAGAAGAAGTTGCTGGAACGCGCGAACAAACAGTTGAGCGAGGTGAAATCGGCGGCGGGAAAACTAAATGTGATGGTGCTGGCAGAGAAGAAGGAAGCGCGTGATACGCATGTGCTGATCCGTGGCGTGTGGGATAACAAAGGTGAGAAAGTGCAGCGTGGTGTGCCCGCAGCAGTGGCAGATTGGCCAGCGAACGAAGAGAAGACGCGGTTAGGATTGGCAAACTGGCTTGTCTCACGTGACAACCCGCTCACCGCACGGGTGATGGTGAATAATCTCTGGCAGATGCTGTTCGGTGCCGGACTGGTGCGCACGCCGGAGGATTTCGGTTTGCAGGGAGATCGGCCGACGCATCCTGAATTGTTGGACTGGCTCGCGGTCGAGTTCATGGAGAGCGGCTGGGATGTGAAGCACATGCTGGAGCTGATGGCCACGAGTGCGACCTATCGGCAAAGCTCGGTGGTAAGCGAAGCTCTGCTGATGCGTGACCCGGAGAACAAATTGCTGGCGCGTGGAGCTCGTTACCGTCTGCCGAGCTGGATGTTGCGGGATGCGGCTTTGCGCGGCAGTGGCTTGATGAATGAATCCCTGGGTGGACCGCCAGTGCGTCCCTATCAGCCGGAGGGAGTGTGGGAGGAAATCTTCATGGGGCGGTTCCGTTATGAACCGAGCGAGGGCACAGCGCAGTATCGGCGCACGCTGTATGCGTTCTGGCGTCGCTCCATCGCGCCGACGTTCTTGTTCGATTCCGCGCAACGTCGCGTGTGTGAAGTGCGGACGCCCCGCACGAATACGCCTTTGCAAGCGCTTACATTAATGAATGACCAGAGCTATCTGGAAGCTGGTCGTGCGCTGGCGATCAAGGCGGTGCAAGTGTCGGGCAAGCCCGAAGAACGTATCGCGGACATGATGAAGCGGATGGTTTCGCGTGCGCCATCCAGCAAGGAGGCAGCGGTGTTGAAACGTGAACTGGAGCGGGCACAGGCGCATTACCGGGCGCATCCGGAGGATGCGAAGAAGTTTTTGGCGAGCGGACAGTTGCAACCTGACGCGAGTTGGTCTGCGGCTGAAGTTGCTGCCTATGCCGTGGTCGCGAGCATGATCCTGAACCTTGATGAGGCCATCACCCATGAATAACCAAGATGTGAATAATCCGGGCTTGCTGACGACACGCCGATATTTCTTAGGCCAGTGCACAGGCGTCGGCCTGGGTGCAATGGCGCTGGGGCAGATGATTCAGCGGGCGATGGCGGCGGAGCCCACACGCAACAGCATCGGTGGATTGACGGATTTGCCGCATTTTGCACCGAAGGCGAAGCGGGTGATTTTCCTCACGCAATCAGGCGGGCCTTCGCAGATAGAGCTGTTTGATGACAAACCGGGTTTGAAGAAATGGGCGGGCATCGAACTCCCGGACACCGTGCGCAAGGGGCAACGCCTCACGACGATGACCTCCAACCAGAAGCAACTGGTGATGCCTGCGCGCACGGAGTTCAAACGGTGCGGTCGCAGTGGAGCGACGATCGGTGAGTGGCTGCCGCATCTGCGTGAGGTGGCGGATGAACTGTGCTTCATCAAGTCGATGCACACGGACCAGATCAATCACGCTCCGGCGATGACGCAGTTCCTTACAGGCAATCAGCTCGCTGGTCGCCCGAGCATGGGCGCATGGGTGAGCTATGGTCTGGGTAGCGAGAACCGCAACATGCCGGACTACATCGTGATGATCTCGAAGATGCAGCGGCCCAGCGACCAGCCGCTCTACGATCATTACTGGGGCAGCGGCTTTTTGCCGTCGCGCTTCCAAGGTGTGAAGCTGCGGAACTCGAAAGACCCGGTGCTCTATCTGCGCGATCCCGAAGGTCTGCCGCGTGAGGTGCGGCGTGGGATGCTGGATGGCCTAGGTGAACTGAATCAGATGCGGCTCAAGGAGACGGGCGATCCAGAAATCGCGACGCGTATCCGTCAATACGAGATGGCGTATCGCATGCAGACGAGCATTCCTGAGCTGACAGATTTGAGCGATGAACCGGAATCGACCTTTGAGTTGTATGGGCCAGATTCGCGTCGGGCGGGCAGCTATGCGGCGAATTGCATCCAGGCACGGCGATTGGCCGAGCGCGGTGTGCGTTTTATCCAACTCTTTCACCCGGACTGGGACCATCACAGCCGCTTGCCATCGTGGTGCCTGGCTCGTTGCCGGGATACGGACCAAGCGAGTGCGGCGCTTATCAAAGATTTGAAGCAACGCGGTTTGCTCGATGACACACTGGTGATCTGGGGTGGCGAGTTCGGTCGCGGTGTGGCAGGGCAGGGCAAGTGGGACAGCATCGAGGCCGGGCGCGATCATCATCCGCGCTGCTTCACGATGTGGCTCGCCGGCGGTGGTGTGAAGCCCGGTATCACCTACGGTGCGACGGATGATTTCAGCTACAACGTGGCGGATAAACCGGTGCATGTGCATGACCTGCACGCTACGGTGCTCAAGCTGCTGGGGATTGATCACGAGCGGCTCACGTTCCGACATCAGGGGTTGGACTTCAAACTGACGGGCGTGGAACCGGCGAAGATAGTGAAAGATATTTTAGTCTGAGATAATCGCTATGAAACGACTGCTGCTGTTAACCTTGTTGCTGACGGTAGTCGTTCAAAGCCCGGCAGCGGAGAAGCGCGAAATCAAACTGTGGCCGCAAGGGATGCCGGAACCTGTGGTGCCAGCGGAGCCTGTCGAAGCGGTGGTGAAAGGGACGGATGGGATTTCACGTCGCTCGAATGTTTCGCAGCCGCGTCTCTTTGTGCACGAGCCACCTGCAGGCGTGAAGCAAAGTGGTGCGGGTGTGATTGTGGTGCCGGGTGGTGGCTTCGGTAGATTGGCGGATGAGCATGAGGGCTCGGACGCGTGCGCGTGGTTGGCGAAGAACGGCGTTGTGGCGTTTCAACTTGCCTATCGCACACCGACGAACAAGCACGCTGAACCTCATGCGGGACCGGTGCAGGATGTGCAGAAGGCGGTGATGGAGGTGAGGAAACTGGCGGGTGAGTTCGGTCTTGATGAGAAGAAAATCGGTGTGTTGGGTTTTTCTGCTGGAGGACAGGTGGCTTTGATCGCGGCGACGAATGAGCCGAAGTTTCCCGGTGTCGGTGGAATCATTAAACCAGACTTCCTTTTGGTTGTTTACCCTTACCAGATTTACGACAAGGCCACGAAAGCCTTGCGTGCGGATATCAAGCTGGAGGCGGGTTTGCCGCCGACGTTCATCGCGCAGGCAGGTGATGATACGGGCTCGCTGCCGCAGGGGAGCACATTGCTTTACCTCGATCTGGTGAACAGGAAGACTCCGGCGGAGATTCACATCTATGAAAAGGGCGGGCATGGCTTTGGCATGCGTCCGCGTGAGGGAGCCACGGGACCGACGGACTGGCCGGTGAGGGCGGTGGAGTGGTTGAGGCTGCGTGGTCATGTGGCGTCAGCGAAACCTTGAACGATCTGTAATCAAGGCTTTGCATTTGGGCGGAAATGGCTAGAGTTTAGCACCATGAAATCCGCATTCCTTGCCTTGAGCGTGTTGCTCGGAACGACTTCAGCTTTCGCCGCGAACTGGCCGCAGTTCCGCGGTCCTGAATTCAATGGTTCCACCACTGAAAAGAACCTGCCTGCGCAATGGTCCAAGACAGAGAAGGTGGCTTGGACGGTGGACATGCCGGGCACGGGCGCAGCGACACCGATCATTTGGGAGGATCACGTTTTCGTCTCTTCGACGGACAAACGCACTCGTTCAACGGTGGCGATGGCAATTGACCGCAAGACCGGTAAAGTGCTTTGGCAACATACGGTCGGAGCAGGGGATTCGCGTGATGAACGATCCAACTATGCCGCACCCACTCCGGCCACGGATGGCAAACTGGTGGTGTTCTTCTATGGTAATGGCGATCTCGTCGCGTTCGATTTCGCGGGCCAGAAGTTATGGCAGCGAAATCTGCAGAAAGATAACGGCGATTTCGCTTTTCAATGGACGTTCTCCACGAGCCCTTTGCTTTTTGAAGGCAAACTTTACATGCAGGTCTTGCAGCGCGATGTACCGGTGAATGGTCGCGGTGCGAAGCCTAGCGGTATCGAATCCTATCTTCTGGCGATCGATCCCCAGACTGGAAAAGACATCTGGAAGCATATCCGGCCATCGGATGCGGCGGCGGAGTCTTTGGAAGCTTTCACTACGCCTGTGCCGTTCGTAAATGGTGGACGGAAGGAACTTCTCATCGCTGGCGGAGATTGCTTAACTGGACACGACCCGGCCACGGGTAGGGAGCTGTGGCGCTCGGGTTCTTGGAATCCGACGAAAATCGGTCATTGGCGTTTGGTGCCTTCACCTGTCGCCGGTGACGGAGTGATCCTCGGCTGCGCACCGAAGAAAAGCCCGGTGTATGCGGTGAAAGCCGGTGGGAAGGGCAATATTCCATGGCTGTGGACGAGCGAGGCGCGTGAGGTGAGTTCTGATGTGCCGACGCCACTCTTCTATGATGGCGATTTTTTTGTGTTGAGCGATGTGACCTCCTCCATTTCCCGCGTGGAGCCCAAGACCGGTAAGGTGAAATGGACTGTTGGAACTCCAGGCCGTTCCAAACACGAGGGCTCTCCCACAGGCGCGGATGGCAAGATTTACATCATCAACTTCCTCGGTGATGTGACCGTCATCAACTCCGCCGATGGTAAAATCCTCAGCACCATTCCCATGGGCGAACCGGGTGATAACAACACTCGCTCCGTCGTAGCAGTCTCCCAAGGCCAGCTCTTCATCCGTACGAACACGAAGCTCTATTGCATCGACGGTGCGGCGAAGAAGGTCGCGATGAAAGCCTCAGGCGAATAACGCCGCTACCGGTTTGCCGCCATCTGTGATCGGCACCGGCCGTGTGTCATCATAGAGTTCCTTGCTCGGATTGATTCCTAATGCGGCGCAAATTGTCGCGTGGTAATCCGGCATCGTCACCGGGTTCGTCAGCACTTTCTTGGACAACTCATCGGATTCGCCATACGCGCGGCCATGATTCAATCCGCCACCCGCCATCACAAGGCTGAAGCACTTGGATTGATGCCCTCGTCCACCGCCCGAATCAAACTCCGGCGGACGCCCGAATTCCGTGCCGACAACGACGAGCGTTTTATCCAGCATCTTTCGCTGTTCCAAGTCTGTTACCAGCGTCGCCAATGCACGGTCCAGTTCCTGGATCAATATATGCTGTTTGAGCTGGCCTTCGTTATGCGTGTCCCAACCGGTGCCATTGATGAAATTCAAGTTGTGCGAGACCTCCACAAACCGTACCCCGTGCTCCACCAGACGCCGCGCCAGCAAGCACCGTTGCCCGAACTCACCGCCGTATTTGTTCCGCAAATCCGCCCGCTCTTCCTTCAACTGGAACACCCGCATGAAATCCGGCCCCGCCAGTTTCAGGCTCAGCTCGATGACCTCGTTGTACTGGCGCATCGACGCATCATCTGTTGCCGACTGCCGCACCTCCGCCAGCAATTGCTCGCGTCGAGCCTGTCTCACTGCGTCCACGCCGGAGTGCCTTACGAACCCATTTGGACCCGCCTCCGTATCCGTCAGATACAGGTACCCATGCTTCGGCCCCAGGAAACCCGGATCGCGCGAGGCACTCGGATACCCGATCACCACATACGCCGGAGCCGTGGGCGAGGTCTGTCCCAGTTCATGCGCCACGATGCTGCCGATGCTCGGATAGCGGATCGTCTCGCTGAACGGCCGCGCCGTATGCACGAAGTGCGTCGCCGTCGCGTGCTCATCCACCGTCGAGTGGGTGCAGGTGCGCAGAAGCGTCAACCGGTCCATCACCTTTGCCGAATTCGGCAGATGCTCCGTCACTTTCACCCCTGGTACGGCAGTGGGAATCACATCGTAATAAGTGCCCGCCTGCTTCGTCTTCGGATTCCCGCGCTTCTTCGGGTCAAACGTATCGATCTGCGACATCCCGCCACCGAGCCACATGAAGATGCAATGTTCCGCCTTGCCCTTCGGGAAATTCGCCGCCGAGGATGCCAGCACGCTCGGCAGAAAGTTCATTGCTGCCAGCGCCGCCGCTGAGCGACCGCCCCGCTTGAGGAACTCGCGCCGCGACAAGTTGTTGTTCAATCCAGACATCATGGCTCGTTAAGGAATATAGATCGTTTCCGGCGCATTCAGCAAGGCCCACAGAAAATCCTCCATGCGCATGCGCCAGTCTGCCTGCAATCTTACGGTGGGTGCCGGGCCTTGACGCGCCTCCACCTCTTCCACCTGGCGCAGCACATTCGCCTCGGAGACCACGTGGTTGGCCCAGCTTACATACGGCTTGGGCACGCTGGCGGTGGGCGGGGCTGTTTGTGACAGCACCCGCTTCTCATAGCCCGGCTTCAGCAAATCTACAAATTTCGCACGCTCCGCCTCCTTCGGCAGGCGTCCTAACACTCGCAGAAAAACTTCTTCCACGAGCTTTTCCACCGGTTGCTTCTTCAGCGCCAGTTCCGTCATGCCGGAATCTTCCGAGAGCCGCGTGATCCACAGGCTCGCCGTGCCATTCGCCAGCAGGGCGGGTTGCAGCGGATTCGGCTCATTCTTGCGCACGGAGATCGGTTCTTGCCGGTTGCCATCCCAGCCAAACGCCGTCATCAACTCCGTGATCACTTGTGCCCGCGGCAGGTTCAGACTCGGCCGGTCGCGATCATTCGCCGTATAGACGAACTGCCACGCCCGCTGCGGCTCACCAAAGTTCAACGCCAGCTTCGGCGTACGCCCGCTGTCCACATCGATGCATACCAGCCCCGTATCAAAATCCTTTCCATACGCCGTGAAGAGCGAATCCACCAGTTGCTCCGCGCTCAACCGCCGCTTGACCGGCGCGGCGAACAAACGGTTTGCATCCGCCTCCGTGCGCGCCTGCCGCTGATACGCCTGCGAATTCAGGATGAGCCGCACCACGTGCTTCAGATCGTAGTTATGGCTCACGAATTCCTGCGCCAGCCACTTCAGCAACTCCGGATGCGACGCCTTCGCATTCTCCCAATCATGCAGCGGCTCCACGATCCCGCGTCCGAAGTAGCGATGCCACACCCGGTTCATCATCACCTCCGCGAAGCGCTCATTCTGCGGGGCCGTGATGAGCGCCGCCAGTTGTGAGCGCGAATCCGCGTTCGCCTCCACAAAGCCTTTCGGCAACTCCTCGCCCATCAGATTCTTTAAGGTCCATTCCGGGGCCAGTTTCTCCCCCGGCTTCAATGTCACCTGGATGAGCGGCTTGCGCCCCGTGGGCAGCTTGTCCAGCGCCACCGTACTCGTTTTCGGCACTTCCACCGGTTGCTTCGCCAGCATCGCACCGAGATGGAAGAGGTCCGCCTGTGTGCTGCTGTGATACGGCGCATCATGGCAACGCGCGCACTTCATCTCCGTCGCCAGCAGCGCGGAGCTGATGATGCCCGCCTTCGCCACCATCGGTGAATCGTTCAGCGCCGCCAGCGAGAAGCCCGCCGGACCACCATCGTATGCGCCACCCTCCATGCGGATCAGTTCCGTGATGAACATGTCCATCGGCTTGTTGTCGCGGAACGATTCGTAGATCCACCAGCGGAACGGCCCCGTGTTGTTCAGCGTCGCATTCACCAGGTTCGGATTCTCCGCCAGCAAGTCCTGCCAGAAACTCACCCAATGATCCGCCCAACGCTGGTCTGCCAGCAACCGCTCGATCAACCGCTCCCGTTTATCCATGCGCTTGTCCGTCGTGAAAGCCCGCACCTCATCCGCCGTGGGAAAGAGCCCGATCGTATCCAAAGTCACGCGCCGTATGAATTCCCCATCCGTCGTCAACGGCATCACCGCGAGGTTTTCCACCGGCGCTTCCTCCGGCCATACTGCGCCTTCTGCAACCCAGCGTGCGAGTGTGTCGATCTGCGCCGTCGTCAGCCGCTCACCCTTCGGCGGCATGATGTCATCCGCGTCCTTGGGATTCAGCCGGTGGAGCAGGGGACTCTTCTCCGGCTGTCCCACTACGATGGATGGCTCCTCCGAATCACCGCCTTTGAGCAACGCATTCAAACTATCCAGCCGCAAACCGCCCTTTGGCTTCGCGCTGTGGCAGGAGAGGCAGTTCTTCTCCAAGATCGGCAGCACATCGCGATGGAACTGCACTGTGCCTTTCTGCTCCTTCGCCCCCGCTTGCGCCCGCTCGATCCGTGCATTGATGAATTCATCCAGCGCATTATTCGCGGCCAACCCTGTCGGAGCCGGTTGCGCCACCGGGTTCTGCTTCACGAATTCCCGGGCCGCCTTATGCCGCATGTTCCAGTAGCCCGCGTGCTGCGCGCGCGTCTTGGCCCGCCGGGCCGCTTCCCATTTATCATATACAAGCTCGCGCGACACCCGGTGCTTCGCCCAACCGGCATCCGTCAACGGCACGTCCAGCTTCGGTGCCAGCAGATGAAATTCATTCTTCCCCGCCCGCGATACCGCGATCAATGTCTCACCCGGCTCCACCCGGATGAAATCCTTGCCGCGTTTCCCGCCCAGCAACGTCCCGAACGTGAAGGTCTGCGCCTTCCCCGTCGCCGTGAACTCCGCCAGCATCTCATAATCACCCGGTGCCCGTTGCCGTGTGAAAGCCCCCAGGTTCAGGAAGTTCGTCCGCACCGCATCATGCCCGTCCGCGATCGGTTTGGGAAAGGGTAGGGCGGCCACTTCCTGGCCATCCACGCTCAAGCGCGCCCCGCTCCGCGCCCGCAGCAACAGGTCATACTTGCCCGCCGGCAGCTTGAAGGTCGCACTCGCCCGCACCAGCATCGGCCCGCTCCGGTCCACCCGCACGCCCGTGGACGTGTACTGCCACGGCACATGAAAGAACGCGAACGCCGGCTCCGTGTAACTGTCCGCCACCTGCGTCACCTCATTCGTCGGCCAAGCCCGGTTCTCCGGCACCCCCACCGTGAACACCTCCACCCGCACCGGTTCGGCCGCCAGCAAGTTTATGCTCCCCAATAGGACAACGAACCAGACCCATGACTGATGAACAGGATTTCGCGTCCACTCCCTGATCTTTCGATGTTGGAAGTTCGATGTTCGATGTTCGATGTTATTGACGGATGCCATGTATTTCGGTGACTCACGCAGTGTAGGGGAGAACCGCCCTCCGTCACGCACGCATTGGTGGGAGCCTTCACTACCACTTTCGGGTGAGTCAACGCCCGCAGTCCGCCCCGCCGACACTTCCTCCCGGCGGTCATTCGCTGGCAAAAATTTGAAAACAGCCTTCCTCCCGTGCCTGCTGACACTCCCCCCTTCACTGGCTATTGCCGACTCCTTGTCCATCAAGAGGAACTTTACCGCATACTTTTAAATCTGCAACAGGAAATTTCAATCAAGTGCGTTTTTAATGCATTATTCTGCGTATTAGCAACATGCGAAAGCGGATTAAACGGAAACTCACGCAGCAGGGTGCTTTTAAGCATCTTGCGAATGCTGAATGCGTTTGTTCTTCCTGCTGAAAGCTGCACTCGAAAGGTGAAAACGCCCGCCCCATTCCCTTACCCCGAAGCACGACGCTCAAATTCTTCCCATAAGCAGTTCGCTGTTGGCTTTGAACTTTGAGCTTCCGGGGGCCATTTCTCCCCTCGGCACTTATGTACATGTGCCGAGGAATTCTACCAATTCGCTCTCAACCACCCTCCTTCTCCGCCTCCTTCGCTTTCGCCTTTTCCGCGTGATACTCCTTCGCTGTCATGCTCCGGCCATAATACTTCTCGAACGCCTGCAGGAACTCCACGCCATCGCCCGGAAACTCCTTGTGCTTGATCTTCATGCTGTGCGCCTTGCTTTCGCCTTCGTGCTGGTAGTCGATCATCAACTGCTGCCCGCCGAGCGCGTCTTCCAGGCGGCACCCCTTGATGGTTGCCAGATACAGGGGCACTTCCCAGTCCGAGAAATTCAGCTTTTCGTAATCCAGCGTGGCTGTGATCCCTTTTTTGTTGGTGAACTGCACTTCCGGGAAGAACTTCAGCACATGCGCGATCTCCGCCTCGCCCTCGGGCTTGAAGCGCCACGCCAGCGTCGTCTGGTGCACCTTTTGGAATTCATCCTCAAACGCCTTCCACTGCGCCGCCTCCATCTCCGCCGCGCCCTCAATGGCTGCGAACCATGTGTCGCTCGGAGCGGGCAGGGGCTCGTCCGGCTTCAGCGTGGTCTTCACTTCGAAGCCCATGCTCTGCAACCGGCTCTGGAGCGGGGGATGCGTGTCAAAGGGATGCGGCGTGCCCGCTTCCCCCAATTCCGTGCCCAGCACGCTTTCGTTCATGAACTTCGGGAAGCCGTGCTCGATCCGTTGGAACACATCCATGCTCTCCATGCTCGCATCCGTCTCGAACAACGTGCTCTGTACCTTGTAGCGATACTGGCAATAGGCCGCGATCTTCACCAGGGACCGCGCGATGTCTGCGGGCGAGGTCAGTTCCGCGCCGATCCGGTCCGCGCGGAACTCCCGCTCCCGGCTGATCTTGCTCAACGCCATCTGATAGAGGTTCCAGAAGAAAAACATGAAATGGAACACCGGCTTTGAGAGTCCGCCCTGATAGAGCGCTTCCAGGTAATGCCCATACTTGCCCAGCAACGGGGAGATGCGCTTCGAGTACACGGTGTCCTCGCCGCTGAAGTGCCCCAGCTCATGCGCCAGCACGGCATCGGCCTCGCTGCGTGACAGCGTCTTGAGCAGGGACAGGCTGGCGAACAGCGTCCGTCCGTTATACAGCTGGCCGCCCACCTTCACCTGATGCTCAGTCACGAAGAAGTTGTCATCGATTCCCACGAAGATCTGGTCCGGCGGCGCGATGTTCAGCCGCGCGGCCATGTCCGCGACCCGTTGCCACAGTGCCGGTGCCGCCTCCTTCTTCAGCAACGTCCCCTCAAACTCCCAGAACTCCGGCAGCTTGCGGAAGATGGCCGCGATCAGCAGGCCGACGCCACAGATGGCCAAAATGCCGATGACTCCGATCAGTTTGATGGAATAGAACTCCATCCAGAAAGCCGTCACCCAGAAAGACAGCGCGACCGCCAAGGTGCCTTGGCCCACCACTTGCAACACCGCGAACCAGCGCAGCACGTTCCACCCCACCCGCAGATTCCAATACAGCGCATTCTGTGATTTCGCCGCGAACTTTAGCCCGGCCCCGATGACCACCATGGCCCCTAACGCGGTCAGCAGGCAGGTCCATGCGATCCGTTTCATCCAGCGGAAGATCGCGTAATGGTTGCTGGCCGAGGAAAAGGCATTTTGCAGTCCCTTGGCCTCCGGATCGTTTGAGGCCAGAATGTCCGAGACAGTCACCTTTTCAGCGAACTTGATGCCTTTCTCCCTTTCCTGCGGCGTCAGCGTCTTATCCGCCTCGATCTGCGCCAGCATGCCCTTCCGGAACTGGGCGTCATAATCGGCTTCCACATGGTTGAAGAACCACAGGCCGAACCCGGGGATGAGGAAGGCGATCAGCGCCGGCAGCAGATAGCTCTTGAGAAACCCGGCCTTCGAGAAATCGGTCTTTGCAGCCATATCGTTTTTCCTTTTCCTTGGGCTAAACTCCACCTCGGCGGTTTGATTGTTAAATAAATGCTATTTTCACCGTTGCCGCCCCGCAAGCCCGTAATTTGCCCTCCCTTGACAATCCTCCCGCTGTCCCTGAACCATTCGTAAACCAGATATGAAACGCCTCGCCTTCGCCATCTTCACCGGCCTCCTCGCTTTCACCGCTCAAGCCGATGACACCGCCATCGCCCGTCAGCTCGAAGCCCTCGGCGGCAAGGTCATCCTCAAAGATGGCGTCGCCACCCAGGTCACCTTCAATGAATGTTCCAAACTCGGCGAACCCGAGTTCCGCGCCATCGGCCAGTTAAAGAAACTCAAGAGCCTCACGCTCTACAACAATTGCCGTGGTCTGGATGATGCCTCCCTCCTTCACATCGCCGGCCTTGCCGAGCTGGAATCTCTCGGCACCGACCGCATCAACGTCACCGACGAAGGCATGAAACCGCTCGCCCAGTTGAAAAACCTCCGCACCGCCTCTTTCTTCCACACCTCCTTTGGCAAGCCCGGCTTCACCGGCGTCGGCTTTGGCTATCTGAAAGATTGTCCCAAGCTGGAACGGATGACCGTTGCCGGTATCTCCATGGGTGATGAAGGCTTCGCCGCCATCGCCACCATCACGCAATTGAAAGACTTCTCCACCTGGCACACCTACCAGACCGAGGCCGGCAATGCCCACATCGCCAAACTTCCGAACCTGAAAACCTTGAAAGTCGGTCAGCGCCTCCCCCGTGCCGGAGCCAAAGCCCCCAGCCTGAGCGACGCCTCACTGCCAACCCTCGCCAAGATCAAATCCCTCGAGAACCTGAAGATCGGCGAAGCCCGCTTCACCGCCGAGGCCATCAAGACGCTGAAGAGTCTGCCGAACCTGAAGCAGTTGACCATTTATGGCGCGTTCATCTCCGATGAGGACGTGGCAAAAGTCCGTAAAGAGCTGGCCGGCGTGAAGGTGGTTTTCGAGCCCTTGACTGAAGATCAACGCAAGAAGCTCGAGCTGTATCTCAAGGAATGAGCCGGGCAGGGTATACTTCGTGAGCGCGGATCTGTGACCCGCAGGACGGTGACCAGCAAATCCCAATCGTAATCTAATTGCTTCCCAGAGCCGGACTTGGTCTTTGGCCCAACGGGCCAGGAGAGTCTAGCCCAGGGCAATGGCCGCACCCAAGCGGCCAATGCCCTGGGTTCACCGCGTAAATGGCTGTGCCCTGAAAGGGCACAAGAGCGTCCGGCGATTTTTCAGATTATCACTGCTAACAGCCCGAGCAAGACCACCACCATCACCACCAGGCACCCTTTGCCCGCTTTCGCGGTGAACTTCTCGGGAGATTGCAGTCGCAGCGCATCCTCGATCTTTTCCACTGCTTCCTTGGATTCTTTCAGCCCGAGATTCGTCCCATCACGATACAGCTTGATGGCTTCGATCTTGTTCCCCTTGAACAACGCCTCCTTGATCCAGTTCACGCGCTCAGGTTGAAGCGTGGTCGGTATCGCAGTGCTTGTGCTTGATGCGGGGGAGAACCGGCTCTGCAACGCCTCCAGCGACATCCCTTCCTCGATCTGCTCCACCGCCTCTTTCGCGTCGGCCAGTCCGGCCCCGGTGTATTCGCGATACAGCTTGATGGCGTCAATCTTGTTCCCGGCGCGCATCGTCTCGCGCACGGTCGCAAACTGGATGGCGTTGATCTGGGTATGCATGGTGGTCAGGCTGTTCTGCCTGTCTCCACCCTACCAAGCCATCCGTGCCCGACACTTACAATTTTCCGGTATATTTATGATGCGATACCGGCATCGCCCTCCCAGTCAAATGGGACGACGCATCACCCGCGCGCACTATTTTATTAGAGAGTTTTAAAAAATAATGTGGCCGATTGGAGCGAGGATTTTTGGGTGGTGGCGAGGCTTTGGCGAAGGAGCAGGTTCCAAAGACCCTGTGACTGAGCCGAAACGCCGCCACCACCCAAAAAGAC
>JAEYXS010000124.1 GCA_023431185.1 Verrucomicrobiota bacterium
GCTTGGCTCTCCGCCTGTCTGTTCCGCACCAACTCACTTAGGCAGCACCACCGTGTCGATCACATGGATGACACCGTTGCTCGCCGCCACATCCGTCTTCACCACTTTCGCGGCGTCCACCGTCACCGCGCCACTTTCCGCCTTGATGCTCAGCTCCTTGCCATTGACCGTCTTGGCTTTCATGGTTTTCACATCAGCCGCCATCACCTTGCCCGGCACCACATGATAGGTCAGCACAGCGACCAACTTCTCCTTGTTTTCCGGCTTGAGCAGGCTCTCCACCGTGCCCGCGGGCAGCTTCGCGAAGGCTTCATCCGTCGGCGCGAAGACCGTGAACGGCCCCTTCCCTTGCAGGGTTTCCACCAGGCCCGCTGCTTTCACCGCCGTCACCAGCGTCTTGAAACTCCCCGCACCAGAAGCCACCGCCACGATGTCACCCGGCTTGTCCGCTGCTTGCGCCATGGGCAGCACCAAGGTGGAGGTGATCAAGGCGGCCAGCGCGAATATACGTGTTGCTTTCATAGTTCTCTCGTTACTAGACGTGTTGTTAATTTTTTGTAGTTCAATGGCCGACTTTCGACCGCTGAACTTGTCTAAGATTTGTCTATGTTTTCAACTTGTCAAATTTGCGCCTGATATTATTGCAAAAAAACTGATAAAAAGGCCACATTTTGAGTTTCTCAACAATTCAGAGCGGCAGCGCCCCCCAACAACACCGGCATCTGTTTAATTTTTGTCTAAATTAATAAATCAAAGCACCGCCCCATTCGATATATCTCCCCCTCTCCGATATTGCGCTCGCTTCGCCGACGCACACAGCCGCGCTGGCCGCAACCGCGACTGCCTTGGTGAAAACACATTTAAACTCGTAATCGTTCTCGTCGTCGTCCTTCGTCCTCGAACCGTAGCCGCCGACGTCAGCCGGCGCTAACCTCCGACTCTCAATGTTCAATGTTTTGGCCTTTGGCCATTAAATAGTGTTCATTTCTAAGTCATAAACCGCTTGCCAACAGGTCAGGGTCGGGCTTGGTCATTCGTCATTTCCCCATCTGCGTTTATCTGCGCCCATTTCACCCCGGCACCTAATGTCGGAGCTGCGGTTAAACTTCCCCTCCACCCCTTTCCGTGTCTTCCGCGTATTCTGTGGTCAACAAAAAAGGCCGCACATTGCTGTGCGGCCCTTTTAAATCCAATGTCTCTCCCCCAAAAGTATACCAGCACACCTTGACTCCCTGGCTAAAGCTTCCCCCCATCTGGATGACTGCCCCTACTAGTGGTGGTTTGAAACTTGGGATACCGTAAATCAAAGCACTCCTTCAAATCCCTGACCGCATTCCGTGCCCGCTCGTATTCAAAGTCTGACAACCTATCAATTCCCAGCTCCTTGCGATACGACCAATCACCGGGATGATCCCCATACAGTCTCTCCAACACTCCGCTCAAGTTGTAGAACGATTTGTGAACGCAAAGCGGCGACGATTCCAAATGCCTTTTGATCAACTCAACCGTTCTTAGAACTCCTACCTTGCTGACCGCCATCTCGATCCATTGCTTACAAGAACTCACGTCCGCCCATACCAAACCCATATCAAAGCACGCCCGCAAATGTCTCTCATCCATGGAAGTCCGTTGCAAGATATAACAGGCCGTCAGCCAATCATTTCGCGCCAGTTCCCAAAGAAAATCAAAACGCTCCATCTCCTCCATGCGTCTTGCCTTCACCAGTAATACATCCTTCATCTCCATAATCATCCACCTCGCAACTCGTCCAACTATCGCTTTCCACCACCCTCCTACCAATCAAATCCCCCGTCAAGCCACCGCCCCTAATCCTGTAGCAGCCGAGGTAACGAAGCTCTAACCTCCCACTCTCGATGTTCAATCTTACCTCCTTCGATCATCAGACACTGCTCATTCCTTCCTTATTCGCAGGCTTGGTCATTCGTCATTTCCCCATCTGCGTTTATCTGCGCCCATTTCACCCCGGCACCCAATGTCGGAGCTGCGGTTAAACTTCCCCTCCACCCCTTTCCGTGTCTTCCGCGTATTCTGTGGTCAATAAAAAAAGGCCGCACAGGGATGTGCGGCCTTTTCGAATTCCTAAACCTCTTCTCACTCCTCCGAGAACAGATACTCCAGATCCGTCTGCGACAGGCTCCGGGCAAACCCTTCTTCGCCCAGCACATCGCTGATCGTCTGCGCCTTGCGCTGTTGCAGGTCCCAGATCTTCTCCTCCACCGTGCCCGGTGCGATGAGACGATACGCGAACACGTTGCGCGTCTGGCCGATACGATGCGAACGGTCGATCGCCTGCGCTTCCACCGCCGGATTCCACCACGGATCATACAACACCACGTAACTCGCCGTCGTGAGGTTCAAACCCGTGCCGGCTGCGCGCAAGCTCAGCAGGAACAACCCGCCGCGCTCGTCCGCCTGGAAGGCATTCACCACTTCCTGACGGTCCTTCGTCTCGCCCGTGAGCAAATGCGTCGCGATATGACGATTCACGCACTCCGCCTCGATGAGTTTCAACATCTGCACGAACTGCGAAAACACCAGCACCTTCTGACCTTGCATGACCAATGGCTCGATCAGCTCGAACAACGTCTCCGTCTTGCCCGACGCCGAATCGTTCCCCACCAGTTGCGGATGGCAGCAGATCTGGCGCAGGCGCGTGAGCGCCGCCAGCACGTGGATCTTGCTTTTCGCGAGACCCTTCTCCGCCACCGTCTTGAGCACCTGCTCGCGGCTGCGACGCAGCTCGGCGAGGTAAAGCTTCCGTTGCGCTTCGCCAAGGTCGCAATCGCGACGTTCTTCGATACGGTCCGGCAGGTCCTTCGCCACCTGTTTCTTCACACGGCGGATCATCAGCGGGCGCAAGCGCGCAGCCAGACGACGGCGCGCCACCTTGCCCGACCACTCCGCGCTCTCGCCACCCTTCGGCTCGTAACGCTCCACGAAATCCGCCTGCGTACCGAGGTAACCCGGCTGGATGAAATCCATGATGCTCCACAGATCGAGCAACCGGTTCTCCAACGGCGTACCCGTCAGGGCGAGGCGTTGCTCTGCTTGAAGCTGCTTCACCGACTGTGTGATCTGTGCCTGCGGATTCTTGATGAACTGCGCTTCGTCCAGCACCATCGCGCCGAAGTCGAACTTTTGCAGCTCTTCCAGGTCGCGACGTAGCAGCGCGTAATTCGTAATGATGATGTCGTGCTGCGGGATCTGCTTGCGCAGGTTATGCCGCGCATTGCCGCTCTCCAGCACCAGCACCTTCATGTGCGGGGTGAACTTCTCCGCCTCACGCCGCCAGTTGTGCAACACGGACGCCGGGCAGATGACCACCGCGGGCTTCGATTTCTTCGAACGCTCCTTCAGCCACGCCAGCCACGTGAGCGTCTGCAGCGTTTTGCCGAGACCCATGTCGTCGGCCAGGATGCCGCCCGTCTTCATGTTCGTCAGGTGCGCGAGGAACTCGAAACCTTCCTTCTGGTATGGACGCAGTTCCGCCGTCACCGACTTCGGCAGATCGATCTCCGGCACCGCCTTGAAGTCCGCCAGCTTCTGCTTCAGCGCCTTCAATTGCGGTTGGTTCGCGAAAAACTCCATCGTCGTGTCCGATGCCTGGCTCGCGTGCAGGATATCCACCTTCTGCGGCATCGCGTTCAGGCCATCCAGACCGAAATCCGCCATCGCCTCGTGCGCCGACTGCACCGCGCCCGTATCCAGCTCGATCCAGCCGCTGTCTGGCAGCTTCACGAAACGGCCTGTGGCCGCTTGCAAACGCTCGAGGTCCGCCTTCGACAGGCGCATGCCTTCCGCTTCCCACTCCGCCGAGACGGAGAGCCAGTCGATGCCCGAGCCGTGCAAGATCAGCTTCGGCTTCAAGCGGCGCGGCGACAGGAACAGACGCTGGAACGCCGGGTTGCCGAGGAACTCCGCCCCTTCCGGCTTCAACGGCCAGGCCGTCGCCAGGGTGTGCAGGAAATTTTCGTTCGCATCACCGATCCACAGGCCGGGCTCGGGCGTGAACCAGTCCAGCCGGCGCAACCACGCCACAGCGGGATCAAGGCGCGGATCATCCAGCAGCTCCGGCTTGTCACTCTTGCGCGTGTGCTCGCCGTAGGGCTGCCAGTCATGCCCGCTCCACTGCCACACGGAACCGTCCTTCTCGCTCTTGGCCAGCAGGCGCAGCCGCACAGTGTCATCGCTCAGTTCGAACGTGTATTGCGGGATGGCCGTGTGCGTATCGCACAGCTCCTGCCACGGCAGTTGATTGTTCTGCGCCGAGCCCGTGTTGCGCAGGTGCTTCAGCAGACGATGCGTCAGCTTTTTCACCGGCAGCACCGGATTCTTCAGCCAGTCCCCCAGCAACGCCGAGGACGGCGCATTACGCAGCAGATAAAAATTCCCACCGACCAGCACCAAGGATGGCGCGCCCGCAAAGAACTTCGCTTCCTTGATCGGCAGCTTCTCCCCCGAAGGCAGCGAAAGCTGCTGGGTGAAAGAAAGTTCGATGTCGTGATTCAGCAGATGCGGCGTGAGGTCCGCCAGTTCGCCGTGGAACTCCAACCGATGCGTGCCATCCAGCAATTCCAAACGCTTGGTATTGCCCCAGCGCGTGAGCCACTGCACCAGTTCCAGTCCGCCCAGGGAAATCGTCCCCATGTCCGCCGCCTTCGCCGCATACAGATCAGACAGCCACGTGATGAATTCCCAGTCTTCCGTCGAAAAAAGCTCCTGCTCATGCGCTGCGCGCGTGGTCAGCTCGATGATCTCCTCCAGCGAGCGCACCGTCTCACCCGAACGCGGGCGGTTCAGCACCAATTCCACGCGCAGCGTATGCAACGCCGGGGATTCCGCCGTCACCACCGCTTCGCACATCACCCGCACCCGGGCACGCGGCGAATCCAGGTGACTGACTTCCTTCGGCAACAGCCAGCGCTCCAGCCGTTGCACGAGGGCGTTTTCCTTCTCCGCCTGTTCCAGCTCGGCGAAACGGTCAAAGTTCGCATGCGAGATGAGTTCCGAAGGCAACGGACGGTTCGCCTTCAGGAACAGCATCGCCACCTCCTCGAGGCGGGCCTCACCCTTGGCCCCGACCAAGCGCGGCCACCACTCCTCGCTCGGGAAGTCCTTGCGGGACAGGGAAAGCTTCTCGAAATAGTCTTCCAGGATCAGCCACGCCCGTTGCGGATCCTGACACGCGGAAAAGTTCTTCAGGATCTCGGTCCGCTCAGCGATGGCCGCTTTGGAATCCGACAATTCCCTGCGCAGGTCCGCCATCGCGCCATAAGTTTTGTCCAGCACCGTGTGGTGCGCATCATACCGCGTCGCCCCGGCCGAACGCGGACTGCCAGTTTTCTTTGCTACTCTTGCCATTGCCAAAAAATTGCTCTTTCAAACCCCGGTACGGGGACCGTTTATCACCACCTGAAAAAGCCTTTGGGGTCAATCAGAATGTTTTTTGAAAACAGGTTGTTTGGGCTTGATTTCCCGGCGCAAAAGCCTCCATCCACCAAGAAAAACATCGTCCGGCAAGAACCACTTTCCCTGCCGGAATCCGTTATCCGGCAGCCAGTTCAACTCTGGCTCAACCGCTTCACCGGGGCCTCAAAAAGCATCTAGTGCGCCCCGAAGGCCGCCCGTCAGTGAAGCTTCAATTAAAAAGCATCTTGAGCTTCACCAAATCAAGACCCAGATACTTCACCCGTTCGATCTTGATGATCTTGTCATAATGATTGAACTCAAGAACAACCCCTTCATCCTCCTCGTAAATCGTATATATAGCATCTTCCATCAATTGCTGCGGCGTAGGTTTAAGGTCATAATCGATGCCAAACCAGTCCTTCTTGTAAGCCTGCGGCATCAACTGTCTGGCCTCATCATACGTCATTCCCACTTTATATTTTCCAGTTCTCAGGCAATCCATGAGAACACCAAGCAAAAGGATAGATAGTATTATGCAGAAAACGTGTTTGAATTTTAGTTTCTTCATAGCCTGGAGGGCTCGTGAAACTTTGACCCATCTGTGCCTATTTCATCACGCACGCAATCACCATTTCTCCTCAACTCTGGCTCAACCGCTTCACCGGCGCTTCGAAAAGCATCTGATGCGCCTCCCTTAAGATACCCGGAATCTTGTCCGCAAAGGGGCTGCGCGCCAGCACAGAATTCAGGACCGTCTCGGAAAAGTCGTTCGCCGTATTCCCCGGAAACCAATGGTCCCCCTGCCCTAGCAGATTGTAGCGCATCTTGCCCCAGTCCTTGATGTCCAAGGCTTTGGCGTAAGTCCAGAGCCGGAGTATCTCCAACACATTGATATCCCCCGGCACGTCAAAATACTCCGGCAACCCCTCGAACCACCGCGCGCACCAATCCGCCCCATGCACCCGCTCCAGCTCCGCCCGGAGCTTCTTCTCGATCGGCGCCATGACCTCCGCTGCCTTGTCGTAATGATTCAGCATCTGGATATGGTCATCGAAATCCGATGGCCTCGCCGCCCCACAGCTCAACGTATGCACCTCGGGCCGCGCCAGGCAGTAGAGACTGTTGAACTGCATCGGCGTCAGCGGCGCGCACATGTCCACCAGTTTCGGCGGCGGCGCATAGAGCTTCCCACCCTTGTCATTCGGGCTGATGATGAACACGCCCATGTCATGCTTCCGCGCCGCCTGCACCGCTTTCCAGTTTAGGTCATTCACGAAATACCAGTGCAGGTTCACGTAATCGAACTCTCCGCAATCGATCGCATCACAGATCACATCCGGCGTCGCATGCGTGGAGAAGCCGATATGCTTCGCCCGCCCTTGCCTCTGAATCTCTTTCGCCGCCGCCAGACACCCATTCTTCTTCAAGGAGAACTCCAGCAACTCCCGATTATTGATGCCATGCAGTGAAAGTAAATCGACGTGATCCAGCTTCAGATACGCCATGGACTTCTCGAACTCAGCCATGAACTCCTTCGGATTCGCCCGTGGCGGCACCTTCGTCTGCACGATGATCTTGCTCCGCGGCAGCTTCGGCAACACGTCACCCAACTGCATCTCCGATGTGCCATAATGCCGCGCCGTCTCGATATGATTGATGCCTAGCTCCAACGCGCGATGGATCGTCGCCTCCAGATTGCGCTGATTCTCCGCCGGAATGTCCTTCGGGTCCACATCCTGCCACTTGAACTGATACCGCATCCCGCCACACGAGATGACAGGCATCGAAAGTTCCGTCCGGCCAAAGCGACGATATTTCATCGCGCTCATATTAGTGGAGTGACCTCCTGTGGTCAAATGGCCAGCATCTTCGCTTCCTTTGTGTCCTTCTGTAAAAACCAATTAAACAACTCTCGTCGGCGGACTCTTCACAAAACTCACCTCGCGCAGATAGATCGGCTCCAGCTCATTCGCCGCCTTGAACTCGCCCTTCCTTACGGCCAATTCCGCCACAATGCCCGCATCCGCATACAACGGCTTTGCTCCCGGAAACGCCTTTTGCAGATCCGGTCCGAACACCTTTTTCCCCACCGTCTGATATGCCTCCAGCTCCGCCTTCGTCGTGATGCGCAGGTCATCGAGCTGTTTCCACCCCTCACCCTTTAACTGAAACTCCGCCGCATAAAACTCTCCGCGCATCGCATCGATCGCCACGACCACGTTCGCCCTTTCCCCGGCCCGCCACAGCTTCTCCGCCAGGCAGCTCGGTGCATCGATGCCGCATACCTTGCCACCGGTCATCAATTGCCACCCCTGCGCGATCGCCAGCGACATCCTGATGCCCGTGTAAGAGCCCGGCCCCAGGCACACCGCCATGCACTCGACGTCCCCTTTTCTCCAACTCGCCTTGGCCAACACCTCATCCGCCAGGCGGAATGCCGGCGTGTGACGCGTCGCCGCCTCCACCGCTTCCGCGAGCAGACGAAATCCGCCCATCGTCTCACGCTCTACGGCGGCGACGCTGCGATGATTGCTCGAAAATTCAAACGCCAAGATCTTCATATACCAGCCGTCGTTCCGTCTCACTCAAGGTCTCCAGCACCACTCGCCGCACACCCGTTTCCGGCTTGGCCACAAAGCCGTTCTTATCCGCATTCAGCGCGAAGAACTCCGCACCGAACCAACGCTCCGGCCATTCCACCAGCGTGATGCCGTTGGGCTGGATGAGAAACTCGTCCAAACCCGCCACCAGCACATCGTGCTTCGTATCCAGCCGGTACAGGTCCAAGTGATATAGGGTCAAATCCGGCAGCAAGTATTCGTTGATGAGCGCGAAGGTCGGCGACTGCACGCGCTTCGCATAGCCAAAGCCTGCCGCGATGCCCTTCACGAGCTGCGTCTTTCCCGCCCCGAGATCGCCCACGAGCGCGATGACCTCGCCCGAGCGCAGGCTCTGCGACCATTTCTCGCCCAGGGAGAAGGTCTCTTCAGGACTCCGCGTGATGCACGTAGCCATGGTCGTGTAACTCCCGAACACCCCGCTCATCGCGCAGGTGCAGTCCTGGTTCCTTGATGATCTTGCCGATGCAGCTCAGCGGCAGATTCGGGAACTGCTCCTTCCACGCATCCTTGAGCTTCACCGCCTCTCTTGCCGGAATGGTGAAGAGCAGTTCGAAATCCTCGCCATCCGTCAGTGCCGCCAGCAGTGCCGGTTTGGTGGAATGCTCGCGCGCATGCAAGATCGCCTCACGGCTGACCGGAATCGTCTCCGCATGCAGCAGCGCCCCTACGCCGCTCTGTTTCATGATGTGGCGCAAATCCCCCGCCAATCCATCGCTCACATCCATCATCGAGTGGATGGTGAAATTCTCCACCAGCCAGCGGCCTTCTGCCAGACGCGGTTCAAAATCCAGATGCTTGCCTGCCAAAGAACCGCCCAGCTTGCCGCTGACGAAGATGCCGTCACCCACTTGCGCACCCGAACGCAAAGCCACCCGATCCTTCTTTACCGTGCCCAAGAGCGCGACGGAGATGAGCAACCGCTCTGGATTCGTCGTCGTCTCACCGCCCACGATCGCCACGTGATGGCGCAGGGCCAGCGCGCTCATGCCGCGATATATGAGCGAGATGCGTTCCGGGTCGTAATTCTTCGGCAGGGCGATAGTCACCAGCGCATGCGTCGGCGTGCCGCCCATCGCCGCGATGTCGCTCAGACACCGCGCCAACGCCTTGTGCCCGATGCGTTCCGGCTCGGTCTCCGCAGTGAAGTGGACTCCTTCCACCACGGCATCCGTCTTGAAGAGCAACGATTTATCCGCCAGCCCGAAATCCAGCACGGCACAATCATCACCGGCTCCGACTTTCACCGAGTCATTCGTCGGCAGTTGGTGCGTCAGTTTTGCGATCAGTTCAAACTCGTTCATGTCCTAAAACCAGATCAAAGCTTGCTGTTTCTTCAACCATTGTTCGATGGCGGACTGGTTCAGCAGCAGCACAAAATTCACCAGATTGAAAAACGCGTGGGCAGCAATGCAACTGAGCAGGTTGCCCGTCTTTTCATACAACCAGACCAGCACCAGCGCGAGCACGGTCAATGGGATGAATGTCATCACGTTCGCATGGATCAGCGCAAAGAACAATGAAGACCCCCAGAGCGCACCCCGCGGAAACCCAGCCTGCTTCACCGCGGTGTAAAGCACCCCGCGAAAGAATATCTCCTCCACTATCGGAGCCAGCAGCACCGCGATGACGGCGAAGTAAAGTTTTTGCTCAAGACTCAAAGTCTTCTGCAAAAGCTGCACCGCCTGCTGGGTGACCGGTTTTGTTCCCACCAGTTCCATCAGCACGGCGGATGCCTGCCCGAGCAGCCAGGCCGCAGGTAAAAACGCCAGTGCCACCACCACGCCAGTGATAACCGCTTGCAGAGGTGGTGTTACGCGGAAACCGAAGCCTTCCGACCAGCTCAGCCCATGGGCGCGCAAAAAATACGCTACGAGCAGCAAGCCGCCGCCATGCATCGTGATGGAGAACAGCACCAGCGCGGCAAACCGGCCCTCTTCAGACTTGGACGCCTCTCCACCGCCGATCAATGCCGACAGAACCCCGCCCAGACCGATACAGAGCAAAAACCCTGACAACAGCCGCAGCAGCAATTCCGGTTTCCATGTCTTTTCCGTCAACACGTGGGCCAAGGTATGTCATGCCCGTGTCACGGAGCGAAGAAAAAACATGGTTCGCTGGCCGTTCATTTCACCAACACGACCACACCCAGCGGCGGCAATGTCACTGGAGCCGAGAACGGCTGGCTGTGGACCTGATACCCGTCGGCGATGACGCCGCCGCCATTGCCCACGTTCGTGCCGCCATAGATGCCTGCATCCGTGTTCAACGCCTCGCGCCAATGCCCTTCCTTCGGCAGGCCGATGCGGTAATTCGCCCGCACCACCGGCGTCAGGTTCAGGATGACCGCCACCTCGCCACCACCGTGTTCATCCCGGCGCACGAAAGACAGCACACTGTTCTCGTTGTCCGCGCAGTCGATCCATTGGAAACCATTGGCGTCATAATCCGTCTGGAACAGCGCGTGCCGCTCGCGATACAGCCGGTTCAGGTCTTCCATCAGGCGTTGCGTGCCCTTGTGATACGGCCCCGCCTCGAGCAACCACCAGTCAAGCTGGCCATTGGCATCCCACTCCTTCGGCTGGCCGATCTCGCAGCCCATGAAGATCAGTTTCTTACCGGGAAACATCCATTGATAGGTCAGCAGACAGCGCAAGTTGGCGAACCGCTGCCAGTCATCCCCCGGCATACGACCGAGCAAGGAGCCCTTCCCATGCACCACTTCGTCATGCGAGAGCGGCAGTTGGAAGTTCTCGTTGTGATGATACAGCATCGCAAAGGTAAGATCGTTCTGATGGTACTTGCGATAGATGGTGTCGCGCTTGAAATAACCCAGTGTGTCGTGCATCCAGCCCATGTTCCACTTCAGGCTGAAACCCAGGCCACCGAGATACGGTGGCCGTGTCACGAGCGGCCACGCCGTCGATTCCTCGGCGATGGTCACCACGCCTTGACACTCCGTATGCACCAGGTGATTGAACTCCCGCAGGAACGCGATGGCTTCCAGGTTCTCCCGGCCGCCATACTTGTTCGGCACCCATTCGCCTTCTTTGCGTGAATAATCGAGGTAAAGCATCGAGGCCACGGCATCCACGCGCAGACCATCGATGTGAAAACGCTCGCACCAAAAGAGCGCGTTCGCCGTCAGGAAATTCCGCACTTCATGGCGGCCGAAGTTGAAGATGAGCGTGCCCCAGTCCTGATGTGAACCTTGCCGCGGGTCTTCATGCTCATACAGCGCCGTGCCGTCGAACTTGGCCAGCGCCCATTCGTCACGTGGGAAATGCGCCGGCACCCAGTCCACGATCACGCCGATGCCCGCTTCATGCAGCGCATTGACGAGGAATTGGAAATCCTCCGGCGTGCCGTAGCGGCTCGTTGGCGCGTAGAAGCCCGTAACCTGATAACCCCAGGAAGGATAATACGCATGCTCCGCCACCGGCAGGAACTCCACGTGCGTGAAACCCATCTTGCGGAGATAATCCACCAGCGGCGCGGCGATCTCCCGGTAGCCGGGCGATTCAAATTCATTCTTCTTCAACCAGGAGCCGAGGTGCAGTTCATACACGCTCATCGGCTCACGCAGACAGTTCTTCTGCTTGCGCTCGGACATCCATTTATCATCCGTCCAGGCGAACTTCTTGTTGTCCCACACCACCGCCGCGTTCTTCGGCGCTTGCTCGAAGTGGCAGCCGAACGGATCGGTCCGCAGCCCGATATGACCGTGCAACGTCAGGACTTCATACTTGTAGATGTCCCCCTCGCCTACACCCGGGATGAACAATTCCCAAACGCCGGACCCGCCCAGCATGCGCATCGGGTGTCGCCGTCCGTCCCAATTATTGAACAGGCCCACCACGCTCACGCGCTTCGCATTCGGTGCCCAGACGGCAAAGCTCGTGCCCTTCACGCCATCGATGACGCGCAGATGCGAACCCAGCTTCTCGTAGATCTTCCGCTCATTCCCCTGGCCGACGAGATAGAGGTCTGTCTCGCCCAAGGTCGGCAGGAAAGAATAGGGATCGCGCGTGGAAAGTGTCTGACCGTTCTTCAGCGTGACGTGCAGATCATACGCATAGACCTGCTCGCTCTTGTGGGAGACACCCTCGAACAGGCCGACCTCATGGATGCGCTTGAGCGTGATCTTCGGCTTGGATTTCTCGTGCGTGGGGTGGATCTCCACCTTGTCCGCATCCGGGATCAAGGCCCGCACCACCACCCCTGAGCCATCGCCCAGCGGGTGCATGCCCAATAGCTGATGCGGGGAACGATGTTGCAGTTGGACCAAACTCTCCAGTTCGGCAGCCGTAAGAATCATGGCCGTGATGCTGCCATGCCCTCCGCCCTTTGAATAGCGCGAACTTTATCCGTTTCTTGGCCGCCCTTTTTTGGAGTGCGGAGGCTTGCCTCCGCTTTTTACCCCGTGCCAAAAGGTCGGGGTCCTCCGACGCGGCTTGCTGCGTCGAAACCGGACTTACTTCGTCTCCGGCACATAGTAATTCCCCATGTGCTCCAGGATCTTCGCCCGCAACACTTCTCCGTCCACGATGCCGTTGTGCCGCCAGATGATCTTGCCATCCGTCCCCACCAACACCGTATGCGGGATGCCGCCGGGCCATTGCGGGTCCAGCGTTTTCATGAGGTCATCGATACTGGCGCCGCTATAGAGATAGCTGTTCGTGGTGCGGCCTTCCGCCTTGAGCGAGGGTTTCAGCCGGTCGATCAACCCGGCCCCCTGCTTCTCCAAAAACGCCTTGGCCCTCGCCGTATCGGCCGGGTCATCCGTGCTGATGGTGATCATCTCGAAATCGCGCAGACCAAACTTGCGGGCCGTAGTGACCAGCTCCGGGAATTCTTTGACACAAGGGACGCACGTGGTCGCCCACACATTGAACAGGCGGACTTTCTTCGTGCCGTTCTGCACCAGCTTCGCGACTCCGGCAGCATCGATCGGCTCGATGGTCACCGGGGCCTTGTCCCACTTTTGCGTCAGAGTCGCCACTGCCGCCTGTTTGCTGCGCCATTTGGTGGAGCAACCGTGAGGCTTGGTGATCTCCACCGGCACCGGCTTGCCCGCCAGCAAGGCTTCCACCGCGTTCCGTGCATCCGTGGATTTCACGGTGGATTCATCGGCAAAACGCGAATCATCGAAACGGCCCTTGTAACGCAGCTTGCGCTCGGCATCGAAGATGAACACATGCGGCGTGGCCAGGCAGCCATAGGCCTTGGCCATCGACTGCGTCTCGCCATCGTAGAGATACGGGAAATCAAAGCCGCTCTCCGCCGCATACTTCTTCATGTCCTCGAATCCATCGTTGTATTTCGAATAACCCAGCTCATCGATGCTCAGGCCGTCCGGATGATTCGGATTGATGGCCACGAAGGTCAGCCCTTTGCCTTTGAAATCCGCGAGGAACTTCTTCAACCGCGCTTCCACACCGTGCGAAGTGGGGCAGTGATTGGAGGTGAAGAAGATCATCAGCACCTTGCCATCCTTATACTCGGACAGCCTGTGGGATTTGCCGTCGATGCCCGGCAGATTGAAATCCGGTGCCGGTGCGCCGATGGGCAGATCCGCCACGCCTTCCTCAGCAGCGCGGAGCGTGGTGCACAAGGCCAACAAAGCGAGAGTCAGAGACAGCAGCTTCATAAATTGGGTAACGGTGATTGAAGGGAAGCTAGCAGCAATCCAGGCGACGGTCTATGGGCTTTTGAGTAGCAGATGCTCGCTCAAATCTTCGGCAAATTGAAGCAACCATAAATTTTGAAATCATCGCCATCTAAAGTCAGGATGGACGTCACATCTGCTGCACGATAGGTACTGCCGAGCATGGTATCCAACACTCGTTTTCTCCCCAAATTGTGTTCCGCCATCCACTTAAGAAAAAGGATCGTGCTTTTATCTGTCGGCAGCACCTGCACCACCTCTTTTGCCGTCCACCAATAATCTGCTCTGGCAAGGGCCGTCTCCATATTCACCGGCGATGTGAAACGTTTCTGGTCGGTGATGACATGTATGAACTCGGCGAGCACTTGCGGAGCCATAGCCAGGCTTTCATCAGCATCCAGCACCTTCTTGAGGCGCTTCGATGCCGCAGCATGCAACGGATGTTCGGACACCTCTACGGCCACCAAAAATGATGTATCAATCCCGTGCATCAAGCATCTCCTCCAAAAGATCGTCCTTCTTGGATAAATCGCGCAACGGCTTGCCCAATTTCAATGGTTTAAGTTCTCGCAGACTTTTCTGCCCTTTAATACGTTCTTTCCGGAATTGCTCCATAGCCTCCCGGATCAATTCAGCCGCCGTGCGATCCTGTTTGCGGGCATACTCCACGAAGTCCTCATACACCGGCTCAGATACATTGACGGATATAGTCTTCATATATTGATATATATATATTTCTAAAAACTTCCGAAGTCAATGTCAGTAAAAACAAAACAGCCGCCAGATTGCTCCAGCGGCTGTCACGAATTACGTGTTACGGATTACGCCTTACTTCCCCTTCACTTCCGCAATCAGCTTCTCCAACCGCTTACCATACTCGATGAAGTTCGCCTGCGTATCGGCTTCCGTGACCGTCTTGCCGCTACCAGTGGTATCGTGGAACACCACGACCATGTGCGGCTCGATGGAGATGCCCGCCTTGTATCCGCTGGCGAAGGCATCGCGCAGGATATCCTTCACGCGGCCTTGCCCTTCACCGGGCCAGTTGTAGTCCGCATCGTTCTTCGCCGGATTCCACGTGGCGTCCTTGATGTGGATGTGCGCGGTGTGCGGCTTCATCTGGAGCCAGAACTCCCACGGGTCCTGACGGCCCCATGGCTTCGCGCCGCGGCGGTCGAAATTGAAGATCGGGTTGGCCGTATCGAACACCCACTTGAGGCCGGGCACCTTCTCGATCATCTGGATGCCGTGCTGCCAGCTGATGCCGCCATAGTTCATGCAGTTCTCGTGCACGGGCTGGATGCCGGCATCGAGGAACATCTTGGTGACCTCGCGCACGCGCTCGAATACTACCGCAGGAATCTCAGCGGCATCTTCCGTCGGCTTGAAGCTCATGATACGCACGAACTTCGTCCCGATCTTCTGCATGCGGGGGATCGCGCGCTTCACTTCACCGATGGTGACATCGAACGGCGTCTCCACCGTCTTCGCCCAGTTCATGATCGTGGAGCCGAAGGCATACACGGTGATGTCGTTCTCCTTGAGCTTTGCCACCGCCTGGTCGAACGCCGCTTCCGGGATGTTGTGGAAATTGTCTTTCGCGAAGCCCGGCACTTCCACGCCGCGCATCTCGATATGCTTCCAGCCGAGCGCCTTCGTCGCTTTGATCTGTGAATCCAGGCTGCCGCCTGCCTCGTCGCCGATGCCCATCAATATCATAGTGCTCTCATCGTGCGAAGACCTCGCCGCGCGTGCAAGCGAATCTTCGGCCTAGGCCATTTTCGTTTCCCTACTTCTTCGGTGGATTCGCCACGCTCGACGTAACGAATTCCTCTTTGCTCAAAAACTTGTCCCCGTTCAGATCTCGCGCCTTGAACCACCCTTCCGCATCAGTTCCCCGGCCCGCGCTGAATTCTTCCCAGCTCAGCTTGCCGTCTTTGTCCGTGTCTTTTTGCAGGAACTGTTTCTCGCGTGCCGGGTCGGCCTGCTTGCCTTTGGTCTCAGGGGCGGTCTTGGCCTTCGCCTTGCCTTTCGCATCGGGGGCGATGGGCAACGGCAGGTAATCGAAATCCAAAATCATCTTCCGTTGCAACGCCGTCTTCAACCCCTCCTCTACCTCCTCCATTTCCTTTCTTCCGGCAAGATTGTTTAACTCCGATGGATCTTTTTCGAGGTCATACAGTTCATACACCGGACGCGGGCTGGTGAAGTAGAGCTTCACGAATTCGCTCGCGAGCTGGTTCTGCTCGTTCGCCTGCACCATTTCTTTCCAGCCCGGATCACCCTGGCTGTCCACCGGCGTGTAGCGGAGGTTCGGGGTCACATTATAGATCAGCTTGTAACGATCGCTCCGCACGGCGCGGCTGTAATCCACCGCGCTTGCCGTGGTGTTTTCTGTGAAGGACGCGCTGCCGTGCGGTCCACGCTCAGCGAAGATATGTTCGCGCCCCTTGAACGCCTTCCCCTGCAAGAGCGGCAGGAAACTCACGCCACTGATGCGCGACGGCACTTTCAACCCCGCCGCCTCCAGACACGTCGGGGCGATGTCCTCACCAGAGATGAGCACGCTCGAGTCCCCGCCCGGCTTGATGACGCCCGGCCACCACGCGAGCAAGGGTACGTTCAGGCCCGGATCATGCAGGCTCCCCTTGCCGCTCGGGAAAGCCATGCCGTTATCTCCCATGAAGATGATCAGCGTATTCTCCAGGCCCGCCTTCGCTTTCAAGATATCCAGCACACCTTGGAAATCGCCATCCATGTGCTCGATCTCACCGAGATAACGGGATAGATCACCGCGCACGCCCGGCAGGTCCGGCAGGTAGCCCGGCACTTTAAGCTTCTTCGGGTCCGGCGGATTCTTGCCGCTGTTCCACGGATGATGCGGATCGCTGAAGTTCACCCAGAGGAAGTAAGGCTTGTCCTTCGGACGCTGTGCGAAAAACTCTGCCATACGCGTCGGCACATTCTCCTGCCCGGTGGAATCCACATAATCGAACCGCTCCTTAAAGGTCTGCATCTTCTGCTCTGCGAACACACGGCTTGTCGCCTCCGGCGCGCGTCCTGAACCATCCAGGTGATAGCTCCGCCCCAGCACGCCCACGAAGTAGCCCGCCTCTTTCTTCAAGATCTCAGGGAACGTGATCTCCTCGCGATGCAACGGCGCGCTGAAACGCGTGATGCGCGCCGCCACTGGCGAGCGCCCCGTCATGATGGCCGCCCGGGAAGGCACGCATTGCGGCGCCGCCGTGAACATGCGCCGGAACTTGATGCCCTCGCCCGCGAAACGGTCGATGTTCGGCGTCTTCATGTCCGTGCCATAGCAGCCGAGATACGGATGGCTGTGGTCATCCGAGAGAATGAAGACGATGTTCGGTTTCGCTTGGGCCGCCTCGCCCGTGCAGACCGTCAACAGGCCAAGGCAGCAAAGCAGCCACTGGATTCTGGGAAAGCGCATAATGGGAGACTAATTGACCATGCAGCCAAAAGCAATGTCCTTGGCCAAGCTACCGCCATGAATTCATCACCAGATAAATGAGCACCAGAAAAATCCCAGCCAGCAGAAACGATACAAATGAAAACTTCTGCCTGTGTTTAAAGATAAGTCCAAGACCAATTAGGGATAGGACCAACATCGGGACATACTGAATCTCTTGAACAATCCCATATGCCGGTCTCAACAAGTATTGCGGCCAAAAAGCACTGAACAAAGCCAGCAGAAGGATTAATCCCGGCACGATACCATGATAGACAGCCTCAGACATTCGGCCTGCTCGCTTGATCCGTCCCAAAAACTTGAGCAAGCACCACGCAATCGTTACTGCCAAAGCACTTGTGGCGCATTGCATCCAAAGCTGTCGCCGTCGCGCCTCCAGATACTCGCGATGCAGATCGTCCGCACTGCCGTGGAACGGGCACTTAATTTCGTCAGCCAATGACGTTCCAGCCGAATAAGAACCTCCGGAAAGACACTTAGGAAGCACACCGCGATTCAGATGCACCGTGATGTTTGTATCTGATAAAGTATAACTATTAGTATCAGTTAAATTGTTTTCAGAGGCCCAAAGCAGCACTGCGCTCTCAATCTGTTTCAGATTCGACATACATGCGCTTCGTGCAGTGGTCATACTCCACCCGCACAGCGAAAAATTTAGCAACAGGATTATGATTGTCAGATATTTCATCTAAACCTCCGAGTTGGAACCCAGCACAATGTATAAAGCAAAAAAGAAACCAACTGAAGAATCTAACGGCCAGTTACCGCAAAGCTGTGCCATGAGAAGCACATCAATAACTATGCCAAAAACCGTCATAATGCAACGATCTTCGGATTCATTCCAGATGTGCAGCAAGTTGCAAAATAAGCGATTTGGACTATCTTGCTGTAACATCTAGTGGATTAGACGGAGGTTCATCAGATGCTCGGGTTTCTGCCCGTTGTTCTTTTACACACCTGTTCGCCTGTGGTTATGAAAACGTCACGTGTGTTCCTGCTCTCCGTCGTCACCGCGCTGGCGCTCCTGCAAGCCGGTTGTGCCTCCCTGTTCACCAGCGGCCGTAGCGCGGTCAAAAGCCAGTGGGCCACCTTCGATGAGACCAAGGCGGCCTTTGACCAGATCGATCCCGGGCAGACCACCAAGGAAGAGCTCGTGTGCCTCGGCTTCGACCCGTATGACAATCCGAACGTCCGCATCCTCACCTATCTGGACATCATGAACCGCTTCCTGCCGAACGATTCCGTGCGCATGGAAGACCTGCCCAGCTCGGTGCGCGAATGCATCCACGCGCAGGAAAAGGCCCGTGCGTATGAACTCGAAGTCTCTGACCAGCGCAGCAAGCGTTACGGCAACCTCTTCCTCGACATGTTCGCTTTCAATCGCAAGACGCGCGAAACCGGCTGGAATTTCAAGGCGCTCATTTTGCTGAACGGCGACACCGTGGCGTACAAACTCTGGTCCGGCCAACCCAACGTGGAACGTCTGGAACAAAAGAAAAAACCGCTGGGACCGCTGCAAGAACTGGAAGGCGCGGTGGGGAGTTTTGTGAGGTAGCAGCGGGCTAGAGATAGATTGAAGAATAATGCATTAGCGCACTCACCAAAAACACGCCTTGATAGCCCACAGCCAGCAACTGGAACAAACGTACCGCCCGGTGTGGACTGCGTAAACCCGCCAGACACAAAATCACCCCACCAAGAATCGCTGAAATCGTCAGCAGAGGACGTATGTCACCATTAGAACCACCAGCTACCAATAGCACGAAGTAATATGGTGCGAATCCAATCGTATAAGCCATGCTCAGCGGGACCGGCAGGATATGACGGACCTTTTCCGGAAGGCGCGAAACAGGAGACAGCAGGAACAGCCCCAAGATTACGGAGACGACGGGCCAAACGAGGCGCTTTCGTGTCTCCACCATGACCATCGCCTCATCACGTTCTCTGGCCGTCTCAACCGTCCCATGCAACGAGCACGTAGGTGCATCACTAACATTTGTACCCGCCCGGTAAATCCCACCACGCGGACAAACCGGCAATTGATTGGAAGGGAAATAAACCAGATAGCTTGAGTCGGTCAGGGTGTAAGCATTGGTTTGTGCGTGCTGATTATCCAGGGCCCATTGCTGCGCCGCACCATCGAGCCGCTTAAGGTTGCCGATGCACTTGCCATAGGGCGGATTATATTTTGTCGCTTGGGCCTGATCGACGGCCAAAAACAAAACAGCCGCCAGCAAGAGCAATTTCCACGGATTGGAAACCACGCCTTGTTGGCGACAGAAATGCATAGCCTATATCATCTCCGGAACGACGCCGAGAAATCCTCGTTCGTGACTTCCACCACTTTCTTCTCGAACTTCGAATTCGCGATCAGCTCATTCAGCTTCGCCTCATAAGCCGCGCTGTCCATCGGCAGTTCCACCGTCTGGCCGATGAGCGAGGAGTAGAGCATCACGTTCGCCAGCTCGATGGAGCCCAGCCCTTCTTCACCCGAGCAGTTCAGCGGCGTGCCGTCGAGGATGGCATCCACGAAGTTCGTCATAAACGCCGCGTGCGGGATGTCGGCGTTGCCGAACGGGATCGTCACATTCCACACGTCAGGCTTGGCGAAGCCGATCTTCGACGTCTTGTTCCATTCGTCGGCAGGGACTTCGTTGCGCGTGAAGGTCAGCACATTGTTCTCCAGCACGATGCGGCCTTTCGTGCCTGCGATCTCAAACCGGTTCGTGCCCGGCAGCTCGCCGGTGGAACTGATGAAAACGCCCGTGGCCTTGTTCGGCCATTCGAGATACACGGTCACGTTGTCCTCCACCTCGATGTTATGGAAGCGACCGAGCTGGCAGAAGCCGCGCACGCTCTTTGGCGAACCGAGGAGCCAGAAAAGCGTATCGAGCTGGTGCAGGCATTGATTGATGAGCACGCCCCCACCCTCGCCCTTCCACGTCGCGCGCCAGCCGCCGCTGGAGTAGTAGGCATCGCTGCGGAACCAGTCCGTGATGATCCAGTTCACTCGGATGATCGTGCCGAGTTCGCCATCCTGGATGAGCTTGCGGATCTTCGCGTAACGCGGCTCTGCGCGCATCTGGAACATGGCACCGAACTTCACTTCGGGCTTGGCCTTCGCCGCCGCGATGAGCCGTTCCGCATCCGCCTTGTGCGCGGAGATGGGCTTCTCCACCATCACATGCACGCCCGCGTTGATGGCCGAGATGCCAAGCGTCGTGTGCTGGTAATGCGGCGTGGCGATGAGCACCGCGTCCACCTTGCCGGACTTGATGAGCGCCTCGCCGTCGCCGAAGATCTCCACGCCCTTCGCCTTGTAGGCATCCAGTTTGCCAGGCGAGGTGCTGCACACGGCGGTGAGTTCCGCCCGTTTCACTTTGCCCGCCAGCAAGTAGTCTGCGTGATACTTGCCCATGTTCCCCATGCCGATGATGCCAACGCGAACTTTGCTCATGGTCGTAAAATCAATGATTCAGTTGAGCGGCCAGTATCGCTGGGAGGAAAAATCGCGGGCAAGCCGAATCTGAGGACAAATGCCCCTAGCTGGATGACCCCAAATGATGGCTTGTTTGTGCCGGAAATTGGCATAAAACGGTAAGTGTAGTTGTTTAATCAGCTCTCATTCTGGTGATCATATGAAAACTCAAAGACTTTGGCCCCTCATTTCGGCGCTTCACCTGCTGGCGGTCAGCTTCGCACAGGCCGCTGATGTGGACATCTTTGGTGTGGTCAAACAGCAGAATTTCACCCAAGAAAGCGAAAAGCTCGTCCGTCTGGCAGAAGATGATTTTGAAGACCCTTTTGAGTTCGAGATTTTCGTGGAGCAAAGTGACGGCGGCACAGTCACTTCGGCCATCGTCGGCACCCCGGGTGGAACTAACGTCGTCCTCCAAACTGAGGCTTTCAGTAATGGGCGTTATTTCTTCTACAGTGCCGAGCACTTGCCAGACCTGAACCAGCAGCACGCCAATGGCAACTACAGCTTCAACATCAATAGCGGGGCCATCAACGTCACCCTGACGCTCACCGGGGACAACTATCCTAATGTTCCCCGGCTCGTCAATTATAACGCCGCCCAGAGCATCAATGCTGCGGCGAACTTTACCCTGCTGTGGGATGCCTTCACGGGCGGCACGGCAAATGACTACATCGAAGTATTCATTGAGGACGAGAGCACCGGCAATGAGGTGTTCCACTCTGGCCCTCCGGGCGCAGGACTCAACGGCACCAGCACTTCGGTGCAGATCCCGGCAGGAACCCTCACTGCCGGCAAGCGCTATAATGTAGAACTCATGTTCGCCCGGATCGTGGACCTTGACACGACCTCCGGCACCATAGGTGTGGCCGGTTACAGCAAACGCACGGATATCCAGATCGCCACGTCCGGTACGGACACCCAAGCACCGAATCTGAAAAACTTCCGCCCTTTCCAAGGCGAACAAGGCGTGCCTGTGAAATCCGTGATCCGCTTCGAGTTCAGCGAACCGATGCAACAGATCGTCTCCATCAACTGGACGGGCACGGGCTTGGTCCCCGCGAATTTCACTTACACTTGGAATCAGTTCAGCACCGTCCTCTCGGCCGTTTACAACGGCAGCCTGCCGGCCAATACCCAGATCGGATGGACGCTCAATTCCGGCGGCACCATGAAGGACAGCGCGAACAATGTCCTGCCGATGAACTCGGGAAACTTCACCACCTCCAGCGCTGCCGCAACGACCGACCCAGATGTGTCTGAGCTCTTCCTGCTCAAGACCCAGTCTTACTTTCAGACTGGCACGACTGTCACTTCTCAGGAGCAGTACTCTTTCGAAGCCTTCGGTGACCTGAATGTGATGAACAGTATTTTGAACGGCTTCATCACCGCCCCGCCGCCAAGCGACGCCGTCGCCTATCCCGAGAACGACTCTTATGGCACGACGTTTGATTTCGAGGCGGAGTATGCCTCCAAAGCTGACTTGGACCGTTTCTTTCCGAACGGCATCTACAATATCAATCTGATGACCGCCCATGACGGTCCCAAGAACGTCATGCTCACTTTCCCCGCGGACAATTATCCGAACACCCCCACGTTGACCGATGCCGCGCCTCTGCTGGCCGTGAATCCGGCACAGGAGCTAACGGTGAATTGGAGTCAATTCGACGGCGCCGACAGCAGCAGCAGCTTCTTCATCCAGCTCTTCATCTCCTCCAGCTCTGGTGATGAAGTTTATGAATCCCCCGGCGAAGGAGAAGCTGGCGCTCTGACCGGCCAGTCCACCTCGGTGACCATCCCGGCAAACACCTTTTCGCCCGGTCGCACTTACGAGTGCGAACTGCTCTTCGCCCGCATCGTCGCCACGGATGATTCCTCTTACAGTGGTGCCACCTTTGGCGCGGCCTTCGCCAAGATCACCAAGTTCGAGCTCAAGACCACCGGTTCCCCGATCCGTCCGACACTTACCCTCGTTCCCGGCGGCGGTTCGGCCCAGATCAACGTGACCGGTGACAAGCACGTCAGCTACGTCTTGGAAGCGACTCAGGACTTTCAGTCATGGGCTGAAGTGAACTACCCGCAAAGCACATTTCAAAACACGACCACAACTATCTTCGACAATGACTCTGGATTCTTCAGCCGCCGGTTCTACCGGGTGAAGGAAGTTTCCAACCAAGGCTTCTACCAGTTGCCTGTATCCCTCCAAGGCACGGTCCGGAACTCCTCGAACTCCAATCCGATTGCCGGTGCCATCGTGACCACCTCGCTGGATGGCTCCCAGACGGTGACGGACAGCAACGGCAATTTCTTCCTCCAGACCGGCACCATCCGTTCCGGCATGGACCAGAACTACACGGTCAACATCACCAAGGCCGGCTTCCAGAACTACTCGCAAAATGCGAACTGGGGTGATCGTCCTCGGAACTTGAGTATTTCCCTCAATCCGCAATGATGCCCTCAAAGCCCGATGCTTTGAGACTTTGAGCACAGAGCACCAACCTCCATCCGCGGCCCGTCATATCTGGTCGGCCACCTGGCGTTTCACCTTCGCCAGTCTGGTGGTCTTCGGCTTGTGGGCCTTTGGCGGCGGCTGGTTTTATCAGAACCTTGGCGAAGCCGGCTTCTACCTCGTGTGCGCCATCGCCTTCATCGGGCTGTCAGGTTTTCTATTACAACCGCTCGTGCGCCAGCGCGTCGGCCTCGGACGCTTTTACGGGGCCTTCACGGTCGCGTTCATGACGTATTCGGTCCTCTGGTCGGCCGCCTGGTTTCTTTTGCGCGGCAAAACCGGCGAATGGGTCGGATCCATCGTTGGCCCCATCGCACTCGCCATGCTCCTGCTGCGCCAGACCCGGACGCACCACGCCAGCGTTGCCCTGCTCCTCGCCGTTGTCGCCTTGCACTCGCTCGGCTACTTCGCAGGCGACAGCTTGTATGCTTGGGTCAAGAGCCCGGCGGGCGTGGAGGTGTTTTCTTCCCTGAGCAAATCAGAGCGTTTCAGACTCGCCGCCATGTCTTGGGGGCTCGCCTACGGCCTCGGCCTTGGTGCTGCGCTTGGCCTGATCCTCCACCAGATCGCCGTCGAACCACCCAAGGAAGAACCACCCGTTGCCCAGTAAACCGCTCTCCGCTCCCTCTGTTTCCTCCTGTTCAAGTTTCCAGACTCGCGAAAACAGTTGCGTCCTTTCACCAGCCGTCTAGTTAAGAGCCATGACCAGTCGCTTCATACACCTGCTCGCAGTCTTGTTCCTGACTTGGGCCGGTTCCGTAGTCGCCCAGAGCAACGTCCCCGACCTCATCTTCTACGGCGGCAAAGTCGTGACCGTGGATGCGAAATTCACCGTCACCGAAGCGCTCGCCATCAAGCAAGGCAAGATTCTCGCCGTGGGTGACAACGACGACGTCCTCCCGCTCGGCAAGCCCGGCACCAAGCTCATCGACCTCCATGGCAAGATGCTCCTGCCCGGCCTCATCGATTCCCACGTGCACCCCGGCGCGGCCATGACCGAGTTCGATCACCCCATCCCGGACATGGAGACCATTCAGGACGTACTCGATTACGTCGCCGTGCGCGCCAAGGTCGTGCCGGAAGGCGATTGGATCCAGCTGCAACAGGTCTTCATCACGCGCCTCAAGGAACAGCGTTATCCCACGCGCGAGGAACTCGACCGCGTCGCCCCGAAGCACCCCATCTACTTCCGCACCGGTCCTGACGCGATGCTCAACACGCTCGCTCTCAAGCTCAGCGGCATCGATCGCGATTTCACCGTGAAAGACGGCGGCCCCGGCTACCTCGAGAAAGATGCCAGCGGCGAACCCACCGGCCTCCTGCGCGGCATCACGCGTTATGCCAAGGTGAGGTCCTCCGGTAAATCCCCCACCGAGGCCGACACCTATTCGCGCACCCTCGAACTCTTCCGCGGCTACAACGAGATCGGCATCACCGCCGTCGGTGATCGCGGCGCGAACCAAGCCTCTCTCGAGCGTTATCAGAAGATGCGTGATAAGGGCGACCTCACCGTCCGCCTCGCCCTCTCGCACACGTTTCCCACCATCGGTTCCATGGACAAGATACTCGCGGCCATCGACCAGATCGGCGAGCATCCCTTGCGCGCGGACAATCCGTGGGTTCACCTCATCGGCACGAAGATCTGGCTCGATGGCGGCATGCTCACAGGCAGCGCCTACATGCTCCAGCCCTGGGGCAAGAGCGAGATGTATGGCATCACCGATTCCGCGTATAAAGGCGTCCTCAACGTCCCGCGCGATCAACTTCTCCAGATGGTCCGGCGCGCCGCGAAACACGGCCTGCAATTCACCGCTCACTCCGTCGGCGATGGCGCCGTCGAGACCCTCATGAGCGTTTACGAAGAAGTGAACCGCGAGCAATCCATCAAAGACCTCCGCCTCTGTGTCACCCACTCGAACTTCATGACCCACGACGCCATCGCGAAAGCCGCGAAGCTCGGTGTCGTCGTGGATATCCAGCCCGCGTGGCTTTACCTCGACACCCGCACCCTCGTGAAGCAATTCGGCTACGATCGACTCCGTTACTTCCAGCCTCTCGGCAGCCTCTTCGCTTCCGGCGTCATCGCTGGCGGCGGTTCCGATCACATGCAGAAGATCGGCTCCCTCCGCTCCATCAATCCCTACAACCCCTTCCTCGGCATGTGGGTCACCATCACCCGCTCCGCCAAGTGGTATGACGGCCAGCTCCATCCCGAAGAAGCCTTGACGCGCGAGCAAGCCATCCAGTTCTACACGCGCAACAATGCGCACCTCCTCTTCTGGGAAGACGAACTCGGTTCCCTCGAACCCGGCAAACGCGCCGACTTCATCATCGTAGATCGCGACCTACTCACCTGCCCCATCAACGACCTGAAAGACACCCAAGTCCTACAAACTTGGGTAGAGGGCAAACAAGTCTATAAAAAGCAGATCGAATCGCTCAAGTAGGTCGGACGAAGTCGAGTTCTTGCAAGGTGTTACGCCAGCGACCGCGCCAGTTCCGCCCTGGTTAATGCCGTCTGCAAGGGCATCTCCAGCGCCTCCACCACCCCATCGATGAGTTGCCGTAGCGAGTAGGGCTTCTGGATGAAACACTCCCCGCCTTCCTCCTCCGTATCCAGCCCCACCATCTCCGGCCCAAACCCACTGGTATAAACAGCCCGCAGATCTGGGCGTTGCTGCCGCAGCTTCATGACCAATTCCACCCCCGTGGCGCGATCCGGAATCATAACATCCGTAAACACTACATCAATCTCCCGCTGATGCCGTTGCCAGAGCCACAAGGCCGATTGCTCGGAAGTGGCCTCAAACACCCGAAACCCTTCCCGCTGCAAGACTCGCCGGTTCAGCTCCATCGTCTGGGCATCATCCTCCACCAGCAGGACGCCAGGCGCACGGTCTTGCATGCTTCTTCCCGCTCCCGCCAGAGGATTCAACGCGATGCTGCCCAGGTCATTCGTATGTATCCGGTTCATAGTATTTTCAATCTGTCGTTCAGCTGCCTGCCACTCACCCGCCCCGCCAGCACCGTCCAATGTCAGGACAATCACGAGACACGGCTGCTGTCCAACCATCTGCTTTTCAAGCCTCATTCAACCATTATAAGCGGCGCAACAAGCTGATTTTCAATCACTTAAATCAATTAAAGAACTCACTTCACCCAACCGCTTACACTATCGCCGCTGGCATACTCAGCACTGCCCATGCCAAGCATGGCTTCCTGTCTGCCCAATTGGCATGTATCTCTTCGAGTTTGCTGGTGGTAAGCCGATGAATCTCCAATACCTGGAAAAAACCAGTTGACTCTTTTGAGCAATGCATCAATCTATCCGTATCCGTTGATACAACGGTCTCATTCAGAGTGACTGAGGGACTGGCCCGGTGAAGTCACGGCAACCGGTTGAAGCGCAACTTCAACGTCAGGTGCTAACCAGCTCGGAACGCAGTGCGTTTCGGGAAAAATGAGAAGAGCACAAGAATTAGATTTCACCTCTTCTCGAAACCTCGGGAAGAGGTTTTGTTTTGCCCCTTCCCGGATGAACGAAGAACAGAAGCGAAGCGCTATGGCAACCGAGAAAAGTTTCATGAAGGCGTTGAAGTGCCGCGAGTGCGGTCACGAATATCCCCTCGCCGCCACCCACGTCTGCGAGTTCGACTTCGGCCCGCTCGAAGTCGTTTATGACTACGAGGCCATCCGTGGTTCACTCACGCGCGCCACCATTGAGACCCGCCCGAAGACCATGTGGCGCTATCGCGAGCTGCTGCCCGTCGCCGGTGCGCCCACCGTGGGCACGCAGGTAGGCTACACGCCGCTCATCAAGGCTGACCGCCTCGCCAAGCGCCTCGGCATTCGCGAACTGTGGATCAAGAACGACGCCGTGAACTACCCCACCCTGTCCTTCAAGGACCGCGTGGTAAGCGTCGCCCTCAGCCGCGCCGTTGAACTCGGCTTCACCACTGTCGCCTGCGCCTCCACCGGCAACCTCGCCAACTCCGTCGCCGCCAATGCAGCATCCGCCGGCCTGAAGGCTTACGTCTTCATCCCCGCAGATCTGGAACACGGCAAGGTCATCAACTCCCTGGTCTATGGTGCGAATGTTATCGGCATCAAGGGTCACTACGATGAAGTTAATCGTCTCTGCGCCGAGATCGCCGGTAAGTACGGCTGGGCATTCGTGAACGTCAACATGCGTCCCTACTACGCTGAAGGCTCCAAAAGCATGGGCTTTGAGGTGCAGGAACAGCTCGGCTGGCGCATCCCGCAGCACACCGTCATCCCCATGGCCTCCGGTTCGCTGCTCACCAAGATCCATAAGAGCTACCAGGAATTCTCCAAGCTCGGCCTCGTGCCGAACACGAAGTGGAAGATCCACGGCGCGCAAGCAACGGGTTGCAACCCGATCTCCGCCGCGCAGAAGGCCGGCCTGGATTTCTTCAAGCCGGTGAAGCCGAACACGATCGCGAAGTCCCTCGCCATCGGCACGCCGGCGGATGGTTTTTACTCCCTGCGCGTGATGAAGGAAACGGGCGGCCACAGCGATGACGTCAGCGATGACGAGATCCGCGAAGGTATCAAGCTGCTGGCCGAGTATGAAGGTATCTTCGCCGAGACCGCCGGTGGCGTTACCGTTGGCGTCGCCAAGAAACTCATTGCCTCCGGCAAGATCCCGGCGGAAGATTCCGCCGTCCTCTGCATCACCGGTAACGGTCTGAAGACCCTCGACGCAGTCGTCGGCCACGTGGGCAACACCCGCGAGATCCGTCCGAGCCTCCGCGAATTCGAAGGCCTGCTGGAATCCGAAGGTGCAGCGTGCAAAGCCTAACTTTATTATGCCAGTGAACATCCGTATCCCAACTCCGCTCCGCAAGCTCACGAACAACGAAGAGGTTGTGGAAGTCACCGCCAACACCATCGGCGGGGCCATCAACGAACTGCAAGCCCGCTATCCCGGCATCCAGGAACGCTTGCTGGATGAGAACGGTGGCGTACGCCGCTTCGTGAATGTCTACGTGAATGAGGAAGATATCCGCTTCCTCCAAAACAAGGAAACGCCGCTCAAAGACGGCGATGAAGTCAGCATCATCCCGGCCATCGCCGGAGGTTAAGGATTTGCCATGCCTGCCCAAGCCAAGAAGAAAGCCGCGAAACCGGCCAAAACCGCCGCGCCCCGCGAAGAGCATACCCGCCTCTGGCTGATGTATCCGTCCAAAAAGATCACCCAGCCCATCATTTGGCAGTTGGCCCAGAAATTTAAGGTCATCACCAACGTCCGCCAAGCCAGCGTAACTGGCGAGATTGGAATCGTTTGCCTCGAATTATCCGGCCAGCGCCCCGAAGTGAAAGCCGCCATCAAATGGCTGGTGGGCTTGGGCATCAGCGTGGAACCGGTAGAAATTAGCGTTGTCGAAAGCTAGACTTAGCCAGCCTAATCCCATTCACTTCATTTCCCCGCCCCATAAAAGGCGGGGATTCTTTTTATTGACCTTTGCGCCCAAACGAGTTATGTAAACTTCAAGCTAAAAGAAACGTGGTGTAAAGCAACCAGGAGAGGCTATGACAAAAAGAGACTTGGTAGTACGGATTGCCTGTGAGACCGGCCATGGTCAGCAGCAGGTTTTGGATATCGTCCAAAAGACTTTGGATTACATTTCCCAAGCCGTCGCCGAAGGCCAGAATGTGGAACTGCGCAACTTTGGCGTTTTTGAAGTCAAAGTACGCAAAGCCCGTATTGGTCGCAATCCTAACTCCCCCGAGACCGATGTGCCCATCCCTCCTCGGGCCGTGGTGAAGTTCAAGCCCGGCAAGGAGATGCGTGAAGCCGTCTTGAAGCTCACCCCCCAGCAAGTCGCGGAAGCCAATGCCCCCGAAAACAATCGGCCCCCGGCTTCAACTCCTGCTTCATCTCCCACGCCCGATATCTCTGGACCGGAAGTCTGAGCCCATTTACGCCCCATAAACGCTTTAGCTTAAAACGCCCCAGGCTTTTGCCGCAGGGGCGTTTGCTCGTTTTACTCCAACCGCTTCCAGTCGCCTTCCTGACTCCGATTTCGTCATTCGTCATTTACCCTCGCCAACGGCTTCGATATTGTCCCCGCTCTGTTTATGGAACGTTTGCCCGGATTCCGTGATTTTTATCCTGAACCGCTGCCCGGAAATGAGCCGTGGAGCTGTGACGCGCGCCAATACATCTTCGATACTTGGCGCTCCGTCGCCCGTCGCTATGGTTTTCGCGAATACGATGGCCCGCCTCTTGAACCGTTGGAGTTATACACAAACAAGTCTGGTGCTGAGATTGTCGGTCAGCTTTTCAACTTCGTCGATAAAGGTGAACGCGCCGTCTCCATGCGCCCTGAACTGACGCCGACCGTCGCCCGGATGGTCGCCTCGGCTGAACGGGCCTACAAGAAGCCCATCAAGTGGTTCGCCATCCCGCAGCTCTTCCGCTACGAGAAGCCAGGCAAAGGCCGCTTGCGCGAACACTTCCAGTTGAACTGCGATATCTTCGGCGAGAACGACGGAGCGGCCGATGCCGAGATCATCGCGCTCCTCATCGATGTGTGCCGGGCTCTGGGGCTTACCGCTGAAGACTTTGTGCTCCGCTTGAGCAACCGCCAAGTCTGGGAAAAGTTCTTCCTGGATCGCAATGGATCAAAAGAAAAGGAATACGAGTTCTTCCAGATCGTGGACAAGATTGACCGGGAAAAACCCGACGTCTCCCAGGAAAAACTCCAAGCCCTCGGCATCAATTACGACGACGTCGTGGCGTTCATCCAGAAGAGTGAGCCGACTCCAGAACTGCAAGCCTTGCTCGATAACCTCGCCGCCCGTGGCCTCAGCGATTTCGTGAAGACGGATTACGGCGTCATCCGCGGTCTCGCGTATTACACTGGTGTGGTATTCGAAGCCTTTGACCGCAAGGGCGAGTTCCGCGCCATCGCGGGCGGTGGCCGTTACAACAACCTGGTGAAACTCGTGAGCAACGGCAAAGTAGATATGCCCGCCCTCGGTTTCGGCATGGGCGATGTCGTGCTGCTCGAACTCCTGAAATCACGCGGCAAGCTGCCCAAGTTCAACGCGAACCTGAACGCTTTCGTGATGATTGAGGACGAAACCATGCGCGCCGAATCGCTGAAACTCATCCAGCAACTGCGCGAGGCGGGCTTGATGGTGGATTACTCCCTGACTCCTGCGAAAGGCGATAAACAATTCAAACGCGCCCAGGAACTCGGCAGCAAATTCACCGTGCGTTTGGAAAAGAGTGAAGCTGGAGCGGTAGCGATCGTGAAGAATTTACAGACGCGTCACGAAGAACGTGTGAGTCCGGCAGAGGTTCAATCCAAACTGCTCTAAATTCGCCCTACCAACAAAAAGGGCCGGCTCATCGCCGGCCCTTTTCGATTTCATCGAAAAACGTTACTCCCCTCTCAGCACGAACTGCCGGTGGCGCGTGAACACTCCGCGCAGGCTCTTGGACAGGTCATCCTGCAAGGCCTGCACCTCAGCATAAGCCGCCACCGCTTTCGCATTAGGCTCCGCCGTTTCCTTCGCGTTCACCTGTACGAAGAAACTGGTAATCTCCTCGATGCCCACTTTTTCACCCACTTCCACCAGTGAGCACCACAGGGCTTGCAAGGCCGCACCATACGCTGCGCCTTCACTCACTTGCAGGGTGACCACTTCCGTATTGAAGACATCCGCCATGATCTGCCGCCAGACTTTGGATTTGGCCCCGCCACCAGTCGCCCGGATCTGCGTGGGTTTGACTCCGAGCTGGGCGAGACGCCGCAAGCCGTAGTTCATGCCCAAGGTTACGCCCTCCATCGCCGCGCGGGCATAGTGACCAGCCTTGAAAGTCTTCTGTGTCACCCCGAAGAACACGCCCGTGCCATCCGGCACATTCGGGGTGCGCTCGCCCTCCAGATACGGCAACAAGATTAGACCATCGCTGCCCGGCTTCACTTTGGCCGCTTCTGCCGCGAACTTCTCATGCGTCCAGCCAAAATCTGTGCGCACCATCTCCGTGGCGACCGTCACGTTCATCGTGCAGAGCAATGGCAGCCAGCGGTTCGTGGAATCACAGAACGCCGCGATCTCCCCTTGCGGATCGACAATCGGCTTGCTCGCGCACGCATAGATGGTCCCGCTCGTACCGAAGCTCGCCGTGATGACACCGGCGCTGGTATTGCCCGTGCCGATGGCCCCCATCATGTTATCACCGCCGCCCGCGCTCACGAGCACATCGGTAGAAAGCCCAAGTTCCTTCGCCGTGGATGCTTGCAGGTAGCCAACCGGCTGATCGCTGGAAATCAAGGGCGGCAGTTTCGCCGCCAAGTCGCTATCAATGGCCTTGAGCGCCTCGGCGCACCACTTGCGCTTGCGCACATCCAGCAAGGCCGTGCCGCTCGCGTCGCCGTATTCCATCACCGCTTCGCCCGTAAGCCAGTAGTTGATGTAGTCATGCGGCAAAAGCACCGTGTGCAAGCGCGCGAAATTCTTCGGCTCATGCTTCTTCAACCACAGAATCTTGGATGCCGTGAAGCCCGGCAACACCGCGTTACCGATGGCTTTGATGGTCGCTTTCGGTCCGCCCAGTGCGGCTGTGATCTCTTCGCACTCGGCGATCGTGGAGGTGTCGCACCAGAGCTTCGCCGGGCGGATGACCTTGCCATTTTTATCCAGCGGCACAAAGCCATGCTGCTGTCCGCTCACACCGATGGCTTTCACTTCACCTGACTTGGCCTTCGCCAGCTTGAGCGCTTTCTTGATGGCTTTCGAAGTCGCCGTGATCCATTCGCTAGGATGCTGTTCCTTTGCACCCGCAGGCAGATCGGGAATGAGGCCATACGCTTCCGAAGCCGCACCTAAAACTTTGCCGTCTTTCGCATCCACCACGAGGGCCTTGGTGGATTGCGTCCCGCTGTCGATGCCGATGAGCAATGTGCGCATAGAAATTTTCTGTGTGTCATCTCCGTCCTCTGCTTGCTGCCGGACAAATCATGATGAAACGGCGCATCCAGAGTGAAAACGCGGCATAGAATACTCCTCTCCTCCGATACTTCCAACGTGAAACTGCGGGTATAAAATTTTTCCAGAAAAGGACTTGAGACATGAGCCGAGCAGGACGATATTCGACTACAAACACGGTGGCTCGCCACCGGCTGATCTTTGAAACAATAACGGGCCGGCCTAAAAACAGTTGGGGCACTGCATCAGTTCCATAAGTCAGGGAAAGTTCTGCTGAGGGACCGATCGCGAGTGATCTGTCACCAAAGAGCAACTGCACCCGGAGACACTGGGACCGCAGAGTGTGAGCGACAGAGACAAGGCAAGTGATAGTTATAGAGAGAAGAGCCCGGCGTTTTTAGACCGGCTTAGATTTTACCCTGCGCTGTTCGTGATTGCGCAACAAAGTCCTTGGACCGTAATTAATCAATGCGGGGCCTTAACTTCCAAGGTTTACGACAGGCCTTAATTGGACGTCGGACAACCTAAGATTCGGTCCCACCTATATCAGGGCAGTTCATAGGTACCGTTCCACACGGCAGAGGCGGGGTAATGCTTTCAGAATGACCAATGACGAAATCCGAATGACGAAGGATTTGCATTGGTCATTTCCTTTTTCTACTTCTTGGCATCGTTGCCTGATGCGCTAAACTCTCCTCATGGCGCAGTCTGATTTGTTCGCCCCCGTTTCGACGACACCTGCTGGTGAGGCAGCAGCGTCGCTCGCTGCCCCTGCGCCCAATCGTTCCGCCCCTCTCGCTGCGCGCATGCGGCCGCGCACGCTGGATGAATACATCGGCCAGCGCCACATCCTCGCCCCCGGCATGTTGCTGCGCCGGGCCATTGAAGCCGATCGTATCCAGTCCCTCATTTTTTACGGACCACCTGGCACTGGCAAAACCTCCCTCGCCCAGCTTATCGCCCTGCACACGAAGAACCGTTTCGAGCGCCTGAGCGGTGTGGAATCGAACGTCGCCGATATGCGCCGCGTGCTCTCTGGCGCGACCAATCGTCTGCATAATACCGGCCAGCCGACCATCCTGTTCATCGACGAGATCCATCGCTTCAACAAATCCCAGCAGGACGTATTGCTGCCCGATGTCGAGAGCGGTGTCATCCGCCTGATCGGCGCCACCACGCACAATCCCTTTTTCTTCGTCAATTCCCCGCTCGTCTCACGCTCGCAGATATTCGAACTGCGTTCCCTCACAGATGACGACATCCTGAGCCTTTATCAGCGCGCCCTCACTGATGCCGAACGCGGCCTAGGCCATCTCAAGATCCGAACGGATGAAGATGCCTTGAAGCACCTCGCCAAGACTTCGGATGGGGATGCGCGCAAGTCATTGAACTCGCTGGAGATCGCCGCGCTCACCACGGAGCCGGGTGCCGACGGCTACATCCACATCACACTGGGCGTAGCCGAGCAGAGCATCCAGAAAAAGGCCATCGTGTATGACGGTGATGGCGATGCGCATTACGACACCATCTCCGCTTTCATCAAATCCATGCGCGGCAGCGATCCCGACGCCACGCTGTATTGGCTGGCCAAAATGATCCATGCCGGCGAAGACCCGCGTTTCATCGCCCGCCGCATCGTGATCCATGCCGCCGAGGATGTCGGTCTCGCTGATCCGATGGCACTCGTGCTCGCCGTCTCCGCTCACCACGCTGCTGAATTTATCGGCTGGCCGGAAGCCCGCATCCCCATCGCCGAAGCCGCTCTCTACATCGCCACCGCGAACAAGAGCAACACCGTTGTCGCCTCCATCGATGCTGCCTTGGAAGATGTGAAGAATGGCCGCACCCTGCCTGTGCCTGAGCACTTGCGGGATGGGCATTACAAGGGTGCCAAACAGCTCGGTCACGGTGTCGGCTACGAATACGCTCACAGTCACCCCGGCAATTTCGTTGCCCAAGATTACCTCGGTGAAACCCGCCACTACTATCACCCCACCGAGCAAGGGGTGGAGAAAAAGATCAAGGAACGCGTCGAGCGCTGGCGGGCGGAGCTGGATGCCACCCGGAGGAAGTCTTCATGACGCCGAGCGTATTTGAGCAAAAAACAGCTATCCGCCAACAGTTCCGTGTGCTGGCCCGCTCCATTGCACCCGAGCAGTCTGCTGCTGCCTCGGAAGATCTGCGCAAGAATCTGCTCAGCTCGCCCTATTGGCAACAGGCCCAGCGCATCCTGATGTTTTATCCGCTCAACGACGAACCCGATATTGCTCCCTTGCTGGAGCAGGCTTTGGCTGCCGGCAAGACCATCGCCCTGCCCCGTTACAATTCCAGCTTAGGGGTTTACGAAGCCGCCCTGATTCGCAACCTGACGGAAGACTTGGTTCCCGGCCGCTTCGGTGTCCGGGAGCCCTCGCCAAATTGTCCGGCTTTGCCATTAAACCAACTGGACTTGACCTTGGTACCTGGCATAGCTTTTGACCCGAGCGGACGGCGACTGGGGAGAGGCAAGGGCTTCTATGACCGGTTGCTGCCAGGGACGACAGGGATGACGTTAGGACTGGCCTTCGACTGGCAGGAGAGCGACGCGCTCCCCACTGAGCCACATGATGTCGAATTGGACGCCATCCTGACACCGACACGCTGGCTAAAAGTCGTCTAGCCACGTAGGTGCTGAAATGCTTTTGTTGGGCAACATAACGGAGTATGTCTCGGGACTCGTGCTCTTTGGCGCGGGAGCCGTTGCTTTCTATCTCTACCAGCGCAAACGCGAAAAAGAGCAGCAACAATCACTCAAGGAGCAGCAGGACCTCGCTCTGACCAACGCCAAGCGCGAAGCTGAGAACCTCATCCGCGAGGCCAAGCTCGCCGCCAACGAGGAAGCGCTCAAGATCCGCGAGCAGACGGAAAAATCTTTCACCCAACGCCGGCAGGAGCTTTCCGAACTGGAGAACCGCCAGGCCGAACGCGAACGCCTGTTGAACAGCCAGCTCGAAAAGATCGTCGCGGAGGAAAAGAATCTCAAACAGACGGACCAGCAGTTGCAAAAGCAACTGGAAGACCTCGAAACCCAGCGCGTAGAACTGCGCCGCCTCATCCAGCTTGAGAAGGAGAAACTGCAAAGCATCGCGGGCATCACGGAACTCGAAGCACGCACGCAGTTGTTGAAACAGGTCGAGCAGGACGCGCTCAAAGACGCCAACAACCTCACCCGCCACATCCTTGAGAATGCCAAGTCACAGGCGGAGGAAAAAGCCCGTTACGTCCTGAGTGTGGCCATCCAGCGCTACGCCGGGGATCATACTTTCGAGACGACCACTGCGACCATCGCGTTGCCGGGTGATGAGATCAAAGGCCGCATCATCGGCCGTGAAGGCCGTAACATCCGCGCCTTTGAAGCCGCCACTGGCGTCACCGTGTTGATCGATGACACGCCCAATGCCGTCGTGCTCTCCGGCTTTGATCCGGTGCGCCGCGAGATCGCTCGCGAAGCGATGCAGCGCTTGATCCTCGATGGCCGCATCCATCCTACGCGCATTGAGGAAGTCGTGCAGAAGGTGACGGAGGAGATGGATGAGACCATCGTGAAGAACGGCGAAGAGGCCGTGTTCAAGGTGGGTTTGCCGCAGTTGCATCCGGAGATCGTGAAACTGCTCGGTCGATTGCGCTTCCGTCACAGCTTTTCGCAGAACGTGCTGGATCACTCCATCGAGGTCGCCCACCTCATGAGCCTCATGGCCTCTGAGATGGGCATCGACGTCCATGATGCCAAGCGCGCCGGCCTCCTCCATGACATCGGCAAGGCGATTGACCACGAAGTGGAAGGTTCCCATGCCATCATCGGTGCGGACTTCATCAAGCGCCACGGCGAAGCGGAGAACATCGTCAATGGTGTGGCTTCTCATCACAACGAGGTGCCGCATACGAATCCTTTGGGTGTCCTCGTGAGTGCGGCGGATGCCATCAGTGCCTCCCGTCCCGGAGCCCGCTCCGAGACGATGACCACTTACATCAAGCGCCTGGAAGACCTGGAACGCATCGGTGCTTCCTTCCCCGGCGTGGACAAGTGCTATGCGGTGCAGGCAGGTCGCGAACTGCGCGTGCTGGTGCAGCCCGAGAAGTTGTCCGACGAGGAATCCTACGCCCTCGCCAAATCCATCACGCGCAAGATTGAGGAAGAACTGCAGTATCCCGGTCAGATCCGCGTGACGGTGGTGCGTGAGACGCGCGTAGTCGAGTTCGCCAAGTGACAGCGGCTGGAAAAGCATTCCGCAGACTTGAATCTCTCCAACCGTACCTGTAACCATTCCCCTATCCTTTAACCAAACCAACGACCTCCTGACTTCATGGCAACCATCAAATTCGGCACCTCCGGCTGGCGCGGTCTGATCGCACGCGATTTCACCTTTGATCAAGTCCGCCTAGCCACCCAGGCCATCGCGGAATACTGGAAGGGCGAACTGGCGAACCCAAAGTCTGCCATCTACGGCCGCAAGCCCGTCGTAATCCTCGGTCATGACACCCGTTTCCTCGGCCATGAATTCACCCTTGCCGCCGCTGAAGTCCTCGCCGCGAACGGCCTCTCGCCCGTCATGTGCGATCGCGATGCCCCAACGCCCGTCATCGCCCACACCATCCGTAATCTGAAGGCCATAGGCGGCATCAACATGACCGCCAGCCATAACCCGGCGGAATATCAGGGCCTGAAATTCTCCCCGAGCAATGGTGCTGCCGCTCCGCCGGAAGTCACCAAGCAGGTCGAGGCCATCATCGCGAAGTTGCAGGCCGAAAACTGGACCTTTAAGGCCGCTGTGGTCGGCACCTTTAAGTGCAAGACCATCAATCCCCTGCCCGCCTACTTCAAACAGATCAAGAAGCTCATCGACTTCAAGGCCATCGAGAAGGCCAAGATGAAGATCGCCGTGGAGCTCATGTATGGCACGGGACGCGGTTACCTCGATACCTTACTCGAAGAAGCTGGTGTCAAAGTAACCCGCTTCCATAACGAACTGAACCCGCTCTTCGGTGGTCATCACCCGGAACCGAACGCCGAAGGCATGCATGCCGTCAGTGATTTCATCCGCAGCGGCAAAGCCAGCATCGGCCTCGGCCTGGATGGCGATGCTGATCGTTTCGGCATCGTGGATAAGGACGGCACTTGGATCACCCCGAACCAAGTCCTCGCCCTCGCACTCTATCACCTGAAAAAGAATCGTGGCTGGACTGGTGCCGTCGTGCGTACTGTTCCCACGAGCCATCAAGTGGACGGCATCGCTGAAGTCCTCGGCGTGAAAGTCCACGAGACACCCGTGGGTTTCAAATACATCGGCGCCCTTATGGAGAGCGAGCCGATCATCGTCGGTGGCGAAGAATCCGGCGGCCTCAGCGTAAAGGGTCACGTGCCTGAAAAGGACGGCATCCTCGCCTGCTTGCTCATGGCCGAACTCGTCGCTTACGAGAAGAAGTCGCTCGGCCAGATCATGAAATCACTGGAGAAGCAGACCGGTGAATTCCATACCGATCGCATCAACGTCGCCATCCCGCCGGACAAGAAGGAAGCACTACTGAAGATGCTCGCCGGTGGCTTGGACAAGGTCGGCAACCTGCCCGTCGAAAAATTCATCACCACGGACGGTTACAAGTTCCTGCTGCCAAACCGCGAATGGGTCGCCTTCCGCGCCAGCGGCACCGAGCCGCTCATCCGCTGCTACATCGAAGCCAAGTCCGCCGCTCAATTGGAGAAACTCCGCAAAGCCTGCAAGAAGCTGCTACAGGGCTAGGAGTGTTAGCCACGGATTGAACACGGAAACACACGGATATTGAAAATAGAAAGGCCCGGCATAATACCGGGCCTTTGTTTTATCTGTGTCTATCTGTGGTTAAAAATCACCTCCCACAGAAGCGCATGAATTCGCCACCGAACAGCGCTTTGACATCCCGCTCGATCTCTTCTGGGGTCGGTTCCCAGCCAGTTTCGATCAAGTCCGCGTACTTGTCCGTCAGCACCTTGGCGATGACCTTCCGTGAGTGTTCCCACTTGTAGATGATCTGATCCAGCACACGTGCATCCGAGTGTTGCGGCGTGATGCTCATACCCACGAGCTCCAATCGCATGCGGGTCATTTCTTCGATGATGAACGGCACATTCGTGAACCACCAGCAGCCGAAGACGTGCAAGTTGCGGAACTTCCGCGCCATCACGCACACCTCGTGCTGATTCTCGCGTGAAAGCACGGTGGCCAGGAACTTGTTGTCCGGATGTGTCGCGAACAACTTCTCGTAGGAAGCCATGTTCGCCTTCGCCATGCCATCGCCCGCCAAGTGCAACTGCGGATTAACCGCACGCTTCACACCCGGCATCACCGCGAACGGCAAACCGAACTCGCGGCAATGCGGCAGGACCGCCTTCTCGATCAAGGTCGCGCACGGACCTTCGTCGGGATACTTGAAATCTGGCGGCAACGATACCATCACGTACTGCGCATCGATGCGCTTGCTCCAGTCCGCCAGGAAGCGGCGCACACCGGCGATCGTCGCTTCGTTCAAGTTGGCGCTCTCCACATAGCCCCACTCCATCAGATTCTGATGCGAATCATGCCAGGAGAGCAGCAGCGGATCGATGCGCAAGGCCGCCGTGAAACGCGGGTCGCGTTCAAAGCCTTTCTCCCACACTGGCCGTTCCGTAACGTCGAACGGGGAGTTCGTCATGCAGATGCGGTTCACTTTCGCGAGCGCCATCGTCTTGGTGATGTACTCGGCGGGCTTCTGCGCCGCGAACCACTTGCGCACGCTGCCCAGATCGCGCTGTTTCACATCCAGCCCCAGCCTGTTCAAAGTCGTCAGCACGCCACGGCAGGATTCCGAGATGGGCGTATGCTGGATGAACAACGCGTTCCAGATGTGCTCGGCTTGCTGGGCCTTGGAGAGCTTCCAGAACTTCTCGTACGGCATGTCGAAATAACGGAACGCCTCGGCCACCAAGTAGTGGTAAACGAGCAGTTCATCGATGCCCCAGAGCAGCAGGTCGCCAAACGCGGCATCATACAGGTGCGTATGGATGTCATACACCGGCGTGTTTTGGACTAACTGCTCCACCTTGACCGCCAACGCGGCACGATTCTGCGATGTCAAATGCACACTCATCAATTTGACCTGATGCTACCGGAGCAGAGAGTCCGGTGCGATAAGAATTTTAGCCCTGTTAGAACGGCTTGAACTGGTCGTTAGCAAGCCTAACGCCCGCTCAGGCGTCCTGCGAAGGTGTCTCCTCGGAAGGCTCAGATGCTTGCTTGGCCTTGGGCAGATAGGGCTGACGGAAAACCACATCGAAGTCGTAAACGTTCTTAAAATCCTCCGGGCTGTCATTCTCCGTTTTGCCCAGCAATCCCTCGCCCACCATGTTGAAGACGATATTTCCGAAATCCTCGGTCCCTTTGATACCCCAGCTCTCGAAGATGGTCACGGTCATAGGACCATAACGCTGGATGGCAAAATCGCGGATGCCATTCAACAACTGCTGCCCGGAAACGTGATGGCCCTCATTGCTGCTGCTGGAATCACCCGCACGTTGCCGCAACTTTTCCGTGCGACCCAAGGATTTCTGGGTGAAGTCCAAGGCCTCTCGCAGAAAGTCATACGCGTCGATATCGTAGCGAGTATCTTTCGCCAATATCTGCTCTACGCCTTCTTCAAAACTGCGCTGTTGCATAGTTTATTGGGCCATTTGCGCTGCCGCTTCGGCCTTCTTCTCCGCCAGCCGCCACGTCTTCGTGATCCACCCCAACACCAGCAATCCAATCGTGATTCCCACGATCCATTTCTGTTGTTTGGTCAGGAACACAAACTGGATATCGGCTTAAACAGCCACAATATTGACCAATTTCTTCGGCACGACGACAACTTTTTTGATGGCCTTGCCGTCGATGAACGGTTTCACCTTCTCGGATGCCTTTGCGGCGGCCTCAATGGTGGCATTGTCCGCAGCCGTCGGCACCTTGATGACATCGCGCAATTTGCCGTTCACCTGCACCGGAATCTCGATCTCGTCCTCGACCAGCAAGGCCGGATCAAACTTCGGCCACACGGCATACGTGAGCGACGGTGCCACGTGACCGAACGTCGAATGCAAGCGGCTCCATAATTCCTCTGCCAAGTGCGGCGCGAACGGCGCGAGCAATTGGAGGAACGTCTTCATCACGGAGAACGGCTTCGTCTGCCACGTGCTCGCTTCATTGCTGAAAACCATCATCGCCGAGATGGCCGTGTTGAAGCGCATGCCTTCGAGGTCTTCCGTCACCTTCTTGATGCACGTGTGCAAGACCTTGAGCTGCTCTTTCGTCGGCTCCACTTCGAGAATGCCGCCATCGAGGATGATCAAGTCCAGCAATTCACCGCGCGTCTCAAGTGTCGCCACGGCTTCAGCCTGTTCATAAGCGGTCTCTGCGCCTTCATCCACAAACATGCGCCAGACACGACCGAGGAAACGGTAGACGCCTTCCACGCCTTTGGTGTTCCACGGCTTGCTGTCTTGCAGCGGGCCCATGAACATCTCGTAGAGACGCAACGAATCCGCCCCGAACTCACTGAGGATGGTGTCCGGGTTCACCACGTTACCGCGGCTCTTGCTCATCTTGAAGCTGCGGGCGTCCACCTGGATGGCGTGGTCCGTCTTCAATACGAAGCTGGCACCTACCTTCTCCACTTCAGATTCGGCGATCTTCTTGCCGTAGAGCTTCTCACCCGTCTTCTTGTGAATGCCAGCCATCTTGAGCCCCTGCTCCGTTGCTTCCTCTGCCACATCGCGCAATTCCGCCGTGCTGCACAAGGTGCCATCCGGATAAGCAAATACACTGCATTCCATCTCACCCAGGATCAGACCTTGGTTGACGAGTTTGTAGAACGGCTCCGCCGTCGTCACATAACCGAGATCGAACAAGACCTTGTGCCAGAAACGCGCGTAGAGCAGGTGCAAGACGGCGTGCTCCGTGCCGCCAACGTAAAGATCCACACCTGGTTTAACCTCGCCTTGAGTCTGACCCGTGCCCATCCAATAGGACTCCGCATCCGGCCCTACGAATGCGTTGCTGTTCAACGCATCCGCATAGCGCAGGTAATACCAGCAAGAGCCACCCCACTGCGGCATGGTGTTCGTTTCCCGGATAGAACCATCCGGCAAGTTCATCCACTCTGTCGCACGAGCAAGAGGTGGCTGACCTTCAGACGTCGGCTTGTATTCTTCCAATTGCGGCGGACGCAATGGCAGCACGCTTTCCGGCAAAGCTTCGTGATAGAGATTCCCGCTCGCATCCTTCTTCCAGATGATCGGGAACGGCTCACCCCAATACCGCTGACGGCTGAACAACCAGTCCCGCAACTTGTAGTTGATGGTCTTCTTGCCGAGGCCTTTGCTATCGAGCCATTCAGAAATCTTGCGCTTCGCTTCCTTGGTCGGCAGCCCGTTCAGGGAAATGTCCGCACTCGCAGAATTGACCGCCGTTCCGTCGTCACAGAAGCCTTGCCAATCCGTCTTGGCATCCGGCGGCTGCACCACTTGCACAATGGGCAAGTTGAATTTCTTCGCGAACTCATGATCGCGCTCATCATGCGCAGGCACCGCCATAATCGCACCCGTGCCATACGTCGAGAGCACGTAATCCGCGATCCAGATCGGAATCTTCTCTCCGTTCACTGGATTGATGGCGTTAGCCCCCGTCCACACACCGGTCTTGTCCTTCGCCAATTCTGTGCGTTCCAAATCACTCTTGGTGGCAGCAAACTGTTGATACTGCTTCACCGCCTCTGCTTGAGCCGAAGTCGTGATCTCCTTCACGAGCTTATGTTCTGGTGACAACACCATGTAGGTGGCACCGAACAAGGTGTCAGGACGCGTGGTGAACACACGGATCTTCGCGTCATGGCCGTCCACTTGGAAATCCACCTCCGCACCCTCGCTGCGACCAATCCAGTTCCGCTGCATCTCCTTCAGCGAATCCGTCCAGTCGATGGTGTCCAAATCATTCAGCAATTTCTCTGCATACGCCGTGATGCGGAGCATCCATTGGCGCATCGGCTTGCGGATGACAGGATGACTGCCTTCCACAGATTTACCATCCACCACCTCTTCGTTAGACAAAACAATCCTCAACCCCGGACACCAGTTCACCGGCGCTTCGCTCACATAGGCGAGGCGTTTGCCATCACGATAAGCACGCTTCTGTTCTTCCGTGGCGCAATCCGCCGGATACTTCAGCGTGCTGATGTCTTCCGCCTTGTTCGTCGCCGGGTTGAACCAAGAATTGTAGAGCTGGAGGAAAATCCATTGCGTCCATCGGAAGTAATCTGGATCGGTCGTGTCCACTTCGCGCGTCCAGTCGTAGCTGAAGCCGAGCGATTTGATCTGGCGTTTGAAATTCGCGATGTTTTCTTCCGTGGTCTTACGCGGATGTTGTCCGGTCTTGATGGCATATTGCTCCGCAGGCAGACCGAAGGCGTCCCACCCCATCGGATGCAATACGTTCAAGCCTTGCGAGCGGCGATAACGCGCCAAGATGTCCGTGGCGGTGTAACCTTCCGGATGGCCTACGTGCAGACCTGCCCCGGAGGGATACGGAAACATGTCGAGGATGTAGAACTTCGGCGGCAAGGCCTGACGGTCGGCCACCTTGCCTGCCAGACCATGACGCAGCCCGAAAGGATGCTTGGCCGGCACCGCTTCACCAGGGTTCCACGCGCGGAACGTCTGCTCGGCGTCCCACTGCTTTTGCCACTTCGGTTCGATCAGATCGAACGGATACTGTTTGCGACCACTCGACATAAGGCCGCAGATATTGCGGAAACCCCTTTCCGGGGGCAATGGTGGAATTTGAAGAAAGTGAAGGCGGTTAAATCGTTAAAAAGTTGAACCGATACAACGTTTCACGATTCGACGTTTTTAAACATTCAACGAACCACAAAAGAAAACGGCGCGGAAGTGATTCCGCGCCGTTCTTGAAGCTTTACGGGGCTGAATTACTTCAGCGGCACCGTGGCGATCGTCTGCAGGATTCGGCCCGCGATCTTATACGGGTCACCCTGCGAGTTCGGACGACGGTCTTCCAAGTAGCCCTTGTAGCCGTTGTTCACGAAGCTGTGCGGCACACGGATGGACGCACCGCGATTCGCCACGCCGTAGTTAAACTTGTCGATGGACTGCGTCTCATGCAGGCCGGTCAGGCGCAGGTGGTTATCCGGGCCATACACAGCGATGTGCTCGTTCTTGTACTTGTCGAACGCCGCCATGAGGGCTTCGAAGTATTCCTTGCCGCCCACTTCACGCATGTGCGTGGTGGAGAAGTTGGAGTGCATGCCGGAACCGTTCCAGTCCACATCGGAACCCAGCGGTTTGCAGTGCCAGTTCACATCCACGCCGTACTTCTCGCACAGGCGCATAAGGAGGTAACGGGCGACCCAGACTTGGTCAGCGGCGTTCTTGGAACCTTTGCCGAAGATCTGGAATTCCCACTGGCCCTTCGCCACTTCGGCGTTGATGCCTTCGTGGTTGATGCCGGCGTCAAGGCACAGGTCGAGGTGGGTGTCCACGATCTCGCGGGCGATATCACCTACGTTCTTGTAGCCCACACCGGTGTAGTATTCACCCTGCGGATAGGGGAAACCGGATTCCGGGAAGCCCAAGGGCTTGCCGTTCTTATAAAGGAAGTATTCCTGCTCGAAGCCGAACCAGGCACCCGGATCATCAGGGATGTTCGCGCGGCTGTTGGAAGGGTGCGGCATCTTACCGTCCGGCATCATGACTTCGCACATCACGAGCACACCGTTCTTCTTGGTCGTGTCAGGATAAACAGCGACAGGCTTCAGCATGCAGTCAGAGCTACGGCCTTCGGCTTGGCGAGTGGAGCTACCGTCGAAACCCCACATCGGCAGTTCTTCCAACTTCGGGAAGCTGGCGAATTCCTTGATCTGGGTCTTACCACGGAGATTAGGGACGGGCTCGTAACCATCGAGCCACAGATATTCCAACTTGTATTTGGCCATGTTTATGGAGGTGTATGTGTTTAATCCGGTTCGACTGTGCAAAATGCTACAGTATTTCCAGTGCCTTAAGTCTGAGCAGTTCAAATGCCATCTGGCAAGCACCCTTCCATGAATAACGCCCCGTTTTCACGCAACTCTTTGAGAATCAATCAGAAAGAAGCATTTTCAAAAAATCTATTCCCTTCATTGAATCATAGTTATCCATGAACGCATTTAATCAATGTGGCTCTTTTTGTCCATTGACGCTTTTCACGGAATCATCCTAAAAATTAGCCCTTTATGCCCTATCCTTCGGCTGGCATTCTAGCAGAACAAGTCATGGAAGCTCTCTCAGGGCAGGTATTTATGAACCAATAACGGTCTTGCTCTGTCAGATTAAGACTTAAGTACGTTTAGCCGTTTGCACTGGTCATGTTGAAAGTAAAAGACACCCTGCGCGCCACGGTCCGGCTCACTTTTGATGGCCGGGTCATCAAAACTTTTCATGGACCGAATGCCCAAGAACGCTTTGATAACGAGGTCAAGGTGTTGCGCTATCTGGAAGAGCGTGGTTGCCCCTTTGTCCCCAGATTGCTGGAGGCTCGCCCGGAGAGCCTGACCATCGTCACCAACAACTGCGGCATGCGCGTGGAGCATTTGGACGCCCAGCGGACCACCGAACTTTTCGCCGAACTGGAAGCCTTTGGTGTGAAGCACGATGACCCGGACATGCGCAACGTCACCTACCGGCAATCCGATGGCCGATTCTGTTTGATTGATTTTGAGTTCGCCACAATCCTCCCCGCCGCAAATTAATTGCGATATTCTGCATGAATCCAGCCATCCGCGCTGCCGCTGCCCGTACCCTGAAATGGTCAGGCCGTTCCGACGTCGGGAAAGTCCGCAAAAACAACGAGGACGCTTTTCTTGGTCTCCAGTTCGATGCCCGCGAGGTAAACCGGCTGGGCAAAATTGGTGAAGCCTCCACCCTGCACAAAGACTTCGCCTTTGCCGTCAGCGATGGGATGGGCGGTGCCAAGGCCGGCGAATACGCCAGCCGTATCGCCGTGGACAAGATCACCACGCTGCTCCCCCGCTCTTTTGCCCAATCCGCCTTGGGCTTGGAAGCCGGTTTCGCAGATGTACTCACTGAACTCTACACCCAAGTCCACAAATCCCTGAAGTATCTGGGTGAGAGTTACGACGAATGCCGCGGCATGGAGACAACCTTAAGCCTTTGCTGGTTCGCGCCAAACTGGCTGTACTTCGCCCATGTCGGCGACAGTCGCATCTACTATCTCCCCGCCGGTCAGGACACCATCAAGCAACTCACCCACGATGACACGCACGTGGGTTGGCTCTTGCGCAACGGTAAGATCAACGAGCGCGAAGCCCGCACCCATCCCCGTCGCAGTGTCCTGCAAAAATCCCTGGGTGGCGGCAACCAGTTCGTGGACCCGCAAGTAGGTGCGGTAGGCTACGAACCGGGTGATGCTTTCCTCATCTGCTCCGATGGCCTGATTGACGGCCTTTATGATCACCATCTTGTGGAGCTTTTGCGCAAGACGGACACCTCCTCCACAAATGTCAGCGCCGCCCACCTCCTCGTAGAAGAATCACTAAAGAATAGCGGTAAGGACAACACGACCGCGCTGGTGATCCAGATCGCTTAAGCATGCTTCGCCCGGCTCCCTTCCGGCGGTAAGACCCCGTATCAATTAAAACAATAAGGGGCACTCTTTCGAGTGCCCCTTTTGAAGAGCTGCGTTGCGCACCAAGTTCGGCTCACCGGCCGCACTTATTGGCGCGCAGGCGCAAATTAACCGTGGTAGCCTTCCTCGCCGTGTTCGGCCAGGTCCAGACCTTGGTGTTCCACTTCTTCGGAGACACGCAGGCCGATGACTGCCTTCACGATGAAGGCGATGATCGCCGTGGCGACCACGCTCCAGATGATGGTCAGCACGACCGCTTTGATCTGCTCCATCACGAGACCTTGCTTCAGGCCGGCGACGACCGCGTTCGCCTTCTCATCCGCGAAGATGCCCGTCAGGATCGCACCCATCGTGCCACCCACACCGTGCACGCCGAATGTATCCAGCGCGTCGTCACAACCGATCATCTTCTTAAGGTAAGTCACCGCGAGGAACGGAACGATGCCCGCCAGCACACCGATGATGACCGAGGAGGTCGCCGTCACGAAACCAGCACCCGGAGTGATAACCACGAGACCCGCCACGATACCGGAGCAGAAGCCCAGAACGCTCGGCTTGCCCTTGATGGCCCATTCCATGACCGCCCACACGAAACCAGCCACAGCGGCGGCGAGGGTCGTGGTCATGAACGCATTGGCCGCGATGCCGTCAGCGCCTAGCGCGGAACCGGCGTTGAAACCATACCAGCCCACATAGAGCATGCCCGTGCCGACCATGCACATCACCATCGAGTGCGGCGGCATCGGCTCCTTGCCGTAGCCCTTGCGCTTGCCGAGGATGATGCAGAGCACCAAGGCGCTCCAACCTGAGGTCATGTGCACCACGGTACCACCGGCGAAGTCGATCGCCTTGATCGCGGCGTTAGGATTGAGCGGACCGCACATCAGACCGGTCGTGGACCAGACCATGTGCGCGAACGGGAAGTAAACCACGAACATCCAGATGGCGACGAAGAGCAGCACTGCGGAGAACTTCATGCGCTCGGCGATCGCGCCGACGATCAGCGCCGGGGTGATGATCGCGAACGTGAGCTGAAACATCGCCCACATGGCATCGCTGATCCAGTGGTAGCCAGCGCCGACTTTGTACGGATCAACATCTTTCAGGAAAGCCTGATCCAAGCTGCCCAAGATGCCTTTCGCCATTTCGTCACCGGTGCCGAAGGACAGGCTGTAACCGCAAGCCCACCAGAGCAGTGTCACCAAACCCGCGATGCCCATGCACTGGGCGAGCACGGAGAGTACGTTCTTCTTACGAACGAGACCGCCGTAGAACAGGGCCAACCCCGGAAGGGTCATGAACAGCACAAGGGCCGTGGAGGTCATCTGCCAGGCGTTATGACCGGGACCTGGACCGGGGACCTTGGAATTCACATTCGGCGTGCGGGCACCGTTGTTCACGTAAGCTTCGATGTCCGCCACGCGTTCTTCCAAGGTGGGATCCTTGGGGGCGGCGGCAGCTTCGGCCACCGCTGCTGCGGCAGCAGGCGCTGCGTTGGTAGCATCTTGGGCATGAAGGGTTCCCGCCAAACAGAGCCCGGTCAGGGCAAGCAAACTGAGTATGCGTTTCATTTTGATGATTTCTCCTATGATTGTTTATACCGCCTTGTCACCGCGCTCGTCCGTACGGATGCGGATCGCCTCATCCACCGGCGAAACGAACACCTTGCCGTCACCGATCTTGCCCGTCTTGGCCGCCTTCACGATGGCCGCCACCGCAGCATCCACCCGGTCATCGGGCAGCACGATTTCAAGTTTCACTTTCGGCAGGAAATCCACCGTGTATTCGCTGCCGCGGTAGATTTCAGTGTGGCCCTTCTGACGCCCGAAGCCTTTGACTTCGGTCACGGTCATACCTTCCACGCCCAACTCACTGAGCGCGTCCTTCACTTCTTCCAACTTGAATGGTTTTACGATCGCTTCGATTTTCTTCATAATGTTTCTGGGAAATCGTTATTCGGTCTCAGGTCCAAATGCTAATGGTTGAATATTTCTTTACGTGCACGCTGCTCATAGCACCGGCAATGCCAACTTGGAAGATCACTTCAAAAACAGTATAAAGTATTAATAATAAACTAGTTACAAAAATAGTTAAAACCCCAAAGCGTTGAACAAAAGAAAACAAACTGTCTGTTTTTGACCATAAAGATACAATCCACTCATTATTTGGTTAATTTTAATGAATGTGATTCATAAACGTAATACCGCCGCTTTACTTTGGTGGAACTCTGCCCTTTGGAGTGCCTTAGATAACTACCGTACTTCGTTCTGACGTCACCTCACTCGATCTCCCCAAAAAACAAGAGGCACCCTTGCGGGTGCCCCTTTTGAAGAGCTGCGTTGCACACCAAGGTCGGCTCACTAGCCGCGCTTATTGGCACGCATACGCAAATTTATTTCTCATTCGCTGCTTGGAAGTCAGGATAGGCATGCGCGCCATGCTCACCGACATCCAAGCCCTCGATCTCCTCTTCCGCGCTGACACGCAGGCCCAAGGTCATCTTGAGCACGAAGAACACCACGAAAGCGAACACGAACGTGAACGCGCCGACCGCCAGCACACCTTTCAACTGGGTCATGAACTGGGCCATACCCTTCAGCGCGCCGAACATGCCGACCGCCAGAGTACCGAAGATACCGCAGACCAAGTGCACCGAGATGGCACCGACCGGATCATCAATCTTGAGCTTGTCAAAGATCAGCACGGAGAACACCACGACCACACCGGCGATGAGACCGATCAGGATGGAGTCCATCGGGCTCATCTGGTCCGCACCTGCGGTGATGCCCACCAGACCGGCCAGGATACCGTTAAGCGCCATGGAGAGGTCAGGCTTCTTGAGCATGACCCAGGAGGTCAGCGCCGAGGCCAAGCCGCCCGCCGCTGCCGCGAGGCAGGTCGTTACCAGCACCAAGGAGGTCAGCGCGGGGTTCGCCGAGAGCACCGAACCACCGTTGAAGCCGCTCCAGCCTAACCACAGGAGGAACACGCCGATGGTTGCCAGCGGCATGCTGTGACCGAGCATCGGACGCACCTTGCCATCCGCGGAATATTTGCCGATACGGGGGCCAAGGATCAGAACACCCGCCAGCGCACCCCAGCCGCCCACCGAGTGAACCAGGGTGGAACCGGCGAAGTCATAGAAGGGCGTAGCCATCGTCTTCAGCGCACCGCCACCCCATTGCCACATACCCGTGATCGGATACGAAATCGCGACGAACAAGGTGGAGAAGATGAGGAAGCTGCCGAGCTTGATACGCTCAGCCACCGCACCGGAGACAATCGTGGCAGCCGTGGCCGCGAACATGCCTTGGAACAGGAAGTCGGTCCAGTAGGTGTAACCGGCATTGTAGGCATCCGTCAGGCCGCTCACATCGTCCGCGAAGCTCAGTCCGAATCCAGAGAAACCAAACCACTTGCCAGCGTAGTCCGCGCCCGGATACATCAGGTTGAAACCCATCAGCGCATAGGTCAGCAGACCGATGCAGGGAATCAACGTGTTCTTGAACAGGATGTTCACCGTGTTCTTGGAGCGGGTCAGACCCGTTTCCACCGTGGCGAAACCGAGATGCATGATGAACACGAGCGCCGTGGCCAGCATCATCCACAGGTTGTTCGTGGTGAAGATAGTGTAGCCGGCGGATTCACCGAACGCGGCGAGATCCTTGTATTTAGGAGCATCAGCGGCAGCTTCCGCCACAGCCGTAGCGGCTTCTGCGACTGCGGCAGCGGCAGCCGGAGCCGCCGGGGCGGCATCTTGGGCGTGGAGGCTTCCCGCCACGCAAAGCCCGGTCAGGGCAATCAATGTAAGTATGCGTTTCATTATTCTATTTTCTCCTGTTGTTGGTTTTACACCGCCTTGTCACCGCGCTCGTCCGTACGGATGCGGATCGCCTCATCCACCGGGGAAACGAACACCTTGCCGTCACCGATCTTGCCTGTCTTGGCCGCCTTTACGATGGCCGCCACCGCAGCCTCAACCCGGTCGTCAGGCAAAACCACCTCGAGTTTCACCTTGGGCAGGAAGTCCACCGTGTATTCGCTGCCGCGGTAGATTTCGGTATGCCCCTTCTGACGCCCGAAGCCCTTCACTTCGGTCACCGTCATGCCTTCCACGCCCAGTTCACTCAGGGCGTCCTTCACTTCCTCCAATTTGAATGGTTTTATGATTGCTTCGATTTTCTTCATAGTTGCCTTGCCTTCACGAACTGGTTGTCTCTGTTGCGTTGCTTTCACTCACGGCGACAGGCCGCAAATGCTCACCGACCCGACCACTAGCAGCGGTTATTGGCCCTTTGCGTGTCTCCCGCAAAACACCGATCCGGCAGCCTTTCAAACCAAGCTCGCCTCCCTAAGCACCGATGATGCCAATCACCAAACATTATTTTTCACCAAGTCATAAATCATTTATTCACAATTATTTATACTGAATCAGATACCTCAGCTTACTCCTCCGATTTGCAGATATTGACCCAAGCTGTCTTTTTTTACACACAAGGCACACAAGCATTCATCAATCTCTTTCGAGCCATGAATCACACTCATAAAACACAGCAAGCTTGTTCTCCTGCCGCTCTATTGCCAGCATGTCCCCACATCACTCATGCCCGCGCCTGACAACCAAACCAGCCTGCTCTTTCTGGCCCTGGTGTCCGTTGCCGGGCTCATCCTGTTGGTGACCGTCTTCCGGCTGCATGCCTTTCTCGCGCTCGTCCTCGCCTCCTTGCTAGTTGGGTTGGGTAGCGGCATGGACCTCGCCACTTTGGGCAAAGCCATCGAGACCGGAGTCGGCGGTGTGCTCGGTGGCATCGCGCTGGTCATCGGCCTAGGGACTGTGCTTGGCCGACTATTGGCTGAGTCAGGGGGTGCCAAGGTGGTGGCGGAAACCCTAACCCAGGCGGCCGGCCTCAAATACCTTCCTTGGACACTGGCCGCCGTAGCTCTATTGATTGGTCTGCCAGTATTCTTCGCTGTCGGGCTGATGTTGCTTGTACCCGTCGTGTTCGCGCTCGCCAGCCGGCATCAAGTCCCTTGGCTTATACTGGTGCTGCCCGTGGTAGCCGGATTATCCGTCGCCCACGGCTTGGTACCGCCCCATCCAGGACCGATGGCCGCCATCGGACTGCTCAAGGCCGACATCGGCAAGACCATTGCCTGGTCCCTCCTGCTGGCCGTGCCCTTGCTGGCTTTGGCCGGACCGCTCTTCACCCGTTTCATTCTCTCCCGCGTCCCGGTAAAAACACCCGAGCTGCCCACGGAGCCCAAAGCCAGCTCTGACATCAAGCCCGCTGGATTCAAGCTCACTCTCTCGGTCATCCTGCTGCCCGTGGTGCTGATGTTGCTGGGCAGTTTGGGCGTTATGCTGTCCCGGCCCGGCTCCACGGAGTTCAGCCTGTTCACCCTGCTCGGCCACCCCATCTTCGCCATGTTCTCCGGCGTGCTCTACTCTCTGTTTGTCCTGAGCCGCCACTGCGGTTTTACCCGCAACCAGCTCTTGCGCTTCAGCGAGGAATGCCTTGGTCCGGTCGCCAGCGTACTCCTGATCGTGGGGGCAGGCGGTGGCTTCAGCCGCGTGCTCATCGAGAGCGGCGTGGGCGAGGCCATCAAAGCGCTCACAGCCTCTTGGCATCTCCCGCCTTTGGTCTTTGGCTGGCTCATCGCCGCTCTGATCCGCATCGCCACCGGCTCGGCCACGGTAGCCATTACCGCCGCCGCCGGGCTGCTCGCCCCGATGATCGCGAACAACCCGGACATCAACCGTGAACTGCTCGTCCTCAGCCTTGGCTGCGGCTCCCTCATCCTATCGCACGTGAACGACGGTGGTTTCTGGCTGGTGAAGGAATGCTTCAAGCTCAGCGTCAGTGAGACGTTGCGCACGTGGACGGTGCTGGAAACCATCATCGCCATCGCCGGCCTCGGTCTCGTGCTGCTGCTGGATGCTTTGGTCTGATTTAATCTTATGTTCATCTTCGACGCCCACCTCGACCTCAGCATGAACGCGCTGGAATGGAACCGTGATTACACCCGGCCCATCGCAGAGATCCGCGAACGCGAAAAAGGTCTCACGGATAAACCCGATCGCGGACTCGGCACCGTGTGCTTACCAGAATTGCGTAAAGGCAATGTGGGGCTCGTCGTCGCCACACAGATCGCCCGTTATGCCAAGCCCACCCATCCCCTCGGTGGCTGGCGTTCACCCGAGCAAGCTTGGGCTCAGACCCAAGGCCAGCTCGCCTGGTATCGCGCCATGGAAGACCGGGGTGAGATGATCGCCATCACCAATCTCGCTGCAATGGAGCGCCACCTTGCACTCTGGAACGACACTACCAAGCCCAACGAGCAAAAACCCATCGGCTACATCCTTTCGCTGGAAGGTGCGGACTCCATCGTGAAGCTGAGTTATCTGGAAAAATCGTATGCGCAAGGACTGCGCGCCCTCGGCCCTGCTCATTACGGCCCCGGCACCTATGCCCACGGCACGGATGACACTGGTGGCCTCGGCCAGAAAGGTCGCGATCTCCTGAAAGAGATGATGCGGCTCAGGCTCATCCTCGATGCCACGCATCTCTGTGACGACAGTTTCTGGGAAGCCATGAGCATCTGGGAAGGACCTGTCTGGGCGAGCCATCAAAACTGCCGCGCCTTGGTCAATCACAATCGCCAGTTCAGCGATGAACAGATCAAAGAAATCATCAAACGCGGGGGCGTACTCGGCGGACCGCTCGACGCGTGGATGATGGTTCCCGGCTGGATTCGCCAAAAGACCACCCCGCAATCCTCTGGGGTCAGCCTCAAACACATGGTCGATCACCTCGACCACATCTGCCAACTCGCCGGCAACGCGAATCACATCGGAATCGGCACGGATCTCGACGGCGGCTTCGGCAAGGAGCAATCTCCCGGAGACCTCGACACCATCGCCGATCTCCAAAAGGTGCCTGATTTATTCAGAGCACGCGGTTATTCGGAAGAAGACATCACCAAGATCATGCATGAGAATTTTCTGACATTCATCCGTAAAGCCTGGGCTAATTGAAGTTTCTCATTGCCTCCAATTCAATTCTCGCAAATCGTCTCCTTATGACCACTTTGAAGTCTTTGAAACTGCCGTCTTTGGTTTCGACCCTCGCTGTCGCCGTAGGTGCACTCTTCTCTGCCGCCACCGCCCAGGCCGGGCTGGATGAGATGACCATTGCGGCCAACAACTGGCTGGCTTCCCTGACACCCGAGCAAAAAGCCAAGGCCGTTTACCCGCTGAAAGACGATGAACGCCTGAACTGGCACTTCATCCCGAAAGAACGGAATGGCCTAACGCTGAAAGCCATGACCCCGGCGCAACGCCATCTCGCCTACGCCTTGCTCGCCTCCGGCATGAGCCAGCGCGGACAAGCCCAGGCACTCTCCATCATGAGCCTGGAGCAGATCCTTCACGACATGGAGAACAAGAGCCCGCGCCGCGATCCCGAGATGTATCACTTCACCATCTTCGGCACACCGGCGGCGGACAAGGTCTGGGGCTGGCGCGTGGAAGGCCATCACTTCTCCCAGAACTTCACAGTAGGCATGGACAAGGAAGCTTCAGGCACGCCTTCCTTCATGGGCACCAATCCCGGCGAAGTGATGGCTGGACCGCGCAAAGGCATCCGCGTGATGGGTGTAGAAGAGGATTTGGGCCGCAAAATCGTCACCTCACTCAACGACAAATTGCGCAAACAGGCCATTTTCACGGATGTGGCCCTGAAGGATGTCGTCACCATGGCCGACAAGAAAGTGAAACCGCTGGAAGCCGTGGGCGTGCGCTACGAACAGCTCAACAAAGACCAGCAAGCCGATCTCATCAAGCTCATAAAGCTTTACGTGGAACGTGTCCGTCCGGAGATCTCCGCCCAAGAGATGGCCCAGATCGAGAAGGCCGGTCTGAACGGCATCCTGTTCGCCTGGGCGGGCAGCCTCAAGCGCGGCGAAGGTCACTACTACCGCGTGCAGGGCCCGACCTTCCTCATCGAGTACGACAACACCCAGAACAACGCGAACCACGTCCACGCCGTCTGGCGTGATTTCAACGGTGACTTCGGCGAAGACATTCTGGGCAAGCACTACGCCCAAGAGCACAAGAAGTAGTTGACATGCATGGAGCGCGGCTCAGTGGAGCCGCGGCACTTGCAAAATGTGGAGAGTGTTCAGGATATTTAAGCACCTGATCGAAGCCATTAGCCGCTGCAGATCACTGACCCGCACCCCATTACGCCCCGATCCGAACACTCATCCCCATCGCCTTGAAGATCTCGTCACGGCATTCGATATAGCCGTGTGAATCCAGATCACGTGGACGCGGCAGATCAATCTTGATCTCCACTTGGACAGTGGCCGGACGCTTGCTCATCACGACGACACGGTCCGAAAGTTGCACCGCTTCCTCGATATCGTGCGTCACAAAGAGGATGGTCTTCTTCTCCGCCTGCCAGATCCGGATGAGATCTGAGCGCATCTTCAAGCGCGTGATGAAATCCAGCGCCCCAAACGGCTCATCCATGTAGATGATGTCCGGATTCGCCGCCAGTGCCCGGGCGATCTCCACCCGTTGACGCATCCCTCCGGAAAGCTCGCGCGGGTAGGAGTTCTCAAACCCCGTCAGCGCCACCATGTCGATGTAATGCTGCACCGTTTTGGCCCGCGATTCCGCGGATTCACGCAGCAGTCCGAACTCCACGTTTTCCTTCACTGTTAGCCAGGGGAAAACGCCGTTCTCTTGAAAAACAAAGATCCGTTTGGGATCCGGCCCGTTGACGGGTTGCCCCTCCACGATCACCTCACCGGAAGTCTGCTGCAAGAACCCGCCGATGATATTGAGCAGGGTCGATTTCCCGCAACCAGAAGGACCGACGATGCAGACAAACTCACCTTCCCTCACCTCCAGGTTCACATGCTCCAGCACATGCACCTTATCCCCGTTGGATTTGCCGGGGAAAGACATCCAGACATCAGTGGCCTTGATGACCACCGGATGCGGATTGGCGTTGCTGGCGGCAGAACTCACAGTGCTCATCGGTTCGCGTATCCCCATTTCACTTCATCAAATTTCTCCAACTGGCGCACCAGCACATCCAAGATGAGGCCTATGACACCAATCATCACCATGCCGGCCACCACCAGATCATAGCGCTTGCCGGCATTGCGCGCGTCGATGATCAGATAACCTAGGCCAGAATTCACCGCGATCATCTCCGCCGCCACCACCACCAGCCATGCCACGCCCAAGGCGATGCGGATACCCGTAATGATCTGAGGCATCGCCGCCGGAAAGATGACCCGACTGAACAACTGCATGCGCGTAAGCCCGAAGTTCTGAGCCGCCCGCAGATAGACCGGCTGCATGTTCTGCACCGCCGCCGTCGCCGAGACCGTTATCGGAAACACGCTTGCCAAAAAAATCAGGAAAATGGGTGCCGAATCCGTCACCTTGAACCACAAGATCGCCACAGGAATCCAGGCGATCGGCGATATCGGCCGGAAGATCTGGATCATCGGATTGAAAGCTTTGTACGCCCAACCATACCAGCCCAGGAACAAGCCGAAGGGCACCCCGACTAATACCGCCAGGCCAAAGCCCCACGTCACGCGGAACAGGGATGCAACAATATATTTGTGCAATACTCCATTCTCCGCAAGTTGCTTGAAGCCTTTCACCACTTCATGCGGACGCGGGAAAATATCAGAACCGGACATCCGGACAATCGTATCCCACGTCAGCAGAAACAAGCCCATCACGGCGGCCGGTAGGAGCCAGCTTTGCCAGCGGGTCAACTGGCCGCTCCGCGAAGCAGGCTTGGGCGGCAAGGATTTGGCAGGTGCTTCACTCATGGCTGATTTGCTTCAAACTTGTAAGGCTGCACCTGGCTGTCATCGGATACAAACGAAGGATCGGCATAGTCCTCAAACTTGGCCGTTCCTTTCAGAATGCCAGCCTCCAAACCAAGTTTCGCGATTTCTTCAAATTCATTCCGCATCAGCGAAAGGTTGGTGTATTTTACGCGATCCGGCGGTTTGCTCAGCACAAACTCCAGCAGACGCGGATCCTGGTTGTAGTAATTCTTGGCCACGAATTGCGACGCCTGCATACGGTGATCCATCGTCTGATCGATCCATTTGCCGCTCTTCGCGATGCCTTCAACCATCCGCTGCACCGTGTCACGATCATTGATGATCAGATCTTCCCGCACGGCGAGTACACAGGAGATAAAATTCGGCCATACATCCTTGGTCAGGTAAAGAATGCGGCCGTAACCATCCAACTCGGTCTGCCCCATGAACGGCTCCCCCGATGTGATGGCGTCCACCGCACGGGCATACAACGCGGCGGGCATGTCCGGCGGCGGCAACTCAATCAGGATGATGTCGTTGATGGACAGTCCACGATCTCGCAACGCCTTGAAAAGCAGCAGATACTGGTTGGAGAAACGGTTCGGTACGGCCACCCGCTTGCCTTTGAGGTCTTCGATCCTGCGGATGTCCGAATCCTTGTGCACCATCATCGCCGTGCCATCGCGATGCCCCAAATAGACCACCTTCAAGGGGATTCCCTGCTCTCGCAACGCCATCGCCAAGGGGGCGAGAATGAACGTGGTCTTCGTATCACCCGCGAGGAATGCTTCTTTCAATTCCGGCCAGCCGTTGAACCGGGCAGGCTGGAAGAGTCCTTCACCCACCGTCTCCTTGTTGATGAAATCCGTGACCGGACAGGTAAGGTGGCAAGTAACCGGCAGAAAGCCAACCCGCACTTTAGGCTTGGCCCCGTCCTCGGTCCGGGCAGCCTCCCGCTTTAGCCAGCTCGGCAGCACTCGGACATCAGGATTGAAATAGTTGTGGCCGGCGGTTATGGCCAATACCCACAACCCACCGGCTATCAACAACGTACTGCGAAGTGACATCGCGAGTGAGATAGTCCACTTTTTGCCGCTTGTCACCTAAGATGAGCACCAACGAATCAATTTTTGCCCGGCGCAAAACAAAACTTCACCGGCAAATCCACTGCCTCCACCAAGCGCCGCAGATATTCTTTACGCTTTATCTCCACTGCTCCAAACGCCTCTGTGGTCGGCGTGACCATCTGAATGTCCATCAACACATAACCGCTCGCTTTTAACGTCTCTACTAGATGCACCAGTGCGACCTTCGAGGCATTGCTCACCCGGTAGAACATGGACTCTGCGGCGAACAAGCCACCGATCGCCACTCCATAAAGGCCACCCACCAGCCTGCCCTCCTGCCAGCACTCGATACTGTGTGCATAACCCGCTTCATGCATGGCAGTGAACGCTTCCACGAACTGCGGTGAGATCCAGTTACCGTGCAGCCGCGCCAAGGCACAGTTCTCCACCACCTGGCGAAAAGCTTTATCAGCGGTGACTTCAAACGGCTGCTGCCGCAAGACACGCCGCAAGGTCTGCCCGACATGAAACTGCCCGAACTCGATCAGTCCTCTTTGATGCGGTGACCACCAAGTGATAGGATCTACGCTCCAGGGAAAAATACCGGCGCGATATGCCAGATACAGGCGGGCCACCGAAAGGTCTCCACCCAATGCCACCAAGCCTGGCGGCCCCAGCTCACGCGCCCGGTCATCCAGTTCAGGAAACTCCAGCGCTTCAGTCAGCAGAACCGGGTAGATCCCATGGTGCTGACCGAAGAGGCTTTTCATAAGCCAGGATCATCTGTGGGACGAAGACTGTGCAAGAGCAGCATCTGCAAGCGGCCACACATATCCATGGCCACGTAGTACTCGAGATTGTCCGGTGTCAGTTCGGGCATCTTGCCCTTCATCTCATCCGGACAGTCTAGCTTCATCCAGCAACCCACCCGGATGTCACCGAAGACCTGCAAGAGCCAGTCCACCTCACCCGGCGTCAGGTGCAGATTCCAGCCCCGGCTCACTTCTTCAAAGTGCTTGCCATCCTCCAGCATCTCTTTCAGTGCTTTCTTGCTTTCCACCTTGGATTCGGCCAGCGATTCCTCCAGCAGTTGCTGGTCGCCCCCGACATCCTCCGGATCGGCGAAGCGGCTCAGGGGCGAGAAGTTGGACGGTACCATCGGGTAACGGTCCACCAGCTTGCAGAACGCGACGTGCTCACGTTTCCCCAAGTGGAAGACCACTTCTGTTTCGCTGCGGCGCAAAAGTTTCACGAGGCGGGCTCCAAGGTGGCGTGAAGGCTGTACTTGTGCAATTGATGGACGTAATGCTCGGCCTTCTCAAAAGTCTCGCGGACGAGGACGCTCTTGCCCTCCTTGTGCACCTGTAGCATATGATGCTCGGCCTTTTGCCGATCCCAGCCGAATACGGTCTGGAACACATGCGTCACGTAGTCCATGAGGTTCACCGGATCATCCCAGCAAATCACAAGGAAGCCGTGGTCCAACTGTTTCTTGGACTTCTCATCCGGCGTTTTCTTTACTTCAGGCTTTTCGACGGGAGCCTCAATCACGGCCATCGCCACACGGTAATGGTTAGGTTTGCGGCTGTCGAGAGGGGCCAAGCACAAAGAGACTATTGCCAATTTTCCTGAAAAGCGCATGTTAATGACCACTAATCCGACCCATGCAACCTATGAAAATTTTATCCCGACTCACCTTGGCATTGCTCCTTTGCAACAGCCTGCTGGCCGTCACGCCCTTGAATGCCCAAAACATTGGCAGTCTCCCGGGCAAGGCCAAGACCGCCGGGGCCGGCTTGGTCGTCTCTTATGATGGCGGCAAATCCACCATCATGTATGGAGGCGCAAAAGTTTTTGAAGGTCCCACCAAGGCAAAAGCCGTCGGCGTGGTCAAGAACGTGAACGGGGTGCAATACGCCGCCGCCTTTGACGGCTCACGCGTTGTCTGGGAAAATGTCAAAGGTGCCAGCGCCAAGGTGCGCTAGACCAGCGTTCCCTGACGCAAGCCATTATGCGTAAGGGTCCACCTTGATTTTCAGCATTCGCGGCAATACGTCTGGGTCCACGTTCGCCACGTTCCCGCGTTTTTCTTTCGCCATGGCAGCCGCCAGACCAGCCACTTGCCCCGTCGTCATCCACAGCGGCTCCATGCGCAGCACCGACATCGCGACATGGGTGGACGATAACGCCACCGGCACCAGCAGATTATCGAGCTTCTTAGGCAGCATCGCCCCATAAGGCACCTGCCCCGGCTGAGCTGGCCCAAAAGCCTTCTTCGGATACCACAAGACACCTTCCATGAACCCCTCCACGGCAAAGCGACGGTCATGGCAGGGATGGACATCGAAAGAGTGTTCCCCGATGGCGATGGAATGTTCCACCTTGGGTGTGCGCCCGGTTTTCGGGTTCACGATGAAATTATGCTGCGTCACCAGCGCGCGGCCCTCGATCCGCCGCCCCTGCCTTACATAAATCTGCCAGGGCCAGTGACTATTGCCCGCGAACTCATCCCGATGCAGTCCGGCCCTGCGCCATGCCTCACGAATCTTGTCCGGCACTCCCGGATGATTCTGAAGAAACCAAATGTATCCGGCGGCGTGATCCACATGAAACTGTTCCAATCGTGCCCGATGATGCCGGTCCGCCTCCGGCCAAGTCCAGCTCACGCCGGGACAATTCAGGCTGGTGAGCTGGTCGATGGAACCGTTGAGTTGAAATTTCTGATGCGGCAAAGGCGTGCCATACCCTCTAGTCTTCACGCGGCCAGTTTTGAAATCTTCCAGTAGCGGCAGGTAATCCTGCAGATGCTGCGGGCACAGAAGGCTTGAATGGCCGGTGACGGCTCGCCGGTGTCCGGCGTCATGATCTGCTCGCCAGTGCGCCAGTTCATGTAGTGGATGCCCGCCAGCGACTCGCCATGTTCGGCGCGCCCTTCCCGTCCCACCCGGCATGGCACCTTCGCCGCACCGGCGAGGTCGCCCTCGTAGGTGCCATCGATATAGGTCTTGGCTATCACTCCTATCTGACCGGCTTGCGGGGTCAACAACGCTACCAGTTCCAGCACATCACCTTTCACTTGAGCCCGTTCCAAATGATGCCCCCGCAAGAACTGGAGGTTTACCGCTTCCGCCTCCAGCATTTCCTGGAACGCCTGCTCGGCCACACTTGGTTCATAAAACCAACCATCCTTGATGAGCGGCCATTCTTTAGAATCAACACCGATGGTACGGGCATATATGGCCCGCACCTTCTGAATGAACTCCAACATCAAGCCGCCAAAGAGTTCCAACCGCACGGCATCAGTGGTGGAAAGACCGCTTGCCGCCATGCCTCCCGGATGATTCTTGGGGCACGCGAGAATCACTTTGCACCCCCGGCGCGCCGCTTCAATGGCCGCCGCACAACCTCCCGGCGTGGAACCATACACAAAGACATCACATGATAATGCCGGATACAAAGTCTTGCCGGAAGCAGGCAACACACCCAGAGAACTCAGTTGGGCGGTAGCCACCCCCAAGGCACTGGCCTGCAAAAACTCCCTTCTATTCATAAGCTTTATGGCAATAAAGTGCTGCGCATCGCACGGTTCCACCTCTTAACATTAACCCACCAATGCAACCTGCTTCTGCACGAATTGCGACCCACAGGCACGCTCTACTGTCTTACCTCATCCCCCGTCTGCACCGTTCCCGTGATGATGTCCGCCGCGAAGTTGGAGTTGCGCGAGTGGGTGGATATCTTGATCTCAGCGATCTTGTTGCCGCCGCGATACACTCCAAGCCGTTGCTCCGTCTGGGGCAACCGGCCAAAACCGAAATCCACGACCACATAGCGCAACGTGTCGTTCACCATGACGATTTTGCCGGCAAGCTCATTTGCCGGGGCCACCTCAGGCATGTCAGCATCCTTGCCTTTGCGGGCGGATTTTTCTTTCGGCTCGGTGGGTGCTTTCACCACCGAAGTCTTTTCGAGGAACGGATTCTCCTCCTGATCTGGTTTGGACGCACAACCAAACGACAACACTACCGCCAGCCATACTACCCAGGTGAAACGCATGATGAGAATAAACGACGGCAGAGCCGCTGAGTCAACTGCGGGTTGCTTAAGGGCGAGATCCGTTAAAAAAGTTAAATCGTAAAAAACGGGGAAGTGGTTGAACCATTCAACGTTTCAAAGGATTCTTCACTTCTTCATCTTTGCCTGGATCGCCTGCCAGCGTTTGTCCCAGTCCAGCCAGTTCTCCTCCCATTTTTCGCCGGTAAAGGTTTCGCGGGCCTTGGGCAACAACGCTTCGTATGTTTTGGCCGCCTTTTGGAGGGTCTTGATGTCCTTCCATTCCAGGTAAGCCTCCATGAGCTCCAGATGATTGTCCGGGTACTCCGGGCTCAGTTCCACACAGCGTTGCAGATGCTGCCGGGCCTTGGACTTGCTACCGATACTGGTCGGCCAGCCCGGAGCATCGAGATAAATCAACCCCAGACAACGGTCGGCCCCGGAGAAATGGAATTTATTATCCAAGTCGGCCGAGCGTTTGAAGACTGCCTCCATCTCCCGGACAATGGACAATGCCCCCAGCATCTTGGTGCGGGCCAATTGCCCCAAGTTCATGCCCAGATAGTAATGCCCCGCCGCATGCTTGGGTGACCTCGCCACCAAAACCCGGCAGACCTCGATACCCTCCAAAGCTAGCTTTTCCCGAGCATCGTCATCCTTGGCAAACTCTGCCAGATCAAAGCAGGCCCGGCCATAGCGCCAGACCGCCTCATCGTTCTTGGGAGCTGCCAGATAGGCCTCACGGGCGATTTGATAGGCCTTCTCCGCCCGTGACTGAAAGATGTTAGTGGTGTTTTCAGCTTGGATGAAGCCGGCCAGCAGCAAATACATGAGCAAAACCACCAAGAACCAGCCCTTTCCACCGGCCAAACAACTTATGCCATCATGAAAACAATTAAGGCTCAGAGGCTTAGAATTAGTGGTTGCAGCCATGTCGATGTAGCCTATACTACGCCAATGCGGAAAAAATGGAATAGCGGGCTTTTGCTGAGCCTCAGCTTGCTGGCCTTGATTGGCAGCGGCTGTGGCGGCATAAATGCTACCCGCACCATTTCGCCTGCTACTTTCCTGTTGCCTGGTCTGTTGCACAATACACGTCCTGCACAGAAAACACCGTCTCTGACGGAACCTCTTCCGGCACAGACACCTGCTCTCAAACCTTTCGAGCCGGTGTTGCTGGCCGATGCTCAGTTTTAATCTATGCGTTTCCCACTGGCTTTGACGGTCAAGATTGCCCGTCACATCATCAAGCACAAAGTCGCACGTACGCCGAAATTTGCCATGGTGTTGCAACTTGAACCGTTGCACACCTGTAACTTGACCTGCACGGGTTGCGGGCGTATTCGCGAATACTCCACCAGTTTGAAGGACATGGTGCCGCTGGAGCAGTGCCTCGGTGCCGCCGCTGAATGCGATGCGCCCATGGTTTCCATCTGCGGTGGCGAGCCACTGATCTATCCGAAGATCGAGGAATTGATCGTCGGTTTGCGCGAGCAAGGGCGTATCATCTACGTCTGCACGAACGGTGTGTTCATGCGCAAGAAGATGCGCGAGTATATGGCCGCCCACTTCTCTCCCGAGATGGAGACGAAGCTGCAGGAACTCGTGAAGGCCGAGCTGGTTACAGAGAAGGAAGCCGAGCAGATCCGCAAGTCCGACGAGAACGCCAAGAAGAAGGTGGTCATCAAGCCTTCCAAGTGGATGTATTGGAACGTGCATGTGGACGGTCTGGAATACACCCACGATCTCATCGTGGAACGTGAAGGTGTGTTCAAGGAATGCATCGCGGCCATCAAGATGGCCAAGGTGCTCGGCTACCAAGTCGCCACGAACACGACGGTTTACAAAGAGACGGACGTCCAGGAGTTGGAAGATATGTTCAAGTATCTCTCCTACTTGAACGTGGACGGCCACACGATCTCGCCGGGTTACGATTACGATGCCGCCAAGAAAGACATGGTGGCCCGCCGTGGTTTTGACCCGAAGGAGTTCTTCCTCACCCGCGATCTTACGCGCAAGAAGTTCAAGGATATCGAGAAGTGGGGCGAGATGTTCACCATCTTCGGCACGCCGGTGTATCAGGAATTCCTCGCGGGCAAACGCGAGTTGACCTGCACGGCCTGGGCGATCCCGACTTACAACGTGAAGGGCTGGAAGGCCCCCTGCTATCTCATGACAGATGGCCATTACAAAGGCTATCAAGAGATGCTGGGCACGGTGAATTGGGAGAAGTATGGCGTGGTGGACGGCGTGGCTCGCGATCCGCGTTGCGAGAACTGCATGGTCCATTGCGGTTATGATCCGAGTGGCGCGCTGAGCAACAAGCCACGCGATACATGGATCAACATGAAGTATAATTTCGGCGCCAAGCCCGCTCCGTACACCGAAGGTTACAAGGTGCAGGCGTTCAACGGCGTATCCATCGGCAAGGGTCACCTGGCCGAGGCCAAGGCCGCGGTGAACAAGGAATTCGCCGGTGCGAAGTCGTCGTTCGCCCGCGGCGGTAATGATATTCCTCATGAGCATTCGCACGAAGCGGCTCCGGCTGCAGGTGGCGGGTGCGGTACGGGTGATACATCTCAACGGGATGATCTCCTTAAGAAGATTGAAGAAGCGAAGAATAAGTAAGTAATCTCGCCGTCACAATCGGCTCCGTTTTGTAACACGGACTCACAAGTAAACCCTTGTGGGTCCGTTTTTACATTTATAGTCTCGCTCCAGAACTTGACCGGGTATTTGCGGACCAAAACTACTGCATCATGAGCGCCCTGTTTCTCTCACCACCTTCGTTTGATGGTTTTGATGGCGGCGCGGGTGCGCGTTATCAGGCGCGCCGGGAGATCACCAGCTTTTGGTATCCCACCTGGCTGGCTCAACCTGCTGCGATGGTGCCCGGCTCCAAGCTCCTCGATTGCCCTCCGCATAACATCGGTCTGGAAGAATGCCTGCGCATCGCCAAGGACTACGATCACGTTATCATCAACACCTCCACCCCTTCGTACAAAAACGATTGCAAGGTGGCCGAGGCGATCAAGAACCAGAAGCCCGGCACATTGGTCGGTTTCGTCGGTGCTCATGCAATGGTGCTGCCGACCGAAACCCTGAAAGGCTCCTGGGCTATCGATTGGGTCGCGCGCAAGGAATTCGATTACACGTGCAAGGAAGTCGCCGAAGGCCGTGAACTCTCCACCGTGGCGGGCATCTCCTACAAGGACAAGGAGGGCAAGATCCGCCATAACCCCGAGCGCGAACTCATCCCGAACATGGATGTTCTGCCTTGGGTGGCGGATGTCTATAAGCGCGATCTGCAGATCGAGAAGTATTTCATCGGTTACCTCCAGCATCCGTACATCAGCATGTACACCGGCCGTGGTTGTCCGGCGCAATGCACTTTCTGCCTCTGGCCGCAGACGATTGGCGGCCACAAATATCGTGTCCGCAGCGCACAGAATGTCGCGGATGAGATGGCTTACATGAAGGACCTCTTTCCGCAAGTGAAAGAGTTCTTCTTCGATGACGACACGTTCACGGCCAATCTCCCGCGCGCGCGTGAAATCGCCAGAAAGCTCGGCAAACTCGGTGTGACCTGGTCCTGCAACAGCCGCGCGAACTTGGACTACGACACTATCCAAAGTTTCAAAGACAACGGCCTGCGTCTCTTCCTCGTCGGCTACGAATCCGGCAACGACGATATCCTGAAGACCATCAAGAAAGGCGTCACCACCGAGGAGATGCGCCGCTTCACGAAGGCTTGCCACAAGGCCGGTGTCGTTATTCACGGCACGTTCATCCTTGGCTTGCCGGTAGAGACGAAACAAACAATCGAGACCACCATCAACTTCGCCAAGGAACTCGACGTTTTCAGCCTGCAAGTCTCTCTCGCGGCCCCCTACCCCGGCACCGAGCTGTATGAGATGGCGAAGATGAACCAATGGTTCGTGAAGAAGGACAAGACGGATCTCGTAGAAACGGACGGCTTCCAGCAGAGCACACTCGAGTATCCCGGCCTCAACAAAGAAGAGATCTTTAACGCGCTTGAGGACTTCTACGAACGCTATTATTTCAACCGCTTAGGTAAAATCCTTATCCCGCGTACCCCTTCATGGCGCATCTTCAAGACCATGTTGGAAGACAAGGACGTATTCAAACGCCGCATGCGTGAAGGAGCGGAATTCTTCAAGAGCTTGGCCCAGCGGCGCGAAGATATGGCTCCCGCCAAGTCTTGACGTCGGTTTATGCATTCCTACCAGTGCCGTAAACTTCGTTGGCCTTGATGCGATTTCGCAGTAGAGTAGGACCAACGGAATCGCAATGGCGCAAAACAACGATCCAAAACCAAGCCTTTGGCACATCGTGGGCATCCGCCCGCTATGGCTGATCGTGATCATCATTATCATCCTGGCCATCTTCATCGGCACCCGCTGGGGCTCTTCCCAATACGACCTCAAGCAGCAGGAACACATCTTGGAACAGGCCAAAGCTTTTGAGGCCAAGGGAGATTATCGCAGCGCAATCCTCAGCGTACGCCGCGTACTGCAACTGGACCCCAACCATATCGAAGCCACCCGGATGCTGGCCAAGCAGGCTGACCGGTCCAACTCCCCTTCCGCCCTGACCTGGATGAAAAGGCTCGCGGACCTAGAACCAGACAACCTCGAGAATCTGGTCATGTGGGCCCGGTGCGCCCTGCGCCAGAATGAGCTGATCGCGGCCGACCAGGTGCTGGCCCGCTTTCCTGCCGACAAAAAGGACAGCCTTGAATTCCACCGGCTCGCCGGTGCGCTGGCGGTGCAGGCCCGCATCTATCAAGCTGCTGAATTTCATTTCGTAAAGGCGGCCAAACTTAATCCCGACGGCCAGCAGGAACAGCTTAACCTGGCTTCCATCCGCCTGCTTTCCGCACGACCGGAGATCGTGACGGAGTCTCGGGCGACTTTGGAAAGACTGACCAAGAACCCTGATTTTGCCTATCAAGCAGCCCAGGCTCTATTAGCCGACAGTCTGCGCACCAATGATCTGCCCAAACAGATAGCCGCATCCCAAAAGGTCATTCAACTACCAGGCAGCCGTTTCGGTGACCGGCTGTTCTATCTGGAACTGCTCCGCCGGACAAAAGATATCCGCTTCGACACGGAACTGGCCGACTTGAAACAGAAAGCCCAAACCGACAACGCCAACGCCTCGGAACTCGTCGTCTGGATGAACGCCCGCGATCAGGCTGCCGAGGCCTATCAATGGGCGAACACGCTTCCCGCCGATATCCAGAACGCTCCGGCAATGGCTGTGGCCATGGCTGAAACGCTGGTGAAACTCAAGAAATGGGATGATCTGTATAGCACCACGGTCAAGGCCAAGTGGCAGGAGCTGGAATTCCTGCGATTTGCGTTTCTCGCCCGTGCGCAACGTGAAATCAACCTTTGGGGTTCCTCGCGAAGTTCGTGGCGCCAGGCTTTGATGGAAGCAGGCATTGACCCGCAGAGCCGCAGTCTGCTGGCCAGGATTGCCCAAGGCTGGGGGTGGAATGCTGAGGCTGAGGACATCTGGTGGGCACTTGCGCGGGGTGAAACTGGCCGCATCCCCGCACTCAAGGCACTGCACAAGATATACATGGATACCGGTGACAGCCGCCGACTTTTAAAAGTGACCGAACTCATCGCCGACTTGCTGCCAGATGAACCGGTCATCAAGAACAACTATGCCATGCTCAGCCTCCTGCTGGGGCAAAACCTGCCTAAGGCCAGGGAGTTGGCCCGTTCCAATCACGAAAAGCACCCCAAAGACCCGGCTGTGATTTCCACCTACGCTTTTGCCTTGCGTGAGGAAGGCAAACTGGTGGAAGCCGTGAACATCATGGAAGCGCTCCCGCCCGAGGCAAAAAAAATCCCAGGAATCGCGGCTTATTGGGGCATCCTGCTGGCGGAAGCAGGCCGCGGCAAAGAAGCCCGGCCTTTCCTGGATGCAGGTGCCAGAGCAGACGGTCTGCTGCCCGAAGAACGGGAGCTGATCAAGGCCGCCCAGGCCAAAGCCACCAAATGATCCCCGCCCTGCGTCAGTCTTGGTTGAGCCTCGCGGCGATGGCCGCAGCCTGGCTCTGGACGTGGCTTCACCTCGCCATCGAGTGGAAGTTGAATCCCCAATATGAGTTTGGATTCGCCGTCCCATTGCTTGCGGTAATGTTGTTCCTCAGCCGGTTTACGAACATTGCCGAATCCCCCGCTCCAGAGCCAGACGAGCAGCGCCGAGGGCAGGCCTTGTGCTGGCTTGCTTTACTTCCGCTGCTGGCGGGAGAATTCATCCGGCAAGCTGATCCCTTTTGGCGGTTAAGTGGGTGGTTTCTACATGCGGGCGCTACGCTCCTAACGTTTGGTGTCATCTTGGCCTGGGGCGGACGCATCTGGTTGCGGGCGTCGTGCGTACCTGTGCTGTTCCTGGCCCTGACCGTCCCCTGGCCTTCACTGCTAGAAAGCAAACTGACTAATGGCCTGCTCGACGTGGCCACGCGCATCGCGGTCGATTGCTTGAACTGGCTGCACATCCCTGCGTTACAACGCGGCAACGTGATCGAGTTAAGCAATGGCTTGGTAGGCATCGATGAAGCGTGCAGTGGCATCCAGTCCTTGTTCTCCAGCCTCATGGCATCCGTATTCCTTGGTGCGTATCTAAGACTCACACCTTGGCGGCGGATCGGTTTGGTGGGGGCAGGTGTTTTGGCTGCCATCATCGGCAATGTAATTCGGATCATCGTGCTTACCAAAGCGGTGCAGCAAGGCGGTCACGCAGCTTTTGAGAAAGCTCACGATCCGGTGGGCATGTGGGCCAGCACCGGCATCTTCTTGACCCTGGGGTTGCTGGCGTGGTTTCTCCGGCCTCGTGAAGCCAAAGCACCTTTGCCGACCAAGTTCATCTGGCCGCTTACGACACCCAAGCATGCCAGTGTCCTGCTCATCGCCGTTCTGCTCGTGCCTCTGCTGACCATGCTGCTCTGGCGCACCATCGCAGGTGCTGAACGGGATGTGCTGGAGGCTCCGCACTGGACCGTCCGCACACAACCACCACCACCAGGCTGGCTCGTGAAGGCGGATACCTTCACCGTGGAAGAACAGCGCATCCTTCAATTCACGGAAGGCGGAGCTTGGGCGTTTCAACGCGAGTTAGGCGTGCAAGCCTACATCGTGCACATGTTCTGGTCGGCCGAGCGCACCATCCCCAGTCAGGCCTTCGGCCACAGTGCGCAGATCTGTCTGCCTAGTGCCGGTTGGAAATCGCTCGGCAATCCCTCCACGCTCCAACTGACCGTAGGTACCAACCAGATCACCGGCACGCTCGGGTTCTTCGAGCAGGATGCGAATCGACAGGCTGTTTTCCAAGCCACCTGGCGCGGCACTTCGCTGAAACCGGCCACCGCGCAATTGACCGCTTCACGCTGGGCCCGGCTACAGTTGCTCAGGGAAGCCTACCTGCAAAAAGGTCACGAAACGCTCTCTGTCTATCTGCCCGCCCAACTGGCCGCCGCCAATCCGGAGCTGGCGTTTTCCAGTTTCTTGGAGCTTGTCCTAGTGGCCAACACTAACCGGCCAGCCGCTTCCCTGCACTGAAACAGTCATTTTCCTGTCAGCATTGCCAGTTGCAGTTTCGGCCTTTGTCCGTTACTAACATCGCATGCGATTTATCGGGAGTGTCATTGAAAAGCTCCAACGCCATCCGAAAAGAGTGGTGTTTCCGGAAGGCACCGAGCCGCGCATCTTGCAGGCGGCCCGGCAGTTCTATTCCTTGCGCCTCGGCGCGCCCATCTTGCTCGGCGACCGCACCAAGGTAAAAGAGGCCGCCGCCCGTTTGAATGTCTCGCTCGAAGGCGTTCGCGTCATCAATCCCGCCGAGAGCGAAGATCTCGAAAGCTTTGCCAAACGCTATGCCGCCCTGCGGCGCTCCAAGGGCGTCGGCGAAGAGGAAGCCCGCGAAGCCATGATGAAGCCGAATTACTACGGCGCCATGATGGTGGCCATGCATCAGGCTGATGGCCTTATCTCCGGCACTAACGAGATTTCTGGCAGTGTTCTGCGTCCCTTGTTCCAAGTCATCAAAGTAGCTCCGCAAGCGACTACTGCGTCGAGTTGCATGGTAATGGAAGTGGAAGACACGCGCTTCGGTGAGAACGGTGTGCTGTTCATGGGTGATTGCGGTGTGATCCCGGAACCGACCGTCGAACAACTCGCGGACATCGCCGTCTCCACTGCCAAGCTCGCCCGGCAGATCTTGGGCGTGAAACCCCGCGTCGCCCTGCTCTCTTACTCCACGAAAGGCAGCGCCACGCATGCCAGCATCGGACGTGTCCAAGCTGCCACCGCTCTCGCCCAGCAGAAGGCACATCAGCAACGTCTGGAGGCGGATTTCGATGGTGAGCTCCAGGTGGACGCTGCGTTGATCCCGGACATCGCCTCTCGCAAGTTGCCGGACAGTCAGGTGGCTGGTCGTGCGAACGTGCTTATCTTCCCTGACCTGAACTCGGGCAACATCGCCAGCAAACTCGTGCAGCATGTCGCCCGCGCCAATGCCTACGGCCAGATTCTCCTCGGACTGGACCGCCCGGCAGCCGATCTTTCCCGTGGCTGCAACGCCCATGACATCTTGGGCGTCGCCGCCATCGTCGGCCTGCAATCCATCGAATACGAAACCTTGTATCCCGGTGCTGGCTCTCGCTTGCCTGGCGAATAGTTGTCACACATGAATCAGACCACCCCTCGCGTGTTCATCGCCGCGACCCGGCAGAACGACGGCAAGACCACGACTTCACTCGGCCTTCTCGCCGCTTTGCAGCAGCGCCACCCGCGTATCGGTTACATCAAACCGGTCGGCCAGCGTTTCGTAGAGATCGAAGAACAGAAGATCGACGAAGACACGGTGCTCATGGACCGCGTTTACCGGCTGGACTGCCCGCTGGTGGACATGAGCCCCATCGCCATCGAGCCGGACTTCACCCGCAAATATCTGGAGTCCGCGAATTATGATGTGCTGGTGAAACGCATCCAGAAGGCGTTCGACCGCGTCGCGTGGGAAAAAGATTTCGTGCTTTGCGAAGGCTCCGGCCATGCGGGTGTCGGCTCGGTGTTCGATCTCTCGAACGCGCGCGTGGCCAAGGTGTTGGGAGCCAAGGCCGTCATCATCTCCCAAGGTGGCATCGGCAAACCCATCGATGAAGTGGCCATCAATCAAGCGCTCTTCGAGAAGGAAGGCGTCGAGGTCATCGGCGTCATCCTGAACAAAGTGCTGCCGAACAAAGTGGATTTCATCAAGGATTTCGCGAGTCGTGGCCTGAAGCGTAAAGGGCTTGAGTTGCTCGGCGTAATCCCACACCAACCCATCCTCTCACGCCCCACGATGGATCTGATCCATGAAGAGCTGCAATCTGAGGCGCTCAACAAATCTAAGCAGTTCACGAATCTGGTGGACACCGTAGTCGTCGGTGCGATGGGTGTGCAGAACGCGGTGAAGCATTTCAAGTGCGGCGCGCTGCTCATCGTGCCTGGTGATCGCGAAGACATCCTGCTCGCCGCCGCCACTCCTCTCTCGTACGACAAATCATCAGAACCCTGCCTCGCAGGCATTGTGCTCACGGATGATATCCGGCCCAGTGCAGCAGTGGAAAAAATCCTGCGCTCAGCGCCTTTCCCAGTCCTGCTGGCCAAGAAAGATAGCTACACCGTGGCCTCCACCGTGCATGACCTCACCGTCAAGACACGCCCCACGGACACCGCCAAGATCAATGTCATCCGCGATATGATCGCCAAACACGTGGATGTGAAACGCATCCTTGCCTGCCTCTGATCAATTTTATGGCCTTGCCGTTTGAACTCAATCCCGTCCTGAAAGACCTGCCGGTTTATGTCCCTGGCCGCCCCATCGAAGAAGTGGCGCGGGAAGTGGGTCTGCCGGCAGACGAAATCATCAAGATCGCGTCCAACGAGAATCCGCTGGGCCCTTCGCCCAAGGCCATCGCCGCCTTGCAGGACCTCTTGCCCAAGCTGCACCTCTACCCGGACGGTAGTGCGTTCTACCTGCGCAACAAGCTGGCGGCCATTCACGGTTTGACACCGGAGAACCTGATTTTCGGCAATGGTTCCAACGAGATCATCGAGTTCGTGGGCCATGCCTTCATGCGACCGGGAGTTGATGTCATCGTGTCCCAGTATTCCTTTGCCATCTACCCGATCATGGCCAAGCTCTTCGGCGCGAATGTCATCACCGTTCCCGCCAAGGACTACGGCCATGATCTGAAAGCGATGGTGAAAGCCATCACGCCGGACACCCGCGTGATGTTCGTGGCCACGCCCAACAATCCCACCGGCACACTTTCGTCCAAGGGTGATCTGGCAGAACTCGTGAACCAGGTGCCGCCGCACGTCATGCTGGTGATTGATGAGGCTTATATTGAATTCCTGAAAGACCCGGTGGATTTCCTGCCCCTCATCCGGCGCGGCGATTTCCCGAACCTCATCCTGATGCGCACCTTCTCGAAGATTTTCGGTCTCGCAGGATTGCGCGTGGGCTACGGCATCGGCCACCCGGAAGTGATCGCCGCTTTGGAGAAGATCCGGCAACCGTTCAACCTGAATCTGCCCGCGCAAGTCGGCGCGATGGCCGCTCTGGATGATATCGACCATGTGATGAAAACACGCGCGTTGAATCAGGCCGGGCTGGAATTCTACGAACTGGCCTTCCGCAAACTCAGTCTGGATTTCATCCCCAGCGCAGCAAACTTCATCTTGGTCAAGGTGGGTGATGGGCAGAAAGTGTTCCTCGGCCTGCAAAAGCTTGGCGTCATCACCCGTCCGATGGGCGGGTATGGCTTGCCCGAATGGCTGCGTATCTCCGTGGGCACAGGCGCAGAAAACGAACGCTGCTTAGCTGGCTTGAAACAAGTGCTGGGCAAGTGACGTCTGTGAAACGCGGGTCTGTGACCCGCTGCAGGTTGGCAGCACCAGTTCACCGAGAAATATTCAGAATCGCAGTCGAAGTGCTTGGCCGCTGCGGCTCATAAGCAGATTCTCACTGGCAAGCCACTCCCTTTCATGCCATTCTGCAAGCATGAAAACCAAGGCACGCTGGTTCCTGAGCGGTATCTTCGTATTCAGCTGTCTGGCCTATGCACAAACTTCTGCACCAAGCTCAAAAGGCATGCCCGACCAGTTCATCGCTCGTGAAGTGATGGATCGTGACACGCGGTTAACACGCATCACCGCCAGCCCAATAAAGGTGGACCCACCCTATGCCACGCTATGCAAGTTCCCGCACGCAGCGGTGGAGCAAAGCCCACATGACTTCAGCTATATTCACGTATATATGAACGTACCGGGCATCAATGCACTTAAGACCGGCATGACGAACTACCCGGTAGGGACCATCGTGATGAAGGAGAAGAAAAGGAATCCAGACCAAGTCATTCCTAGCCTGTTCACCGGCATGATCAAGCGGGAAAAGGGTTACAATCCTGAAGCGGGTGATTGGGAGTTTTTTGCCGCCAACGGGAAAGGTGATCTGATTGTCGCGCGAGGCAAGATCAGTTCCTGTCTGGATTGTCACTCCAGACATCAGAAGACGGATTATCTGACGGAAAAATGGAAAACCGTTATCATCCAGGAATTGAAACGATGAAATTGTACGTTTGCCTTACGATATTACTGCTGCTCTTGTTCCAAATCCAAGCAAAGCCGTCATGCGCACGACTTTTCTGAAAGCGCCTTGCTGGGCCAGGTGCAAAACCGGACAAATGAACTCAGCGAGCTAACGAGAAATCCCATTTCACTGCCCGCCCTCTACTCGCAGCTCTGCGGAGGCTTCGATAGTGTCGCGAATAACCCGCATAGAGGCAGTTTCATCCACGTCTATATGACTCCACAGCCGCAAAGCGCAGTTTCACCTCCTTATCCTGTCGGAACTTTTGTCATTAAAGAAAAGCTTCCCTCCAAATCCAGCAACCAGCCGGAATTATTCACCGGCATGCTGAAACGGGAAAAAGGGTTCAACCCGGAGGCTGGCGATTGGGAATTTATGGTGATCGATGGCCCTGCCAAATCCATCACGACGCGAGGCAAAATAAGTTCCTGTCTGGATTGCCACTCACGCCATCAGCGGACGGATTATCTGACCGAAAGCTGGAAAGAAAACACGGCGAACTAAACCGCCATGATCAAACTCGTTTTAATCCTGCTCCTTATCGCTTTCGTGGTCACCACGATTGCACTCGCGACGAGCGGCAATAATGATGACAGGGGCGAGTCTTAGCAAACCAGATCAAGGCCGGTGCCGTGGTAACTCCGCCTTAAAATCACCCAAGCTCGGCCAGTAAGTGCGTTGGTTGAGGTCCACTTCCACGACCGCCACCGTCCCCCACTCTTTCGCCTGGGCGATGACATCGCCTACGTGGTTATAGACACCAGTGATCATCCAGTTCCGTGAGACATCCTCATAGGTGCTGCTCACGAGATACACATGGTTCTCACACGCGCGCGCGGAGGCCAGTTGCGGATTGCAACCCCACACCGGCCACGCGATCACTTCCGCGCCGCGATTGGTCAGTTCGCGCGCCACCTCGGGAAAGAAGCCGTCATAGCACACCATCATGCCCAGCTTGCCGAAGCGCGTGTCGAAGACCGGATAGTCCTTGCCCGGTTGCACCCCGCCTTCAATCTCACCCCGCGGCAGAGCCACCTTGCGATACTTGCCCGCCACCTTGCCATCCGGTGCTATGAGCACCGCCACGTTATACATCAGATGCGCGTCGCGTTCGATGAGTCCGGCGACGATGTAGAGATTATGCTGACGTGCGAGTGAACCAAAGTAATCCGTCGAAGGCCCGGGCACCGGCTCCGCACAATCCAAATACGTCTTGCCCAGGCCGTAATATGTCAACGTCTCGGGCAGCACGATGAGATCGGCCTTTTGTCGGGCAGCATCGGCGATGAGCGGCGCGAACTGCTGGCAATTCTCCATCGGTGTTTTACCGCCCTTGGGCCGGTGATGCACCGTCGCCAAGCGCACCAGACGTGGCTCCGGCGGCGCTACCGGTTGCAATTCCACTTGTGACCAAATCACCTTGGCAAGAGGAGTTGCCCAACGCAGGTGCAGCTCAATCTCGGCAGAAGCGGCCTTGGGCGGTGCTTGGTAGGTGTCAGCCAATTCCGTCCAGCCTTGCGCATCTTTGCGGCCAGTAGCGGGATGTTCCGGCTCCGCGCGCGGGGTGAAGCCTTTCAGGTAATTGGTGACGACACCCTCGGTGCGTATGACGGCGTTGCCTTTAGCATCCCGCCAGATGATGCGGGCGACCACGCTACGGCGTTCCACCTCCACTTTCTCCGCTTGGTACCACGCACTGAAGCGATAGAACTTTCCGGCTTCAACCGGCATCGTCTTGGACCAATGACCTGAGAGCCCTTCCCTTTGATCCGCTTCAATCATTAGGGCCAATTGACCTGACCGGCCACTCTTACTATCCGCCTTGAAGACAGGTTTGATCTCCTCCCGAGATGCTTTGGTGACCCAACCGGGCACGGCCGCTTCACCCGCTTGCAGGATGCTTGTTGAAAGCAGCAAAACGGCCAGCAGCCAAGAGACAGAGGAGGGCTTCATAGAAGGTATCATTAAGCAATCTGGTTCAGCTCACAAGACTGGAGTGGGGACGTGGCAGCAGTCGCTTCAATTCATGCCTGGTCAATTTTTGCTAAAAGAATTGCACTCCAGAAGCATGGGCAAAGCCATTGTAGCGTTGACCCCATGCTCCCTGAGGGCTACTAAAGCAGCAGCCAGTATCGCCCGCCAAAACACACCAAGCCGGAGACATCATGACGATCATCGATAACGAATTTGAAGATGTGCTGACGCCAACCGGACCGATGCGCACCTATATCTTTCGCCCCGCTGCACCGGGACGTTATCCGGGCATTTTACTTTACTCCGAGATCTTTCAAGTGACCGGCCCCATCCGTCGTACTGCCGCGATGCTGGCTGGTCATGGCTTCGTCGTCGCTGTGCCGGAGATCTATCATGAGTTTGAACCGGCAGGCACCGTGCTGGCCTACGACCAGGCCGGAGCCAATCGCGGAAACGAACTGAAGATCACCAAGCCACTGGCCAGCTATGATTCCGATGCGCGTTGTGCGTTGGATGCACTGCTCGCCAATGCGCACTGCACCGGCAATCTCGGTGTGATGGGCATCTGCATCGGCGGTCACCTCTCATTCCGCGCCGCTTTGAACCCGGATGTGCACGCCGCCGTTTGCTTCTACGCGACGGATATCCATAAGCGCGGACTCGGTTTGGGGATGAAGGATGACACACTGGATCGCATGCCCGAAGTGCGTGGCGAAATGATGATGATCTGGGGCCGTCAGGATCCGCACGTGCCGAATGAAGGCCGGGCACTCATCTACCAGTCCATGCTGAAGGCCGGAATCAATTTCACCTGGCATGAGTTCAACGGCCAGCACGCGTTCCTGCGTGATGAAGGCCATCGCTACGACCCTGCCCTCGCCCTCCAGTGCTATCAGATGGCCATCGGCCTCTTTAAACGCAAACTCGGTGAAGGCGATCAACGCGTTGTCACCGAAGGCGGCACGATGGAATCAAAGCATTGAGACGCGGCTCACATCGCTTCAAAAATGCTTCAGCAATTCCGTAAGTGACGGATTCTTCCCGCGGATGATTTCGTAGACCGAATCGGCCAGCGGAACTTCCAAGCCGGCTTTTGCCGCCCAATTTCTGGCTGCGACAACTGCCCGGGCACCTTCAGGTGCGAGCGGGATCTTGGCCGCCAATTCCGCTGGGGACAATCCCCGGCCCAGCTCACGGCCATAATTTCGATTATGGCTGTCCTCCGAGAAACCAGTCGCCACCAGATCGCCCAAACCGGCCAAGCCATAGACCGTCTCGGCTTGTGCTCCCTTGGCCAAAGCCAGCTTCGCCATCTCCCGTACCGAGGCATTTAGCGCCGCTGCTTCCAGATTACGCCCGCCGCCGCCAACCGCATCCAGATAACCCAGCAAGATCGCGTAGATATTCTTCAAAATTCCACCGAGTGCGGCCCCCGCCACATCTTGGGTCACAGCCACGCGGAAGAACTCGCTCTGTAAAACCGCCTGCCACCGTAAGGCCGCTTGCAATTGCGCAGAAGCCACGACCACACCGGTCGGCAAACCGCGGGCAAACTCATTCGCGATGGCTGGCCCGGCCAACACCGCCAAGGCACGCCCCGTGAGCAACTCGCCCAGCTTATGATGGATGGGCTCTTGCGACTCCGCATCCAATCCCTTGGCCACATTGAGCACGGCTGCTTGCGCACTGATGAAAGGCAAAACCTGCATCAATGTGTTCGCGATGAAGGGCGATGGCATGGCCACAATTATCAACTCTGCTTCCCTCACACATTCATTTGCCGCGGTGACACCTTGAATTTGCTGCGGTAATTGGATCCCCTGCAAATAGCGAGAATTGCTCCGCTCACGATTTATCTCTTCCACCACTTGGGGAAAGAAATCCCAGAGTTTCACGCTGTGACCATTGCGCGCCAGCAACCACGACAGCGCTGTTCCCATATTGCCGGCACCCAAGACCGCTATGTGACCGTTTCCGTTCATGCTTGGGTGCAGCATACGTGCATCCGGCTTATCCACCCAAGCGAAAGAATAAAAAAGGCCCGGACTTGCGTCCGGGCCTTTGTGCATTCACTTAACCAATCCTTTAAACGGCGGCCTCGCCCTTCTCATCCGTACGGATGCGGACGATGTCATCGATCGGCATCACGAAGACTTTGCCGTCACCGATCTTGCCGGTCTTGGCTGCCTTCACGATGGCCTCGACTGCCTGGGCGACCAAGGCATCGCCCAGCACAACCTCGAGCTTGATCTTCGGGAGGAACTCCACCGTGTATTCAGAACCACGATAGATCTCCGTATGCCCCTTCTGCCGTCCGAAGCCTTTGACTTCGGTGACCGTCATGCCCATCACGCCGATGGCGGAGAGCGCTTCCTTCACTTCATCCAGCTTGAAGGGTTTGATGATCGCTTCGATTTTTTTCATGAGCTATTTCCCTTTCGGCTTACTTCTGGTTGTTGATCACGAAGTTCGGGTAAGCCTCATTGCCGTGCTCACCGATATCGAGACCTTCTTGTTCTTCCTCCGGCGACACACGGATACCCATGGCACCTTTAAGGATGAACCAGACGACGAATGACACGATGAAGGTAAAGGCACCAACGGCTAACACACCTTTGAGCTGAACCATGAACTGGGTCATACCGCCTGTGACATCAAAGGCGGCGACCGCCTTAGAGGTAGCATTGTCAGCAAAAAGGCCAAGCGCCAGAGTACCCCAGACACCGTTCACCAAGTGAACTGAGAGGGCACCCACCGGATCATCAATCTTGGCTTTGTCGAACATGAGCACCGAAAGCACCACCAAAACACCGGCGATCGCGCCGATGAGGATGGCCGCTTTGATGGTCACGAAAGCGCATGGAGCCGTGATGGCCACAAGACCGGCCAAACAGCCATTCAGAATCATGGTCAGGTCCGGCTTACCGAGCAGAATCCATGATGTGAGCATGGAGGTGATGATGCCAGCCACTGCCGCAGAGTTAGTGGTAACAAACACATGGGAAACAGCCGAGCCATCGCCCATGCCCATGACGGAACCCGGGTTGAAACCGAACCAACCCAGCCAGAGGATAAACACGCCCAAAGTGGAGAGCGCCAGACTATGTCCTGGGAAGGGATGCACTTTGCCGTCCGGTGTGAACTTGCCCTTGCGAGCACCGAGCACCAAGACACCGGCCAAGGCAGCCCACCCACCGACAGAATGGACAACAGTAGAGCCAGCAAAGTCGTAAAAGGCTGTCTTGCCTTCGCCCGGAGCGCCTAAAAAGCCACCACCCCAGATCCAATGGCCAGTGATCGGATACATGAATGCTACCAAGATGAAGCTGAAGATCACGAACGGACCGAATTTGATACGTTCCGCGACAGCACCGGAAACGATGGTGGCCGCCGTGCCCGCAAACACGAGCTGGAAAAAGAATTTCGCGAGCAAAGGAACACCCGTCCAGGCGATGGATGAATAATCACCTTTGTAGTCAGTCAATGTGGCCGGACTGTTATCTGCCCCGCTCAGGAAGAACAGTCCCTTGGTCCCCATGAAGGGACTGCCGTCGCCGAACATCAATCCCCAGCCGATGACATAGAAAGACAGTGAAGCACAGGCAAAGACGACAAAGTTCTTCGCCAGGATGTTCACCGTGTTCTTTTGCTGGCACATGCCAGATTCAACGCACGCAAATCCAGTGTTCATGAAGAATACCAACGCACCTGCGAGCAAAACCCAGAGCGTGTCCACCGCCACCCGGATGGTGCCGCTGGTAGTCTTAAGTTCTGCTATGGGATCTGCGGGGGCTGCCGGAGCTTCAGCTGCGGCTGTCGCCACAGCATTAGTGACTGCCGCCGTCGCTTCAGCGGCAGCTGGCGGGGCATCCGCCGCTGTCGCCAGCCACGGGACCAGCCCGAGCGCGATTATACACAGTAGGGTTTTCAGTATCTTCATAGTTGTAGGGGTGTCTCGTTTGTCGGCAATGGCCGGGCGGTACTCACCGTCGGCCAAATTTTCATAGGACATGGGCACACCTCTTGCGTGCCCGGTTTTCATAGGCTGGCAAAAAACTGGCTCTAAATGGCCGGTGGGACTAATCCACCGGCTGGCCGCGGAAGAAGCGGCGGTGTATCGGGGTCACGGTTTTGGGTGGCTCCAGCTTGGCTGGAGACGGAAGCGCCACGGGGGCAGCAGGAATCGGTTCCGGAACGGCGGCAGCCAGTGGAGCAGGCGTGATCGGCTTGGCGGTCTGAATCTGGCTGGTAAGCTGTGAAAGCGCCAAGTTGCTAGCCATCTTGAGCGCGGGGTAATTCACTGTCTCCGCAGTGAGAATGCTGAGGAAGCCATGCGCAGCACGGCGAATGTAAAGCCAGTAGCCATCAAACTTCAGCAGCAAATCATCGAACTGGCTGACCTGAAGATCAAAGGTGCTGTAAATGCTGAGCAGCCGACGGCCCACCTCGGGAAAAATCTCATCAGCGAAGATGGCGGGCATCTGGCGACAGACCAGTTCCCCGTTGGTGTTCAACACGAAGCTGCCTTCCACTCCGTGAATGTCTTTCAAGGCGGCGAGAATTTTTTCCATGGCGGCTTAAACGAGTTTTTTGGTGATTTGGGTGAAGTTGGCCTTTGGTGTCGTCACGAAGCAGGCCACGGATTTTTCGTTAATCACACAGATGCCCTTGTTCTGGCGGCCGTGCAGATCCACCTCTTTTAGGTTCTCCGCCCCCAGGCTCTGGCCGATCAGGCGCAACAGCTCGATGTTGAACGCGAAGGCGGCTTGCATGTTCTCCGCGTCGTCCGACTTGGCCTCCAGCAGGCTGCCATCTTCGCTGAACTGGACACCGGCTATGACCTCCGGGTCGGCCAACACTTCAATTACGGGATCTCTTTGCATAAATTGAGCCTTGTCAAGTTGGATGACCTCGCCCCCCACCTGCAGGTCAGGTATGCCAGCCACCGTTGATTCATCATTGCGAGAGGCTGATTCCAAGAGCAGTCCCTGCCAGTGGCGCGTAATAGTTTCCTCGGTAGGACGAACGCCGTCTTGGATGGTGAAGTTGCCATTTTTCCAGCGCAGCATCTCGTAGAAAGCCTCTTCTCCTTGCACACTCCCTACTTGCGCATGGACCACCTGACCGCCAGCGAAATAGATAACACCCACCTTGTCATGCGTCTCCACCTTCACGGAACGGGTGGCCAGCGTCAGGCACTCCATCTGAATCAGGTCCTGCAACGTGGCCCCCAACATGACCCCTTCAAATCCCTGTGGTGCGGTCAGTGCATTACTTCTCATAAGCTTGAATTCATCCTAGTTGCAGCCACCATCCACCAACTCTCTGCGGTCACATCTGAGTGGCGTTACAATGCCGTTCTCAATATCTAAGCACTGCCCGTGCCAGCCCTCGCGATTTTGCGAAAGATGCCTCAATGCCTACATAAGCGCGTGGTTTCCCGGAAGCCAACCCGGATCAGTCTGTCTTTTTTTGTTCAACATGAATTATTTGCGGTTGGTAGAACGGTAGGCATCGGCTGGCTAAATCGCGACAGCAGCACTCAGCGAGCATGGGCAGGTAAACGCTCCCCCCATACCTCCAACGTGAAGTTGATTAACCACAGTGTGATCATAAGGAAACCTGCGCGCAGACTTGGCCAGTTTGCTTGATGAGACCAACTCGCAAATGCCACTTGCAACTAAGTCTCAATTGCTGAAATATTAAAGTGTTGTGAGTGATACACAGTCCATGACGATCTCAGTGGCAGGCGATTGCGCCGCCCCCAAGCTTTGCCCATTGAATCAGGTCAAGGCGGGCACCTGCGTGCGCATCAAGCAGTTGAGCGCCTCGCCAGCGGTCATGAACCGCCTCCGGGAAATGGGTTTCTGCGAGGAGCAAAAGGTCACCCTGCTTAGCCACCAGTCGAACCTCATCTGCCAAGTCTGCAATGCCCGGCTCGGCATCAGTGCCCAACTGGCCGAGGGCATTCTGGTGGAACCGCTTACCTCCCGCGCCGCCTGATTGACATGCCTGCCGATCCTCAGCCGCTCTCGTCTCTTACCATCGGGGCTAAAGGTGTCATTACCACCATTCAGGTCGCCCCGGAGAGCCGCGGTCGCCTCATGGAGATGGGCCTGCTCAACGGCACCCCGGTCGAGATTGTCCGCTACGCGCCGCTTGGTGATCCGATCGAGATCAAGGTGCGCGGCTATCACCTCACTTTAAGAAAACACGAAGCTGAACAGATCCTGGTCCGTCTTGCCTGACGTCCGGACGTAACCGCACGCCATGTCAGTCACCACGTCCAACGCCACCAAGCCAACCGCGCCAGTTTATGTGGCGCTCACGGGCAATCCGAACTGCGGCAAGACCACGCTCTTCAATGCGCTCACCGGGCTGCGCGCCAAAGTGGGCAATTACGCCGGTGTCACCGTCGAACGCAAAGAAGGCAAGCTTCGTCACGCACCGTCGGAACTGGACATCACCGTCCTCGATCTGCCGGGCACGTACAGCCTGAGTCCGAAATCGCTGGATGAGGAGATCTCGCGCGATGTTCTGTTCCATCGTCTGCCGGATGTCCCCACCCCTGCCCTCGTCGTTGTCGTCGTCGATGCTTCGAATCTCGAGCGCAATCTCTACTACGCCACCCAAGTCATCGAGCTGGGTTATCCCGCCATCGTCGCACTGAACATGGTGGATGTGGCCAAGGAAAACGGCCATGAAGTGGATGCGGAGAAATTATCAAAGCGGCTCGGCACACCTGTAGTGGCCATGGTCGCCAGCATCGGCGACGGGCTGAATGCCCTGTGCGAAACAATCATCAAGACTGTGCGTGGCGGTTGTGTGCGTCCTCGCCCTGTGCGCTTCAGTGTCCTGCCTAAAGAGCTGGAACGCGAACTGGCCGAACTGGCTTCTGAGATCGAAGACCGCATCAAGGACCGGCACACCGCCGCCACCGCTGAAGCGTTGCTGCTGTTGACGGATGAAAAGGTCTCCGCAGAGAGCCAGCATCTGCCCAAGGAGATCAGCGAACGTGTCACCGCGGCCCGTAAACGTCTGGATGCCGCAAACGTGGATTGGCGCGGCACACCGATCGAAGCCCGATATGCCACCGTGGCCGATATCCATCACGAAGTCACCACGGAGACGATGCTGTACAAGGAGACTTTCAGTGATAAGGCCGACCGCATCATCACGCACAAAGTCTGGGGCCTGCTGATCTTCATCGGCATCATGGGGCTCATCTTCCAAAGTATATTCACTTTTGCCGAGTATCCGATGACCTGGCTGGAGGACGGGGTCACCTTGGTGAACGATTACGTCAAAGGGCTCATGCCCCCTGGTGATCTGCAAAGCCTAATCTGTGATGGTGTCATCGCAGGTGTCGGTGCCGTAGTGGTATTCCTGCCGCAGATCTGCATGTTGTTCCTTTTCATCGGCCTGCTGGAGGACAGCGGTTATATGGCACGGGCAGCCTTCTTGATGGACCGCTTGATGAGCAAAGTGGGACTGCACGGCAAGAGTTTCATCCCCATGCTCAGTTCCTATGCGTGTGCGATTCCCGGCATCATGGCCACGCGCACTATTGAGAACCCGAAAGACCGGCTCGCCACCATCTTGATCTCGCCCTTGATGAGTTGCTCGGCGCGTTTGCCGGTTTACACGCTGCTCATCGCTGCTTGCATACCGGACACCAAGGTGTTGGGCTTCATCGGTCTGCCCGGCCTCACCATGCTCGGCATGTATCTGCTGGGCACGATCACAGCACTGCTGATGGCGTGGCTGCTCAAAAAGACTTTGCTCAAAGGGGAACCGCCCCTGCTCATCATGGAACTTCCACCGTACAAACGCCCAGTCTTCAGCGTGACCGTGCGCCATGTGTGGGACCGTTCCAAGATGTTCCTGGCCCGTGCCGGCACAGTTATTCTCGGCATCTCTATCTTGCTCTGGTTTCTCTCCACCTATCCGCGCAGCAAAGAAAAGGCTGCTGAGTTTGAAACTCAACGCAGTGCGGTCGCCACCATGACTTTTGCCGAGGCTCAAACTGAGGAAACACTCACCGCCGTTCGCGAAGCAAAACTCAAGGAAATCGATGAAACTGAGAAAGGCGAGGCATTGCGATACAGCTTTGCCGGTCGTTTGGGGCATCTGATCGAGCCCGCCATCAAACCGTTGGGCATGGACTGGAAGATCGGTATCGGTCTGGTGGCCTCCTTCGCCGCGCGTGAAGTCTTTGTGAGCACCATGTCCACAGTTTATAACGTGGAGGCCGATGATTCCGAGGAAGGCACGAAAAAGATGGCCGAGATCCTGCAATCACAAACACGTGAAGACGGCACGAAGCTCTACACCACACTGCTCGGCCTCACGCTGATGGTGTTCTACGTTTACGCGCTGCAGTGTGTGAGCACAGTAGCCGTGGTTTACCGTGAGACCGGTGGCTGGAAATGGGCGACGTTTCAGTTGGTCTATATGGGCGCATTGGCTTGGGGTGCGGCATTCATGGTTTATCAGGGCGGGCGGATGCTGGGTTACCAGTAGGCAGTCTGGTCCGCCCCCTGCTGACAAGTGACCCGCCACACTTCCTGATGGCACATGGCTTCGAATGGATTGGGTTTTCAAGCAGGGAGGCTTGCATCATTACTTTTCCGCTTCAGGGCTGAGGATTGAGCAACGAAAAACCAGCCCAAATTATTTTCCGCAGCTTGCTTGACCATGCCGGGGTTGATGCCTATAAAACCCTCCTCCGGTTGAGCCTGCTTTGGCGGCTCAAAAGGGAAAAGCTTTCGCGGAGAGATGGCTGAGTGGTCGAAAGCGGCGGTTTGCTAAACCGTTGTACGGTCAAAAGCCGTACCGGGGGTTCGAATCCCCCTCTCTCCGCCACTTCTGCCCATCCCCTCGCTTTTGTTTGACCTCTCTGCGGTTTACGTTTCTCTTGGTTGCCATGCGTATCCCCGGTGGAACCGAAGAGCCGACTGGTGACGGACAGAGCCCCGAACCAGTTGAGAGCAAGCCCGTTGCCCCCATCATCATGGGGCTCTTCGGTGCCTTGCTGGTGGTTTATGTGCTGGTCTTCCGCCAGTCACCGGAAACCACCCAATCAGGAAACGGAGAGCCTCCCAGTGAAGCTCAGCACAAAGGGTCGAGCACCTCGCCTTTTGAAAAGGCGGGCGATCTGAAAGTGGGCCGGGAAGTGGCTCAGCAAGTCTGTGGCTCCTGTCATGTCTTCCCGGAACCGGATATCGCTGACCGCTTTACTTGGGCCTCTGAAATCCTGCCTCGCATGAATGACTGGCTCGGATATGGGACCGTGGTCTGGACCAATGAACCCGGAGGGGATCAGGTCCTGGCCTCCGGCAAAGTCCCCCAAGCGCCCGTGATCGATTTCGCGGATTACAAGACCATCCACACTTACTATCTAGGGACCGCCCCGTTGACACCACTGCCGCAAGTGGCCAAGCCACAGGTAAAGGTGGGACTGAAGCATTTCCGCATCCGGGAAACGACTTATCGCAACGGGCGACCGGTCACTACCCTGGTAAAGATTGATGAGCGAGCCAAGCTGCTGTTCGTAGGCGATGATACCACCAAGAAGCTGGCCGTCTTGCGAGCGGATGGGACCTTGGCCGCCTCACTGGACATGCCCAATCCCATAGTACACTTGCTGGAACGCCCGGATGGCTATTATGCCAGCATGATCGGCAGCGTGTATCCTTCCGACCTTGCCCAAGGCCAACTGGTGCGGCTCCAAGGCCCGGGGGGAGGAGCCCAGAACAGCAGCGAAGTGACCAAAGTGCTGCTCCAGAATTTGCGGCGGCCCGTCGAGTCTGTCGCGGCGGACTTGAACCAGGATGGGCGGGAGGATCTGGTGGTGGCGAGCTATGGGAATATTCTGGGCAGCTTCGCGTGGTATGAACAGAAGGCCGACGGCTCCTATGAGGAGCATGTGCTGCTGGAAAGGCCCGGTGCGGTGGGCACCAAGGTGCATGATTTCGATGGGGATGGAAAACCCGACATCGTAGTGCTGATGGCCCAAGCCCAAGAAGGCATCTCCCTGCTGCTGAACCGTGGCCAAGGCCGGTTTGAAGAAAAGATAATTGTCCAGAAGCATCCGGCGTGGGGCATGTCCCATCTGGAGTTGGTGGATTTCAACCAAGATGGCAAAGCCGACTTGCTGGTGACGAACGGGGACAATGGGGACACTTCGATGTTCGCCAACTGCCAGAAGCCCTATCATGGCATCCGGCTGTATCTGAATGAAGGCGGGGGAGATTTCCGGGAAGCGTGGTTCTATCCGCTTTATGGTGCATATCGCGCCTTGGCCCGTGACTTTGACCTGGATGGAGACTTGGACATCGCCGCCGTGGCTTTCTTCCCGAATTACATGGGTACGTTCAAGGAGAGCTTCACCTACTTGGAGAATCAAGGGAACTTGAAGTTCGCCCCCTCCACGTTTGTGGAGAGCATCGCGGGTCGCTGGATCACGATGGACGCAGGCGATCTCGATGGGGACGGTGACGCAGATATCGTGCTGGGAGCCTTCAATCGCTCTTTTGGGGACGTCCCGAAACCTTTGGGTGATACGTGGGAAGCAAAAGGCCCGTCCATTTTGGTCTTGGAAAACACAATCAGGACGACAGGGGGAAAATAAGATTTCAATCCAACTAAGCGAAACTGAAAATTTTTGCTAATCAAAGAACTATTCAACCTGCACTATGAAAACACTGGCAAGACACACGGGGGCCCTACTGCTGTTGGTGCTGATGACGGGTTGCACCAGCTTTGAACGGGACTGGCGTCATGCACGTCTACAACCGCCTGCGCCGGCTGGCTCGTTGACCGGACCGTGGGCAGGCACTTGGCTTAGCGAAGTGAACGGCCACACCGGAAGCCTGAGGTGTTTGGTGACAGAAAAGAGCCCCGAAGTCTATGAATTCCGCTTCAAAGCGACTTATTGGAAAGTGTTCCGCTACAGCTATTTGGTAACCATGCCGGTCACCCGGACGGCGTCGGGATATACTTTCATGGGCAACGAGAATCTGGGGTTTCTGGCTGGCGGCGTGTATAGCTACTGCGGGAGCGTGACCGCAACCAATCTCGACGCCACCTATAGTTGCAAGTTCGACAACGGGGTCTTCAAGCTCACCCGTTAAGCAGCTTGGTTAATCTATTATTATTGATACATCAGCGAAACTATTTTCAATTTACGGCGTCTAATATGATTAGATGTATCGTAAAGCCAGTTCGTTGATATGGCTGATGGTAGCGCTGAGCTGCCTGTCTTGCCGCGCCCCGGAGGAGGACGACGGCGAAGAAGCTCCTTCAGCCATGGACCGGCAGAACTTGGATGACAACTGGATAGCAGTGGATTCAGGCCCTTGGGGTACCTTGGAATATCGCCGTTTCTTTCTACCGCTGCCAAAGATCTGGCGGGAAACCTCGCCCAGAAACGAACCTGCCGTCTGGCATCTGCCCAAGACCAATCCCGCGCTTCTGCAAGAAAAGATAGCTACCAGCACGCTGACCGACTTGGAAAAGAAATCTTGGCGGGAGACCTGTCGGGTAGAAATCAAAGGCGACGGGGTGGATATCCATCCGTCACCGGAATTCCGCTGGATGCTGCTACCGGAAAGCCGGGCCCGGCTTTACGCATGGCTGGGTAAGGCTGCCTCAAATGAAGCCCAAGTTTTCCCCTTCAGTTTCCCGGCCAACGCACAAGCGGAATGGTTTCAAGACTGTCATCTGCGGAAGGAGCTTATTGAAGCGATCGAGCATTTTCTCTATCCCGTCGGCACTGCTGTCTGCTTCGCTGATCTGGACTTGCTGGAAGAATACCTTGCTTCTTCTGATGAGCGGGCTGAGTTGCTGGCCGTGTTGCATCGCCAGCCTTACAGCGAACTGCGTCTGCGTCTCAATCGCCATACCGACCTGCAAAGCCTGTCGCTTTATTGGGGCGAGTGGCAAAGAGTCGAACGAGTCCATCGTAAGTTCAAGAAAGCGCTTGAAAACCAGCCGGAAAACACACTGCCACTGGCTCAGATAATCCCCAGCCTGCCGCGCAGCCTGCTGAACACCTATCCCTCCATGCCGCGTGATCTGAGCCAGCCGCAGCCGGACTGTTATTGGACTGCCTTCAATTTTTTCAACCTCAAGCCCGACGCCCGCTTCAGCGAGGCGGCATACATCGAAGAAGTCATCACAACCCACCATGACCGCGTGGAAGGCAATCCACAGTATGGAGATATCGTCCTGCTTCACGGCGCGAATGGGCGCCCGATTCACGCGGCAGTTTATCTGGCCGCTGATTTTGTCTATACCAAGAATGGCGGACATGCGACGAAACCTTGGGTCATCATGAAAATGGCCGATATGAAAGCCGCCTACCCCATGCAGGCACCCTTGCAAAAAAGCTTTTACCGTTGGAATCCGTACAAGAACCAGCAACCCTTTCACATGAGCAGCAGTGGGCAAAAATAGAGCTTGATAAGTCCAGCTAATTAATATAATTTACTATCGCTGAAACTTTTTCTGGGTAGCAGCGTCTATCCATATTATGTGCCGTAGGGTTGTAACTTGGCTATCGCTGTTAGCAGCGATGCTTTGTAGTATTTCTTGCCGTCAACCCGATGAGGATGACGGTGATGAAGTTATTTCCGTGTTTGAGCGGAACGACCTTGACAAGGAGTGGGTTGCATCAGCTTCAGGACCTTGGGGAGCATTGGAATACCGCCGCTTTTATCTCCCTCTCCCCAAAGCATGGTTGGAGCAAACGACTTCACTGGAGAAGGCGGTTTGGCATGTCTCGGGCATGGATACCGCCAAGCTGCAGGAAGCGATTGCGGCCACCCCCTTCAGCGAAGAGGAGCACCGCCTATGGCGGGAAACTTGCGAAATCAAGCCGACGGCCAAAGGGGTCGAAATCCATCCATCCACGGAATTTCGCTGGGCGCTCAGCCCCAAGAGCCGGACGATGCTCTATGCATGGTTAAGCCAGTTCCCGGAAAATGAAACTTTAGCCATGCCTTTCTGTTATAAGGCGAATGATTTGGATGAATGGCTGCCAGACAACGACCTATCGCAAGAACTCGTCCAGAGCATCCGCCATCTCCTGTACACCATTGGTGATTCAGTCTGCTTCGCGGATCTGGACTTGATCGAAGACAAGGTTAAAGACCAGGAGGAAAGAGCCGCCTTGCTTGGTGTACTCTATCGACATCCCTACTGCGATGTCCGCTTACGCCTCGACCAAAAAATAGATCTCAAGGCCCTGTCCGCCTATTGGGGTGAGTGGCACCGGGTGGAGAGGGTGAAACGCAAACTGAAAGAAACCCTCGGCAATCAACCCGTAGCCTATATCAATCTGGCGAGCATCATGCCTCCACATCCCCGATCCGTCCTGAACACATTCCCCACCTTGCCGAAGAGCCCCAGCGAGTTTCAGCCTGACTGCTATTGGACGGCATTTAATTTCTTCAATCGTAACCCGGACTACCGTTTTGCGGACAACGCCTTCATGGAAGAAGCACTCGTCAAGTATCACGACCGGGTGGAGGGCAAACCGCGTTACGGTGACCTGATCTTTTTGGTCGATGCCTCGGGCCGCCCGCTGCACGGAGCGGTTTATCTGGCGGATGATCTGATCTACACGAAAAATGGCGGCCATTTCACCCAGCCTTGGGTCATCATGAAGCTGGCTGACATGAAAGCCTGCTATCCGCAGCCCACTCCGGTGCGGGAGACCTACTATCGCTGGAACCCGCAAAAGACTCGCCCCAAGTCCTCCTAACCAGCATGCTCCGGGCATGGCTGTCGGCAAAAAATTACTGATCCTGCTCAAAGCGCCAGTGCGTGGATTGGTTAAGACCCGACTGGCGGCTGAGGTGGGCCCGGACGCCGCGCTGCTCCTCTATCGCCAGATGCTTGAGAAGGTGTTCGACAAGATGGCGCCAATCAAAGAGGTGGAACTTCACTACACTCCCGCTTCGGAACAGGGACTCATCATCACGCTACTGAAACCTGGCTGGAATCATCATCCACAGGCAGAAGGAGATTTGGGAATGCGGATGCTGCAAGCATTTGATCGAGCATTTGAAGCAGGCGGTCAACGCGTCGTGTTGATAGGCACTGATTGCCCAGAAGTTGACACAACAGACATTCACGCGGCCTGGGAGGCTCTATCACAGCATGATTTGGTGCTGGGGCCGGCGGAGGATGGAGGTTACTGGCTCATCGGCATGAAGCAACCGCAGCCAGAATTGTTCAACGGCATCCACTGGAGCACCGGCAGCGTGCTCGCCGAGACTACCGCCCGCGCTCAACAACTTAGATTGCGGTATCAACTCTTGCGCACCTTGTCCGATGTGGATACGAAGGCCGATTGGGACGCGTATCTGGCGCGGCACTCGGCGCAAGTGCTGGAATAAACGCGGCCATCAACTATCCTACGTGCGTGACCAACCGTTTCTCGGACATCCTGCATCAGCAAGGCTTGGCCTTGCGACGCGGGCGTTTGCAGACCTTGCAACTTAATGTGGGCCGCAAGTGCAACCAAGCCTGCCGCCATTGCCATGTAGATGCCGCGCCTTGGCGCACGGAAATGATGGACCAGGCTACGGCCGAACGTGTCGTGGCCTGGATGCAGCATCATCGTCCGGAAACCGTTGATATCACCGGTGGCGCACCGGAGCTGAATCCGAATTTCCGCTACCTCGTCGAAGCCGCCCGTGCTTGCGGGGCCAAGGTCATCGACCGCAACAATCTGACTATCCTCTCTGAGACCGGATACGAAGACCTGCCAGACTTTCTCGCGGCACATGAGGTTGAGATCATCGCCTCCCTGCCCTGCTACTCGGCGGACAATGTGCGCAAGCAACGGGGTGATGGTGTCTTCGAACGAAGTATCGCTGGTTTGCAAAAACTGAATGCCGTCGGCTATGGCACGAAGCTGACCTTGCACCTGGTCTACAATCCGCTCGGGCCATCGCTTCCGCCGCCGCAAGCAGAACTGGAGCATGACTATAAGGAAGCCCTTTTGCGCGATCACGGCCTCCACTTTCACAGGTTGCTCACCATCACGAATCAGCCCATCGCCCGCTTTACGGAAGACCTGCACAAGCAGGGCCGCTGGGATGAGTATCTGGAACTGTTGGTCAACAGCTTTAACCCGGCGACTATTGATGGGCTGATGTGCCGGAACACTCTCAGTGTCGGTTATCGCGGTGAGGTTTATGACTGCGATTTCAATCAGATGCTAGGGATGCAACTCACTGGCCCGCAACCGCTTTACCTCTGGGATATCACCCCCGATTCATGGGCTAAAGCTACTATCCTCACCGGAAACCATTGTCTGGCCTGCACGGCAGGCAGCGGTAGCAGTTGCACTGGCGCACTGGCCGGATGATTCCGGGAATAAAACCTCCAGCACGGCGCTCCTAACCTCATGGAAAACGCGGAATTCGAGCAACTCGTGAACCAGTATTACGAGGCGCTCTACCGCTTTGCCCTGAGCCTGACCCGCAGCGAGGCGGCTTCATGTGATCTGACGCAGCAGACGTTCTATCTCTGGGCCACCAAGGGTCATCAATTACGGGACCGGACGAAGGCCAAGTCCTGGCTCTTCACCACGCTGCATCGCGAGTTCCTCGGCAGCAAACGGCGTGAAACGCGTTTTCCACATCACGAAATGGAAGAAGTGGACCATGAACTGCCCTCTGTCTCGCCCACCGTGGTCAACGACCTCGATGGTGGCACAGTCATGGATTCGTTGCTGCAAGTAGACGAGTTGTATCGCGCCCCGCTCATGCTGTTTTACCTTGAAGATTTTTCGTATCAGGAAATCGCGGAACAACTGGAGATACCCATCGGCACGGTGATGTCCCGTTTGAACCGGGGAAAGGTGCAATTGCGCCAACTCCTCGCGGAAGGCAAACAGGCCGGTGCGAACAAAATCATTCCCCTGAACGAAGTCCGGAAGGAGGCGAAATCACGTGGATAAGAACGAAGCCAAAATCATCCTGCAAGCTTACCGGCCATCTGGTGCGGACGCAGCCGATCCGCATTTCGCCGCCGCGCTGAAGCTCACCCAGGAAGATGCCGAACTGAAAGCATGGTTTGAGGAACAGCAAGCTTTTGATCGTGCGGTCGGGGCTAAGCTACGCACGGCCCCAGTGCCGACCGATCTGCGCGCCAGCATTTTGGCGGGACGCAAAATTGTGCCAGCACCGATCTGGTGGCGGCAACCAGCGGCGATGCTCGCTGCTGTGGCTGCCATGCTGATGCTGCTGGCCATACCGTTCCTGCTGCAAACTCGCAATACGCCACAATTCACGGACTTCAAGCAGGACGGCATGGCTTTCCTCGATACGTTGAACAAGCTCGATATGAGCAGCAAGGATCACGAAGCCATCCGGGAGTGGCTCGCGGTGAATGGCGGTCACCGTCAGTTTTCCTTGCCCTCACAGCTCGGCGGCAAGCCCAGCCTGGGCTGCCGGGTATTCGAGTGGAAAGGGAACAAGGTCACGTTGATCTGCTTCAATACCACGGTCAGCAACAAGTTTGAAGAAGTCCATCTGCTGGTCATCGATGAAAAAGCCATCCGCAATCGACCACCGGAAGGAAAACCCTTGCTGGAACACAACGGTGTCTGGGATACGGCGAGCTGGCGCGCGGACGGACTGACTTACGTGCTGTTCGGGCACGCGAAGAATCAACTGAAGCTGGAGCAACTATTCTAGCGATTTATTGCCGTTCGTATTCACCCTTGCTGGTCTTCTTGAGCACGGTGAAACCCGCTTTCTTGGCATCCACAACGGAAAGCGGCGCAGTGATGCGCGGCACGCTGATCTGCGAAATCAATTTGCGCACTGGCTTCTTGCAGGCCGGGCACTTGGTCAGTTCCGCAGCCGACATGGGCCGGTGGAGCGTGAATCTACCACCGCACACCTTGCAGCCACCTTCACACAATTCGTATTCGTAGATCGGCATAAGCTTCACTCTATTCTGGCTACAGCATACTACACCGCCACACATGCTTCAATATCGCGGCGAATCTTGGCTTCATCCAAGTCCTTCCCGATAAAGACCAGTTGCGTTTCCTTTGGTTCATTCGGCTCCCAGAAACGGTCCGGCTTGGCCTCATACATCATCTGCACGCTATGAAAGAGCACGCGTTTAGCTTGGCCGCGCAGGTACATAAAGCCTTTGCTGCGATAGAGGTCCCCCGCTCCCTCACCGCTGAGCAGATCGCTCAGCCACTTCTCCATCTTCACCTGGTCCAGCGGACGCTTCTCCTTCACGAAGAAGGATCGCACATCGTTATCATGATGCCCTTGGGCATGGCCATGATCATGGTCGTGTCCATGCCCGTGATCGTGGTCATGATCGTGACCGCATTCATCACAATCATGGTGCTGCTCTTCCTCTTCCACATGGATGTCTTTCGCCGTGCTGATATCCCGGGCCTTGAGGTTGAGGATCTTGCCGAGATCGATCTGGGAGCGTTGCGTATGGTAGATCTTCGCTAACTGGTTCATGTGGCGGAGCCGATGCTCGATGCGCGCCAAGTCATCGGGTGAAACGAGATCCGTCTTGTTCAACAGCAGGACGTCGGCAAAGGCAATCTGTTGGCGGGTCTCCGGAGCCTGTTCCAATTCCTTCTCCACATGCGGAGCATCCACCACGGTCACGATGCCATCCAGACGAACCTTGTCGGCAAGTTCAGGAATGAAAAACGTATGCGCCACAGGGCTGGGGTCCGCGAGACCGGTGGTCTCGATGAGCAGGTAGTCGAACCGCTTGTTATGATTGATGAGCATGGTCAGGCTCTTGACCAGGTCGCCCCGCACACGGCAGCACAGGCAACCGTTGTTCAGATCGATCACCTGTTCATCGGCATTCACCAGCAGGCGGCTGTCTACATTCACCTCGCTGAATTCATTGACGATGACGGCCACCCGGTAACCGTGGGGCTGCGTCAGGATATGATTCAGCAACGTGGTCTTCCCCGCTCCGAGGAAGCCCGTCAAGACTGTCACTGGCACCGGTGCTTTAGCTTTCATGCGGCAGATAGTCATTGCGCGGACGGGGTATTATTCAAGCTTCAAATCAAACCGAAATGTCCGGATGGATTTGGGGCTTTTTACCTCCTTACCTTGGTGCTAGGCTGATTCCATGGCGTTAGTACGGATACTCGTAGATGGTTACAGCCTGTTACATAACTGGCCGGAGATCGCGCCCGGCAAGGCCCGCCATTCCGCGATCGCCCGGGACGAGCTGATCCATGTACTGACCCGCTATCGCGACGCCATCGGCACCCCCATCACGGTCGTATTCGACGGTTCTCGCGCCCCCTCGGGCACGCCCAAACCACAATCTTCGCCGGAAATGGAGATTCTCTACTCCGGCGTGGGCAACACCGCCGATGACCTCATCGAACGCGCCGCCTACCGCATGAAGGAGTATGGCGAGGTGCTCGTCGTCACGGATGATTACGCCGAAAGGGACACGGTCATCAATTTCGGTGCCTCAGCGGCGAGTTGCACCAACTTCATCAACATGGTTCACTCGGCGTTGGCAGACCTGCATGCCGACGTGGAAAACTATAATCGCCGGGAAATGAACCGCTTTAAGAACGCTGGCCGATGAAACTTTTGCGCTTAGTCCTGCTTGCCCTGGCCTTGCTACTGTGCGTCTCCACGCCGGCACAAACCACCGCCCCTAAACCGCCCCCCTTCCGCTTCCTGATTTTGGTGGATACTTCCTACAACATGAAGCGCCTGGACGAAGTGATGCCCACCGTGGTCCATGATCTCGTCGTGGACGGCATCTTCGGCCGGATGCAACCAGGCGATCTCTATGCGGTCTGGACCTTCGCCGATGAGGTGGACACCGCCTTCACCCCGCCCATGATCTGGCAGCCCAGCCTCGCCCGCACCCAAGCCCAGGCCATCGACCAGCAAATCCGCCGGATAAAGTATCAGGGTAAAGCCCAATTGGAAGAGGCCGTGAAGAAAATCAAACTGGTCGCCCAGCATGCCGACGACCTCACCATCCTGATCCTGCACGATGGCAGCGGGGTGATGTTTGGCACACCTTTTGATCTGCAGATCACCGCGATTTACCGGCAGTTCTACAAGGACATGATTAAGAACGAGCGGCCCTTCGTCACCGCCTTGGTCGTTCAAGACAACCAGCCGGTCGCCTGGGCAGTCGATGCCGCAGGCGGAGCTCCGAGCATCCCTCACTTCCCGCGCAAACCCAAACCGGGCACGACTCCCCCAACCAACTCCGTGGCCAAAGCCACCAAACCCGCCACTACGGCAACCAAGCCCGTGACCGAAGCTGATCCCGCTCCGAAAAAAGCACCCCCAGCCTCCATCATCGTCAAAGGCCCCATCAAGCCAACCACCGCCAAGACGAATGCTCCCGTGGCAGTCGCTCCGAAACCAACCGTGCAACCTCCGCCCGAAGCAAAACCCGCCAGCGCCCCCGTTCCTTCACCAGCACCCAAGTTGGTGCCCGCTCCCAGACCACAGCCCCAAACAACTACCGTTGAGCCACCCAAACCTCCGGTTGTGTCAACCACACCCGCCGCCTCCGCCCCGACCCCAGTACCCTCGCCTAGCCCCAAGCCGACCTTGACGGAACCAGTCGTCGCCATCACCGCCTCACGTCCAGAAGACGTGGTGAAGCCCTCCGATATCGTTACCCTCAAAACCGAACCCGCCAAACCCGCAGAGAAACCCGTTGCCACCCAAGTTCAACAAACCGCTCCAACTCCCACCCCCGCTGCCGCAGTCGCTGCCAGCAAGGCCGTCGATTCCGCCGCCCAACTCGCCCAGACCGCCGTGGTCGTTCCTCCCGCCAGCGAACCCGATTGGCTCAAGCTCGGCTTCGGCTGCCTCTTTCTCGCCGGTGCCATACTCACCGCCTACTTCCTCATGCGCCGCCCCGCCTCTACCGCACATGGCAGCGTGATTTCCCGCTCCATGGACCGCGACAAAGGTCTGTAGCCATGACTGGCCACTCGAGATTCGATGCTTCCCATTCGTCTCATCAATCCCACTAACCCCATTCCCTCAAAGCGGCTTACCAACCAGTTTGCTTGATCTTACACTCGCGATAGCATCCTGTTCTGGGCACTCTGCCCACCACTCCACACTTCCCGCACCAACCCCTCGCCAGCCCTCCAACGCCAAATCATCACCGTCGCTGTCATCGGCCGCCAATCTCGAACCATGTCGTGAATCAACCGCCGACCAGGAGCAGAAACGCAGCCGAAGAAAACCGAATGCCCCGCCGAAGCACAAATGCTATCTCCTTCTCCTATATCGTAAGATGGACGAAAGGACCGGGCAGATGGGATGCTTAGCCTCCTCTTTCTTTATTCGACCTTCTTCTGCATCCCCTAGCGCAACGCATCCGGCCACCCGCCACCCATCGACTTATAAACGCTCACCAGCGCAGTCGCCGCGCTCACCTGACTCAACACATGCTGCTCCTGTGAGCTCAACAAGGTCCGCTCCGCATCCAGCACCGTAAGAAAGTCCGACACACCATCCTGATACCGTTTCCGCGCCAGCAAGGCCGCCTCGCGCGCCGCCGCCTCTGCATCCCGCAGATGCCCCAGCCGCACCTGTTCACGGCCAAACGACGTCAACGCGTTTTCCGTCTCCTCCAGCGCCAGCAGCACTGTCTGCTCGTAGATGTTCAGGGAACCCTCCGCCCGCGCATCTGCCGCCTTGATCTGCGCCCGCACTCGCCCGAGGTCAAACGCCGCCCACGTGATTCGCGGCCCGAATGCCCACGCCTCATTGCCCGAATCCACAAAGCCTGAGAACCGCGTGGCCTCTAGCGCCATGCGCCCGTTGAAACTCACCCGTGGAAACAGATCCGCCGTCGCCACCCCGATGCGTGCTGTCGCCGCCGCCAAAGCACGCTCCGCCGCCCGGATATCCGGACGCCGACGTAGCAACTCGGTCGGCTCCAGCATAGCCAGTTCTCTCGGCAAGACCGGCAACGGCGCTTCCTTCAACAGACTCTCCGCCAATGCCCGCGGCACCTGCCCCGTCAACACCGACAGCCGATGGATCGTCCGGTCGATCGCTGCTTCCAGCGGCGGGATGGATGCCAGCGTCGTGCTGAGCAACGTCTTCGCCCGCGCCACGTCCAACTGCGTGCCGCGCCCTCCGTTCAGCAGCGCCTCCGCCACGCGCAAGGTCTCCACCTGGTTCGTCGCATTGCGCCGCGCCACATCGAGCTGAGCCTGCCCACCCCGCAGCAGCAGATAGTTGATCGCCACTTCCGCCCGCACACTCACCAGCACGGAATCACGATCCGCTTCCACCGCTTCCACCGTGGCTTTGGCTGCGTCCACACTGCGCCGCACCGCGCCGAACAGATCCAACTCCCATGACGCATCCAGCCCCGCCTGATAGAGCTGCCGATGCCGCCCGCTGCGTGATTCATTCGGATTCGTCGCCAGACTCGATTGCGAATTCTGATACGAAGCATTCGCCGTTGCCGTCGGGTAATAATCAAACCGCGCTTCCCGCCAGAGTGCCCTCGCCTCCAGCAGTCGTGCCGTAAAGATTTTGATGTCGTGATTGTTCGTCGAGGCCTGCTGCACCAGTTGCGTCAGCTTCTCATCCTTCAGCCCCTGCCACCACTCCGCCTCGACCTGGTTCGTCGTGGCACTCGCCCGCAAGTTGCCGAAAGCCGCCGGTGCCGTCGCCTTGGGCGCCTGATACTTCGGCCCAACCTGGCAACCGCTGGCTGCCGCCAACACCAAGACCAGCAAGGCTGGCATCCATTTTTTTATCCGTGCAAACATGATCAATGTCCCGTTTCAGAGTGAGTGGTGGCGCTTTCTGCGATTGGTTCCGCCGCCTTCTTCCGTTCGGAGAATTTGCGGATCACCACATAGAATACCGGCGTAAAGATCAGACCGAAGATCGTCACCCCGATCATCCCGTAGAACACCGCCGTGCCCAGCGCCCGCCGCATCTCCGCACCGGCCCCCGTTGCCAGCACCAAGGGCAGCACGCCCAAGATGAACGCAAAGCTGGTCATCAAGATGGGCCGCAAGCGCAACCGGCACGCTTCCACTGCCGCATCGAAGCGGTTCATGCCCGCATCCTGCCGCTGCTTCGCAAATTCCACGATCAGAATCGCGTTCTTCGCCGCCAGACCGACCAGCACCACCAAGCCGATCTGCGTGAAGACGTTGTTATCCATCGATTTCAGCCACACCCCGCCCAGCGCGGAGAGCAAGCACATCGGCACGATCAAGATGATCGCCAGCGGCAAGCCCCAGCTCTCATACAACGCCGCCAGCACGAGGAACACGAACACCACGCACAACGGGAAGATATAGACGATCGTGTTACCCGCGAGGATCTGCTGATACGTCAGGTCCGTCCACTCGATGCTAAACCCGTCCGGCAGATTTTCTTTGGCCAGCTTTTCCACCTTCGCGATCATCTCGCCTGAGCTGACCCCCGGCAGCGTGTTGCCGTTGATATCCGCCGAGTAATACAGGTTGTAACGCTGGACGCGATCCGCCCCACCCACCTTGGTCACTTCCACCAAGGCGCTGAGAGGCACCATCTCGCCCTTGCCATTGCGTGTCTTCAAACGGTTGATGTCCTCCGGATTCACGCGGTAGAGCGGGTCCGCCTGCGCCATCACTTGATACGTGCGTCCGAACAGGTTGAAGTCATTCACGTAGATGGAGCCCAGATAGACCTGCAACGCCTCGTTGATGTCCGCCAGCGAGACATCCATCGTCTTCGCCTGCGTCCGGTCGATGCGGATGTTATATTGCGGCACATTCGCGCGAAAACCCGTGATGAGCGAGATCAGCTCCGGATCCTTCTGCATCGCCTCCAGCAACCGGCTCGTCGCGACTTGCAACGATTCCAGCCCCGCATTGTTGAGATCCTGCACCTGGATACGGAAGCCACCCGCACTGCCTAGACCGCGCAAGGCCGGCGGCGGCAGCACGATCACCCGCGCGTCCTGGATCTGGGCCAGTTGCTGCCGGATGTTCGCCAGCAGTTTCTCGCCCTTCAGATTGGGATCTTTACGGTTCTCAAACTTGTCCAACACGAAGAACGCCGCCCCCACGTTCGGCTGGTTCGCTTGCAAGACGGAGGAATAACCCGAGATGGCGAACGTATGGGCCACCCCCGGAATCTTCTGCGCGATGGCGTCCACCTTCCTCACCACCGCATCCGTGCGCTCGAAGGACGACCCGTCCGGCAATTGCACCACGCAGATCAGGTAACCCATGTCCTGTGACGGGATGAAACCGGTCGGAACCGCTTTGAAGGTCACCGAGGAAAGCCAGACGCAACCGCCATAAACAAGCAGCACCAACACGCTGATCCGCAGGAACCGGCGCACCATGTTTCCATAAAATGCCGAAGCCCAGACGAACGATTTGTTGAACAGCCGGAAGAACCAGCCGAACAGGAAATCCAGTAGGCGGGTCACGATGTCCGTCTTCTTGTGATGCGGCTGCAAAAGCAACGCGCAGAGAGCGGGACTCAGTGTCAGCGAGTTGAAGGCCGAGATGACCGTCGAGACCGCGATGGTCAGCGCGAACTGCTGGTAGAACTGTCCCGTGATGCCGCTGATGAACGCCGTAGGCACAAACACCGCGCACAACACCAACGCCACGGCGATGACCGCCCCGCTCACCTCACCCATCGCCTTGATGGTCGCCTCGCGCGGGTTCAACCCTTCTGCGATGTTACGCTCTACGTTCTCCACCACTACGATCGCATCATCAACCACGATACCGATGGACAGCACCAGACCGAACAGAGAGAGATTGTTCAACGAGAAACCAAACAGCTTCATGACCGCCAGCGTGCCGATAAGCGATACCGGCACCGCCAGCAGCGGAATGATGGACGCCCGCCACGTCTGCAAGAACACCACCACCACGATCACCACCAGCAGCACCGCCTCGATCAACGTCACCAGCACCGACTTCATCGAGGCACGCACGAACTGCGTCGTGTCGTAATTGATCCGGTAATCCACCCCTGGCGGGAAGCGTTCTTTCAAGCGTGCCAGCGCACGGTAAACATCGTCGGCCGTGTCCAAAGCATTGCTGCCCGGCAACTGAAACACACGCAAAGATACGGCATTCTTGCCGTCCATGTAGGTCTTGGAGGCGTAATCTTTCGCCCCCAGCTCCACACGGGCCACATCCTTCAGCCGCACCACATCGCCCGCCTCACCGGTTTTAACGACGATGTCCTCGAACTGTTCCACCGTCACCAAACGGCCTTGCGCGGTGAGCGTATATTGAAACGCTGTTCCCGCCGGAGCCGGTTGTTGGCCAAGACTGCCTGCCGCCACCTGCACATTCTGCTCCCGTACTGCGCGCACCACATCACCCGCCGTCAATTGGCGGGAAGCGATCTTGTCGGGGTCCAGCCACAGGCGCATGGAGTAATCCAGACCGCCCAAGCTCGATGCCTCCGCCACGCCGGGCAGACGGGCGATCTCATTCTGCACCTGCAACGTCACGTAATTCGCCAGATAAGACACATCACGTGAGCCATCCGGGCTGTAGAACTGCGCTGCCAATGTCAGGTCCGGCGAACGCTTCTGTGCCATCACACCCAGGCGCCGCACATCCTCCGGCAAACGTGGCAAAGCGGCGTTCACCCGGTTCTGGACGAGCACCTGCGCTTGATCCAGGTCCGTGCCGAGCTTGAAGGTCACCGTGATCTGCACGCGACCATCCGCCGTCGAGGAGGAGGAAACATAGAGCATGTTCTCCACGCCATTGATTTCCTGCTCCAACGGCGTCGAAACCACCTCAGCCAGCGTCTTCGCATCCGCACCCGGATAGGTCGCGGTGACCACCACTGTCGGCGGAACCACATCCGGATACTGCGCCACCGGCAGAACCAGGTAGGACAATGCCCCCAGCATCGTGATGACGATGCTCAGCACCGCCGCAAAGATGGGGCGATCGACGAAAAAGCGTGAGAAATTCATCGGGTACCGTTGCTGGAGTTGCCCTCAGTGGCGGATTGCATGACCGCCGTCTCGGCGCTCACCTGCACCCCGGACCGCACCGCCATCATGCCATTGATGATGACCCGGTCCGTCGCCTTTAAGCCCTCCCTTACCACGCGGAAGCCATCGATCATCGGCCCCACTTTGATCGGCCGGTAAACCACCGTGTTCTTATCATCCACCAGCATCACATAGCTGCGCCCCTGATCATTACCGATGGCTGAATCTCGGATCAGCATGCCCTGATACACGCCCGTCCCCGGAATCTGCACCCGCGCAAAGAAACCCGGCGCCATGAGCTTGTCGGCATTCGGAAACACCGCCCGTGCCCGGATGGTACCCGTGCTGGGATTCAACTGGTTGTCCACGAAGTCAACTGTGCCGTTGTGCGGAAAGGTCGTATCAGTCGCCAACCCCATGCGAGCAGGAATCTTTTTGAACAAGGCGCTGTCACGTTTGCCCTGCCGGTAAAGCTCACGATACTTCAATGCCGAACGCTCATCCACCTCGATGTAACAATAGATCGGGTCAAGTGAAACGATCGTCGTCAACACCGACCCCGCATTGCCCCCCCCCATCACCAGATTGCCGGCGGTGACCCGAGCATTGCTAATCCGACCGGAGATCGGTGCCCGCACCTCGGTGAATTCCAGATCCAGCTTGGCCGCCCGCAAACCGGCTTCCGCCGCCCGCACATTCTGGTCGGACTCGGTGGCCTGCTTCGTGCGCTGCTCATACTCTTCCTGCGAGATGGCCCGGCTCTTGAAGAGGGAATCCGCATTCTTGGCTTCCAACCGGCTCAACTCCGCCCGCGTCTTGGCCCGGATCAATTCCGCCTCCAGCCGATCCACGACCGCCTGAAAGGGACGGGCATCAAGTGAGACGAGTAAATCCCCGGCTTTGACATCCGCACCCTCCTGGAAATGTACCTTCTCCAAGAAGCCGGAAACCCGCGCCCGGACCTCGACCGTTTCCACTGAGGCCAGCCGCCCGGTGAACTCATCCCATTCATCAATCTCTTTGGGAATAGGCGTCGCCACCGTCACTTTGGCAAATGGAGGTGCCTCCGCCGCCTCTGAAATCAACGGTATCGCCAAGATGGACAGAAGCAGCAAACCGCCCGCCATCCAGAGGGTTCTGCGCTTGGTGCTCGCTTGGTCAGTCAAATTAGCTGAGGTGCTATCCCACATAGACGGACCAATCTGCCCTGTTCCCATATTTTGGCTAGATGTCAGCAAGGCATATCGGTTATACGTTTATTGCATGACCAGATTGGATGATCTGCGGTTACTGCGGGCTTTTGTGCGCATCGTGGAGAGCGGCAGCATCTCCTCCGCCGCCCGCGTCTTGAATATTTCGCAGCCAACGCTGAGCCGGCAGTTGCGCCAGTTGGAGAATTCTGTGGGTGTTCCCCTCATCCGCCGGGACACCCACACCATGAGCTTGACCCAGGCCGGGCGCAATCTGCTGCAGGACGCGCGGAATCTTCTCGGGCTGGCCGAGACCGCTGCCGAACGTTTGCAAGAAGACCGGACTGTCCCCCGCGGACACCTGCGCGTGGTCTCCGTCGTGGACTTCGGCCAATGGATCGTCACCCGGGTGCTGGCCAAGTTCTGCGCCACCCATTCGCAAGTCACCAGCGAACTGCACCTCATCAACCGCCCCACGAAATTCGTGGAAGAAGGGTTTGATTGCGGCGTACTGGTGGGGGAACCGACCGACAAATCTGTCGTTGCCCGCAAAGTCTGCTCCCTGAAACGCCATTTGGTCGTGTCGCCCAAACTGCTGGAAAAACACACCATCCCTAAATCCCCGTCCGACCTGAAAGAACTCCCCTGGTTGGGCATCCTCCAGCCACACTTCTACTCCCGCGACCGGGTGACGCTGTTTCGCGGTGGCAAATCGCACACCATCTCGTTGAAGCCGGTGATGCTGCTGGATGGCGTCACTGCCCTGCGTGAAGCTGCCCGCACTGGCGTAGGCTTCACGATGCTGCCCGCGTGGCTAATCCAACGCGAACTGGCCGAAGGTTCACTGGTTCCCGTCCTGCCGGAATGGAGCATGAGCGAGTTTGACTTGCACGTAGTTCACCTGCCCCATCGTCATCTGCCGGGCCGGGTCCGTGCTTTCGTAGATTTCTCCCTGCGTGAAATCCCGACGGTCATGGAAGAATTGTGTGACTATCGAAACAGTTGAGTGGATTCCCGGGAAGATTTCTGACGTTTTCTAAAAAGGTCTGCTATCTTCCGGCTATGACATCACCCGTCATCCATCCCGGCGTCCGCATCGGCCACGTCCACCTGAAAGTCGCCGACCTGGATCGTGCCCTGAATTTCTACTGCGGCGTGCTCGGCTTCCAGCTCACCCAACGCTACGGACGCCAGGCCGCCTTCATCTCCGCAGGCGGTTATCATCATCACATCGGCCTGAACACGTGGGAAAGCCTCGGTGGCAAACCGCCCGCTCCCGGCACCACCGGCCTCTACCACCTCGCCATCCTCTACCCCACTCGCGCCACACTGGCCGATGCCCGGTATTAGCACCAGGACAAGCAACAAGGCCGCGAACCCGATCAAAACGGCGTAGAACTCTACTGGGACCGCCCTGAACCCGAATGGCCCCGGAGCGCAAATGGCGAACTCGCCATGATCACCGCACCACTAGATTTGGACAACCTCCTCTCCGCGTAACCATTGGACCGCGGCTGTGTTCCCGCAAGGGGAACCAGCCGCAGCAGCCCCAGATTCATCGACGATTCGAAAATTTCTCATCACCACAGCCAACAAAAGAAATAGGCGGTTGGGATCTTCATTCCAACCGCCCTGATAATCTCAATCTGCTATCGCGACCTTACTGGCACGCTTCACACGTGCCACCGTTCCGCATCGCCTCGATGGAGCACGCCATCTTCTCGGATTCCGTGTATTCCTTGCGCGGCTTCGCTTCTTCCGTCGCCGCCGGCTTGCGATCCCGGTTCGCACTGTCGATCGCACTCTTGTTCAGCGTGCGGAGATAATACGTCGTCTTCAGACCACGTTCCCACGCCTCGCGATACATGAAGCTCGCGGCACGCGCATCCGGCTCAGCGAGCCACAGATTCGTGCTCTGCGCCTGATCGATCCACTTCTGGCGCACCGCCGCGCATTGCAAGATCCACGTCGGCGCGATCTCGAAAGCCGTCTTATACAGGCGGCGCAAGTCCGCCGGGATACGTTCGATACCCTGCACGCTGCCATCGAAATACTTCAAATCACCCAGCATCTGCTCATCCCACAGGCCGAGCTTCTGCAAGTCACGGATGAGATAATCATTCGTGCGGATGAATTCACCGCTCAGGTTCGACTTCGTATGGATATGCTTGTACGTCGGCTCGATGCACGGCGTGCAGCCCATGATGTTGGAGATCGTCGCCGTCGGCGCGATGGCCAGACAGTTCGAGTTCCGCATGCCATGCTTCTTGATCTCTTCGCGCAGCTTGTCCCAAGGCAGGCGCGAGGTGCGATCCGTCGGGATCGGCAATCCGCGTTCCTTCTCCAGCAAGTTCAGCGTGTCCAACGGCAACATGCCACGATCCCACTTGGAACCTTTGTAAGTGCTGTAAACACCCTTCTCCGCCGCCAGCTCGGTTGAAGCCGTGTAAGCGTAGTAAGCGATCGCTTCCATCGCCTCATCGTTGAACGCCACCGCTTCGGGCGTATCGAACGGGATGTGCTTGTCATACAGCGCATCCTGCATGCCCATCACGCCCAGGCCCACCGGACGATGGCGCAAGTTCGAGTTCGCCGCCGCTTCCACCGGGTAGAAGTTGATGTCGATGACGTTGTCCAGCATCCGCATCACCACGCGGATCGTTTCTTGCAGCTTCTTGTGATCCAGCTTGCCGTCCGGCAGCAAGTGCGCCGCCAGGTTCACGCTCGCGAGATTGCACACCGCCACTTCGTCCTTGCTCGTGTTCAACTCGATCTCCGTGCAGAGGTTCGAGTTATGGATCACGCCGCAATGATCTTGCGGATTGCGCACATTGGCCGGGTCTTTCCACGTCATCCACGGATGACCGGTCTCGAAGAGCATCTCCAGCATGCGCTTCCAGAGTTGCAACACGCGGACCTTGCGGCCCCAGATGATGCCCTCATCCACCATGCGCTCATACTGCTCGTAACGTTGCTCGAACGCCTGGCCGAACAGCTCCGGCAGATCGCGCACTTCATTCGTGCGGAAGAGCGTCCATGTCGCATCCTTCGGCAATTTGCCGTCAGAGATCATCTTGAGGCGCTTCATGAACACATCAGGGATCCAATGCGCCGTGTTCATGTTATGCGTACGGCGACGGTCATCACCCGTCTCCTTGCGCAAGTCGAGGAAGTCCTCGATGTCCGCATGCCAGAGTTCCAGGTAAGAGCAAAGAGCACCCGGACGCTTGCCACCCTGGTTCACCGCGATGGCGATGTCATTCGACACCTTCAGGAAAGGAATGACACCTGAGCTTTCGCCGTTCGTGCCATGAATGTGCGCGCCCGCACCTCGGATCGCCGTCCATGAGCAGCCCAAGCCGCCTGCCCACTTGGACAAGTGCGAGAACCGGCGCCACGTCTCCGTGATCTCCTCGATGCTGTCGCCGCAATACAACAGGTAGCAGCTCGAGAGCTGCGGACGTTGCGTGCCCGCGTTGAACAACGTGGGCGTAGAACTGCACGCCCGACGCGTCTTGTAGATGCTGTAAAATTCCACCGCGCGCGTTTCGCGTTCCTTCTCACCGAGCGCGAGGCCCATCGCCACGCGCAGCCAAAAGATCTGCGGCGCTTCCAGCCGGCGCTTGCGATTCGTCACCGGATCAGCGGTGTGGATCAGGTAACGATCATACAGCGTCTGGATGCCGATGTAGTCGAACTGCAAGTCCGCGAACGGATCCAGCGCTTCCGCCAGTTGCTTGAGATTGAACTCTGCCAGTTTCGGATCTAGGCGGCCGAGCTTGATCCCGTGCGGGATGTAATCAAGGAACGCCTTCTTATGCGCTTCCTTCAACGCTTCCGGACCATCCGCCATCTTCCACGGCAACGTCTCCTCGTAGATGTAGCTGAGCAGCACTCGCGCCGCGTAAAAACGCGCATCGGAATCCGCATCCAAAAGCGATTTTGCATTCAGGATGATGGTGTCACGCCGCTCTTCCGGGCTGAGATTCAAGGAAACACTGCGCAACAGACGCGCGATCAATTCTTCCTCCGGCAACTGCGGCTTCAGGCCGATCCGGGCGAATGACAGGCGCGCCTTCAGGTCGGTCAATTGATCGGGCGTGGCCAGTTCCAGCTGGGAACCATCATCCACCGGACGGCCCACCTTGTTCTCTTCCAGCTCACGCAGCACCGCCCGCTTCGCGCGATACTTCGCGTAAGCCAAGGCCACCTTGCCTTGGTTCAGCTCCATGAGCGTCTCTTCGACCATGTCCTGCAACTGCTCGATGTGCAGGAACAGCGGCCGGTCGCGCTTCAGGCGGAACTCGATCTCCGCCTGCACATGCGCACCGAGGGATTCATCCACCCCGCAAGCCACGGCGGCGGCCCGCACGGCTTGCGCGATCTTGTGGCCCATCCACCCCACGACGCGCGGCTTGCCGGACGCGTCGGAGGTCAAGTCGCGGCGGATGACCTGCGGCATCCCCACTGTCTCGCCGGCCGTGCTGAGATTCAGCGTCGGCGCTTCAATTGTTTCGTTGCTCATGGTTGCTGGTTCGGTTCAGTCGTTAACATCTTCTCACGAAAGCAATTCCCAGTCCGCTCTCAGGCTTGAAACCGCTTTCGTGTCTAAAAATTTCCTTAAGCGCGCGGACCTACGATGCCCCGCTGCGCCTGATACTTGCCTTTGCGATCTTTGTAGCTCGTCTCGCACAATTCCTCGCCCGCGAGGAACAGCACCTGCGCCAGTCCCTCGTTCGCATAGATGCGCGCCGGCAAAGGCGTCGTGTTCGAGATCTCCAGGGTCACATGACCTTCCCACTCCGGCTCGAACGGCGTCACGTTCACGATGATGCCGCACCGCGCATACGTGCTTTTGCCCACGCACAGCGTGATGACCCCGCGCGGGATGCGGAAGTACTCCACACTGCGCGCCAGCGCGAACGAGTTCGGCGGCACCAGGCAGGAATCGCCCGAGATGTCCACGAACGAACGCTCATCGAAATGTTTCGGGTCCACGATCGCGTTATACACATTCGTGAACACCTTGAATTCATTTGCCACGCGCAGGTCGTAACCGTAACTGGACAGGCCGTAACTGATGATCGGCCCCGCTTCGCTGCGGCGAACCAAACCGTCTTCAAACGGCTCGATCATCCCGTGTTCGCGGGCCATCTTGCGGATCCAATAATCGGGTTGTACTCCCATGGTGAATCAGCTTAGACCAAGTCATCTTCCGCCGCGTTCTTCACGCTGCCGCTCGTCTGATACTCCGTCACGCGCGTCTCGAAGAAGTTCTTTTCCTTGCGCAGGAAGATCACCTCATCCAGCCAGCCGAAGGGATTCGTCTTCACGTTGGACAACGCAGGCAGGCCCAAGGACGTCAGGCGGCGGTCCGCATTATAATCCACGTAGCTGATGAAATCCGACTGCTTCAAGCCCACTTGGTCTTCCGGCAGGCAATCCCGCACGAATTCTTTTTCCAGCTCCACGCCTTCACGCATGAACTCGACGAGTTCCGCGCGGAATTCCGGCGTCCAGATGTCCTGATTCTCTTCGATGAGTTCCGTCAGGATATACCGGCCCAAGGCGATGTGATTCGATTCATCACGCAAGGTGTATTGGAACATCTGGCCGATGCCCGTCATCTTGTTCTGGCGATGCAGCGAGAGCACCATCGCAAAGAGCGCGTAGAATTGCGTGCCTTCCATCACTTGCGTGATGCCGAAGATGGCCTTCGCGAACTTCTGCTTGTTCGCCGTGACCGTCAGATCCAAGCCCATCTTGAGCTCCGGCATCTGCCGCATGATGTAGGCGTTCTTGCGCTGGATGCTGGGGATGTCGTTGAACTTCGCCGTCACTTCGTCCAAGTCGATGTTCAAGCTGCCGATGATGTGCAGCAGCGAGTCCATGTGGATGCTCTCCTCGGCGATGTGCCGCAAGGAAGCATGCTTCAGTTCCGCCGCCGTGAGATTGTCCTCAATGACGTGCAGCACGGAATCACCCACGATGCCTTCCGCCGCCGAGAAATAGCCTACACCCATCTCGATGATCCAGCGCTCCTTGGGGGTAAGCGCGCCCGTGTTCCACTGATGGGCGTCCTTGGACATGTCGATCACGTCCGGCTCCCAGTGGTTGGCCTTCATCTGCTTGTAGATGCGGTAGGCCTCGGGATACTTGAGCGGCAGGACGTTCAGCTCGGCCGTTTTCAGACCGTTGATGACCTTCTTGCCCGCCAGACGCTCGCGCGCCTTGGTCTTGTTCAGGCGGAAGGTCTTGTTGCGGAACTGATAGACTACGTGGGCGTCCTGCTCAGAAGCCGAAATGTCGTCGGTCTCAAACGAAAGGTCTTTGATCATGGGCTATACCGCGAACTTTTGGTTCACGGCGACTTCGGCACACCACCCGCCAAGGCAGCCTGCATTTCTTCGATCTACAGGAGGATGGCAGGTGCCTGCATCACGCTTCGCGCGACGGCTTACGGCCAGCCCGATTCCCCCATCCAGTCGTTGGCGCGACTGTCGCCAGCCCGTAGGCCGGTCCGATGAGTGTCAGCAAGCAGGTCTTCTGGCTCCGAGGTCGTTCTTCCGTTCCGCCTTTAAAAGCCCGAAAAACGGGCCTTTTGGCTGCCATTTCTGGCGGGAACAGTCGTCGCTCGATACAGCGGCGCCACCACCCGGGATTTTCACCCGGTTCCCTATCATCCTCCAGCCCAAGCTGAAGGCACTTGCCGACAAAGACACACTACTAATTGTGTGTCGTGTAAAAATTACATACTACGAATAGTATCGTTTTCCACCCCCTCGCAACCCTTTTTTCAGGATTGTCATGAAATTTTTTCACAAATTTTACTTCCCAAAAACAAAGTGAAATGCGTCCTCAGAAAAGTGTCGCCCTAGGTAGGGCTGGCTGTCCTCAACCGGCCGCCGTCGAAGCATCTGAGCAGTGAATTTTAATCAGGTGAAAATGACACCTAGAACGCTTCAAATTTGGGAGTTAAAGCAGCATAAGCGAAGGAGAAAACCCTTGGAGTAGACTCAAAATCGTAAAAACGATCACATGTGCTGCTGACCTCGACGGATGCAAAGCAACAGTTCCACCAGTCGAATCAAGGTCATCATCACAAGTATGTCTCCGAGAATTGAAAAGTAGCCATCATTAAAGACAATCATCAGAGGAATACCAATCGCCGCAAACAGGATTACTTCCTTGCAAATACCAGCAGGAGTTTCTGTGCGGAGACTCATTTTCAGGTTGATACGCCTCTATTTTTGTCAGGTCAAGAACATCATCTTCACGCCTTCTCCCCACACGTGCAATCCATACACCCATGTTTCGCACACATCTGGCACACCGCCTCCACCTTCTCTTTGAGCTGCAGCCGCGCCCGATGATGTCTTACCCGCAGATTATTCGGCGTTACGCCCAACGCTTTGGCTACCATTTCCGGCGCTTCCCCCTCTAAATCCAGCCGTTTTACCAAATCTCCATACTCCGGCTTCAAAGTCGGCACCAATCCCGCCACACACGCACACGCCGTCCGCTCCTCTTCCTTGTCAGCGGGCGCGTCCATATGAGCTTCCAATGCCTCCATCGCCCGCTTGTTCGCCGCTTTCCGCCGATACAAATCAATGATCGTCCGCCGCAAGATACGATAAAACCACGCCGTGACATTCTCCTCCTCGCGCAATTGCTCCGCCGACTTCACGGCCTTCAACAAGCTCTCCTGCACCACATCCGCCGCCAGCTCCGGATCATTCACCCGCTTCCGGGCAAACGCGGTGAACATCTCCAACTGCGCCATCAACTGTTCTTCGAGCGGTTTCATTTCAATTCATTTAACCCAGCAGACGCAGAACCTTTCAAATCATTACACGAGTGCCCAACGCAAAAGGAGCGCGGCTTTTAAGCCGCTTCAATGTTCATAGGCAAAAGCGGAGTGAAGAAGCATTTGTGTTAAATGACTATGTTCCTAACATTCTTTTCGTCATCTGACTTGCGAGAGTTGAAGCGGCTTAGAAGCCGCGCTCCACTCACCAGCATACTCTCGCATGCCTCAACAACTCCCGCTACTTCACCACGCTTTTGGCCGCAATCCGAAGGATTGCCAGACAGTAGCTGGAGCTTGAGCGACCATCGGAAGCGACACCTCCGGATAGCTTCGATATCTAAAAGCATCCAGAAGGGATGCCAGAAAAATGCTTCCCCTCAAAAACTCACGTTTCTGCGACCCATTCTGGGTCGTGTTTATCCATCAATCAACCGGAGGTATCGTCGTCCCTCCTCAACCACCGGCTACTATCTCGCAAGCCTTCAGCTTGCCGCTTACTTACACCCGCACCCTTCCCTTAAACACCCCAAAAACTCCTTCGCCGCCCGGCTCATCGCGCGCCGCTTCGGCCAGATCACCACGATCGCCCGCTCTGGCTTCGTCCCTTCCAAGGACCGATACACCGGACGATTCGTCGGGCCTGAATCCAACGCCATCTGCGGCACCAGCGAGATGCCCAAGCCCGTGGCTACCAGCGCCTGCACCGTCTCCATCTGCGCACTGCGGCAACTCACCTTCGGCTGAAAATTCCGGCGATTGCAGAACCCCAGCACCTGATCTCCCAGGCAGTGCCCCTCTTTCATCAGGATAAACCGCTCATCTTCCAAGTCCGCCACCTTTACTGATTTCTTCTTCGCCAGCGCATGATTCAGTGGCACCGCCAAGACAAGTTCTTCTGAGAACAACTTCTCCACCTCGATACCCGCCTCATCGATCGGCAGGCTCATGATCGCCAGGTCCACCTCAAACGCCGTCGCCAGCTTCAGCAAACGCGCCGTCGTATCCTCCTGCACCACCACCTCAATCCCAGGATACTTGGCCGAAAACCGCGCGATCACACTGGGCAACAGATACGGCGCGATCGTCGGCAATGCCCCCACCGTCACCGTCCCCCGCACCAAAGCCTGCGTATCCTCCGCCTCACGCCGCGCCGCTTCCACTTCCTCAAGTATCCGCAATGCCCGTGGTAAAAAGCTCTCACCCGCTTCGGTCAGCTTCACCCCACGCTTCAGGCGGTTGAACAGCCTCTGCCCCAGCTCATCCTCCAGCTTCTGTATCTGCTGGCTGAGCGACGGTTGCGCCACATGACAACGCTCCGCTGCACGCGAAAAATTCCCTGTCTTCGCCACCGCCACGACATATCGGAGCTGATGAAGTTCCATAGTTTCAACCTATCGTAGTGTTAGCTAACAAGTATTTCAACTATACACCGACCTGCGCTAATCTGCTCAAAACCAAACACTAGGCATCGCTTTTGCCGGTCAGAACCATGAACTGAAACACTTTAAAACAGCGAGTGATCATGCCAGACAAGAGATATCAGAAAGCCTCATCGCCCTCCTCACCGCGCTGCGAAAAACCGGATACAAACAAGTCGTAAAATTGAGTGAATAAACGCCCGCTTATTTCCGTCTAAGCGGAAGAAAAAATTGCCCTATACTTTAGATCGTACCCATGCCAGGCATTAGTTGGACAGCTGAAGACAAGCAACGTCTCGTCGAACTGGTCAAAACCGGTCATGGTCCCCTGTCGATTCATCGTTTGGGTTGCTTCGCGGCCAATGGTCACGGCGTGCGCTCCGTGGATGCCATCGCCCAGCAGATCCGCCGCATGCATCTAGCCAAACCGGAGAACTCCGAACGCGCCCGCAAAGCCCATGAGCGCGGCGTTTCCGTCTCTCCCGAAGCCCGCCGTCAGGCCACTGAATTCCTGCGTCGTAACGGTGCCGACATTCCGGTGAACGTGGTGGCGGAGAAGTATAGCGTCACCATCTCCTGGGTGCGCCGCACGCTGAAGCAACTGGGCATCAAACGCTCCTGGGCCGCCACCGCCGCCCATCCCCTCTCCCGCTTTCACGATCCTGAATACCGGGCACAAGTCTCCGAGCGCGTCTCCGCCTGGGCCAAGGAAAAGGCCAAGGAACACGAGAAGGAACTGAAAGCACACCGTGTGCAATTGCTCCGTGAAAAACCGAAGCTGGAAAAGCGCTGCTGCGAACAATGCGGCGAGAACTGGCCGCTGACGCCGGAATTCTTCGCCGCCACCAAGCACGCGGAGACGAACAAGACATATTACCTCTACACGTGCCGCCTTTGCGCCGCCGCCAACCGCCACGCTCATGAGGGCAACGAAGATCGGCCGCATCCCCGCACCGAGCGCCTGCGCCGGACCCTCACGGAACGCTGCGAAGATGTCCGCGCCCTGAAGCATCCGCCGAAGGAAAAACGGTGCATCGCCTGCTGGAAAGACTGGCCGCTCACGAAAGAATTCTGGCGCACTTCCGAATTGAAATCCGGTCACACCTATTTCGAGCCGCGCTGCCGCCTCTGCCAGAACACCAAACGCCGCAGCGACGAGAAGGCGCGTAAGGCGAGGTCCTCTTGGGGCGCTAAGTAGTTTTCTCTTGTGCCGTTAGGCACAAAAGATTCATAGCATCGGCTTTAAGCCGCTGTTCACTTTTATTAAATTTCTCATCGCGTGGCGACAAAAGAGGCCCTTCTTCGATTGGAAATCTTGCGTCACTATGTGACACCGTTCTCTTGGCTTCCTGGCACGGGTTGAAACCCGTGCCTATGAATCTTCTCTCGCTAACGCGAGAAAATCGCACCCCTTAACTCACCTGCCCGCTCCGGGCTGCCGCCCGCATGATGTGCAACTCAGGATAATCATACCCATCCCCCAACTTATCCTTCACCGGGCCGAGCGCTTCTATTCCAAATTGATCAAACGCCTTCAAGATCGCCGCCTGCTTTCGCTTGGGCACCAATTTCTCCACATCCACGGCCTCGCCCAATTCAATCGCCTTAGACAGATGCTGAGCCACCGTTCCTACCGCGATCTTTCGTTCCCGCGCGATCTCCTCCAACGTAAGCCCCCCGCGAAACATCTTGAGTGAAACGAAATGCGAATCCCCCAGTGTCTCCGGACTCAGATCCCGCTGCATCTTGCGGATGAGTTGCCCGGTATTACCCCCGGCAAACGTCTGACGCGGATTGTTCTTCAGATGATTGCGGATGGCCTCGCAGAACACGTCACTGAATTCCGCCAGCTTCTTCGCACCCACGCCGGAGATATTGGCGAACTCATCGCTGCTGACCGGATAACTCCGCGCCATTTCGCGGAGTGAAGTATCGCCAAAGATGATGTAACTCGGCACGCCGCGCTCTTCCGCCAGCTTGCGCCGCAGATCGCGCAAAACATCGAATAAACCTTCGTCGCATTGGATCTGGCCCGGCTTCACCTTCTTCACCACCGGCGCTTCCATCTGGCGCGTGAGTGTGATGGCTTTGCGCTCTTTCAAGGCCGCCCCGCCCTCCGCCGTCAGCTCCAACGTCACGAACTGTCCGGTCAACTGCTTCACGAATCCCAGCCGTACCAATTCACGTCCGATGCCCTGCCACTCGTTCCGGCTGTGCTCCTTGCCGATGCCATACGTGCTCAAGGTGTCATGCCCCCAGCGCCGCACGTTCTCCGTATCCGCACCCGTGAGCACCTCCACGATATGATTCAACCCAAAAGCAAAACCGCTCTTCTGCTTCACGCGGAACACGCACGACATGAACTTCTGCGCCGCCACCGTGCCATCGAACTTCTCACGCGGTGCCAGGCAGTTGTCGCAAGCACCACAGTTCTCCTCCTCAAACTTCTCGCTGAAATAACGCAGCAACACGACGCGCCGGCACTCGCTGCTCTCCGCGTAATGCGTCATCAACGCCAGTTGCTCCAAGGCGACGCGTTGCTCTTCCTCGTTCGGCTTCTCGGAGATGAACTTCTTCTGCTTCATCTCATCGCCCACACTGAAAAGCAGCAGGCAATCCGAGGGCAATCCATCGCGTCCCGCACGACCGGTCTCCTGATAATAACTCTCGATGTTCTTCGGCAGATCGTGATGCACCACGAAACGCACGTTCGGCTTGTTGATGCCCATGCCAAACGCGATCGTCGCACAGATCACCCGCACTTCATCGCGCAGGAACTTCTCCTGATTCTTCGCCCGCTCCTCCGCCTCCATCTGTCCGTGATAATGCGCGGCAGGAACGCCATCGAAACGCAATTGCGCGGCCAGCTTCTCCGTCGTCGCCCGTGCCTGACAATACACGATGCCGCTCTCATCCTTGCGTGAGCGCAGAAACTCCAGCAATTGCGCATACGCCTTCGACTTCGGCACGATGCGGTAATTCAGGTTCGGCCGGTTGAAACTCGCCACATACACTGCCGGATCGCGCAGGTGCAACTGATTGACGATATCCGAGCGCACCCGATCTGTGGCCGTAGCCGTGAGCGCCATCATCGGCACATCTGGTATGCGACTACGCAACGTGGCTAACTGACGATACTCCGGTCGGAAGTCGTGCCCCCACTCACTGATGCAATGTGCCTCGTCCACTGCCACCAGCGCCGTCTTCCAACGCTTCAACGAATCGATGAAACCGGGTAACATCAGGCGCTCCGGCGCGACATACAGGAGTTTGTATTCCCCATCGTTCAGCTTGCGCAAACGCGCCCCGCCTTCCGCATTACTGATGGAAGAATTCAGAAACGTCGCGGGCACACCCGCCGTCGTCAGCGCATCCACCTGATCTTTCATCAAGGCGATGAGCGGTGAGATGACCACCGTGAGACCATTACGCGCGAGCGCAGGCAGTTGATAGCAGAGCGATTTGCCGCCACCTGTCGGGAGCAAAGCAAAAACGTCCCGCCCCGCCAACGAATCACGGATGATCCCCGCTTGCTGCGGACGGAAGGCGGTGTAGCCAAAGTACTGCTTTAACAGGGAGAGCAACTCCTGGTCAGACACGCGGCGGAAAGTATGCAGTTCCTCATCAGAAAACAATGCAGAAGCATCAGCATATTTTCCTGCAAGGACCTGGCGAGTTGACTCAAATTAAATGTTACCGGAGCTGGGAGGTGGACGTGGAGTCCGCTGATACGTTGACTCATAATGGTGGTTACCGAACTACCGAGCATGAGTATATCAGCCAAGCGCGAGGCGTTGG
>JAEYXS010000009.1 GCA_023431185.1 Verrucomicrobiota bacterium
CCCCTCCCCCCTGTCGATACCGCCGCACTATCCCCCTCGGCGTCGTCCTCGTCGTCGTCCTCGTCCTTCGTCCTCAACCCCGTACCCATAGGTCGGGACGCCCCTGATTCGTAGCAGCCGACGTGAGGAGGCTCTGACTCCTTTCTCTCAATGTTCGATGTTTCCCAACCGTCCCGTCCCCCAATGGCCCGCCGGTTTACCCCGTACTTAAAAGTCGGGGTGCATCCGGCTTTGAGCTTCGCCCGCCCACCTCGGCACATGTACACAAGTGCCGAGGTTTTCTACCCCAAATCCCAATTTGAAACTCAAAACCTTGCACCGCGCCCCTACCTGTGTGGCCCCAATTCTCCTCGCCCTCGCAACAGAGCTTACCTCTCCTCGTTGAGCAAATTCTTTAACTTGGAAAAATCCTCTGCCGACAATCGTTTTGGCACCTGTGTGTTAGGAAAGGAATGCCCGAAAATCGTTTCAGGCACAACCGGAGGGTCATACAAATTCAGCTCCAGAGGCTTGCAGATCAAGAACGACGGGTAGTTCTCGGCCCGCCATTTGTAAGACGCATCCCACTCGCTGTGATTTGTCACCCCTGGAGGTGGAACAGCCAAGGCAAGCGGCAAGGCTGGATTCTCGGCGACCATACAGTTCCTTGGCAAACTCAACCGTTTCCTACGATACCAAGCCGCAGCCTCTTGATGGTTACTCAACTTCTCAACGACTTGCAGTATGGCCACCATCTGCCTCACTCCGTCACGTTTCGCTGTCACATAAGCGATAAAATCCCCCGTTTTCGCGGGACCTACAAGGCGGTTACAGCGACAGAGGCCAGTGATAGACGGATAGGGACTTTGAAAGTCCGGCTCGCGCCTAATAGAGGCGTCTATGAAAGGAGGCAAGCTCTCCTTCTGTACAATTCTTTTTCCCTCCTGGGTCTCCCCGAGAGGGTGGTACGAATTCAGATAATACTCCGGACTTCCCGTAGAAGGTCCCCTCTCGGATACATTTAACGCTTTACGCGATGAAGTCAGATTTTCATCCGAGCTTTTTCTCATTCCACACTTCATAACTTGGGCTCCCCCCACGATAAACCGTTATTCTTTTTCACGGCCGTTAGCAGGCCGATTCAACCTAATACACAGAGGCCGCCACTTTGCAATACCCCTCATTTGCCGATAGCTCGGCCTCTAAGCAGCACTTAATATCCGATTCGTGAACTTTGGTTACACATTCACTAACAGATGTCTTCGCTCAAGCAGAAGAAGTTTGGAATCAATTCAGCGAGACCTCAGCAGAATCCCTCTCATCACCGTTCTCGATTTCATTCATAAAATATCCAAAAGAACTTTTTGGGAGCGGACGCACAATTATTCGTATGCTGAAAATGACATTCTATTGCCGTTTCTCGCCGACTACGTGCCCCCCGTAAAGCACAGCATCGCATACAAAACCGCCCAACAAGAAGATTTCTGCGGGCCGACTAGCAACTACGGTCTGCTTTGCTTCGCCGCTTTGGCATATTCATGCTGTGCAGATGGGGATTCTATTCCGGGAAGCACTGGACTCAACCACCAACTGTTCGCAATTTTGGTCCAACTTCAAAGCAGGCCAATTCCCGAAGACATTACGACAGCCTCGAACCCCATCCGTTACCTACCCTATTTGATTCGTGGCATGTCTATTGAAAGAAGGCTCCAGAGAAACTGGAATGCTGACCTAGCCCGTCTCCATGCTCTTGTCTCCCTGCCTGAATGCGAAGCCTCCCTGCTCAAAGGTTTTCCCACAGCAAATCGGGATTCCTTTTTCAAAGATGCGTGCGGGCTCACAGGCCGAGAGTATCAAGTTGCGGCCAACATAATTTTTGGAGCGGCGTTTTATGGGGCTGATTTCAACCGTCTAGAAGTGGAAGCGCCCAGGCTGCATGCCATCGTCGCCCCTTTACTTCGGCATGTTATTTCCGACCTCGCCGACACTCGGCTACAAATCGGTCAAATCAGTTCTTTCGACGACTTGTTGGAAAAATCTGCCAGATTGTTATCGAAACCGGCTGTCCAGATAGGATCTCGCATTTTCGTCTACAGCTTCGACGCCCTTTTCAACCGGGCTATTCGAGACCTTCCCTACGTCGGGTTTGCGGCTCGTAATGGCAATCTTCATTCCAGCAACAACGCGAGCAGATATTTCGGACGTCTCTTTGAGGGTTACGTGCGATGGCTAATTGAAGAATGGTTCGGCGATCAGGGTGCCATAATCTATAGCCCTTACTACGATTCCAACGGATGTGAACGAGACGTTGCGGTGCAGATCGGAGACATCTTCATCGCATTCGAAACAAAATCTGGAGGGGCGAGTGACTTGCAACTTACCTCAGGGGATATAGCGATCGTTCGAGGCGCCAACAAAACAGTAGTTAAACAAGTCTCCACTGGAGCCGCATCCCTTCGAGCGGGGACCGCCACTGATGAACACCGCCGAGCAATCCCAGCAGCCCGATTGGTGATCCCATGTGCTCTCACCTTTGAGAATCTGCCAATAAGTGATCCGTTTCACCCGGAATTCGAACGTCGACTGGAATGGGATCTTGGCATTTCTGCCTTCCGTGAACGGAACGGCATACTGCCTGTTCAATTCCTAGATATTCAGCAGCTTGAACTGTGCGAACTGCTATTCGATCTACCCTCAGATAAAAAAGGATTGGCAGAACTCCTTGCATATCGGTCTAAAAACGGTGAAACACGATATCGATCACTCGGGGAGCTTTCGGAAATCAGGCGCTCACCCATTGTGATGAGTAAATTGTCAGCTGAATCGGAAGCAACGTCCTCAATTTTTCTCGCTGACTTGAATTCCCGGCAGCCGAAATTGGAATAGCTCATCTCAATACTTCCAATCCTCATGACGAAGATGTTCGATGTTGGGCGTATTGGCCACTGGTGCAACCAGTTCGAGTTTGCCCTCTGTTGGCCCGGTTAGTCATTGGCCATTTTCTTAACCTTCCCCTCCCACACACTGCTCACAAAATCCGTCCTCCCCCGCCGCCTATCCACCGGCATCGCCTTCAGCAGCGCATACGTCGCCCAGCACGACGCCGAATACGAGATGAACTGGTCCTGCTCATGCGGGAAACCGCTGTCGAACATCGGCTGCACCATCCGCGTCCGCTTCTTCACGTGCCAGGTGCCATCCGCCTTCTGCTCACGCACCAGATAACCCGCGCCCGCTTGGTAGATCGGTGACGCAATCGCGATCGCCCCCGTATCCACCAGCGCCGCCAAGACCGTCCCCGTCGCATACGCATCACTGTCCAGAAACTTCATCTGCCCCCACCCGCCATCCTTGCGCTGCTCCGCCATCAGCTTGGCCGCTTCCGCTTCCATCTCCTCCCGCTTCTCCAACAAAGACAACGCCCGCAACCGATACACCCGATCCTCCGTATCCTCTGCCGGTGTCTTCAACAACCACGCCTCCGCCCGCGCCACGCTCTCCCGCACCTGCTCCTCTTTTCCATAATGCTTCAACGCCCGCAGCGCCAGAAACGTCACCGTGAACGGACTCCCCACCGTCGGTGAACGCGCCGGTGCTGTCTCCCAATTCCCCTGCGCCTGCTGTTGCCCCAGAAAAAACTCCACCGCCCCTTCTGTCACCGCATCCCGCTCCCAGCCCGCCACCTGCAACATCCACAACGCATGCCCCGGCCCATCCGCCGTGTTGCTCACCGAGAAACCTTTTTTGAACCGCGGCTGCTCCTCCACCATCTCCTTATATGCCCGCGCCAGTTGCTCCTCCAAACCGTTCTTTGCCAGCCGAAATCCCCGCGTCCACGCCTCGTTCTGCGCCATCGCCGCATGCGCCCCGTGATGACACGTGAAACAATCCCGCGCCTTCAACGTCTGCGCCGCACTGCTCTCGATCAACGGCAACGCACGCTCGATCGCCCTCCGCAACTCCGCTTGCGTTAACGCCTCCGCCGCCTCCGCCCCAGGCATCCCTGCCCCAAGCAGCCAGCCGACCCAAACGGTCAGCCACCAGCGGCCACTTAAAGAAGCAAACAACATACCTCTATTTATATCGCACCACGATGCAAAGCAACTGGATTTGCCCGCCCTTTTCTGTCATCCCTTGACCATGGCTAGCCCACTACGGACCGTCTCTTTGGAAGATTACCAGCTCCTCGCCTCCTTCCGCTACGCCTTGCGGCGCTTCCTGCGCTTCAGCGAAGAAGCCGCCCTGTCTGCCGGCATCACCCCGCAACAACACCAGGCCCTGCTCGCCATCAAAGGCTTTCCCGGCAACCACCCCATCACCATCGGCGAACTCGCCGAGCGCCTCCAGATCCAGCACCACAGTGTCGTCGGCCTCACCAACCGCCTCGCCTCGCTCAAACTCGCCCGCAAACTCCGCAGCCAGGAAGACCGCCGCCAAGTCTGCCTCCAGCTCACGCCCCAAGGCGAAGAAATCCTCGCCGATCTCTCCGCCGCCCACCGCGAACAACTCCGCCGCATGGGCCCCGAAATGAAAACCGTCATCTCCAAACTGGCCGAATAGGAGCGCGGCTTTTAAGCCGCTTCAACATCCGCCAACCCGCGGCTGCCAAAATCGCCCCCCTAACCTGTCCTCTCCAGAACCTTGCCGCCGCCGTCGTGAGACGGCGCTAACACATTTGGTGTGCGGAGGCTTGCCTCCGCTTTCCGCCCCGAGGCGGCTTGACGCCTCGTTTCCCCCTCTCGATGTTCGATGTTCGATGTTGGGTGTATTGGCCAGCCGGTGCAACCGGTGTTCGATGTTTCCCTTGATGATTGCCCCCTCGTAATCACACAAATATATCCTATTACGATATAATTGCATTCCTCATTTCCCCTGCTAGCTTCCCCGCTCCTTTTGGCAGAACCGTATGTTAAGCGATAAGCTCGCCCCTAAATCTATCTGGCACCTCGGCCCCGGCGGCCACGTGGAGAAACTCATCTCTGGCCTCGCCGCCTTCCTCGGCATCCTCTGCGTCCTCGGCCTCTCCTCTTTCTTCCTGAGCGATGCCGGTCTCCCCCTCGTCGTCGCCTCCATGGGTGCCTCTGCCGTCCTGCTGTTTGCTGTCCCCCACGGACCACTTTCCCAGCCATGGCCCCTCATCGGCAGCCACGCCCTCTCCGCTATCATTGGCGTCACCATCAACCGCCTGTGCCACAATCCCCTGCTCGCCAGCGGACTTGCCGTCGGCCTCTCCATCATCGCCATGTACTACCTCGGCTGCATTCATCCGCCGGGTGGAGCCACCGCCCTTATCGCAGTCATCGGCGGTGAACAGATCCACGAACTCGGCTACACCTTCGTGCTCATCCCCGTACTGCTGAATGCCGCCCTCATCCTCATCGCCGCCATCGCCCTGAACTGGCCCTTCCCCTGGCGACGCTACCCCGCCTTTCTCCAGCCCCATCCCGTCACGAAACCCGCCGATCCCGCCATCTCCCCCGAGCACCTCTCCTACGCTTTGAAACAGATGGGCTCCTTCATCGACGTCACCGAGGAAGACCTCGCCGAGATCTACGAACTCGCCCGCCAACACGCCCAAGGCTCCCACCTGCACCCCGACCAGATTCAACTCGGCAAATGTTATTCCAACGGCGCCACCGGCAAAGACCTCTGCATCCGCCACATCGTCGATGAATCCCCCGACGGCCAGATCGTCATCTACCGAACCGTCGCCGGCGAGAACCGCCGCCGCGCCGAAAGCTGCACCAAAGCCGCCTTCGCCCTCTGGGCCAAAGAGATTGTTCCGCCACGCCCTGACCCTGTAGCAGCCGACATGAGGAGGCTCTAACTCTACTTTCGATGTTCGATGTTGGGCGTTCGATGTTCGATGTTTTCCAAAAACTTTGAACTTTGCCCCTTGAACTCCTACCTTCCCGCCCGATGTCGTCACCGGCCTTCCCAGTCACCAACCTGCTCGCGTGGTTCCGCGCGAATGCCCGTGACCTCCCCTGGCGTCGCACCACCGATCCCTACGCCATCTGGGTCTCCGAGATCATGCTCCAGCAGACCCAGGTGAAAACGGTCATCCCTTACTGGGAACGCTGGATGCGCGAAATGCCCACCATTAAATCCCTCGCCGAAGCCCCCGAACAAAAACTCCTGAAACTCTGGGAAGGCCTCGGCTACTACACCCGTGTCCGCAACCTCCAAAAAGGCGCCCTCCAGATCATCGAGCACCACGAAGGCAAGTTCCCCACCGATCACGAAGACATCCTCGCCCTCTCCGGCATCGGCCGCTACACCGCGGGAGCCATCGGCAGCATTGCCTTCAATCAACCTGTGCCCTTGCTGGATGGCAACGTCATCCGCGTCCTCACCCGCTTCTACGGCATCAGCGAAAACGCGAAAGAGAAAGAAACCACCAACCGCCTCTGGTCTCTGGCGGAACAACTCGTAAAGAAAGCCTCCAAACTGCCCGAATCGTCCATCTCCCTCTCCTCCCGTGGGGAGGAGAGGGCCGGGGAGAGGAGGCCCTCCAAATCGAATTCAATAAACACTGGCAAAGAAACCGAACTTCGACATTGCTCCGACTTCAACCAATCCCTGATGGAACTCGGCGCCACCATCTGCACCCCCGCCACACCTGCCTGTCTCCTCTGCCCCCTGCAAAAAAACTGCATCGCCAATCGTGACGGACGCCAAAGCGAACTCCCCAATCTCGGCGAACGCACCGCCGCCACCCAACGTCGCTTCTTCGCCTACGTCATCCAGCGTGGCCCCAAAGTTCTCGTCCGCCAACGCCCATCAGGAGTCGTGAACGCCGGGCTCTGGGAATTCCCGAACATCGAAGTGGAATTGAAAACCAAAGACCCGCTCAACGCCGCCCAAAAAGCCTGGAGCCTCGCTTTCACCGAGACCGAACCCCTCTGCACCATCAAACACTCCATCACCCGCTACCGCATCACCCTCGAAGCCTTCCGCGCCGAAGTGAAGCCCCGCGCCTCACTCCCCGCCGAGCTCGGCGAATGGTATCCCTTGGAAAAACTCCACGACCTCCCCTTCACCAGCGCCCACGGCAAGATCCGGAAGAAGCTTCTCGGTTGATTTGTAGTCGCCGACATTAATCGGCGCAAACTACCCCTCTGGACGTTGGACGTTCGATGCTTCCCCTTAACCGGCCATCTCAAGCCCCCGCATCGTCCCCGTGCTCGTCGCAAACTTATCCGTCTCCAACCCAAACCGCTGCAACATGCTCACGAACAGGTTCGGCAACGGATAATTATGCACCGTATCAAACGCCAGGTGCTGCCCATGCTTAAACCCGCCACCGGCGAAGAGCACCGGCAGATTCGTCGTCACATGCGTGTTCGCATTGCCGAGGTTCGAACCATACAAAATCATCGAGCGATCCAGCAGCGTATCGCCTTGTTCCTTCACGCCCTTCAGCTTGCCGAACAACTCCGCCAGCAGCTTCATGTGCCATTCGTCGATGGCCTTCAACTGCGCCAGCTTCTTGTCGTTCTTCCCATGGTGCGACAGGCTGTGATAACCATCCGTGATATCCGTGTCTTCCAGCTCCAGCACCGGTGAATTCACGCTATCCAGCAGCAACGTCACTGCGCGCGAGGAATCCGTCTCAAACGTCAGCCGCGCCATCTCATACATCAGGCGCACCTTCTCCATATATTCCGCCGGGCTCGCCGGATCGAGCGGTGCCGGAGCCGACGTCTTCGGCTTCGGCCGATGCTCCCATTCGCGCGACATCGTCATGCGCTGCTCCAGCTCGCGCACACCCGTCAGGTATTGATCGAGGCGATCCTTGTCCCGCGCACCGAGATCACGTTGTAGCGCCTTCGTCTGGTCGGCCACCGCGTCCATGATGCTCTCGCCCAGTTCCAGTTTACGCACCTGCTGCGCCACCTGCTCCTTCGAGCCTTGCAGGAAAAGTTTGCGATAAACACTCGCCGCGCTCTCCTCGCACGGGATCAACACGCCACCGCCCGTCCACGAAAGACTGCGCGAACCCTGTTGCACATTCACGCCCAACGTCATCGTCGGGAACCGCGTCAGATGCCCCACGCGCTCACCGATGTATTGATCCAGCGAGATCGTATTGCGGAAACCGCCGCTGCCCGGATGCGGTGCCGCCGTCAGGAAGCAATTATCCGCCGGATGCCCGCCATCCACGTCCGGATGCCACACCCCGCTGAACACCGTGAAATCATTCCGATACGCCTGCAGCAACTGGAGGTACGTGGACGCCTTGTAATCCTTGCCCGCACCCGTCGGGAAGAAGTGCTCCGGCAACAGGCCCAGGTTGTTGCAGATGCCCAGCATGCGCCGCGGTGCTTGCTTCGCCGCCGCACTCTCCGCCGCGTTCAGAAACGCCGGCGTCATCGCCTCCAGCATCGGCAAACCCAACAGCACACCCGCCGCCTTCAAGAACTGGCGACGCGGCAACGCGCGCTTGGTGGCCACGAACGATCCGAAGTTGTTGTTCTGCGTATTTTTCATGTGCTGCTAGTTACTTATTTATGCCACGTTTTGCCACTCGTTGCCAATGTTCATTTACTTGTTCCGGAACAGATCGCTCTGCACGATCGATTGGATCACCGACCGCACTCCGTAGTGGCTCGAGCTCGCACGGTCCAAGATCTCTTCCACCTCGGCACGATCACCGAACCGCACCGCCGCACCCGTTCCGTAAACCACCAGTTGCCGCGTCAGGTTCCGTGCGATCTGCCGCTCGTCCTTCAGCAACAATTCCTTCAAGCCCTGGATGTCCTGGAATTTCCCGCCGCCATTCGGCAATTCCCCGCTCGCATCCACCACCGGCCCCGGATGGAACGTGAACGGCTGCCCGTTCTTGCCATAGCCCGGCACCACATTATTCGTGCTGCCCAGCGCACGATATTCCGTCCGCCAGCCGCCCATCACATCAAAGCTCTCCAGCGCAAACCCCGCCGGATCGATCTTCGTATGGCAATTCATGCACCCCGCCACATTGCGATGCTTGTCGAGCTGCTCACGGATCGTCACCGCACCGCGCGTATCGGGCTCGATCGCTGGCACACTCGGCGGCGGCGGCGGTGGCGGCTTGCCGATGATCCGCTCCATGATCCACACCCCGCGCAACACCGGCGACGTCGTCGTGCCATTCGCCGTGACCTTCAGCACGCTCGCCTGCGTCATCAAGCCACCGCGCACACTGTTCTTCGGCAACGGCACGCGCCGCAGATGAATCCCTTCCACCGGCGGCAGGCCATAATGCTTCGCCAGCCGCTCGTTCAACATCGTGAAGTCCGACTTGATCAGATTCCGCGACGGCATATCGCCCTTCAACAACTCCGCGAAAAACATCTGCGACTCATCCACCGCATCCTCCACCAGCGCATCATCCAGATAATAATCCGGATACAACGTCGCATCCGGCGACGTCGCACTCGCATGCCGCAAATCCAGCCAGTAATCCAAGAATGAGTTCACGAACTTCTGCGCTTTCGGATCATTCAAAAGCCGCTCCGTCTGTGCGCGCAACGTATCCGGATGGTTTAGCTTCCCCTTCGCCGCCAGTGAACGCAGTTCCGCATCCGGCGCCGAGTTCCACAGGAAATACGAGAGCCGTGAAGCCAGCGCGTAATCATCCAGCTTGCCCGGCTTCTCCTCCAGCGTCACGAATCCCGGCGAGCACAACACCCCCGAATAACCCGCGATCATCGCATCCATGAACTTGCTCCCCGAGGCCAGCGCCGTGTTGATCACTTTCAGGAACCGCTGCACATCCTCTTCCACCACCGGACGCCGATACGCCTGCGCCATGAAATTCCGCAGGAGCCGTTCCGCATCCACCTTCGCATTCTTTGGCGTTACCGTGATCTGCTGCTTCGCATCCACCTTCAGCGGCAGATCGCCGAAGAGCAGCTTCTGGGTCTTGCTCAGCTTGTCGTCATAGATCGGTCCCACCACCTCCATCCAGCGATACGCCACCCCCGGCTGCCCTTCCTTCGTCGCCAGCGGATTCTTCCACGCCGGTGGCCGTGAACGGAACAACCGCACCGGGTCCGGACGCACCGTCTCGCCCTCCAGCAACCACGCTTCCAGCTCATGCACCCCCGGCTCGATCTGCGCATCGAACCCGCCCAGCTTGCGCAAAAGCCGCGGCGGCGTCTCCGCATAGATCTCCACCGGCTCCGAACGCCGCCCGATCGAGGTGTTCGTGCGATCCGGCGTCCACCACCGCGCCTGGCTCACCGGTGCCGCCCAAAACGTGTAGGCCGAGATGCGCAACTTGTAGAGCCCCGCCACCGGCGCTTTGAAATTGCTGAACTTGATCTCCAACGGCTCATAAGCACTCGCCACCACGCCCATCGCCTCCTGCTCGCGGATGGCCGGATTCTTCGCCCCCACCGTCACCGGCGCCTTCTCCTCCAGCACATCCTTCTGTGCCGTGTAATTCAATAGCGGAAACGTCGCCCGCTCCGGACTGCGATTGAACTCGCTGAACTTCATCTTGCCCACGAACGACCGCTGATCCCGCGCGTAATAACGGTTCGTCGTCGTCGGTGGCCGGACCGCCTGCGCCTCCACCACTTCGCGCAACGCATAATCCGCCGCCTGCAGATACCGCGCGAGCTGCACATGCGAGACATCCAGCGCCTCCCCCACCTTGTTGAAGCGATGCGCCTCCCCATCCTCCGGCAACATCTCCTTCACTTGGAGCCACGGCGCGCCCAGCAAATCCCTCAGGGAATTTTCATACTCATACCGGTTCAACCGCCGCCACACCGAGCGCCCCACGGTCTTCGTCCGCGCCTCATCCGCCGCCACCATCGTCTCCGCCAGCGCCTCGATGAACTCCGCCCGCTGCTTCTTGCTCGGCTGATCCTTCTTCGGCGGCGGCATCTCGCCCGACTCCACCGCATCATGCACCTTCACCCACGTCGCAAAAGATTTCGCGTCATTGAGATCGAACTTCAACGCCGTCAGGTCGATCCCGCCCTTCTTCGTCTCCCCATCATGACAATCCGTGCAAAACTTCTGTACCACCGGATTGATATCCCTCGCAAACCGCGCCGCCGGAACCGTTTCCGCCGCCAGCAGCGCCAGAGCCGATCCCGTCAAAACCAGAAATATGTACGCAAAATCACGCATGAGTCAGTCACTCATAGTAAGAGACGCCCGAAAGGGTGGCAACCACACAAACAAAAGGAGTGCGACTGCTTGCCCCGGCAAAAACTGTCGGGGGCCGAGGCGCAGCAACTCCCATAAGCAAAAGCAGCTCCCCTCCAACCAATGGTACGGCCCGTCTGTCTGGTGGCCTTCGGTGCAACCGACGGGCCGCCCTTTCCCAGCCGAGGAACGAGGCTCTGCACAATCTCTGGACGTTGAAAGTTGAGCGTTGGAAGTTGTGGCCACTGGTGCAACCAGCGTTTTCCTATTTGGATATTTCTGCATTCTCCCCTCTTCATTCTAAATTCCCGCATCTCTCCTTTGCCGGCAACCATTTGCCAGCACTGAAAACCATATCAGAAACCCGCAATCCTGCCATCGCTTTCCGCTAAAACTTATTCACCAAACCCAACCATTTCTCCCTCAAGAAATTGTAGCAACCCTTATCCACGCAACTCGCATTTCCAAGGAACGCGGACGTCTCGTCCGCAGCAATGCCCCTCAGCAAATGCAGTTCCAGAACCGTCCAACGCGCCATACACCCCTCAATCCCATCAAGCCCAATGGGCCGCCCTGTTAAAGCCCAGGGTGAAGCTCGCCTTTGTGATTAAAACCGGGTGAGTCGTGGGCAGATCGCCGCAACCCACCGCCCGTGCTGCCGGATTCCAGCCGGCAGTAAGTAACCGCCCGACGAACCACATCTCCCCCCACCCCGCTTCGTCATCCATCATTTGCCGCCCCTCAAAATACGATTCGCGGCACATACACCTCATCCCCGTCCCTGAATCTGAACCCCTTCTTCTGATACTGCGCCATCTCCTTGAAATGGATGCGATACTCCTTCCGGACACCATCCTCCAACCGCGTGATCAACATCTGGGATGGCGGAAATTGCGTCCCATACTCAAACCCACCCACCGACTCCTGAAAACTTTTCAGATCAAAACTGTGCGCGATCATGATCTCGCCTCGCTTGAAAACCTCGCCCGACATCTTCACCCGCACCAAACGCGCTGATTCCGTTCTGGCCTCGCCCGTCCCGCTGCTGGCGCATCCGGCAAAACAGCACAATGCCCCCAGCAGAAACCAGGCGCGCACCCAAACACCTGACGCTTTTCGCAATTCTCTCATTCTGAAAACGAACGCATATATCTTTCTCATTCACCATCAATCAATACGCCAGCCGGCCCCCGTTACGCATCACATTTTACCCCAATCCTGTAAATCTTGTTGATCCCGTCAAAATCAATGACTCAATCCCACCACCAATTCCGAAACCCTGCTGGAGCCAGAAACATCAGCGCAAAACAGATTCCAAACGCGATGGCATGCACACTAAGATATGGGATCGCTCCGCGCCAACGCTTGACCCAAATCGTCATGAGAAAAGTCAGCGGCAAAATTAGCAACGTGAAAAGGAACAACCCTCCAAAAACATTTCCGGCAATAACCGCATGCCACAGCAAATCCTTTGGCAACCCGAGATTTCCAATCGTTTTTGGCCATCCCCCGAGCGCATGATACATATGGATGGCCAGCGAATAGAACAGCCCCAGCATGATGACGCTCGGTGCCGCCACCATCATCCAAGCCTTGCGACTTGGCTTTGGCCGGTCCGCCGCAAAAGCCAGCATGACCAATACCAACCAGGTCACCCCGCTCGCTAAAAACACAAGCATCGCCAAAGCATTCTCAATGTCATACATGCTCATAGGCATCAAATCTTCTGGGCCGATGAATTACATTCCTAGTGTCGAACCCTATCACCCCTGACCGGCCTAAGCAACAGGCAGACAAGCCTCCGCCTCCCGCTCTCCCCTCGTCCTCGTCCCCGCTTCGCTTCCTTCGCGCCCTTCTGTTCACTCCCTTGTCGTGTGTTCAGCGTTTTATGTGGTTGGCTTTTCCCATCCCCTTTTGCGCCTTCTGCGCCATTTTGTGGCTATTTCCCCTTCCCGCCCCGCTCTGAATAACCTACTCTCTTCGCTCGTCACCATATTGGTTACAGTATCTATGAAACGCATTTTATTGCTCAGCCTCACCTTGCTGACGGTTCTCGCCACCTCGGTGCAGGCCGCCGAGAAGACGCGCAAACTCGTCATGATCGCCGGCAAGCCCAGCCACCCGCCCCTCATGCACGAATTCCGTGCCGGCACCCTTCTGCTGGAGAAATGCCTGAAGAATGTCCCCGGCCTCACCGTTGAGGTCCATACGAACGGCTGGGTCAGCGATGAAAAGACCTTCGACACCGCCGACGCCATCTTCATCTATGCCGATGGCGGTGGCCGTCATCCTGCCGTCGTGGATGGCCATCTCGAAACCCTGCGCAAGCACATCGCACGCGGCGTCAGCTTCGGCACCGCCCATTACGGCGTGGAAGTCGTGAAAGACCAGGCCGGCAAGGAATTCCAGGACTGGATCGGCGGCTACTACGAGAACGCCTTCTCCTGCAATCCCATCTGGGACGCCGATTATCAGAAATTCCCGAAGCATCCCGTCGCCAACGGCGTGAAGCCCTTCAACACCAAGGACGAATGGTATTTCAACATGCGCTTCCGCGACAACACCAACGGCATCACCCCGCTCCTCGTCGCCAAGCCCTCCGACGCCACCCGCGATGGCCCCTACGTCCATCCGAAAGGCCCGTACCCCCACATCCAGGCCAACAAAGGCCGCGATGAGATCATGATGTGGGCTGTGGAACGTCCCGATGGCGGCCGCGGCTTCGGCTTCACCGGCGGTCACTTCCATTTGAACTGGGGCAACGACAACCAGCGCAAGATCGTCCTCAACGCCCTCGTCTGGCTCGCCAAGGCCGAGGTCCCCAAGAACGGCGTGGCATCCAAAGTCACCGAGGAAGAACTCATGCAAAACCTCGACCCCAAGCCCGCTCCCAAACCGCCCGCTCCGAAGCCGGCCGCTCCTAAGCCGGCCGAAAAGAAGTAACCCAATTCAGCAGCCGCCCTCGGCTGCCAAACCGTAGTGGGACAGGCGCCCTCGCCTGTCCAGTCTCCCCTCTCCCCGCCGTTGCCAGAAATGGTAACGGCGCTTGTCTTTAGGAGCGCGGCTTTTAAGCCGCCTAAATATCCAAATGCCAAACGCTCTCAGACAAACCAATGAAACTATAATTACTCCCCTACCTCCGCTTCGCACCATGAGCCGGATGCCTGCGATGATGCCTCACCACAACTACCCGAATCCCATCCGGAATCACTCTGAATAAGATATGATAGGGAAAACGCTTGAGATTGGCTCTGCGCATATCGCCCAATCCATAATGAAAGCGATACGGCGATTTCTCAGCCAAACTGAGGAAATACTCTAACTCCTTCCAGAACTCATCACCCAAGCGCGACGACGCGTTGTCGTAGTATTCCAAGATGGCACTGACATCACGCTGAACTGCCGGATGATAGGAAATCATTTCTTGCGACGAGCAGCTTGAACTTTTCGGACAAACTCATCGTGCATCATCGGAGCCACTTTCCCGCTTTCCATTTCTGCATCCCGGCTCAGAGCCTCTTCGTCTGAAACATCAGTGGTATCAGGCGCGATGGTGTCCATAAGCGACAAGACCAGTGCCACTCTATCGGATTCCGTGAGGGCCAGCGCTTCCTGCTCTACCTCTTGCAATTTCATACACCGAATACTAGACGATTTGCCAAGTATTGGCAATGGCCCGAAATCACAGCGTTTCCCCCATCTCCCACCGCATCACCGTCACCTTCGCCCCCACATACTCCGTCCGCTCCACCACCGCCCATCCCATCCGCGCGTAATAACTCTCCGCGTCGAACGTGAACAGGTAGATCCGCGCGAACCCCAACGCCCTCGCCTCCTCGATCACCCGCCGCACCAAAGCCGTGCCGATCCCCCGCTTGCGCTCCTCAACCGCCACATACACCCCCGCCACCCACGGTGTCAGCTCAGGACGCGTCTGCATGTCACAAGCGATCAGCATCGCCGAGCCCAAAACCTTCCCCCCTTCATGTGCCACGATCACCGTCGGCACCGCCTGCCGGTTCGATGCTTCGGTCAATCTTACAACCCGCCGCTCCACCGAATCTCCCGCGCGATAATGCCCCCATTGCTGGAAATGCCATCGGGCCAGCGTCGGTATGAACTCCAGATGATCCGCCAAATACCCGATCTGAAACATCCACGAATAACTAACGTATCTCATCGCATCAGGTCACCCAAATTCACCACCGCTCCATCTCCCCCTCCTCCGGCTGCGGAGGAGAGGGCCGGGAAGAGGAGGCACCATGAACTCGTAATCGTTCTCGTCCTCGTCGTCGTCCTCGAATGGAATTGTTTTCTCCATCCGTGTGATCCGTGTTTAATTTCACCCCGGCTTTAGTCGGGGCTGTGGCCAAACCATTCCTCTTCTGCGTATTCCGCGTATTCTGTGGTTTACCCTCTCCGTGGTGACTTCCTCACTTGAGCCGCCGCCCTCCTGCCATTATATGTAATCCACCGATGAAAACCCTTTTACTCGCCAGCCTGCTCTGCCTCGCGACAGCGACCGGCTTCTCCGCTGAAGAACCCAAAGGCGCCGCCCGTAATGCCGCCCCCTTGTTCAAGAGCGGCGTCATCAGCAAAGGCTTCGTCGAGATCGACGTGGACATCTCCAAGGCCAACTCCCTATGGCTCGTCGTCACGCCCGGCGATGACGGCTTCGGTTGCGATTGGGCGGACTGGGCCGAGCCCCGCCTCATCGGCCCCAAGGGCGAGACCAAACTCACCGATCTGAAATGGCGCTCGGCCACCTCCGGTTTCGGTGAATCACGCATCAACGCCAACGTCGATGGCAAGCCGCTGAAGATCGGTGGCCAATCCATCCCCTACGGCATCGGCACGCATGCCCCTTCCGTCATCGCCTATGACATCGTCGGTCTGGGCTTCACCCGCTTCAAAGCCAAGGCCGGCCTCGACAACGGCGGCACGGACCAAGGTTGCGGCTCCACTGTAGAGTTCCTCGTCTTCGGCGATCGCCCGCCCGCCGCTTACCAAAACATGGCCCGCGACGGTGCCGCGATGGCTGGCCGTGAACGCGGCTCCGGCCCCGCTGCTGCCGCCGAAGACACCGGACGCCTACTCACGCCATCCGGCCTCGAAGCCACCCTCTTCGCCTCCGAACCCGACATCGTGAACCCCACGGATATCGACATCGATGCGAAAGGCCGCGTCTGGGTCACTGAAGGCGCGAACTACCGCGTCTCCCCGCACATGAACAAACAATGGGGCGTGCAACGCAAAGACGGCGACCGCATCGTCATCCTCGAAGACACCAATGGCGACGGCAAATCCGACAAATCGAAAATCTTCTACCAGGACCCCAGCATCAACGCCGCCCTCGGCATCTGCGTGCTCGGCAACAAAGTCATCGTCTCCGCCTCGCCCTACGCCTTCGTCCTGACGGACACCAATGGCGATGACGTCGCCGACACTCGCGAAGTCCTCTTCCACGACGGCTCCCGTGGCGATCACGATCACGCCATGCACGCCTTCATCTTCGGGCCCGATGGCAAACTCTACTTCAACTGCGGCAATGAATTCCAACGCCTCAGCCGTCCGAAAGGCAACGCCACCGTTCCGTTGAAAGGTCCTATCACGAACTTGGAACTCGAACCCGTCACCGACAAGGCGGGCAACCTCGTGAACAACAGCCGCCGTCCCTATCAAGAAGGCGTCATCTTCCGTTGCAATCCCGATGGCAGCGAACTGGAAACCCTCGCGTGGAACTTCCGCAACAACTACGAGACCGCCATCGACTCCTTCGGCACCCTCTGGCAATCGGACAATGACGACGACGGCAACAAAGGCGTGCGTATCAACTACGTGATGGAGTTCGGCAACTACGGTTATCGTCAGGAACTCACCGGGGCCGGTTGGCGCACCAAGCGCACGAACATGGAGAAAGAAGTGCCCGCGCAACACTGGTATCAGAACGATCCTGGTGTAGTGCCAAACCTCATCTTTACCGGCTCCGGCTCACCCACCGGCATCACCCTCTACGAAGGCACCTTGCTGCCGAAGGAATTCCAGGGCCAGATGATCCATTGCGATGCCGGTCCGCGCACCGTCCGCGCCTATCCCGTGCAGAACGATGGCGCGGGCTACAAAGGCACTATGGTCGATCTCCTCACCAGCACGGATTCCTGGTATCGCCCTGCCGATGTCGCCACCGCGCCCGATGGCTCCGTGTATGTCGCCGATTGGAACGACGCCGGTGTCGGCGGTCATAACATGGCCGACCGCGAACTCGCCAAGATGCGCGGCCGCATCTACCGCGTCGCCCCTCCGGGCCACAAGCCGAACGTGCCCAAGCTGAACCTCGACTCACCCGCCGGTGCCGTTGCCGCGCTGCAATCACCTAACCTCGCCACGCGCTACCTCGCTTGGGAAAAACTCCGCACCCTCGGTGCTCAAGCCGAAGCCGAGTTGCTGAAAACTTGGCGCGACACCGATCCTCGCCAACGCGCTCGCGCCCTGAATGTCCTCGCCCGCATCCCCGGCAAGGAACGCGCCTACGTGGTGGAAGCCCTGCGCGATAACGATGCGAACATCCGCATCACCGGCCTGCGTATCGCCCGTCAGCTCGACTGGCCGCGCATCAACGAAGCCGCGCTGAACGACAAGAAGCAGCTCAAAGGCGCTGCCACCAAGGCCGCCGTGAACACCCTCTTCAACGCCCTCGGCGGCAAAAAGCAGACCGTGGGTGACGCCGTCTCCAATCTCGGCAGCGAACTCACCTACGATCTCATCACCGCCATCAACACCTTGGTGAATGACCCCAGCCCGCAAGTCCGCCGCGAATGCGCCCTCGCCCTGCGCGGCAACCAATCCCCCGAAGCCGCCGCCCTCTGGGTGAAGCTGGCACAACAACACGATGGCAAAGACCGCTGGTATCTCGAAGCCCTCGGCATCGGCGCCGACAAACAGTGGGATTCGTTCTTCAGCGCCTGGCTCACCGCCGTTGGTGACAACTGGAACACGCCCGCCGGACGCGACCTCATCTGGCGCTCCCGCGCCAGCCAAACACCCACCCTGCTCGCCAAACTCATCATCAACCGCCAGGCCGAAAAAGACGAATGGCCCCGCTACTTCCGCGCCCTGGACTACTTCGAAGGCACCGAAAAAGAAAAAGCCCTCATGCAAGTCCTCACCACCATCAAGTAAGCATCTTAACCACAGCCCCGATAAAGCCGGGGTAGTATAATGGACACAGATACACACAGATGGGGAATAGAGCACGACGCATCCGAACTGACTCCTCCCTCGCCCCTCAATGGGGAGAGGGCTGGGGTGAGGGGTGAGCGCGCCAATAGCTCCCCCACGCCCGTGACATCGATCTCTCAATTTATTTCCGCTCCGATGAAAACTTTCCTTTTCGCCACCGCTTCGCTCGCCCTCAGCCTCGGCACCCTCGCCGCCGCCGATGCCAACCAGACCGCCATCCTCAGCGAAGCCCTTGCCCGCATCCCCGCGAACAAGATCAACGAGCAACCCGAACTTAAAGCCGCCCTCGGCCGCGTGCTGGACAGTTCCAAAGGCACCGCTGAATTCGTGGACCTCGTCCAGCGCTTCAAAGTCACCGAGCGCAATCCCGACTTGCTCGAGCTCGCCATCCAGAAACCGAACGACCAGCTCGGCGTCGAAGCCCTGCGCGCCCTCTTCGCGAACAACGGCCTCGCCCTCGTCCAAGCCGAACTCGCCAAGACCAACGTCACCCGCATCGTGAGTCTCGTCGATGCCACCGGCAATGTTGGCGGCAAGAACGCCGAGACACTGCTGCTCCCGTTGATCACCGACACCAAGCGCGATGTCGCCATTCGTCGCCAGGCCGTGAAAGGCGTGGCCAAGGTCCAGCCCGGCGCCCAAGCCATCCTCAAGCTCGCCAAAGAAGACAAGCTCCCTGCCGATCTCCGCTTCGTCGCGACCACGGAGCTGAACGCCTCGCGTTTCCCGAACATCCAAAAAGAAGCCGCCGAGGTGCTGCCGCCGCCGCTCTCCGGCAATGCCCAGCCGCTCCCGCCCGTCAGTCAGTTGACCGCCATGAAGGGTGATGTGAAGCGCGGCGAAGGCGTCTTCTTCCGCGTGCAATCCACCTGCGCGAACTGCCACATCGTGAATGGCCAGGGCAAAGACTTCGGCCCCGCCCTCTCCGAGATCGGCACCAAGCTCGGCAAGGACGCCCTCTACGAATCCATCCTCGAACCCAGCGCCGGCATCTCCTTCGGCTACGAATCTTGGGAACTTACCTTGAAGAACGGCGACGAAGTTTATGGCCTTATCGTCAGCGAGACCGGCGATTCCGTCAGCGTGAAAGACGCCAGCGGCCTCATCCGCAAGATCGCCAAGAACGACCTCAAGAGCCGCCAAACCCTGAAACTCTCCATCATGCCCGCCGGCCTCCAGATGACCATGACCACGCAGGAACTGGTGGACTTGGTGGAATACCTTTCATCGCTGAAGAAGAAGTAAGCACGCAAAAGGTAGGGTCCGGTGTCCTCACCGGACCGCCGCCGAAGCACCTGCACTCCCAAATCAAAGCAGGTCTCAATGACGACTTACGCAACCTCCTCCCTCTCCTCTTAATGAGGAGAGGGCCGGGGTGAGGAGTGAGCGAGCCAATCGTCTTCCCATCAAACAGAAATGCAAAACCCCAGATGATAACTCATCCGGGGTTTCGTCATTCGTGCTTCGGAATTCGTCATTCCCGCGCAGCGGGCGCGGGCCTTACTTCTTCTTGAAGAACTTCTTCAGATTCGCCAGGCCCTTCACCGCGATGTCGTTGCGGTTCGGCTCGATCTTGCGCCAGATGGCCGCTGCGCGGGCGATCACCTTCACGTCCGTCGTGAAGGACTCGATCACCACGTCACCCTTGTAGCCGATCTTCTTCAGCGCGGCCACGATCGGCTTCCAATCGATATGATCGCCGCCCGGCGTGCCACGATCGCTGCCGCACGCATGGAAGTGACCCAATTTCTTGCCCGCCTTGATGATGGCCGCCGCCTGGTTCTTCTCCTCGATGTTCATGTGGAACGTGTCGAGGTGCAGCTTCACGGCCTTGCTGCCCACGGCCTTGATGAGCTTCAAGCCCTTGTCGCACGTATTGAGGAAGTCCGTTTCAAAACGGTTCAGCGGCTCGATGCACAGCGTGATGCCCTTGGATTCGGCATACTTCGCGATGGGCTTGAGGTTCTTCACCACCAGGTCGAATTCCACCTTCTGCTGGGCAGGCTCCACGGCATCCGCCTTGCCCACCACGGAATAGATGGGGCCGATGATACGCGGGCAGCCCATGGCCGCCGCTTGATCGATGAGCGTCATCACATAATCCGTCGCCACCTTCTGCTCTTCGGCAGTGCCACGGAAATCACGGCCCGGGCCCATGCACGCGCAGATGGAGCCGATGGCGATGCCCGCCTTCGCGGCTTCCGCCTTCAGCTTGGCCGGATCGATGTGGGAAGGATCTTCCACCGGGATCTCGACGGTCTCGAAGCCCCACTTCTTGAATTGCTTGAAGAGCTTGGTGCTCTCCGTGACGAACGGTGAAACGTAAAGGAATGAATTGATGCCAAATCTCATAGTGTTCTGCGTTTTCGGATTTCCCGACAGGCTAATGAAGGAAAACGGAGAGTCAAAGCGATTTGGTATCAAAATCCTGAAATGTGAACTTGAGGGATCCGATTAAAAGACTTATCTTCCTTGAAGATGGTTGGAGGTCGCTCCACATGCTGCAAAAAGTAAAACACTTCTCTTTACTGGCCGTGCTGACATTTCTGGTCAGCACCATGTCAGCCCGTGCCATCCCTTTTTTGGAACTGGAAAGTGTTTATGAGGGCGATGGCTGGTTTCGGTATACGTTGACACTCCCGGTGGATCACTTCACCCCCTATGTCAAAGTGACTGGACTGGATATTCAGGCCTCCGGGCCGTTTCAGGAAGTGGTGCTTCCCGCAGGCTGGGCTGCCCACCCCGATGATGAGACTACGTGGATTCCCTTGGAGACATTGACTCGTCCCTCCCGGTATGTATTCCGATGCCGCAGCAATTACCGTCATTTCAAAAAGGCATCTCCTGCCTGTATCTTCTCTCTCACCGCGATAAGCAGTGAAGGTTCCGGTTTGGATTTCGATTTGAACGGGCTCGCCTGGTGTGACGGCTTGGTTCCCTGTCCTCCCGGCGAAGCAGACGGTTCAGCACCTCTGCTGAAAGCCAAAGTGCAGACCCAACCGGACCTCAAGATCACAAGCATTCACCATGCCCAGGGAAAAGTGACCGGCATTTCGATCAATTGGAGCATTCCTCTCGAATATACCGTTGAAGCCAGCAACAATCTCGCCGACTGGCAGGAGGTTGTTACTGCTTTCCCCACCGATGGCAGGATTGATCTCTCATCATTCGATAACCTCGCCCCCTTCATCAGGATACGCATATCAGACGCTGCCTCCCCCTATCCCCCGATGACCAGTTCCGCCATAAGCACGCCCGCCGGTCAGAAGCTCATCAAAAAAGCCGCCGTGGAAATGAAAGATGGCCGTATGACCATCATATTCCCTTCGACAGAGGGCGTGCCCTATACGGTTGAATTTTTGTCCTTCTCCGGCCAGTTATTGGGAAAAGTGGATATCACTGGTAATGGCCCAAAAACAACAGTCCCGGCTCCGGCCGGCCTGACTTCTGGACCGCTATTGCTGCGGGTTTATGCCACTCAGTCCAGCACCAGGTGATCTCCCGTTTACAAACGCACACCAAGGTTGATTCCAGATAGGCCGATGTGCGTCTCCTACGTTGAACCTTTCAGCCATTCCGTCATGATGGGCGGACTTTCACTTTATGAACGTCCGTCATCTCTTTGCCTCTTTGTTGTTCTTGGGCGGAACGCTCGCCGCGTTCGGCCAGGGCAAGCAACTCACCGGCGTCTATGCGCCGACGGCCACCACCCCGCTTCCGCCCGAGGAAGCGCAGAAGAAATTCACCGTCCCGGAAGGCTTCGAGGTGCGCCTCTTCGCTTCCGAGCCGATGGTCGTGAATCCCGTGGCGATGACGTGGGACGAACGCGGTCGCCTCTGGGTCGTGGAACTCTACGAATACCCGCGCGGTGCACCGAAAGGTGCGCAGCCGCGTGCCACCGTAAAGATCCTGGAAGACATGGATGGCGATGGCCGCGCGGACAAAGTGACCACCTTCGCCGATGGCCTGAATCTCGCCACCGCCATCATCCTTGGCAATGGCGGTGCCTACGTCGGCCAGGCTCCGCATCTGCTTTTCCTGAAAGACACGGACGGCGATGACAAAGCGGACACCAGCGAAGTCGTCATGACCGGTTTCGGCCTCGAAGACCGTCACGAATTGCTGAACGGTTTCACCTGGGGACCGGATGGCCACCTCTACATGACGCACGGCGTCTTCACGCACTCGCTGGTGAAAGACCCGAAGAAGCCGAACGATCCCGGCGTGGTGATGAATGCCGCCGTGGGCCGCTGGCATCCGCAAACTCGCAAGTTCGAAGTGTTCGCCGATGGCACCAGCAATCCTTGGGGCGTGGACTTTGATCGCGCGGGCAATGCCTTCGTGAGCGCGTGTGTCATTGATCACCTCTTCCACATGGCCCCCGGTGGCCAGTTCGTCCGGCAAGGCGGCATCTGGGCAAATCCCTACGGCTATGCGGACATGCACTCCCCACGTGGCGGTCTGGCCAGCATCGTGGATCACAAACATTTCCGCGCGGCCTACTGCGGCGTGCAGGTCTATCAGGGCGATCAGTATCCCAAGGCTTATTCGGGCAAGATTTTCATGGGCAACATCCACGACAGTTCCGTGCACATGGATGAACTCAAGCCCAACGGCTCCAGCTTCACTGCCAGCGACCGGCCGGACTTCGTTCGGGCGAACGATGGCTGGTTCCGCCCCATCAGCATTCAAGTCGGTCCTGACGGTAACCTCTGGCTCGGTGACTGGTATGACAAGTATCCTTGCTACCAGAATGCCCGTGCCGATCCAGAGGGTGTGGACCGCACCTATGGTCGTATCTGGCGCGTCGTTTACACCGGCAAGGACAAGGGCAAACCCGTCATGAGCCGTCCGAGCAAGGACATGAATCTGGCCAAGCTCCCGAGCGCCGAGCTCGTGAAGCTCCTGGCGCACGCGAACGTCTGGCAACGTCGTATGGCCCAACAAGTTCTTACGGAACGTCGCGACAACACCGTGATGGGCCAGTTGCAACAGCTGTTGAAGAGCGGTACCACGCTCGAGGCCCGCATGGCAGCGTTGTGGACGCTGCATACCTCCGGCTACCTGAACGACGATGCGCTCTATGCCTGCGCGAATGACCGCGAAGCGATCGTCCGTGCCTGGTGCGCGCGCCTCATCGGCGAACGCCAGGTCGGTTCCGCTCAGGACATCACGGTGCTGGAAAACTTGGCTAAAGACGCGGACCCTTCTGTGCGTCTGGCGGTAGCTACGGCGGCGCGTCAGTTCACCAGCGGCTCCCTCACGGTGAACACTCCACCCGCCAAACAGGTTGAGCTGGGCGATGTGCTGCCCAATCTCATCGGCGCTTCCAAGGATGGCAAGGACCCGCTCGTGCCCTTCATGATCTGGATGGCCGCCGAGCCTTTGATCCCCGAAGCCACGGATGTCGCCTTCGCCTGGGCGGCGGAGCATGGAGCCAAGAACATGCCCCTGGCCGGCCAGCTCACGCAAAAGCTTATGCGCCGCGTCTGTGATTTGGGCAAACCGGAATTGCTCGCGCAGGCGACGGAAGTCATCGGCCAGTTGCTTGACCAGGATGCTGATCTGACTGTCGCCGCGTTGAATGGCTTGCTCGAAGGCCAAAAAGGCAAAGCCATCGTGCCTTCCGGCGATACCACGGCAGTGTTGAACAAACTCCTCGCCAGCTCTGACGCGCAAGTGAAAGAACGCGCGCAACGCCTCGGCACCCTCTGGGGCAATGCCGCCGCCGTGCAAGGCAGCGTGAAACTGGTGAACGATCAAAGCGCCACGATTGAGAAGCGTCGTGAAGCGATGCAAGTCGTCCGCCAGCTCAAGAACCAGGCAGCTCGCGATGCCTTCCTCGAAACCATCGGCACGAAAAATCCCGATGCCCTCGTGATGGAAGCCCTGCGCGCGCTCGCCGAGATCGGCGGCGATGCCTTGCCGAATGAGATTCTCGCCCGCTGGAATAATTTCACTCCACCCGTCCGCCGTGCCGCGGCGGATATCATGACCACGCGCGATCGCTGGGCTTCCACGCTGCTCTCCGCGCTGGAGCAGAAGCAGGTCGCCACCACCGATGTCTCCGCCACCGGCATCCGCACCATGATGCGTTCGCAGGCCGATTTCGGCATGCTCGCGCGTCGCGCGCAACTGGTCTTCGGTCGCGTGCGTGAGGCGGATGCGGACAAGACGAAGCTCATCGCTGCCAAACGCGCCATGATCTTGGGTAGCAAACAAAAGCCCGACCTCAAGGCCGGCCACGAGATCGCCCAGCGCACTTGTTTCACCTGCCATAAGCTCTATGGTGAAGGCGCGGATGTCGGCCCCGACCTAACCGGCGTAGGCCGCTCCAGCTTGAACGCGCTGCTCGCGAACATCATCGACCCGAACCAGATCATCGGTGCGGGCTATGAGAACGTGGAGATCGAGACGAAGGACGACCGCATCGTGGCGGGCCGCATCATCGAGAACAATGATTCGCGGGTTAAGATCCTCTCCGCCGGGCCGAAGGAAGACACCATCGCGAAGTCGGACATCAAGACCATGCGCGTGAGCGAACTCTCCGTGATGCCAGAAGGCCTTGAGCAGATGCCTGACGAAGACTTCCGCAACATGATCGCCTACCTGCTGAACCCGCCACAGGAAAAGAAACCCTTCAGCTGGCTGGAAGAAGACGCACTACCCGAAGGCAAACCGGTGGAGAAGAAATCCGAGGCGACACAGCCGAAAGGCAAGCCCGTCTCCGAGATCAAATACAAGGAAGTGGACTGGGAATCCGTCTCGCACTGGAATCCCGAGTGGCGCGTGGAAGCCCCCGAATTCGAGGCCACGCCGAATCGCCTGACGGATTACGCAGGCAAACAGAACGTGCTCATCACGCATCCTTACACCAAGGAGAAGGGGGCCGCCCTCGTCCGTAAATTCACTGTGCCTGCCGGTCAAAAGACCCGCTTGCTCTTCGATGTGCTGTCGCACGAGAAAGGTGATTGGGAACTCGTCGTGCTGGCCAACGGCAAGCAACTGGAGAAGCGCCTCATCAAAGGCGCGAAAGACCAATGGCACGCGATGGATATCAACCTCACTCCGCTCGCCGGGCAGACCGTTGAACTGCGCCTCGAAAACCGCGCGAACAACTGGGCGTGGGAATTCGGCTTCTGGACCAGCCCGAAGATCGAGAGCGTGCCGGTCGCGACAGCGACTCGTTGATCATCGAAAAGACTTACGTTCGCAAGCAGCGCCGACCTTGGTTGGCGCTGCTTTTTTATTACTCATGCCGCAAGGCATCGATCGGATCCAGATTCGCCGCGCTGGAAGCGGGATAAATCCCGAACACCACGCCGATCAATCCAGAGATGCTGAAGGCAAGGATGACCGACCACCAGGTGATGATGGCTCGCATCTCGGTGAAGTGAGAGATCAACAATGGTATGATCACCCCAGCCATCACGCCGATCAGCCCGCCACCGAATGACAGCACCACCGTCTCCACGAGGAATTGCGTTATGATGTCCTTCTTCTTGGCACCCAGTGCCCGACGCACACCGATCTCCCGGGTGCGCTCCGTCACCGTTGCAAGCATGATGTTCATGATGCCGATGCCACCGACCAGTAGCGAGATGGCCGCGATGGAGCCGAGCACGATGTTGAAGATGCGTTTGGTCTGTTCTGCCTGGCGCAGCAATTGCAGCGGTACGATGAATTCGTAGTCCTTCCGCTTGTGGAAACGCCCGAAAAGCGTCTCGATCTGCGGCACGGCGGCTTCCACCGATTCCGGGTCATGGAATTGAACGGTCAACTGATGCAGCTCCACCTTTTCTGCGCTGAAACTGCCGGCGGAGCGGTTGATGACCACATCACCGAAGCGGCTCTTGGCGGTGGCCAGCGGGATATACACATTGCTGTCCAGCGGCTGGCCTTCCATGTTGCCGGACTGGCTCCGTTGCTTCTCCGTGCCTTGCTCCTGCAACAGGCCGACCACCTGATAATAATCGGCCCCGATGCGCACCTCTTCTTCGATCGGGTTTTGATACGGGAACAGCCGTTCAGCCAGGCTGATGGTGATGACGCAGACGTTCGCCTGACGGCTTTCATCCGTGCTGCTGAGGAAACGGCCGCGGATGATCTTCGCGCCAGTCATCTCCGGGTAGTTGGGATGTGTGCCGATGACTTGCACCTGCACATTGCTCTGATCGTAGATGACGTTGTCGCGGATAATGCGCATGGGCAGCACGCTGGCCACACCCGGGATGGTGCCTTGGATGCGTCCGGCGTCCTTGTAGGTGATGCCGTGTTCGCTGACATAGCTGCGACGGCTGCTGCTGGTGCCGCCGCTGGCGTTCTCTTCCGGCGGTTTGATGCTGCGGATGATGACGTTGTTGCTGCCCAGCTTCTTGATGGTCTCCTGGGCCTCGTAGGAAGCGCCTTCACCGATCGCGAGCATGGCGATGACCGAGCAGACGCCGAAGATGATGCCCAGCATGGTGAGGGCCGACCGCATTTTATGCAGCAGCAGGCTCTTGATGCCGAGCTGGACGATTCGCAATACGCGGTACGCGATCATGATGCTTTCAATCCGAGCGACGCTTCGATGGCCGTCAGCCAGTCGGAATTCGCCTGCTTGCGGGGAACAAATTTGCGGTTGATCACTTCGCGGTCGATGACGCCGTCCTTCATGTGCAGCACACGATGGGCACGCTCGGCGACCTCGGGACCGTGCGTGACGAGCACGATGGTCTTTCCGGCATCGTTCAGCTTGTCCATGAGGTCCAGCACTTCCTTGCCGGTCTTGGAATCGAGATTGCCGGTCGGCTCGTCCGCCAGAATCATGAGCGGATCGTTCACCAACGAGCGGGCGATGGCCACGCGCTGCTGCTGGCCGCCGGAAAGCTGCTTGGGCCGGTGATCCAGCCGTTCGCCCAGGCCGACCAGACCGGCCAGCCGTTCGCAGTGCCGCTGATAATCTTTGAGGTCCTTGCCCTGATAGAAGAGGGGAACATAAATGTTCTCCACCACGGTCAGTTGGTGGACGAGATTGTAGGACTGGAAGATGAAACCAAGACGACGTCCGCGGATGTCGGAGAGCTGGTCGTCGTCCATTGTCGCGACATTCTCTTCACCCAGAAAGTATTCACCCGCCGTGGGCCGGTCCAGACAGCCCAGCACATCAGCATCGTTGATTTGCCCGAGCCAGATGGCCCCATGATGGCAACGTAACTGCCCTCCTCGATGTCCACGCTGACGCCCCGCAAAGCACGCACCTCGACCTCGCCGAGGATGTACAGCTTCTCCAGCCCCTTGATACTGATGATCGGCTTCCCTGTCATATGTGGCCCTGATTCCGCCTAGGAGGGTCCGCCGGATGACTTGGAAGGCCGGGAAGGGCGTTCACCGGAAGAACCACCTGAGCCGGAGGGACGTTCACCACTGCTGCCGGATTTACGTTCGCCCGAAGACTTGCGCTCTCCCGAGGAAGTGGGCTTGCTGCGATCGCCTCCCTGGGAAGACCGGCTGCGGTCACCACCCATATCGAGGGCAGATTTGCCGCTGCCGCCATCATTGAAGGTGCCTTCACGGATCTGCTTCGCCACGGAGGTCTCATTCGTATCCACCTCATTGGCCTGCACGATGGAACCACCCATGTCGATGGATTCGCTGTTGGCGAGTGCGGAGAGCAGCACGGTATCTCCTTCTTTCAAGCCCTGCTTGATCTCGATGAACTTGTCATTATACATGCCGACCTCCACCGGGATGTGTTCCGTGGTCTTGCCTTTCTGCATGAAGCAGACCTGCCGGCCGCGGTGCGTGGTGACAGCCTGGATGGGGACAGTGATGACATTGGCCAGATTGGTTACCACGATCTCCGCCCGGCCGGAGACACCCGGCTTCAAGTCAGGCAACTGATCTTCGATGATAATCTCCGTGGGATAAACCTTCAGATTGGGATTGTAGTAACGGCTGTTGGAATCCGGCAAGATGGCGACCTTGCGGATGGAGGCCTTGAAGCGTTTGTCCGGCAGGGAATCGATCGTCACATAAGCGCGCTGGCCGGGTTTGATCTGGGCGACGTGGGATTCATGCACGCGCACCTCCAGCATCATCTGCGACACGTCCGGCAGCACGATGATGTCCTGTTTCTGGCGGATGGTGGCGCCTTCCTCGATCAGATAATTGCTGCGGCTGCCGCCGGTGCTGGAGGCGTAGATCACCATGCCATCCTGCGGGGCCGTGATCTTGGTGTATTCCAACTGCTGTTTCAGGTGTTCCAGTTTTTTTTCATTGAAATCCAGTGTCCGCTGTCTGGCCTCCAGCTCCACTTCTGCCTGGGCTTCTTGGGCGCGGGCGCGCTGTTTGATGCGCATAAGCTCGACTTCCGCCTGGTCCACATTGGATTGCAGCAGACGCAGGCGCTTCGGGAAATCATACTTCTTCATCAGCTCCAAGCTGGTCTTCACCTGGTCCACCTTGATCTGGGCCCGCTTCAAGGCCAGGTCATCTGTCTGCACTTCCGTGAGGCTGGCGAATTCCTTCTGGGCCAGCTCTTTGGTCCAGCGCAGCCGCTCTTCAGCGCGTCTGAACTCTTCCTCCGCCAAAATGATGTCGTTGGTCGCGTTGCGCCCCAATTGCGGGATGTCGCCTTCCTTGTATTTCTCCAGATCATCTTTCGCCAGTTCCAGACGCAGCTCAGCATCCTTGATATTGCTGTCATTCACGCTTTTTTGGATGGCCAGAGCCTCTTTGGATTGCACATAAGCGAACTGGCTGCTCTCCGTGGTCACTTCCTGCTGGGTGAGGCGGTCTTTCAATTCGGAGGAGTCCAACTCGACCAGCAGGTCGCCCTTCTTCACAAAGGTGCCTTCCTTCACGATGGAGATGATCGGGGCGCTGCCCTCCAGTTCCGAACGCACCACCACTTCGTTCACGGCCTTCAAGCTGCCGCCTTCCACCACGGAGATGAGGAAGTCACCGCGTTTGACGGTATGGAACTGGGTCACGGTACCATCCCCCTCGTCGCCAGAGCGGGCAATGATGACGGCCAGGAACAGCAAAACGATGGCAACAACGCCAGTGATTTTCGGCTTTTGCCGGGCCTTGGTCCAAAGGAATCCAAAAATGGAACGTAAGCTTTTCATCAGTTTCCAAAAAGTTGGTCAGGGGTGATCAAGGGGCCGGTGACGGTGGTCGCCGGGGCATTGGCTGGAGCTGCCTTGTCGGCCCCGCCGGGCAGCGGTTGTTCCGCGATCCAGAACCGGTCCTCATCCGTCTTCAGAACGCCGATGCGCAACAGCAGGTTCAGCCGTGCGATGTGGTAATCCACCAAGGTTTGCGTCACGCCGTTCTGGGAACGGATGCGGGCATCCTGCGCTTCCAACAGGTCACGGATCTGGGAGCGTCCGGCTTGCAAAAGCAGCTCTTCGCGCTCCACCCGGCGATCGGCCAGCAGCAGTTCCACTTTCTGGACCTCATAGCTCTGGCTCAACTGGTCCAGATTCCGCAACGCCTCGCTGATGTCCCGGCGCAAATCATCCAGATCGAGCGACAACGCCCGGATTTCCCGCTCAAAGCCCACCAAAGCAGCACGATAATTGTTCCGTTGCACCAGCCGGTCGATGGGCAGGTCCAGATTCAGGCCGGTTTGCACCCGCACCTTGTCGATCTCGAATTTTGCATAGTCGATCGGTCCTTCGGAATCCAAATCTGCCCGGGCAAAGAAATTCAAGCCCGGCTTCAGTTGACTGGCGGCGACCCGCACCTTGCGCTGTGTGTCTTCAAATTGGTCGATTGAGTTCAGCACCTCCAACTGGTTCGTCACTGCGACCTGATAGCCTACGACCTGGTCGAATTGCAAAGGGATCAATCCGGTTGCCCGGATCTCGTCCAAAGCCTTGTCATCAAACTTCAGCTCCATACCTACCGGCAAGCCCAAGGTGATCTTGAAGTCGTTCACCACGTCCTGATAACGCTTCACGGCGGAGATGTAATTCCGGCGGGCCTGCAATTCGCTCTGCCGGGCCTGGTCCGCTTGCGTCGGTGAGAGACGGTCTTTCGCCAGCGCCGCACTGCGCTCGGCGGAGGCCTTCAAGCGCAGGTAGTTGCTATACTGGTTCCGCACCGTGTCTTTCTCTCTCAGGATGCGGTAGTAGCTGGAGACGATATTGACGGCGAAGGTCTTCTGGAAATGGCTGAAGGTGCGCAGCTCATAGACCACGTTGCGCTCCGCTTGCGTCAGATTTTCCGCCGCCACCTTTGCCCAGGCTCCACGTAAAAGCGGTTGTACAAAATCCAAGGAGACCACCGAGATGGCTTCCTTTTGAGGGGCTCCGGTGAAGTAGCGTGAAAGTCCGTTGGCCAATGATGCCGTGAGCCGTCCGCCCGTCCGCAGCAACTGGTCTGCCCGGGCTGAACTGTCCACACTGCCTTGCAGATCGGCCGCGTTATCCCGGCTCAATGTACCCGTCGCCCCGGCAATGAATTGCGGTCCAAACTCATATCGCCGTCCCGAAAGAGTCAAAGCCGTCAGGTAAAGCTGTTCTTTGTTGAACTGGTATTCCCGGCTGTTCTGCACCGCGACTTCCAAGGCATCAGGCAAGGTCAGCAGCTTGTCCCCGGCCTCCAGCCGCTCGGAGATGATCTGCTGCGCCTTCAGTTCGTAAGGGTCGATGGCCGAATACTTCGTATCGATGCTGAAGTCATTCGTCCGTCCAAAGATGGCCGCTTCCTTTTTGGCGATGATCCGGTAGGTCTCATTGTCCGCCCGCCTGGCGTATTGCTTGGAGCTGCAACCGGCCAGCGTCAGCAATCCCGCCAGACCAAAAAACGCCCCTAGCCACAGACGGTTTCCCGCCCGGCTGCTTCCCACTGACCGCTTGCCGTTCAACAACTTGTAAATCATGTCTCTGCCACCGGCAGGTTTCTGTTAATCAGTATCTTACAACGACGATGCTGCCCACTCACTTATTCAGCTTAATTGGAACTGAGCGCATCTCATAGGCTCCGCCCACTAGTGTCAAGAACAGCTCTGATAACACCGCCAGATTACGTAAGTTTTGTTAGTTATTTGACGCCGCCCGTTTTGCCGGTAAGTATCACTTATCTCATATGAAGCCGTATCCCATGAATCGCCGTCATTTTCTGCAATCCACTGCTGCTCTGATCGCCACCGGCCCGGCTGTTTTGACCGCTGCCGAAGCACCCAAGTGGGAAATCGGCTGCTTTAACCGTCCATGGGGTGCTTGGGGTTATGATGTGGCCTTGGATGGCCTGAAAGCGGGCGGATTCAAGGTGACCGGCCTCGTGGGCGACCACAAGGGCGACATCGGCCTCTCCAGCACGGCCACGCCCGAATACATCTCCGCCTTGAAACAGCGCATCAATGACCGTGGCCTCACCGTGAATATCGCCTGGCTCAAGACCCAGCATAAAGGGCCCGTGGCGGATTCCATTGCCGGTTGTCGCAAGCTGATCGATTACGCCGCGCAACTGGGCATGACCTATCTCCTCTCTGGTGGCGTCAGTGCGGAATCCCAATACGAGAACTACTACGCCACCATGGCCGATGCCGCCAAGTATGCCGCGGACAAGGGTGTGAACATGGTCCTCAAACCCCACGGCGGCAGCAGCGGCGCATCCGATGAAGTCTTGAAATGTCTGGAGAAAGTGAACCACCCGAATTTCAAAGTGTGGTTCGATGCCGGGAACATCATCTTCTACACCGGCAAAGATCCCGTGGCGGAACTGAAGCCCATCGCCAAATATGTCACCGGCTTTTGCGCGAAAGACTGCGCCGCTCAAAGAACGGATGTGATGATCCAGTTCGGCGCGGGCAAAGTAGACTTCAAAGCCGTCTTCAAAGTCCTCAAAGAAGCCGGCTTCAACGGCCCCGTGATGATCGAATGCGCGGCCCCGGCCAAAACGCCAGAGGAAGTGACGGCCAATACCGTCGCGAACCGAAAGTTCCTGGAGAAGGTGTTCGCGGAGATCTGACCTGAATCATAGCCGCAGAAGTGACGAGGCGGAGCTAACTAACGGAGCGCCGAGCTCCAGCTCGGCGTAATATCACTCCCCCCTCACCCAGTCATAATACTTGGCCATCCTGCGACGGCTTGATTGTTGGTTTTGCGGGCTAGGATGCTGCACCAGCTTCTTGACGAGTTCCTCAAATTCCACCGGCTTAACACCCAATCCGAACAGGTGCTCGATACAGCAAGTCACATCGTAAGCCGGCCAATTGAAGGGTCTGATATCTTCCCACACTCGCGGATTTGCTTGGATCGTTTCGAGATGACGTCGCAGCACCATCTCCGCTTGCGAATGCTTGGTCTTGGCAATCGCTTGCGTCATGTTGCTAGAACGCCCAAGCTCTGCTAGCGGCAGCTTTTCGCTGAGCAAGACAAACGCTTCATCATGTGAAAGCACACTGACTGCGAACAGTGCGATCGCCAGCCATATCTTTCCATCTCCATTCTTCAATAGAAACCGTACCATATCCGCAGCATCAGGCTGCCTCGAAAGCCAGGAACAGCTCCAAGCAAAGTCAATCCGATCTTCTTCAGACCAGTTGAACCACTCACGCTCCAATTCGGGATACGACATCTTGGCCGACCCATCGTGAAATCGCGACACCTCATGCCCCATCTTCAGCTCCGGCGCACTATAGCTACGGGAAAAGCGACGCTCCTTCCTCAACGGCATGCGAATATCCCCACGCGTCACAGCTGCGGGATATTCGGCTCCAAAAATTCTCTTAAGCTCATCGGCATTCATTCTGGCAACATTGCAAAAATGAAACCCAACCCTCCAAATCCGTCACCAGCAACGGATCACCACCTCGTAAATCGCCCGCCGGTGCAACCGGCTTACACCGTCAGCTTCGGCAATTCCCCTGTGCTATCCCCGAACCGATCGGCCTGCACGCCCATGCGGCGGATCATGCCGAGGTAGAGATTGCACAGTTGCGTGTCCTTCGCATACGTCAGATGCCGTCCCGTGCTGAGCGTGCCACCCGCTTTGCCTGCCAGCACGAGCGGCAGGTTATGCGGATTATGCGCGTTACCATCCCGGAAACCAGACCCGAACAGCACCATCGAGTTATCCAGCAAGTTGCCGTTCCCTTCCTTGATGTTCTTCATCTTGGAGAGCATGTACGCATACTGGGTGCTGAACCACGTCGTGATGATGCGGTATTGCTCCAGTTTGTCCGCGTGATTCTCGTGATGCGACGTCTCATGATGACTCTGCTTCACGCCCGGCAGGAAGGAGAAATTGCGCCCGCTCACCGAGTTGCCGAACATGAACGTGCTCACCCGCGTGGAATCTGACCAGAACGCCAGCACCATCAGGTCCAGCATCAAGCGAACCCGCTCGGTGTGATCCACACCGAACTGGTTCGGATCCTTCTGGAATTTCGTGATGCGCAGATCGAGAGCATCCACCTCTTTTTTGATGATGCCCAAGTCCGCATACTGTTGCGCCTGCCGTTTGGCGTCGAACTCGATCCGTCGCTCAATGGCGCGGACGGATTCAAAATATTCGTCCAGTTTGCGCTGGTCCGCATGGCTCACCTTGCCGCGCAACTGTTTCGCATCATCCATCACCAGGTCCAGCACACTGCGATCCCGTTGCGGATTCGTGCTGCCCCCGGCCTTGGAGCGGAACAGGCGGTCGAACGCCAGACGCGGATTGATCTCCTTCGCCACGGGCGTGACCGGGCTGCTCCAGGAGATATGTGCCCCGTAAAGCTGCGTGTAACCCACGTTCGTATCCACGCTCGTATTGGGCGGGTCCATGCCCAGTTCAAGCGATGGCAACGGCGTCAGGTTGCCAATCTTCTGCGCGATCAATTGGTCCACCGAGATGCCATTGCTGCGCACATCCGCGCCCGTCGTCTTCGTGATCGTCGTGCCCGTAAGGAACGCCGCGTCCTTCACGTAATGCCCGTCACCCGTATTCGTCGCCTGGTTCCAGAGATTCGTGAAGATCAGCAGATCTTTTTTATGCTCGGCCAATGGCTCAAGGATGGGAGACAGCTTGAAATCAGCACCTTCGCCCTCCGGCGTCCACTTGTGCTCATGCGTGCCGTTCGGAAAGAACAACACTGCCAAGCGCTTCGGCATTTCACCATTGGCAATGGGAGCACCAGCCCCAAAGGAAGCGAGCGGCTTCATCGCCTCCAGCAACGGAAGCGCCATGGACACCCCCATGCCTTTCAGCATGGTACGACGTGAGATTTGCCACTTTTTGCTCATTTGCTTGCGACTTTTTCCTGCCAATCACGGCTCCGGCGATGCTGGAAAGGATAGCTCTTAACGATCTCCATGACCAGCGCTTCCGCCCGGAAATCTTGCTTGGCCACCTCGGCCTTGATCTTTTTGACGCTCGGCACATCATAAAACTCCAACCCGCGCCCCAAGGCATACGCGAGCATCTTCTCCGTCAGGTTGTGGATGAATTGGTCCCGCTGCAGCAGCAGAACCTTCTTCAACTCCGCCGGTCCCGTGAACTTCACGCCCGAGGAAAACTCACCCGTCGCATCCACCTTTTCCTTGCCGATGCTGTCACGCCAGTGGCCGATGGCATCAAAGTTCTCCAGGCCGAAACCAATCGGGTCCATCTTGTTATGGCACGAAGCGCATTCGGGCTTGGAACGATGCTTTTCCAGCCGTTGGCGGAAAGTCAGTCCTTCACGCGGCGCTTCATCCGCAGGCAAGCCACCTGCATTCGGCGGCGGTGGCGGTGCAGGAGTCCCAAGTATCTCTTCCAGCACCCATTTGCCACGCAGAACCGGACTCGTCCGCTGCGGATATGATGTCAGAGTAAGAATGCCACCCATGCCGAAAAGCCCGCCACGCGTTTTGTCCTGCAGCGATATCTGGCGCAGCTCCGTTCCCGTCACCGGCGGCAATCCGTAATGCTTCGCCAGTTCCTCATTCACGAACGTATAATCTGCATCCAACAGATTGATCAGGCTGACGTTGCGCTTCACCAAGTCTTGGAAGAACACGATCGGTTCCTCATACATCGCATCACGCAAACCCTTCGTATACATCGGATACTTTCGCCGGTCCGGCTCCACCGTCGTCTTGAGGCGGTTCACGCCGAGCCATTGTCCGGCGAAGTTCTCCGCGAACGAACGGGCCTTCTTATCCGCAAGCATCCGCTTCACCTGCGCTTGCAGTATCGTCGGGTCATGCAGTTTGTTCTGCCGCGCCAGATCCGTCAGTTCCTGGTCGGGCATCGTGGACCAGAGGAAATAACTCAGGCGCGTCGCCAGCTCGTAACCCGTGATGCCATGCGCTTCATTGCCCGGCTTCTCTTGCTCGATCCGGAAGAGGAAATGCGGCGAGACGAGCATCGCCTTAAGCGCCAGCTTGAGGCCCTCCTCATAGGAGCCGCCATCCTTCACCGTCTTCTCATACAGCAGGAAATACTTCGCGAACTCCTCCTGCTCCACCGGACGCCGGAAAGCTCGGGGCAGATGATACTCCAGATTCTTGATAGCCGTCGTGCGTTCCGAGACCTTGCTCAACTTCGGCACCACAAAGATGAACTCCGGCCTCGCCGCCTTCAGCACCGCATCCGCCGCCTCCAGATACTTCTCCATCAGGATCGGCGGCGTGAACAAGGTATCCGCATTGTTATCGAACCCGCCACCGCCACCACCATCGGCTGGAAAACTGTCCGCCGGTTTGATGCTCACGTTGAAAAGATCCCGCACCGTGTTGTTATACTCCGGGCGGTTTAACCGGTGCGCCACCTTGCGGCCCGGGTCTTTCACCGTGTTGAAATCGATGCTGCTCAGGGCATCACGACCCCAGGCAATCATGGATTCGCGCTCGGCCTGGGAAGGCTGCTTCTTATCCTCCGGCGGCATCTCGCGATCTCGCACCAATCGCACAATCGTTTCCCAGCCACGCGCATCATGGATGACGCTATTCAGGTCATTATACTTCGTCAGATCCACCCCACCCTTCGCCCGCTCCGCCTTGTGGCAACTGAAACAATACTTGTCGAACAGCGGCCTGATCTCCTTCGTGAACTTCTGGTTCAGATCGGCCGCTCCGGCTGAACCCGTCAGGCAAAGCCCCGCCAGAGCCACCCCGAAGGTGCCCCTCATCATCCACCTGTTACGTCCGGTCAACATGCCCGCTTTCCGACTCATGATACGCCATCTCCATTCAAACAAAAACAGCGAAATACGGCTTTCGCCTTCAGACGCCTCCGCGTAATGCCCCCGATTGCTCAGTAGCTGTGGAAAGCAAGACAACGCTCCACCACCCTCGCCCCTCAATGGGGAGAGGGCCGGGGTGAGGGGAAAATGACTTCCATAAGCAAAAGCCTCCGGCCTTTCGCTACACGATGCTCTGCTTTCCCTTTTCCGGCGTCAGAGGAGAACAGGCACTCGTCAATCCCCACAAATCGTTTTTTGAAAACAAAAAAGCGCCGAACCGCTCTCACGATTCAACGCCTTCACGTTTAAACCTTTTTAACGGTCTTTAGCCTTTGGCCAGCTCCGGCACCTCCATGAACGCATAGCACAGGATATGGCAGATGCCCATCTGGCCATCCTCCGCGCGACCATAGTGCGTGTCATTAACCACCACGGTCTGCTCGGCGATCTCCGCCAGCTTGCCCTTCTTGCCCCCCACGAGCGCTACGGTCTTCACCCCGTTATCCTTCGCCCATTTGGCTGCTTCCACCAAGTTCGGCGAACTGCCGCTCACGCTCAACATCAGGAGCAAGTCGCCCGGCTTCGCGTAATTCTGCAACTGCCGCACATAGATCTGGTCATACGCGTAGTCATTCCCCAGCGCCGTCATCCAGCTCACGTTGTCATTCAGCGAAAGCACGCGGAAGCGCTTGCCGATCTTGTCGGACGAGCCCTTGCCCAGATCCGTGACAAAATGCGACGCATTCGAGGCGCTGCCACCATTGCCACAAACGAAAATCTGCCGGTCCTCTTTTAAGGCCACGCGGAGCTTCTCCACGATCTGCGCCACCTCATCGACGGGGATGGAATCCAACGCCGCCTTCTGCGCCTGTATATACTGCTCAATCCACTGCTTCATGTTCCCACCAATCTTGCTAACCCCGCCCCCGCTTGCCAGCAGAATTTTCAATCCCAGAAATCGTCCTCGCTCTCATCGTCCTCGACTCAAAACCAGTCACCAGCCAACCTAAGGAGGCTCTACCCCTCCCCTTGGAGTGCTGCGGCTTGACGCCTCGACTCCCTTCCTCTCGATATTCGATGTCGGGCGTTCGATGCTCGATGTTTCCTATTCCCAACAATCCGTGCCATTCCGTGTTTAATCCGTGGCTAAATATTCCTATCTCGCCAATGCCGCCAGCTTCAACGCCCCCACCGGCACCGCATCTTCGCTCAACCCCGCCAGTTTCACCAAAGGCCCCGGCTGAAACGCCTCCATGATAAAGCCTTTCAAAGTCTGGCTCACCGCGGCCCTTAACGGCTCCCCGAGCAAGGACACCCCGCCGCCCAACACGATCACTTCTGGATGAAACAGATGCACCACGTGCGACAGCCCAAACGCCAGATCCCCCGCCGTCTCCGCCAAAATCTCCTTCGCCACCAGGTCATCCGCCTCCAAAGCGGCCACCAGTTGCGTCGCCTCCCCCCGTTTCAATCCGCGCGGCAATTC
>JAEYXS010000080.1 GCA_023431185.1 Verrucomicrobiota bacterium
GAGATGCCCGGTGAGCGTTTCACCCAGGGGGAACCCGTCCGCCGCTGGATCGCCCGCCCGCCCCACGCCGCCTGCGAGTGGAGCCATGTCGATCTGCCCGACAAATTGATCAAAGAGATTCATGCCTTGCTCAGCACCACTGTGGCGTAACACTGTGCGGCTGTCGCGCAAATCTTTTCGCTGGTGCGCCCCTTTTTGCCCTGGAGCGCGGGTTGTCCCAACCCGCAGCAAGGCACATGAGCAAAGCTGGCTCCCAGAATACCCAAGGGTCAATGCCAGCCGCCAAGAAGAGGCTTGGTTGAAGCATGGGCGACCTCATTCTATTTCTCCCCGGCTGACCTGCGTACGTTTCTGCGAATTGATGACAACTCGCGTGCCACCGGCTCACTTCATCTTCCCCACCAGTTTCTCCAGTCCCGCCAGATTATCCCGCAGCGCCACCTCCGCATCCAGTTCCGTCCGGTGATTCAGGATGCCCACCGGCCCGGTCCACCCGCTCGCCTTCAGCGTCTTGAGCATCGCGAGTTCCTCGGTGCCCTCGCCCAGCGTGAGGATCTTCTTTCCCGCCTTGTCCCCGCCCGGGATCATCCCGTTGATATTCAGCGCCAGCAGATGCGGCTGCATCGTCTTCAGCAAGGCCGGAAACCGCGCGATGTGCTCGTGCCCATGGTGGAAGTTATACACGATCCCCACATTCGGCAGTTTCAGCTCACGGATGATGGCGACTTGGTTCTCCGGTTCGCCGAACCAGTTCAAGTGATTATACAGCGCCACCTGGCAGCCCAGTTTCGCGGCTGCTTCGGCGATGGGCCGGATGCGTTTCGCCTCTGCCTGCACCCGTTGCTGCTGCTCCTCCGCGTTCTTCGTCGGGGCACCACCGCCCGTGATCCAGAGCTGCGGCGTGATCTTATGCCGCGCGATGACCTCCAGGATCTTCTGCGCCTCGGCGTTCAATGCGCCGGGGAACCACCACGCCGTCACCTCGATACCATGCTTTTTCATCGTCGCCACCTCCAGGTCGAAGGTCGGGACGTGTTCCGCGCGGTAATCATACGCCAGCCGCTTGAGCTTGAGCCGGTCCAGCATCTGGGCGCGTTGCTCGGAGTCCCGCTTCTTGGCATCAAACGGCACGATGCACCACGCCACCAGATTGCTCCGGGCAAAGATATCGTTATCGGCCGCTAATAGACTGGTGGGAGTGAGCGCGGCGGTGGCCATAGTGCCGGCGGCGAGAGTCCACAGGGCCTGACGCCGGGTGATGGATGACGACAAGGACGGGTGCATGCAGGAGGTTTACCACTCCCATGGCCGACAATGCGAGTGCAGAGATGGATGTTGGGCATGGGAGGGGCATTATCCGGTCATCAGTCCGCGACGTCTGCCCGGCTAGGCTCCCGTCCTTGGTCCCTCGGTTCAGAAAGGAGGCTTGCTTTGCAAGACGTTCATTATTAAGTGTTTTGCGGTCGATGCGTCCATTTTTACCGGGGATGGCATGAAGAAATCAGCCAAGCGAAAAAGTCTCAGAAGCAAGCGATCCTGGCTGCGGCTTGCCCGTGAGGCCAAGTTCAACGCGGCGGATATGGCCGCATACTGCGGCATCACCCTCCGGCAGTTGGAGCGCCTCGCGCAACAAACTTTCGCCTGCACCCCGCAACATTGGCTCGATGAACAGCGGATGATCGCTGCTGATATCCTCCTGCGCGAGACGGATACGATCAAGGAAGTGGCCTTTCAACTGGGTTACAGCCATCCCTCCCTCTTTAGCCGCCAGTTCCGGCGTCACTTCGGCCTGACGCCTACCCAATTCATCGAGCAACGCCGTCGTCTTGACCGTCTGGATTAGCTGTCCACCGGTGGGGCGCGGACTGTTCCATACCAGTGCATCCTTGGACTGGTTTTGCCTCATTCTGTGGAAAAATGTCGCTTTGGTACTAGTGATGTCGCTCTGGTACTAGTCGTTTGCGTTGTTCCGCTGCCGCAACACCTCCATTCTTGCCCCTGCGTCTACCAATTAGCGGAACAACGCATGAAGCACCAATACGTAACCAGTTCCCGCAAGACCCCAGAGGGTTTTCCGTTCCGCTATTCAGCCAATTTAGTTCATAGCAGTCCCGCACTTCCTCGCGGGCTGCTTATTGACGTCAGGGAGACCCCGTACCGGCGGTGATGGAGTAATCCCCATCCCTCCCCACTCCATCACCGCCGGCCGGGGATTATTTGAATACGCCGTGACCTTCACTGGTCACGGCGTCACTTTTTTGAAGCCCGGTGCGCCTGCCCCGTGCTGGAAGTCGGGGTCTCGCCCGCAGCAACTCAGATAAGCAAAGTAGGTGCCGCTCCTTTCAATGATACCCGTACATGAATGATCTGGTTGGAAACGCTGGAAGTTCTCGGCGGAAGCCAGTCATCCGAGCGGCGGTTCAACCACAAACTCCCTCCGCCCCGAGGAATACGCCACGATGGTATCGGCATTCTCGGTCCCGATGTTGCATGCCTGATGCGGCACCCCGGCGGGAATGGCCAGCGTGTCCCCCGCTTCCAGAATGGTGATCTCCCCGCCCGTCTCATGCCGCAGACGGCCGCTCAAGACGTAGAGCACCTCGTCGCAATTCGGATGGCTATGCCGCGGATTGCTCGCTCCCGGTTGCAAGATCACACGCCCCAGCGTCAGCCCGGGCGTCAAGGTCAGCTCCTCCGTGGCCAACCAGCTCAGCGAGCCCCAATCTTCGCGCAAGGTGCCGGCCTCGGCTTCCTTTGCACGGATGACGATGCCAGGTTTCATGGCCGTCCTCCGTTTACTGCCAGGCCACTTCGCTCAGGTCCAGATGCCAGTTCGCGCCATCCGTCACCCGCGTCACCTTGTTCTCCACCTTGTAATGGATCTTCGCCAGATCCACCTCGGGCGGGAGCACGTTCACCAGCAGATCACCGCTCACCAGCGAGATGATGCGCGTGCGCGTCTCCGGCCGCCGCACGAAGACATACTTGGAGCGGTCCACCGCGAAGACATTGCCCGTCACGCGGGCCACGCCGTTCTCATACGCCTCCACCACGCCCACGAAATGCCGCCGCGCCTCGCTCTCGAAATTGCGCCGGTGGATCACATGAATTTTTTCGCCCTTTTTGAGAATCATGTGGTGACGCTAGCAAGCCGCTCGCAACGTGAGAAGTGCGAAAGCATTCGGGGCGCGGCATGTCCCTTGCCAAAGGTCGGGAGATGTCTCAACCCGCAGCGACGCGCGCAAACCCACAGGCATGAAAATGCTTGCGACCACCAAACATTCTCCCTCTCCGTCCGCGTATTCTGCGTATTCTGCGGTTTACCCCTCTCAGTTCCGCGCGTACTTCCGGATCGCCTTCTGCCACCAGGGCGCGAGCGATTCATTTGGGCGTTGCCACACCTGATGGTGCAGCCACGACATCACGCGGGAATCCGCCAGCACCAGCATGCGCTCTGCCGGCTTCAAGGCATCCGGCCCCTCCGTCAAAAGCTTCTCGCCGTACTCCCGCACTTCCGGCCGCGCCACGCCGAGTTGCGCCAGCATCTCCGCATACTGCGGGTTCAACCACTTCTCCCGCTGCAACGAGACGTGGATGGCGTTCACGTACGGGTCGATGACCGCGATGGCGATGCCTGAGCCCGCCGCGAGCGGCTCACCGGAGCCGGATTCATCCAGCACCTTCATGCGCTCGCGCAGACGCTTGATCTCCGGCGGCGGCAGGATCTCTTCTGGCGTCATGAACAGGCCGGACTTGCGCGCGCGATCACCCCACGTCGCGCGGCTCGTGAGCACACTCATGGGGATGGAGAGCACCATGCCCGCACATACCGGCGCGAACCACAGGAACGTCACGGGGTCCAGCTTCCACACGGCAAAACCCCACACCAGACCGATGGCCGTGTGCCCCCAATGATTCCGCACCGCGTGCAACCACGAGATGCCGTCGGAACCGCGATTCTGCGTACCCCAGTTCACCCCGATGCCGAACAAAATCGTGGCCACGAACTTCGAGTGCCACAGCATCTGCAAGGGCGCTTGCAATGAAGAGAAGATTGTCTCCGCGATGGCGCTCGCCACGGCATGGCGCAAGCCGCCGAAGGCCAACGCCCGTTGCTTGTCCCGGGCAAGGTCGATCAGCGCCAGCACCTTCGGCAGGAAAATGACCGTCATGCAGATGACGAAGATGAGGAACGCGTGCTGCATGCCATCCACCTTCAGGAACGGCGTGAACGCATGCACCGTGATGTCCGAGAGGCCGGATGTTTCCTGCGCCCAAAGGATCCAATTGAACGTCAACAGGAAGAGCAACCACAACGGACTCGAAAGGTAACCGAAGATACCCATGAGCAGATGGATGCGGCTCACCCCGCGCAAGCCCTTCGCGAACACCACCATCGCGTGCTGCATGTTGCCCTGGCACCAACGGCGGTCGCGCTGGGCGTTCTCGATCATGTCCTGCGGCGCTTCCTCGTAACTCCCCTCAAGATCATACGCGAACCAGATCTGCCAGTTCTCCTTCAGCATCAACGCCGCTTCCACGAAGTCATGGCTCAAAATCTGACCGCCGAACGGCTTGCGCCCTGGCAGATGCGGCAGATCGCAATACTGGATGAACGGCTCCGTGCGGATGATCGCATTGTGTCCCCAGTAATTGCCGAAGTTTTGTGACCAGTAATTCAGGCCCGAGATGAAGATGGGCGCGTAAACGCGGTTCGCGAATTGCTGGATACGGCCGAAGAGCGATTCCGCATTCACCAGTGCGGGCACGGTCTGGATGAGGCCCACTTCCGGGTTCACTTCCATCAGGCGCACCATGTCCAGGATCGTCGCGCCCCGCATGATGCTGTCGGCATCGAACACGATGAAGTAGCGGTAGCGGCGGCCCCAGTTCGTGAGGAAGTCATGGATGTTACCGCTCTTCTTGGCCTCGTTGTTCACGCGCCGGCGGTAGTAGATCTTGCCGATGGCATCAAGATCGCGCGCGAGGTCCAGCCAGCGTTTCTCTTCCTCCACCCATTTGTCCGGATTCGTGGAATCACTCAGGATGTAGAAGTCGAAATGCTCGATCTCGCCCGCCTTTTGCAGGGAACGATACGCCGCGCGGAGACGTTCATATACGCGTGCCACATCTTCGTTGTAGATGGGGAAAACGATCGCCGTGCTGATGCCTTTGATATCGTGCGAACGATAATCGCGCAGTTGCGTCAACCGGCTGCGATCGCCGATGGCACGAATGAAGAAGCCGAAGATGGCGTTCATGCACCCGATGCTGCAGAGCAGGAACAGGATGGTGAACAGCAGCAGCAAGATGGTCTTGCTGATCGACCAGCCCGTGCGCCACATCAGGTCCGCGAACAGCCAGGAGACAAACCCCGTCAACAGCACCGCCGAGGAATAAAAGAAGAACACGCGATGCCCGCGCCGCACCTTCGGCTGGGCGATGATCGTGGGTTCGGGTGGTTTGGCGGCCGTGCTCATGAAAATTTGATCCCGGCAGCGCGAGATTCGGTCGGGCCCTTGCTAAACCTGGATGCCCGCGTCAATCCGGTGCGGTGGCTTGGAAGCACCGTCAATCTATCGGCCTTGAACCGGCTGCTGGAGCGACCGGTTTTTCTGATGGATACGGTCGGGATGGGCCAGGGCTCGACATCTGCTCGCCCCTCCATGCTTCCCCATCTGTGTTGATCTGTGTCCATCTGTGGTTAAAGAAAGCCCTCTCAGTGGGTCAGCACGAAGATGACGACCAGGGCGATCCAGAAGAGCACCCAGACCGTGATCATCTTGAAATACGGCAGACGGCTGAAGCTGTCCAAGGTGGTGATCGGCCCCAGATCCAGCGGACGCGGTACCATCTTGGACAATTGGAAGTCCGGACCCGCGCGGAGGTACGTCTCGCGCATCGCCGTCACGAACTCCTCCGGCCATGGTCCCGGGCGCAGGAACTGGTCCTGCCATTTGCCCGGCATGTCGGCCAACAGCAGGGACAGGCGGCCGCGGGTGGAGAGCTGCTGATCCACGTTCGTCGGCTTTTCCTGCAGCACTTCGGCGAACCACGTCGTCACCAGCTTGTCCATCTCTTCGGCGGCGATCTCCGTGGCGCTGCGTTGCGGCTCGTTCGGCGCGCGGCGCATCGCGCGCTCGATCACATGGATGACGAGCTGACCGAGCAACACCTTGTTCTGGATGCGCAATGCATGGAAATAGCTCTCCACCTTGGCGTAGGCAGAGTTCCATTCCTCCAGCGTCCGGCCGGCCAGTTGGCCGGGCGGATGCGCGAACTGGGTGAGATCCATCACGGCGGGCTCCAATGATACGTCCACGTCTCGCTGACCACCTGGTCCTTGTGCTTCAGCGTGCAACGGATGTCCACAGGCGTCTGGTTCCCTTCCTTCGGCTCCATTTTCAGGATCACGCGCCACGTGTTATCGAACGGATTCTTGAAGACCTGGTTCTCCACGATCGCCCCGTTGCTGCTGCAACTGGCGATGGCCTGCGGCGGATTATTCTCCGGGATGTCCTTCAGCTTCGGCCCGCCGAAGTCGATCGCGATCTGCCGCCATTTTGGATTCGGTCCGTCCGCGCCGATGCGAGTGTTCAACACGATGTTCTCCGAGAGTTTCATGTCCGTCTCCCGCGTCCACTTCATGCGATAACCAAATTTGAAGGCCTCCATCGGCTTCGGGTGTTTCTTCGGATTCCAGAACGCCACGATGTTATCGAGCCCTTCGTAATGCGTGCTCAATTCCAGCAGATGCACCTCGCCCTCGCCCCAGTCACTGTGCGGCTGGATCCACACGCTCGGCACCTGATGGTAGTAATTGAAGATGTCCTGGTAATTCTGGTGATTGCGCTCGCGCTGCAAGAGCCCGAAGCCCTTCACGCCGGGGAGAGAGAACACCTGATGCCGCATCACGGATGCATTGTTCAACGGCCGCCACAGCCTCTCACCATTGCTCGACTTGATGAGCAGGCCGTCCGAGTCATGCACTTCCGGGCGGTAATCGTCGAACTTGCGTTCCGAGTTCTTGCCGAACCAGAACATGCTCGTGAGCGGGGCCATGCCGATGGTCTTGAGCGGCTTCTGCTGCGGGTTCACCGCCTTGATCTGTTCCTGCTTGCGGAGATACAGTACCGCTTCGATGTCCGCGATGGTCGTCTCGCCCGGCTTGATGCGGAACTCATACGCACCGGTGCAGCTCACGCTGTCCAGGATGGCGTAGAGGATCAGCTCTTTGCTGCCGGGCAAGGGTTTGCCCAGCCACCAATCCGTGAAGATGGGGAACTCCTCCGGGCGATCCATCTCGCCGGAATCGATCGCCAACCCCCGTGCGGACAAACCATAACGCTGCCCTGCGCCCAGCAACCGGAAGTAGCTCGCCCCGAGGAAGGACCCCAGTTCATCCATCTTGTCCGGCGAGTTCAACGGATACAGTACCTTGAACCCCGCATAACCCGTCCGCGCGGGAATCTGGTTCTGGATGCGCAGACTGCGGTAATTGAAGAAATCCTGCACGAACCGGATGTTCTGCACATGGGTGGCCGAGAACTCGTTCACATGCACCGGCTCCTGGTAAAGATAGCCGGGATGGAAGAATTCGACGCGAAAAGGCAGCTTGTCCGCCCCCCACAAGGCCCGCTCAGGACGGAAATGGATTTCCCGATAGGTATCGTAATTGAGATTACGGAGGACCTCGGGTAAATCGGCCTTCGGCGAGCGGAATGGCTTCAGCGCTCGTTCCTGGGCCTTTTTAGCCACGTAATCGAGCGTTACCTGGGCGGATTCAGCACCCGCCGCGGTCTGCGCCACGGAGAAACCGAGCAAAAGCCACACCAAAATGCAGCGTTTCATGTTATGGTCCGTCCTGTATTCAGGACAAACAGGGGCGGGACGTTAGCGGAGCCGGGCCGGTTTGCAAGCCCCTTCGGGCCATTTTTTTTCGAATCGGGCCTTCTACGGATAAGGTGGATATTGGATAGGTCGGGGTGGAGGCCGGTCCAAGAAAGGGAATAAACCACCCTTTTTCGCACCTCAAAAAAATTCCCGATCAGGCACCCCTAGACTCCACTTCCTCTCAACTGGTCTTAACAATGCCGTGATTGATGGTCCATGACACTGGCCATGATGGTCCATGTCGCTCCCCCAGCTTTCCTTCATGCCCCGCCTTTGATTGATGAATACGATTCATGGCTCAAAACCTAGAAACGGCTTTTGACGTTCTGGCCCAAAGCGTTAGGGTAGCACCGTGTTTGGCATCGCCCAATCCAGCAGCTTGAGTCGCAACGCGCCATGAAGCTTTCCTTCAGCCAGTATCAGCTCGACGGTTTTTTTGACGAAATGTTCTCCGCGCCGCATAAGGTGCGGCCCCATTACCGTCGCCTTCAGGAGCGTTTCCAGAAACTCACCAATGAGGACATGGAGCAGCGCCGCCAGATGGCCGATCTCTCGTTCCTGAACCAGGGCATCACCTTCACCGTTTACAGCGACAACCAGGGCACCGAGCGCATCTTCCCCTTCGACCTCGTCCCGCGCATCATCCCCGCGAAGGAGTGGGAACGCATCGAGCTGGGTCTCGTGCAGCGCATCACGGCGTTGAATCTTTTCCTGCACGACATCTACCACGGCCAGATGATCTTGAAGGACGGCATCATCCCGCGTCACTTCGTGGAAGAGGCCAAGCACTTCCGGCCCGAATTGATGGGCTTCGACGTGCCGCGCAACATCTACATCCACATCTGCGGTACCGATCTCGTACGCGATGATTCCGGCCAATACCTCGTGCTGGAAGACAACGGCCGTTGCCCCAGCGGTGTTTCTTACGTCTTGGAGAATCGCCAGACGCTCAAGCGCGTGTTCCCGAATCTCTTCGAGACGTACAGCGTGCGTCCGGTGGAGCACTACACGGAGGAGTTGCTGAAGTTGCTGCAATACATCGCACCACACGGCAAGCCGAATCCGACCGTGGCCGTGCTCACGCCGGGTATCTACAACAGCGCGTATTTCGAGCATTCCTTCCTCGCGCGGCAGATGGGTGTGGAGATCGTGGAAGGCCGCGACTTGGTCGTTCGCGACAATCACGTCTTCATGCGCACGACGAAGGGTCTGCAAGCGGTGGATGTGATCTATCGCCGTATCGATGACGATTTCCTGGACCCGCAAGTGTTCCGGCGTGATTCCATGCTCGGCGTGCCCGGCATCGTGGGCGCGTATCGTGCGGGCAACGTGTCGCTGGCGAACGCCATCGGCACCGGCGTGGCGGATGACAAGGTGATGTATTACTTCGTGCCCCGCATGATCAAGTATTACCTCGACCAGGATCCGATCTTGCCGAATGTGCCGACGTATCTCGCGAGCGAACCGGAAGACATGAAGTACATCATGGACAACCTGCCGAAGCTCGTGGTGAAGGCCGCGAATGAAGCGGGCGGTTACGGCATGATGGTGGGCCCGCACGCGGATACGAAGACGATCGAGAAATTCCGCAAGCTGGTGAAGGCTGATCCGCGCAACTACATCGCGCAACCGACCCTCGGTCTCTCGCGCCACCCCTGCTGGGTGGATGGAAACTTCGAGGGCCGCCACATCGATCTGCGCCCGTATGTGCTCTATGGCGAGAAGGTGAGCATCATCCCCGGCGGATTGACACGCGTGGCTTTGAAGAAGGGTTCGCTCGTCGTGAACTCTTCGCAGGGCGGCGGCAGCAAAGACACGTGGGTGCTGGACGGAGACGAATAAAATTTTTCACGTATGTTAAGCCGAGTTGCTGATGGTCTCTACTGGATGGGTCGCTACGTGGAACGCGCGGAGAACGTGGCGCGCCTCGTGGACATCAACCTGCAATTGATGCTGGATGTGCCGGCGCAACAGGCCGCGCTCATGGCGAAAGACTGGCTCCCCATCGTCGCCTGTTTCGGTGATGAGGAAGAGTTCCGCAAGAAGCACACCAAGGCCGAGGTGCAGGATGTGATCGAGTTCATCGTGTTCGATCGCGACCACACGAATTCCGTGGTGGGCAGCCTTTGCGCCGCGCGCGAGAACGCCCGCACCATCCGCGAGCAGATCACCTCCGAGATGTGGGAGGAGCTGAACCGCACGTATCTCTGGCTCACGAGCAAGGGCGCGCGCCAGGCCTTCGAGCGCAACCAGTACGATTTCTTCCAGCGCGTCATCCAGTCGCTGCAATTGTTCGGCGGCATCACGAACACGACCATGCTTCATGGCGAAGCGTGGGACTTCATCCAGATGGGCAAGCATCTCGAGCGCGCGGACAAGACCACGCGCATCCTGGACAGCGAGTTCCACCTGATGAAGCCGTTCAACAAGACTTCCGGTGACAGCCTCCTGCAATGGTTCGCCGTGCTGCGCATGTGCAGCGCGCGGCAGACGTATCAGCGCATCTACGGTGCCGGTGTGCAACCGATGAAGGTGGCGGAGTTACTGTTGCTGAATGCCGATGTGCCGCGCTCCGTGCTCTTTTGCCTGCGTCATGCGGATGAATCGCTGCGCCGCATCTCCGGTGTCGCACCCGGAAGATTTTCGAATCGCGCGGAACAGTTGAGCGGCCGCTTCCTCGCGGAGCTGACCTTCAGCAGCATCAGCGAGATCTACAGCAAGGGTCTGCACAAGGCGATGGATGATCTGCAGATCCGCTTCAACCAGATCAGCGCGGAATTTTATTCCACCTACATCAACCACACCGAGCCGGAGATCGTCATCCTGCCGGAGCCCGTGCAGCAGCAACAGTAGTGCGGTGTGGCGAGGCACTAGGCCCGCGCCAGCTTCCCGTCGGCAGTCTGCGACCTCCACCGCACCCACCCTTTCCTCACCTTGGAAGCCACCTCGGCACTTGTACATAAGTGCCGAGGTTTTCTACCAATTCCCTCCTTTGGACCCGGGCAGCCACCGGAACTGACCACCGCCGCTTCTTCGCCGGAATGTTACGTGTGCGTATTGCACGCGTGCGTTTCTTCGGCTACTTTTGCTCCCATGAAACTCAACACGCTTCTCGTAGCTCTCTCATTGTTGTGCGTCGGCTGGAGCGCCTCCGCCGCCGTCCAGGCCAAGGCCGTGGAATACAAGGAAGGCGATACCGTGCTGGAAGGCTGGCACGCGTATGATGACTCCGTGAAAGGCAAACGTCCGGCCGTGCTGGTGGTCCATCAGTGGAAAGGCCTCGGCGATTACGAGAAGAAGCGCGCGGAGATGCTCGCGCAGCTCGGCTACAATGTCTTCTGCGTGGACATCTACGGCAAGGGCATCCGCCCGAGCGCGCCGAAGGATTCCGCCGCCATGGCCGGCAAATACAAGAGCGACCGCGCCCTGCTGCGCAAACGGGTGAATGCCGGTCTCGCCGTGCTGGCCAAGAATGATCTCACCGATACCGGCAAGGTCGCCGCCCTCGGCTATTGCTTCGGCGGCACCACGGTGCTCGAGCTGGCCCGCAGCGGTGCCAAGGTGAATGGCGTCGTCAGTTTCCACGGCGGCCTCAGCACGCCGCCGCCGGAGGACGCGAAGAATATCAAGGGCAAGGTGCTCGTTCTCCACGGTGCCGATGACCCGCATGTGCCCCCGGCCGAGGTCGCGGGCTTCGAGAAGGAGATGCGCGATGCCAAGGTGGATTGGCAACTGGTCGCCTACGGCAATGCCGTGCACAGCTTCACCCATTGGGATGCCGGTAACGATAACTCCAAGGGTGCCGCCTATAACGAAAAAGCTGACAAACGCTCTTGGGAAGCCATGAAAGTCTTCTTTTCTGAGATTTTCGCCAAATAGGTTTGAGAATTGAATTAACGATAACGCCACCAGCTTCAAAGTTGGTGGCGTTTTTATTTATTATGCACAACTATTTGACTATCAGTCAGTTGTGATTATATGGGGTGCTTATCCCAAAACTTGGGCTTAACTTATTTTGCCTCATTCCTTAAACTGGCATTTGACTCGCTCTATCTCAAGCCTAGGTTGGTCAGCGAATGCTAGACCGTGTGAGAGGGAGCAAACGTATGGCGCAAACGTTTTTGTTGATCGTGCTCGCATTCATCGCCCTGCGGGTGGTGATTGCGGTCGTTTCACCGAAAGCCATCAAGATTCGTCCCACGGATGGTCAGTTGCCCGATTGCCCCGATACGCCAAATTGCGTCAGCAGCCAGGCGGAGCGGGCCGATCAAAAAGTGGAGCCCTTGAAGTTCTCCTGCCCTACGGAAGAAGCCATGCTCCGCTTGAAGCTCGCTGTGGATGCCCTGCCAGGCACGAAAGTGATGAAGGACGACCGCATCTACATGCACGTGGAGTTCAAGACGCTGGTATTCGGCTTCGTCGATGATGTGGAGTTTCTGATCGATGAGAACAAGAAGCTAATTCACATACGTTCCGCCTCGCGGCTTGGTTACTCGGACCTCGGCACCAATCGTCGCCGGGTGGAAGCCATCCGGCGTTTATTTGAGACGGTGAAGTAGGCGAAGAGAAGGATTTGGCCCGCTAAAGGCGCGAAAAAGCGGGAATAAAAGGGAAACGGGGCCTGTGGTTCAAGACATGGGTAACACTTCCAAGGTTGAATGATCCCATTGTTCCATGTGGAACAATCCAGCAGGTGCTAACTATAGTATGTATAGTATGAGGTGATCTCCTCCTTGGAGTGTTACCTATGTCCAGACCCACGCCTTTGTCTCCCTGTTTCGCGCCTTTAGCGGGCCAACCCTCTCCCTTCCTAATCCGTGTAATCTGTGTTTAATCCGTGGCTAACCACCGGTTCCACCTCCGTGCTGAGTCAAAAATGTTCCACGTGGAACACCAGGTTTAATGCGGTAACCCAGAGAGGAGGGTTTAGCCACAGATGAAACACGGATCACACAGATTTAGAGTGGGGTTGTTCAACCTTGGAAGTGTTACCTATGTCCTGAACCACAGGGCTCCGTTTTCCTATATTCCTGCTTCTCGCGTCTTTAGCGGGCCAACCCTCTCCTTCCCCAATCCGTGTGATCCGTGTTCAATTTCACCCCGGCTTTAGTCGGGGCCGTGGCTAACGTCTCCCTATCACCGTGCCCTCAGTGCCTCCGTGGTTCACCAAATGTTCCACGTGGAACAATCACAGATCCCCACAGCAGGAGTTGTGGCCGCTCGGCCCCTCAAAGTGCTCGGCCGCGCCGCAAGTATCCGTGTCATCCCCGCAGGCCGCAGTCGGGACCTTAACGGGTGCAGTCGGCGGGATGGGCACCGGATTGCCCGCTTCGCCGCCTTGACCACCCCGCTTCATGGCGACCATGAGCAAAGTAACATCCGCCGGGGAGATGCCAGAGATACGGAGCGCCTGACCGAGGGTAGCCGGCTGAATCTTCGTCAGCTTCTGACGCGCCTCGGTGCGGAGGCTGGGAATCTTTGCGTAGTCCAGCCACGGCGGAATCTGCTTATCCTCCATGGTGCGGAACTTGGCGACCTCTTCCTCCTGGCGTTCGATGTAGCCCGAGTACTTATGGAGGATATCGATCTGCTCAATGACCTCCGCGCTCAGGGCGGCGTTCTGATTCTCGGCGGGCAAATCCTTATAGGTCACCTCCGGCCGCAGGAGCATCTGGGAAAGTGTGAGCGTGCCGATGCGCACGGACTTCAGGCGCGCCATCTCTTCGTCGATGCTCTGCTGCTTCGCCACGAACTGGTCGTAGTTCCGCTTCGGCAGGAGACCGATGTCGTAGCCGAGTTGGGACAGGCGCGCATCGCAGTTATCCTGGCGCAAGAGCAGGCGATACTCCGCGCGAGAGGTGAACATCCGATACGGCTCTGTGGTGCCCTTCGTGATGAGGTCATCGATCAAGACACCGATGTAAGCCTGGTCCCGACGCAGCACGATGGCTTCCTTATTCTGGACCCGGCGCGCGGCGTTGATACCCGCCATAAGTCCTTGTGCCCCAGCCTCTTCGTAGCCAGACGTGCCATTGATTTGCCCCGCGAGGAACAGGTTCCGGCACACCTTGGTTTCCAAGGACGGATGGAGCTGCGTGGGATAGGAAAAGTCGTATTCCACCGCGTAGGCGGGGCGAAGAATCTCGGCGTTTTCGCAGCCGATGATGGACTTCACCATCTCCACTTGCACCTCGAAAGGCAGGCAGGTGGAGAAGCCGTTCACGTAAATCTCGTCCGTGCTGATGCCCTCGGGCTCGAGGAAAATCTGGTGCCGTTCCTTCTCGGCGAAGCGCACAATCTTGTCCTCGATGGACGGGCAATAGCGCGGGCCGACGCCTTCGATCACACCGGAATACATCGGGGACTTGTGCAGGTTCGCGCGGATCAGCTCGGCAGTTTTATCCGAAGTATAGGTGATGAAACAGTTCATCTGACCGTTGATACGGTCGAGGATGGAACCGGGCGGATACTTGCCGTTCGAGTGGCCGACGTCGCGCGGGTTGATGCCCGAATGTTCCACGTGGAACAAATCGTCCTTCCAATAGGTGAAGTACGGCACCGGCTCATCGCCGTCCTGCTTCTCGGTCTTGCTGAAATCAATCGTGCGGCTGAGCAGCCGCGGGGGCGTGCCGGTGTTGAGGCGACCGAGTTCCACACCGAGTTCTTTGAGCGAACCAGACAAACCCATCGCGGCCGCTTCACCGGCGCGACCGCCCTGTTGCTGGGTGCTGCCGATGTGCATGAGCCCGCGCAGGAACGTCCCGGTAGTGATCACCACCGTCTTGCCGAGATACTGCACACCGAGCGTCGTCTCCACGCCATACACCTCGCCATCGCGGAAAAGGAGCTTCGCGGCCTGGCCTTGCTTGATGTCCAGATTCTCCTGGCGTTCGCAGACCCACTTCATGCGGAACTGGTAGGCCTTCTTATCGCACTGCGCCCGGGGTGCCCAGACGGACGGGCCCTTCTTGGTATTGAGCATGCGGAACTGCAAGCCCGTCATGTCCGTGCACTTGCCCATCTCGCCGCCGAGGGCATCGATCTCCCGCGTGAGATGCCCCTTGGCCAGGCCGCCGATGGCCGGATTGCAAGACATCTGGCCGATGGTATCGGCATTGATCGTGAGCATGAGCGTGCTGGCCCCCGTGCGCGCCGCCGCCAAAGCAGCCTCGACACCAGCGTGCCCGGAGCCCACCACAATCACCTCAAACTGACGCGGATAAACGAACATGTTTTTCGAACTCGTAACGCGTGATGCGCAATGCGTAACTAGTTAACTATTAAATTGTTACAACTCTATTCGGTGCTCGGCGTGCGCCAAATCAAACCGACCACCAAACCCGCCAAAATCAACAACCCACCGGCCACCTGCATAAACCGGGCGAACGTCGTCGTCGCCTTATGTTCCCGCGCTGGCTGTGTGGAACCTGCCCGCTGCGGCAGCTTGATCCCGAACGTCGTTTCGCCGACATACCTATTCGCCAACGGCGCGAGAGCGATCATGCCCACACCCGCCAGAACCAATAGCCCGACGATGATGATTTTCATAGTCAACAGGCCGCCGATTGTGTGCTACCACCCTGCCTCAACGGGCAAGTCAGTGACACCTTATCATAACGGAACAGCAGATGGAAACACTGGAAAGGGGAAGTAGAAATCACAATTTCTAACTACGTAAGTTGCACAACGAAAAATTAAGACTCCTCAAGACAAATGACTCCCCTTAGAATTGCATAATCAAGGTAAACTCATGAGTATCCACGACAAACTCCGATCTTTCTACGGTCACCGCCTCATGCTTCCGTGCTCAATTCAGGACATTCCTAGAAATAGGTTTGTTGTTTATGTGTTAGTGCATAACAACAATCCAATCGTGGTTGGACACGGGAAAAATAATCGAGCCAAGGTAATCTTTGACAACGAACAAGTGATCACGCAACACCACTTTAAAGCTTTAACTGTCAGACTATACTGGCTTTTTGGAGAGACCTCTGACCATTTTGAAAGGTATATCATAGCTTGCGAAAGTAAGGGGGATGCGCAAAAAGAAGAAAAAGCACTCCACAAAACAATAGGCGGAAACTCAACTGCTATCCCAACGCACATCAAAGAGAAACTTTTTGATGGCATCGCGGAAGATAGCTCTGAACGGATGATTATTAATATGGCGCTGAATTCTTCATTCGGAGGTATTTCCGATATCCGTAAATGGAGACAAAAAGGCTTTCTGAACGATAGGGTGTGGGAAATAGTCAGCCTTAAGTTAAGAATACAGCACTTGGATGAAAAAAGGCACTAACGTATGGCTATTACATTTCTCGAAATTTTGGACACCTCAGTGAAAATTGGCTTGGGAGCATTACTTACTGGTGTCGTTACGTACATCTCAGCGCAAGCCAACCATAAACGGGAAGTCTCCAAAGAGTGGAGAAAAAAGAAGCGTGAATCACTTGAGACAATTGCTCAGCAAACAGAGGAGTTTAGTCACACAGTTTTAAAATATTGGGCTCTGATTACAGAATGGGGAAATCATCAAAATAAGGGCCAAGAAATGCCAGAAGATAGACTCGCCAAGCTCCGAATGATAAATGATGAATTATTTCATGCTTACAAAAATCTTTCCGTCGTAGAGGCTAGATTACTCCTGCTGGGATCAATTGATGCGCAAAAAATTTGCAGAGAATACGGAGAACTCATAACTCGGTTTACGAAAACCGCTTGGATAGGTGGCCCGCCGTTGACAAAGGAAACCAGTGAAAAATGGCGCATGGAGATTTTAGGCTGCAGAGAACGATTCTTCCGTTGTCTTAGTTCTCATTATGTTGGAAGCGACGACTGATCTTGTTTGTGTGAAGTCGAACATCATCGCTTTCTGCATTGTAACTACAAACGACTTCGACTCCCTCGTCGCGCTGCGCATCGCCGCGATGCAAGCGAGTTTGGAGCGCGTGGGACGGTTTGATCCGGAGCGGGCGCGCACGCGGTTGAAGAATTCTTTTTATCCGGAGCACACGCAGTTCATCGTGCTGGAGGGCGAGCGCATCGGCTTCTACACGTTCCGGCCGATGGCGGATGGCTTTCATCTGGATCATTTGTATATCCATCCGAACAACCAATCGCGCGGCGTGGGTTCCTTCGTGATGCAGCACCTCATCGCGCAGGCGGAAGAAAAACAAATGCCCATCCACGTCGGTGCCTTGCGCGAGAGCGCGTCGAACCGCTTTTATCAGCGCCATGGTTTTGCGAAGGTGCGCGAGGAGGAGTGGGATATCTATTACGTGCGCGAGTGTGGTGTGAAGCGCACGAACTGACACAACGCAAAAGGAGCGCGGGTTTTAACCCGCTTCAAGGTGCGATAACTCAAACGTAGCGAAATCTATCTGCACCTTTTGATAAGCGGATACTTAGGCGGTCCCGCACGCGGGACCGCGCTCCTAGTATCTGCTCGATGACGTCCCGCCCTGTAGCTACTGCGTGAAGCTCTAATGAGGGCCAAAGGCCCGGCCTCAAACCAGCGCGGGGCAATTCATCCCGGCTTCAGTCGGGACGCCCCACGAAAAGGTTGCCCAAAGGATCAAGCGCTGTAAGCGCGATTCATACTTTCAGCCCCAAAGGGGCTGCGTAACAAAGCCCAACGTTGGCCCGCGTGTGGGCCTACGTTGGGTAAAGCGTTCAGAGAATCATCCAACCACAACGTGGTTGCGTCCTCGGCCCTGATTCACAAACCCGTACTGCGCGCGCGAACCAATCGGCGCAACCCGCTTCGGGGTTGTGACACAAAAACGCGCTGACCCAACGTAGCCTTGCTGACGCACGGCAACGTTGGGCTTTGGGACGGAACGCCCTTGGCGTTCGGGAAGGGAGTGATGCCGCTTGCATTTCAGGGGTGTTAAGCCGAACGTGACGAAGGAACCCATCGGGATGAAAGCGGAGGCGCAAAAAATCCAGTTCATGTTCAAGGCCTTAGCGGTGCTTCTGCTTGGTTTGGGAGCGGATGCGTTGCTCTCTCTATCAGGCTTGTCGTTCCTGCAACCACGTACTGGCTACTATGGGGGTTATTATTTCACATCTATCCACCAGCCTGACACGGCTGTGTACTCACTCCGGATAACGGGTGAATCCGGGCCGCGCTGGCATTGGTTTGCTCCGCATAATTTCACTTACTCACGCTTGCAGCTCAGTTGGTATCTTACGCCCGTTGTGTATGAAGACATGGCCGCCCATCCGGTTGGTGCGGACAGAAAAACATCCGGGGACTGGTGGGCCAATGTCGATCTTCCTTCGCAAAGATACCAGACCGGGACCACCAATGGTGTGCTCACGGCAGAAGTCCTGATTGATTGGCTGTTACCCCAAGAGCCGCGTCCGGTGATTGAAAAGGAGCGTCAGCAAATCGAAGCGATACTCGCCACCATCCATGCGGCTGGTGCGGGAACCCTGCCTCCCCCAGATCGCAAAATGCACAAGTTAGATGGCGTATCCAGTGCACGGTTTCATGCGCGAACTGGTCCGGGGATAACATTCTTGGGTTATGGATGGCTAGTGGTGTGGGCTATCGCAACGCTGAAGAAGTGGAAGAGACTTTTCAGCAACCAACTGAGTTTAGAACTGGAAAAGCCATCATCATGACCCAGCCCGAACCACACACCCTCACCAGCGCCTCTGGCGAATACACCCGCACCCTCTCCCTCGTACCCGGCCCGCAAGATCACGCGCACCCCCTCTGCGTCTTCCTCGATGCCGAACTCTATCTCGGCAGCATGAACGCCCTGCCCGTCCTCACCGAGTTGATGGCGAGCGGCGTGATTCCCGCGATGACCTGCGTCTTCGTCTCCCACGTGAACGCCGAGGCCCGCCACGCCGATTTTCTGTGCAATGATCGCTACACCAGATTCATCGCCGAAGATGTGGTGTCATGGGCCCGCGCACGAAATGAAAACATCCAGGCACAAGGCAACCTCATCTGCGGCCTCAGCCTCAGCGGTTTGGCCGCTGCTTATCTCGCGCTAAAATATCCGGACGTATTTTCTTACGCCCTCTGCCAGTCTGCCTCCTTCTGGTGGTTGAAAGACAAAGAACTTAATTGGCCGAAAACCACCGCGAAATTCTGGCTCAGCGTCGGTGACAAGGAAACCGCCACCGGCCTCACCCACGCTCCCAGCGGCTTGCGCCAGGAGATCTCGCAGATCGAAGGCGTCGCGAATGCCGTGCAGCTCTTGCAATCACTCGGCGGCACTGTGAAGCACAGCGTGCATCCGGGCGTCCATTCCACCACCCCATGGCGTGCGGAACTTGCCCCGGCATTCACGTGGCTGATCGGAAATGCGGCGACGAAATAAGCGCAACGGAAGACCTGAAATACTCTAGAGCGTCACCTTCATCCCGTCCGTGGCGAACGTGAACGGGATCTCGCCCAGATAACGGTGCGCCAGTTTGGTGACGGCCTCCGGCTCTTCGCGATACTGCCGCGCCACATGCATGAAGACGATGCGCCCGATGTCGCGGCCCTTCAGGTAACGGAACAGATCCTTCGGCTCGAAGTGCGCGAGCTCACACACGAGGAGATCAAGCGGCTGTTTCAGCAGGGGCGCGAGGTCTTGCGGCGCGCCGAGGTCCGCGCTGTGGGCGATGCGCAGTTTGCCCGTCTCGAAGAGAAAACTATAGGCGGCGAAATCCAGCGTGTACTTCCGTTGAAAGGATTGGCGCAGGCTCTCCAGATGCGTCGTGGGATACGGCGTCACCGTCACGCCCTTGATCTTAAAACTCCGGCCCGCATGCAGCGGCGTGTACTTCGGCGTGAAGGCCAGCAGCTCCTCGAAGATCATCCCCGCGTTCAACAGCTCGCGGATGGGCTTGATGCCGTCCTCGGGCAGATAGATGGGCAGGTCCTTCTGCCGCTGCTCCAGCCACAGCCCCTGCATGAACATGAAGAACCCACCGATATGATCACAGTGCAGATGCGAGAGCAGCAGTGCATCGAAGGCATCATAATCCAGCCCGGAAGCCTTGTACGCGCGGCTGACCGATTCACCGCAATCCACGATGAACGAGGTTCTGCCGAAGCGGAAATGGAAGGAGGAATGGTTACGGTCGGCACAAGGCCAGCCGTCTCCTGTACCGAAGCAAGTTAGTTCAAAGGGACTCATCCATGACTGACGAACGACCCCTAGCTAGTCCTATTTTGCCCTCCAAGGCAAGCTTGACGATGACCCCATCATTTATTTCCGCCTATAATGCCGGATGGCGAATTCCGGCGTATCCCGCACCGTCTCGACCAGCTCGAACTCCGCCTCAAACGGCGGGAAGAACGCATCGCCCTCCACAGTACGTTTGACGAGTGTAAGATAGAGGTCGGAGCAAAGGGGCAATGCCTGGCGATAGATCTCGGCACCCCCACAAATGAAAGTCTCCCGCCCAGCCGTCGCCGGTTGCAAGGCGGCCAGGTCTTTCAGCATGATGGCTCCGGGCACATTGAAGTCGCTGCGGCTCAGGATGATGGTGGTGCGGTTCGGCAGCAGGCGGCCGATGGATTCATACGTCTTGCGCCCCATCACGATGACGTGCCCGGTGGTGGTCTGCTTGAACCACTTGAAATCTTCCGGCAGATGCCACGGGATGGTATTGCCCTGCCCGATCACCCGGTTCTCGGACATGGCGGCGATGGCTTTGAACGGCTTCATCAAGGCGTCGAAAATAAGGGGCCGTGCCGTCAATGCCAACTCAAAGCGGCGGCGGCTGGTTCGGATTGGGCTTCACCGTCGTCACCGCCCGGGCCCGGATGGAAAGACTGGTGAGCAGCGACCAGACCCACGCGATGGCAAAGGAAGCGAACCCGCCGATGGCCATCCAGACAAAGGAATCCTGCCAGGTAGGGTAGCGCGTCTCATCCATCAGCATGCCCATGAAGCGGAACAGCGCGGCCACCACCACCAGCAGTCCGCCCAATGAGAGCATCATCTGCAACCACCCACTGAACCGGCCCGCCAGCACCGAACCCAAGCCCGGCCACGCGCCGAGATTGAGCAGCAGGCAGGTGCGCGCGCCGTTCCGGTCGATCGGCTGCGTGACCTTCAGCCAGCGGCGGAGCAGTTCAATCATGGGCGGGCGCTTTCATTCACACCTTCATCACGCGAACCACTGCGCCAGTTTCGGCAAGTTGCGCATCAGCGAAAAAGCGAGCAGCACGATCCCCAGCGAGATCAGCAACAGCGGCCGCTCCAGCACACTGAGCCGCGCTTTTTTCAGGAACAGCCGGACACACACTTCGTACGCCACCAGCGGGAACAGCACGAAGACGATGGGGTTGAGCTGCCATGCCGCGGCGAAATTGCCGTTCGTGAGCTGGTGTACCGCCCGCAAACCGCCGCAACCGGGGCAGTCCAGGCCGGTGCTCTGGTGCAATGGACAGACCGGATAGATCGGGTATTGGCCCGGTGGAAAGAAATGCAATGTGAGCAACGCCGCTGCGCCCGCCACGAACAACAGCGACCACAGCACCACCGGCCACCGGTTGGACGGCGGCGGCAGCGGCGGTGGTACAGCCTTGCTCATGGACCAAAGATTTTTTGGGAACCCGCTCCCGGCAGAAAATCCGGGAAATACAAAAACACGATGATGTTGATGATGATGACGACCACGCCCAGCACGAGACCCGCCAGGGCAAAGCCATAGCCTTCCTTCAGATCACGTCCGGAATTGATCCGCACCAAGCTCACGATGGAGATGATCAAGCCCACCGGAGCCAGCGGCACGCAGCAGCACAACAACGAGACCAGACTCAGGATAAACCCCATGCGCGCCGTTTTGTTCTGTTCGACTGCTGGCGCTGCCGGCGTCCCGTTCGCTCCGGGGGCATTCGCGGCCCGCAGCGCGATGGCCTCGGCGAATTCCGTCAGCTCACCCAGCTTGCGCCACGCCGGGTTGTCACTGGCGCGGATCATGGTCTTGGCGCTTGCCCGGCCTTCGCGGATCCACGCCCGCACATCTTCCGCCGAGGCGGGACCGTACTCGATGCCGTCACTGCCGATGAGCTGGTACTGCACAGGTTGGTCAGGCATGGCAGCTTAACGGGTAGAGGCCAGGTCTTTGATCTTCACCGCAGCCTTGCCGCTGTCGATCGTGGCGGCGGCGAGCTCCCAGCCTTCGATCAGGGATTTCACCTTGTTCGCCACGTGCAGGGCCGCTGCCGCATTCAACAACACGGCATCGCGTTTGGGCCCGCGTTCCTGGCCAGAAAGCACTTGCCGCACGATGACCGCATTCGCCGCCGCATCACCGCCCGCAAGGTCCGCCAAGGTCGCCGGTTGCAACGGCAGAAAATCCGCCTTCCAGGTGGACGCATGGAAACCACGGTCCTGATAAAACTCCGCCACCTGATTATCCCCCACCGTGGAAAGCTCGTCCAAGAACGCGCCTTCCGCGTGACCGCTTACCACCATGCCGCGCCGGATGCCGAGGCTTTGCAGTACGCGCGCCATCGGTTCGGTGAGCGCGGGATTCGGCACACCGATGAGTTGGGACGTTGGCCGTGCCGGATTCATGAGCGGCCCGAGAAAATTGAAGATGGTGCGCTGTCCAGCAGCTGCGCAGAGCTTGCGCGCCGGGCCGATGTGTTTGAACGCCGGATGAAACCGCGTCGCCAGAAAGAATGCGAAGTTATGCTCCTTCAGCAAGGCCGCCGCCTGCTCCGGCGTGTTGTCCACCGGGATGCCCAGCGCTTCGAGCACATCGGCGCTGCCGGACTTGGACGTGATGGCACGGTTGCCGTGCTTGGCCATCGGCACGCCCGCGGCTGCCACCAGAATGGCCACGCTCGTGGAGATGTTGAACGTGTTCAGCTTGTCGCCGCCCGTGCCGCACACATCGAGGATCTCACCCGCGCGCAAGGCCGGGTCGAGCGGCGGCGGGAGGGAAAGCTCGCGCAACTCCCGCGCGAACACCGCGATCTCTTCCACGGTCTCGCCCTTCTGCGCGAGCGCGGTCAGGAACTCGGCCTTGGCTTCAGGGGCGACACTCTCCGCCGTCAGCCCCTGGATCGCGGCCGACACATGGTCCGCGCTCAAAGCCTGGCGGGATTTCAATTGTTCCGTAAGTGACGAAAGCACGCCGCCAAGATAAAGCCTCCCCGCAAGCTGCAAAGGGGAAATTTCTTGCCGAATTACCTCCTCTCCAGACTTGGCCTTTTCCCGAACACCGCCTAACGTTGGGACGTCCAATTGACGGGTATGATTATGAACAAGCCATTTCTCCCTGCCTTGGCGGCCGGAGCGGTCCTCGCTCTGGCTTGCTCCGTTGCGTTCGCTGTGGACACCAGCAAGCTGCCGCTGCCCACGCCGCGCAAAGTGGATTTCGCCAAAGAGATCTATCCCATCTTCGTGGAGAAATGCATCAGTTGCCATGGCCCGGAGAAGCAGAAGGGCAAGTACCGCATGGACACAAAGGAACACGCGATGAAGCCCGGCTCCGATGGTCCCTTCTTCATCCCGGGCAACAGCGAGAAAAGTCCCATGGTCCACATCGTCGCCGGTCTCATCGAGGAAGGCCTGATGCCGCCCCCGAGCGACAAGCCCGGCGAGAGCGTCCCGCTGACGAAAGAACAGATCGGCCTCCTCCGCGCGTGGATCGATCAAGGCGCCGTCTGGCCCGAAGGAGAGATCAAGATGGCCGTGAAAGAACTCACGTTCACCGCGGACATCAAACCCCTCTTCGACAAATCCTGCGTCAGTTGCCACGGAGCCACGAAAGCCGAGGGTGGCTTCAAGGCCGATACGCGTGAAGGCGTGTTAAAAGGCGGCGATGTCTATGGTGCCGCCGTGAAACTGGATGCCGCCGCGCGCAGCCCGCTTGTCATCATCGTCTCCGGTCAGGACGCCGATATCCCGCAACCGGAGAAACACAAGCTGCCCGCCAAGGATGCGGAACTTGTGAAGAAGTGGATCGAGCAGGGGGCCAAATAATTTTATGCTCCGCACCTCGCGTCGCCGTTTCCTGAAAGGCTCACTTGCCGCTGCCGCCGTCACCGGTTGGTCGGCCCAATCCTGGTCCCAAGTGTCTGGGGTCAATAACGCCGTCCGGGTCGGCGTCATCGGCTTGAATGGCCGCGGCCGCGATCACCTCGCGCTGCTGCGCAATATGCCCGGCGTGCGCATTGTGGCCTTGTGCGATGCGGACCGTTACATCTTGCAGCGTGAGACCGCAGCCGCGATGAAGCTCGGCGAGTCCGTGAAGTCCTATCTGGATGTGCGCGAACTGCTGGCGAATTCGGAGATCGATGCCGTCACCGTCGCCACGCCGAATCACTGGCACGCGCTGATCACCATCTGGGCCTGTCAGGCAGGCAAGGACGTGTATGTGGAGAAGCCCGTCTCGCACAACGTGTGGGAAGGCCGCCAGATGGTGAATGCCGCGCGCAAGCACTCCCGCATCGTCCAGACCGGCACGCAAAGCCGTTCGAGCGAAGCCCTTGCGCAGGCGATCGCCTTTCTCCGCTCCGGCAAGCTTGGTCGCATCGTCCTCGCACGCGGCCTCTGCTACAAACGTCGCCAGACTTTGGGGCGCGTGAACGGCTCGCAACCCGTCCCCTACTCGGTCGATTACGATCTCTGGTGCGGCCCCGCGCCGAAGTCCCCGCTCAAGCGTTATCGTCTGCACTATGACTGGCATTGGTTCTGGGAAACCGGCAGCGGCGATCTCGGGAATCAGGGCGTCCACCAGATGGATCTCGCGCGCTGGGCGCTGAGCTATGACACGTTGCCGCCACGCGTCGCCAGTCTGGGCGGCCGGTTTGGTTATGCGGATGACGGCCAGACGCCGAACACGCAACTGGCCATGTATTACTACGAGCCTGCGCCCATCCTCTTCGAGGTGCGCGGCCTGCCGGAGAAGCGTGATGCAGCGGTGATGCCAAAGTATGCGGGTACGGACATCGGCGTCATCATCCATTGTGAAGGCGGCCTGTTGCGATTGCTCGCCAATGAAGCCTTCGCCTACGACAATCAGGGCTCTTTGCTCCGTCACTTCGCCGCCACGAACGATCCGGCACCAAGTCACTTCGCCAATTTCATCCAGTGCGTGCGCGACCGCAAAGCGGATACCTTGAAGGCTGACATCCTGAAAGGGCACCTTTCCAGCGCGCTTTGTCATCTGGGCAACATCTCCTACCGCCTCGGTCACTCCGAGGTGCGTGGTGAGATCCAGGAGAAGCTTTCTGACGAACCAGAGACCCGCGAGGCCTTCGCGCGGATGGTGGAACATCGCGCTGCCAATGAGGTGAACCCCGCGCGCCAGCCCGCCGTGGTCGGGCCGTGGTTGAAGTTCGATGCCGGGCGCGAACAATTCTTGGAGCACAGCCGCGCGAACAACCTGCTCACCCGCGATTATCGCCATCCATTTGTGGTGCCGGCGGTGAACGGGCTTTGACGCCCGCGCTGTTTTGAGGAAAGGTTGCTCCCGCAATGCGTTTGATTGGATCCATCGAGGGCGAGCAAAAGGCCGCCCTCTTCAGCGACTACCTGTTCGTGCGTGGTATAGAAAACCAGGTGGAACAGGAAGGCGCGCGCTTTGAGGTCTGGGTGCTGGCGGACGAGCAGATGGAGGAGGCGGCCACGTTGCTCCACCAGTTCATCTCCAATCCCGCCGCGCCGGAATACGCCAAGGTATCCAAGCTCGCGCGGGAGAAGGAAGCCCAGTTGGAGGCGGAAGCCGCCGCCGCGGCGGAGCGTTCCTTCACCAGCCGGGAAGTGCTCCAGCGGGACCGTCACACCCAGCCGTATTTCACGTTCCTCCTGCTCATCGCCAGTGTCCTCGTGGCCGTGCTGACCGGTCTGGGCGGGGAAACGGAGCGTATCCAGCCCTGGGTCATCACCCAGTTTGAAGTGGTGGGCAACCTGATCCAGTGGCAGCCCGGGTTGCCGGAGGTCAGCCAGGGTGAAGTCTGGCGGCTCATCACCCCGATCTTCCTCCACTTCGGCGTCATGCACCTCGTTTTCAACATGCTCAACCTGATGACGCTGGGCGGCATGATCGAGCGCGCCATGGGCTTCCGCTTCGTGCTCCTCTTCGTCTTGGTTACGGCCGTCCTCTCGAATCTGGCCGAGTATGGCATCAATCTGCCCCCGTTCAGCCGCCCGGCACCTAACTTCGGCGGCATGTCCGGCGTGGTGTTTGCCCTGTTCGGTTTCGCGTGGATGAAATCCAAGTTCGATTTCGCCTCCGGCATTTTCGTCCATCCGAACACCGTTGCCATGATCATGGTCTGGTACTTCATCTGTTTTACCGGCATCCTCCCCATCGCGAACATGGCCCACACGGTCGGCCTCCTGATTGGTCTGCTCTGGGGCTGGCTCTCGGCACGCCGTAGTCTGCGCCGCTAGCGGATTCCTAAAAGACTCCGCTCAAAACTTCTCAAGCCACTGCGGGTTGTCGTACTTTTCCGCGAGCAAGGCTTCCATGTCCGCATCCAGATTTTCCGTGAACTTCCCGGTCGCCTGCCAGGCCTGTCGCAAGGCGCTTTTCAGTGCCAGCGGTGTCACCGGGATGTTGCCCACGAACTCGCCATGCGGTCGTTGTTGGCGGTAATCCGGCTGTAACAAGGGCATCTGCAGGGTCTTTTCGACCAGTGAAAGGTCGAATTTCAGGAGAAAAGTCCCGTGGAAAAGGAGGGCATTCCGGGTCCGCCGCTGGGAATTGCCCGAGAATTTCTTGCCGTTCCACACCAAGTCCGTATGTCCGGCGATGGAAATACCGCCCTTGAGCAGCAGTTCCACCGCCTGACGGTTCTGTTCCATGATGTAGGAATTGGCCCCGGCGATGGTCTTCAATTCCGCCGTCAGTTCGAGCGGCAAAACCAACGCATAGCTCACGCAGCCAGGACCTTGCAACACCGTGCCACCCCCGCTGCACCGCCTCAAAACAGGCACCTCAAGCTTGGCGCAAGCCTCCCGGTTCACCTCTTTGCCCAGCCGGTTGGCATACCCCAGCACCACAAAGGGTGTCGGCGACTCCCAAAAGCGCAGTACCGGCCGCTGGTGGGTATCGCACCAGTTGAGCAAAGCCTCATCACACGCTAGATTGTGTGCCGGCTCGACGAAGCTGAGGTCTAATACCTGCATCAGTTTGATTTAGGCCAAAAATAAGCCATTCTTGCGGCTGCGGGCTCAGAAAACAGCCACCGATTTAGTTTGGCTGATTCGCCGCCCTGCCGTTACATGTTGCGGCTTCGGTGGACAGCCGCCGGGCCTATGTTGGTCAACCTTGGACGACGGGACAAGCAGTGAGCACAAAGATTTTGGAATCCGCCTCGAATGCAGGCGCAGCAGGTAAATCCGGCAACACCGCCATCGCACAAAAATGGCTGGTGGCGCTGGAGCATTTTGTGGAGGCCACCCTGGCCCAGCAAAATCCGGAACAGGCGCATCAGTTCCTGGACCGCCTGCTCGAGCGTCTCGAAGAAGCGGGTGTGAAAGCTCCGCGTCCGGTCAGCACTCCTTACGTCAACAGCATCCCGGTGGAAGAGCAGCCCCAATACCCCGGTGACTGGCAGATGGAAGTGCGCATCAAGAGTATCCTGCGCTGGAACGCGATGGCGATGGTCGTCAACGCGAACCGCAAACACAACGGCCTGGGCGGTCACATCTCCACGTATGCTTCTTCGGCCACGTTGTACGAGGTCGCTTACAATCATTTCTTCCACGGCGGCGATGGCGAGCGTCCCGCAGACATCATCTATTTCCAAGGTCACGCGACGCCCGGTAATTACGCGCGCGCTTTCCTGGAAGGCCGTTTGACTGAGCAGCACTTGCACAACTTCCGCCAAGAATTGGCCGAAGGCGGTGGTCTCTCCTCCTATCCGCATCCTTATTTGATGCCGGATTTCTGGCAGTTCCCGACGGTGTCGATGGGTCTCGGCCCGATCATGTCCATCTATCAGGCGCGCTTTAATCGCTACCTGAAAGCGCGCGGTTTCGTGAACTGGAAGACGGAGCCGAAGGTCTGGGCGTTCGTCGGTGACGGTGAATCCGATGAGCCGGAAACGCTCGGTGCGCTCACACTCGCTTCCCGCGAGAACTTGGACAACCTCGTCTGGGTAGTGAACTGCAACTTGCAGCGCTTGGACGGTCCCGTGCGCGGTAATGGCAAGATCATCCAGGAACTCGAAGCCGCTTTCCGTGGTGCCGGCTGGAATGTCATCAAGGTCATCTGGGGCACGGACTGGGATGATCTGCTTGCGAAGGACAGCAAGGGCCTGCTCCGCAAGCGCATGGAAGAAGTCGTCGATGGCGAGTATCAGAAATACGTCGTCGAACCCGGCTCCTACATCCGCAAAAATTTCTTCGGCAAAGACCCGGAACTGCTCGCGATGGTGCATCACCTCACGGACGAGCAGCTCACCAAGCTCATGCGCGGCGGTCACGATATGCGCAAGGTGTTCGCTGCCTTCAAGGCCGCCACCGAGCACAAGGGCCGGCCGACGGTCGTGCTGGCGAAGACGGTGAAAGGTTACGGCCTCGGTGAAGCTGGTGAAGGCCGCAACGTCTCGCACGGCCAGAAGAAGCTGAACGAGAAAGAGCTGCGCGAATTCCGCAAGCGTTTCAACATCCCGATCAGCGATGAAGAGATCGCGGAGACACCGTTCTACAAGCCCGCGCCGGACAGCCCGGAGATCAAGTATCTCCAGAAGCGCCGCAAGGAACTCGGCGGTTACATTCCCAAGCGCACGGTCAAGGTCGCGCCCTTGAACGTGCCTGATCGCGAAAACTTCAAGGATTTCTACAAAGGCTCCGGAGATAGTCAGGTCTCCACGACGATGGCGTTCGTGCGTTTGTTGACGCACTTGCTGCGCAACAAGGAAATCGGTCGCTACGTGGTGCCGATCATCCCGGATGAAGCGCGCACGTTCGGTATGGATGCCTTGTTCCGCGAGGTCGGCATCTACTCGCCGAAGGGCCAGCTCTACGAGCCAGTGGATAGCAAATCGCTCCTCTACTACAAGGAAGCGAAAGACGGCCAGATCCTCGAAGAGGGTATCACCGAGGCCGGTGCCATCTCGTCATTCATTTCTGCCGGCACGGCTTACGCCACGCATGGCGTGAACACGATGCCGTTCTTCACGTATTACTCGATGTTCGGCTTCCAGCGCATCGGCGACCAGATCTGGCTCGCCGGTGACATCAAAGCGAAGGGCTTCCTGCTCGGCGCTACTGCTGGCCGCACGACGTTGAACGGCGAAGGTCTGCAACACGAGGACGGGCACAGCCTCTTGCTCGCGAGCACGATCCCGACCCTGATGACGTATGATCCGGCGTTCGCTTACGAGCTCGCGATCATCGTGCAGGACGGCATGCGCCGCATGTATCAGGAAGGCGAAGAGATCTTCTACTACCTGACGCTGTATAATGAGAACATCCCGATGCCGCCGATGCCGGAAGGTGTCGAGGAAGGCATCCTCAAAGGTCTCTACAAGTTCAACACGGGCGCAACCGGTCTGAAGCACAAGGCGCAGATCCTCGGCAGCGGCACCATCATGCAGTCCGCGTTGAAGGCCCAGAAGATCCTCGCTGAGAAATACAATGTCTCGGCGGATGTCTGGAGCGCGACGAATTACAAACTGCTGCGGAATGAAGCCCTGCGTTGCGAACGCTGGAACATGCTGCATCCCACGGAAACGCCGAAGAAGCCTTGGTTCCAGGCGGATCTCGAAAAGGAAAAAGGACCGTTCATCGCGGTGTCCGATTCCATGAAGATCGTGCCGGACCAGATCGCTCCTTGGGTGCCGGGCGGCCTGACCACCTTGGGCACGGACGGCTTCGGTCGCAGCGATACGCGCGAGCGTCTGCGCCGCTTCTTCGAAGTGGACGCAGAATGCACCGTCATCGGCGTGCTGTACGCCTTGGCGAAACGCGGCGATATCGAGCGCAAAGTAGTAGCGCAAGCCATCAAAGATATGGGCGTGGACCCTGAGAAGGTCTTCCCGTACCTGCTGTGAGTTGATTTGGTGCGGCCTTAAGCCGCGCACGCTGGCAGCCGTGGGTTTTTGTGACCCACGGTTTCCGCATTAAAAGATTTCGCGTCTTATAGAGACGCGGTGACATTAAAATTTATGGACGTCAAATTACCGAAACTCGGTGAAGGTGCAGATTCCGGCGTGGTAGTCGGGATTCTGGTCAAGGAAGGTGACAAAGTCACCAAGGGCCAGACCATTATTGAATTGGAAAACGAGAAGGCCGTCGCGCCCATCCCTGCTACGGCGGATGGCGTGATCAGCAAGATCCACGTGAAGGAAGGTGCGAAGATCTCCGTGGGCGCGTTGATCGTCTCGATCGAAGGCGCCGGTGGCGCTGCTGCCGCTCCGGCGGAAGCACCCGCTGCCAAGGCCGCCGCTCCGAAGGCCAAGAAGAAGGCCGCCCCGGTGGTCGTCGAGGAAGAGGAAGAAGCCGATGACGATTCCGGCGAGGAAGTTGACGACGAAGATCTGGACGGCATCGAAGTCGCCGCGCCGCCTTCCGTCCGCAAGGTCGCCCGCGAGATCGGTCTGGACCTGCGCCGCGTGAAGGGCAGCGAAGAAGGTGGCCGCATCGTGATGGATGACGTCCGAGCTTACATCCAGAAGCTCATCAAGCTCGCGGCGAAGGGCAAGGCCGCTCCGGCTGCCGCCGCCAGCGCGCCTGCTGCTCCTGCGAAGCCGGTGGCTGAGTCCATCGACTTCTCGCAATGGGGCGAGGTGACGAAGAAGCCGATGACCGGCCTCCGCAAGGTCATCGCCCGCCGCATGGTGGAAAGCGTCACCACGATCCCGCAAGTCACGCAGTTCGACGACTTCGACATTACCGCGCTGAACGATCTGCGCAAGAAGTTCTCCGCCGATTACGAGAAGGCCGGTGCGCGTCTCACGCTCACGCCGTTCGCCATTAAGGCGCTCGTCGCCGCGCTGAAGAAGCACCCGATCATGAACTCCAGCATGGATGAAGTGACGGAAGAGATCGTCTTCAAGAATTACTACCACATCGGCATCGCTGTGGATACGGAAGCCGGCCTGATGGTCCCCGTCATCAAAGACGCAGACAAGAAGAGCCTCCTGGAGATCTCCAAGGAACTCGAAGAGATCGCTAAGAAAGCGCGCGATCGCAAGTTGACGCCCGATGACATGAAGGGCGGCACGTTCACCATCTCGAACCAAGGCGGTATCGGTGGTGCTCACTTCACGCCGATCGTGAACAAGCCGGAAGTCGGCATCTTCGGCATGGGCCGTGGTGCGCTGAAGCCGGTGGTCGTCGGCAAAGAAGTCCAAGTGCGCCTCATCATGCCGATCGCGATCTCCTACGACCATCGCCTCATTGATGGTGGTACGGCAGCTCGCTTCACCGTTGATTTGTCCGCAGCTTATGCCGCGATCACGGAAGCGGATGTAAAACTCTAACCAGCACCTAACGATTAAGACTTAAGACATATGGAAACGATCAAGACCGATATCGTAGTAGTAGGCGCTGGCCCCGGTGGATATGCCGCCGCGTTCTACGCTGCGGACCAGGGCAAGAAAGTCATCCTCATCGAGAAAGATCCGAAGCTCGGTGGCGTCTGCTTGAACCGCGGTTGCATCCCGTCCAAGGCGTTGCTCAACGCGACGAAGGCGATCAAGGAAGCCCGTGAATCCGCGCATCGCGGCATCACGTTCGCCGAGCCGACCATCGACCTGAACAAGCTGCGCGAGTGGAAGAACTCCGTGATCAGCAAGCTCAGCGGCGGTGTCGCTTCCCTCGCGAAGATGCGCGGTGTGGAAGTCATCCATGCCCGTGGTTATTTCGAAGGCTCTCAATCGCTCCGCATCGAGACTGCGGAAGGCCAGAAATTCATCAGCTACGACAAGGCGATCATCGCCGTGGGCTCCAAGGCCGCGTTGCCGAAAGCGTTCGACCTCGGCAACCCGCGCGTGATGACCTCCCGTGGCGCGTTGGAAGTGGAAGACATTCCGGAAAACCTGCTCGTCGTCGGTGGCGGTTACATCGGCATGGAGCTGGGCACCGTGTATGCCAGTCTCGGCAGCAAGGTCGTCGTCATCGAAGCGATGGACTCTCTCCTCGCCGGTGCAGATGCTGATCTCGCCCGTCCGGTGGTCGCTTACGCGAAGAAGGCGTTCAAGGAAGTGCGTTTGAAGGCCAAGGTTCTCTCCATGGCCACCGTCGGCAAGCAGATCAAAGTGGTGAGCGAAGTGAACGGCCAGAAGCTCGAAGAGCTGTATGACCGTGTGCTCGTCGCCGTGGGGCGCGGACCGAACTCCGAAGATCTCGGCCTGGAAAACACCAAGGTCACGCGCGATGAAAAAGGTTTCATCAAGATCAACGCGCAACAGCAGACCGAAGACCCGAACATCTACGCCATCGGCGACGTCGCGGGCGGCATCATGCTCGCGCACAAGGCTTCGAAGGAAGCACGCATCGCAGTGGACGTCATCACGGGCCATAGCAGCGCGTTCGAGAAGATCGTCATCCCGGCCGTGGTGTTCACCGATCCGGAAGTGGCTTGGGCCGGCTTGACGGAAGCGGAAGCGAAGAAGCAGGGCCGCGAAGTGAAGATCGCCAAGTTCCCTTGGGGCGCTTCCGGTCGCGCACTGAGCTTCGATCGCCCGGATGGTTTGACCAAGCTGATCATCGATCCTGAGACCGAGCGTATTCTCGGTGTGGGCATAGTGGGGCACGGCGCTGGTGAACTCATCGCCGAAGGCACGCTGGCCATCGAGATGGGTGCCACGGTGACGGATCTCGCCGAGACGGTTCACCCGCATCCGACACTCTCTGAGACGTTGATGGAAAGCGCCGAAGTCTTCTTCGGTCACGCCACGCACACGTTCGTGAAGAAAGCCGCAACGACGGAGTAATTTCACGACAAAAAGTTTAACAGCTTGCAGCGGCTCTGGAGATGGCATTGTCTGCTGTCACAGAGCCGCTCTTCTTGTAAGATATGTCCATGAGCCTGCTCCCGCTACACGAGTTCCACGAACTGCAAGACGCCCAGTTCACCGAGGTGAACGGCTTGGAATTCGTCGCGACGTATGGTGACGTGGCGGCCGAGTATCGCGCGCTGAAAGAATCCGCTGGCTTCATCGACCTCAGTAATCGTGGCCGCATCTGTCTCCTCGGTGCCGACCGCCTCAAGTTCCTCCACGGCCAAGTCACCAATGACGTGCAAGGCTTGAAAGCCGACGGCGGTTGCTATGCCGCGCTCGTGAATGCTAAAGCAAAGATGGAGAGCGATCTCTTCATCTACCGCCTCGCCGATGAACTGCTTCTCGATTTCGAACCCGGTCTGACGGAGAAAGTCACCACACGCCTCGACAAATACATCATCGCCGATGACGTGCAGATCGTGGACGTCGCGCCGCATTACGGCCTCGTCAGTGTGCAAGGTCCGAAGTCTGCGTCAGCGATTGAAGCTCTCGGCATTGTACCCACATTACCCGCGACACCGTTGCAATGGGTGAAGGATAACGTGCCTGACGTAGGCGATATCTACGTGATGAACCAACCGCGCTTAGGCGCCACAGGCTACGATGTGTTCATCCCCAGTGCTGGCTTGGGAATGATCGCGGACAAACTGCTCGCTGCCGTGAAAGCACAAGGCGGCCGTGCCTGCGGTTTGAATGCGTTTGAAGCCGCGCGTATCGAAGCCGGCATCCCCCGCTACGGTGTGGACATGGATGAGACGAATCTCGCGCCGGAAGCGGGCATCGAGAAGCGCGCCATCAGCTACACGAAAGGCTGCTACATCGGGCAGGAGGTGAATGCCCGTATTCGCACGTATGGTCAGGTGGCGAAATCCTTGCGCCGTCTCGAACTCACCGGCATCACCGAGGTGCCCGTCAAAGGCACGAAGCTGCAAATTGCAGGCAAAGATGTGGGGTATCTCGCTTCCGTCGTGCGATTACCCATGAGCCAGCAAGTTGTCGCCCTCGGCTACGTCCGCAAAGAACACAAAGAAGCGGGGACGGTATTGGATTTACCAGGCGGTCAGGCGAAGATTCTCGCGTGATTGAAAGCAGTGCGTTGGTAGGGCCCGTCTGTCCTCAGCGGGCCGCTGTCGAAGCCTGAATCCATCGAAAGTTTGAGAACATTCTAACGACTAGAGCGGTTTTAAAAGGCTGGTTTTGAAATTCAAGAAATGCCTTTCAATCCGCACCACGGCCCGCTGAGGACAGACGGGCCCTACCACCTCAAACTGAATAGCATCACTTCTGATTCAGCAAAAACGCCAGCAGATCATACAACTGCTCCGGCGTCAGCGCCTCGCCAAAATTATCCGGCATCAAGGAATTCACGGATTCTTTCCGCTCTTTGATGTCTTTTTTGGGGATGCTCACTTCCAAACCAGCCGCATTGGCGACGATGAGCGTCTCGCCTTCTTCCCGCCGCGGCAGGCCGCTGGTCACTTCACCGTCTTTCATCACGATGGTGTGTGTGCGGAAGGCGTGATCCACGTTGCGGTTCGGGTCCAGGATGTCTTCGATGACGCGCTCGGTGCCCCGGCTGCCGATGCCGTCGAGCTGCGGACCGACCAGACCACCCTTGCCTTTCACCTGATGGCAGGCGGCGCAAACGGCGGTGAAGAGTTCCGCACCCTTTTGGATATCGGTCTTCGCACCAACAAACCCCAAACGCCGTTCCGTGAGCAGCTTCTCCCGCGCCGCATCTTCCGGCGGCAAGTTCGCTGTGAGTTTGGACAGGCGCGCTTCCCATTGTGCCGGTTTCACTGCGGCCAGTTTGTCTTTCACGCCGCGATTGGCGATGACACTGGGGGCGATCTTGCCCGCTTCGGCCAAGGCGAGGGAAAGTTCCGCACCATCTGGTTGACCGGCCAACATCAGGACGAGTTTTTGCTGGATGCGGGTCGGAGCGGTTTGCAGGCTGGCCTCAATGGCTTTGCGGATGCCCGCCTTATCCACGGCAAAGGCGCTAACGAGCGATTGCTTGATCTCCTCGGGCACGGAAGCATCGGTCAATGCACCGGTCAGGGCCGTGAGCAGACCATCGCCTTTGAGCGCAGACACCGCAGAAGCCGCTGCAGCCCGGGCTGCTGAATCGGTTCCGGTATCGCGCAAGGCTGCGAGCAACTGCGGTTGCAGATCTTTCAACGACAGGCTCTGTGCCAGTTCGGCAGCCGCTTTCTGGAACTTCGCCGTCTGGTTCGGGTCCACGGTGGCCAGTTGCGGCAAGGCCGGTTCGAAGCGGCCGAACGCCAGCCACGCATACGCTGTGTCCGTGTTCGCATCCACGACCTCGATATACCCGCGCTTGCCTTGGTGGGCGGCCAGATTCCAGGTGATCTTGCGCGCCGTGTCATTACGCGGCGGTGCGGCTTCAAAGAGAATCGCCCCGCTGCCCGCTTCACGCAGCCGGACAAAGTTCTTTTTCAAAAGGGCAGCGGTCGGAAAACCATCGTGCCCGCAGAGATTGAAGCTGAGCTTGTCCGGCAGATCAAAGGTGGCCGAGCGCAATGTGCCCGTCAGTTTCTCCCCGAGCGGATGACTGGAGATCAACTGGACTTTCATGCCGTCTGCCAGGCTGCGTTCCTGCAAGGTCCAGGGATTCTTCGCATCGCGGCTGCCATCCACCGGCGTGTTCCCCCAACTGCCCTGCTCTTTGGCCGCCACCAACAATCGGGGTGCCAGCGCGATACCCCAAGCTTGCAGCTTGGCCGTGAGGGGTTGACCGCGTTGCGTGAAACCCTGCTGCACCGACTGGAAAAGCGTGAGCTGAAAATCCAGATCATCGCGGCGTTCTTTTTGCACCGTCTCGGCCAATATATCCAGCGCGTCCACCGGGGCATAACGCGCTACGTGTTGCAACGTGCGGGTGTGCAAATCTTTATCGGCACGCACACTGTCCTGCTGCTTCAAGAGAAACACGGCTGAAGCCTCGGTCTTCAGGCCCAGCGCGATATCTACCAGCGTAGTCAGCTCTGCCTTCGAGAAGAACTGCGGTGATTGAAAGGCCCACGCGCCGACATCGTTCAACTGATTGCGCAACGCCAGCCGGGCCATGTGTTTCAGGTGGGTGTCCTCGGCAGGCACCTTGGCGATCAGGGCGAGCAAAGGCTTCACCGCTTCAAGCTTGGTCTGTTGCGACAACGCTTCAGCGGCGGTGCGCTGGACCAAGGGAGCCGGATCGCTCAATGCCTGCACCATGAGCTTCTGCAAGGTATAGCCCAGTCTGGGCGCGGTCGCCACGTGCTGCGACGTCAGGCCGCGATCGGCCACGATCCGCAGTCCATGCACGCGCACAATCGTCACCGGCGATCGGATGGCTTGTTCCAGCTCCTGGTCTTTCAACACACCCAGCCGCTCCCGTAACCACAGTGAATGCACGTAGCGCAGCGCCTCACTGGAGCGCTCATAAGCCGTTGCATCTTGCGCGAGCGCTTGCTTGCCCTTGCTCTCCAGCCACGGTGCTTTCAGCGTCTGCCGGGCAAATGCCCTGCCATGCACATCCGCGATGGTATTCATCGCCAGCATGCGGCGCGTCATGTTCGGCGAACCCAGTTCAGCGATGAGACCTTTCAAATCTTCCGGCAGCTTGGTGCTGGGCAAAACCGCTTTGCCATCTTCACCGCGATACACGATGCGCCAGATGCGGCCGCGCTCACGGTCACGGCCCGGATGCAGCAAGGGCACTTCGTAATGACCGATGATGCGGTTATAGAAATCCGCCACGTACAGCGCACCATCCGGGCCGAATTGCAGGTCCACGGGACGAAACCACGGATCATCCGTGCGCAACAAGTCAGGCACTTCATGGCCTTTGCTGGTCGAACCCAGCCATTCCACGCGGTCCTGGTTGATGCGGCTGGTCATCACGTTGCCGATGATGAGGTTGCCCTGAAGCTCCTTGGGCCAGGCCGGATCGGTGATCATCTGGATGGCGCAGATGGCCGTGCTGCCGTGGCTGTGCTGGATGGTCAGCGGTGCAAAGCCGAGGCCGTCATGCGGCTTGCCGAAGCTGGGATAATACGCACCGCGCAACAACTGGTAGATGGGGGAGCTGTGGCAATCCGCCGAGTAAAGATTTCCCGACGGATCGAAGCAGAGGCCGAAGGGATTCACCTGCCCCCACGTGTGATGCTCAAGGCGCGAACCATCGAGGCGCATGCGATACGTGTTGCCCGAGGACATCACGACTTCATGACCGTCGCGGCCTTGCACCTTGGAATTGTTATTGAAGCCATGCGTGGCATACAGCCAGCCATCGAAACCGCGGCGAAAGCTGGCCTGATTGCCGTGCGTGTCGCGCGTATGGTCAAACGGGCCGAAGAGCTTTTCCTGTTTGTCCGCTTGGCCGTCGCCGTCCGTGTCTTCGAACAGCCAGATGTGCGGGATGGACCAGGCGATGCATTTCCACGTCAGCTTCGAGGGCTTCACCGAGGAGGGTGATTGAAACGGATAGATGCCGATGGGGATGTTCAATCCGCCGGCGAATTGCGTGATCTTGCGCGCTTTGCCATCCGGCGCGAAATCCTCAAAGATCATGATGCGATCGCGCGGAGACGCATTCGTGGAGGCAAAGGGATATTCGATGCTCGTGGTGACCCAGAGGCGGCCCGCGGCATCAAAGGCCATGTTCATGGGCTTGTTGATGTGCGGCTCGGTGGTGACGAGCTGCATCTCAAAGCCGGGCGGCAGATGGAAGGTCTTGAGCTGCTGCTCAGGCGTCAGGGGCTCGGTGGCGCGGACCCCGGCGGCGAAAGGGTCTTCCGCCGCCGAAAGGGAAAGCGAAAGAGCCAGCAGGAGCGTGCACGACAGAGCGGTCAGGCGCATACGGACAGGGAACATATGCGGCCAAGTCTAATGAACGAAAAGCAGAAGGCAAACGAACGTTCGTGCGCTACGCGGACAGACACAAAGCCTCAGATCTTAGCTGACACATGGACAACTTGACGAGGAACGGGTAAGGGAGGAGTGTAAGAGCAACTTGCTGAACTTAAAGTGAGAGCAATATTACAAGGTGTGAACCAGCCGCTATAGACTCGAAGTAAATCTATCATGGGACTTTTTCCGCAGTGTGTGGTCGCGAAGTTTCTCGATGCATCATCTGAAAATGAGGTGAAAGAGGAGGCATACCAACTTCTGTCTGCATTCTTTGAATCAATCAATGCGCAAGAGGTTGAATTTTCTGGCGATCGTTGCTCCACAATGGAGGCTGCCCGAAGACTGTCGGGTCTGACCGCCGCTAAGCCTTCATGCGATCCCGTTTTTGAAGCGATGAAGCGACTGGTAGAAAAGGATGATCGAGGGTTCTTTCAAAAAAGTATCGGTGGAGGTTTTAGCATTTGCCACGGGAAAGATCAAAAATCTCGATGGATGTTTCTGTTGAATCGCAAGCAGATCCCATTTTTCTACCTATATACAAACCACGGTGAAGGTTTTCACACCCAACAGCAATGGGCAGAGGTGCTTTTTGGACGTGGAGTTTCTCATGTGGTATGGCTGGATGGGATGTTTGGCATTGGCAAGCCGAAGTGTTACGGAAGCAATGCCAACCAATATCTGTTTTGGAAGTGTCAGAGGTTGCTGTTCAAGGTCCCGTTAATACCTATTCCCGACCAAGAAACGGCCAGACTGTTGAGCCACGAATTTCGGCGAACATGTCAGAATGTGTCTGAGAGGGGAAAAATGAATCTGGGAGATACCGAGATCCTCTCTGCGTGGTCGTGGAAAACGATACGATCGATCAAGGCCTTTGACAAAGCGCTTATCGATGAAGCGGGTATTGAGAAGCTGACGACGACATTGAATGAGATGGGGATTACGGTTGATGAATGGCTCGAGTATTAAAATTGTACGAGCCAACTGTGCCCTTGCATACCGATGAAAACACAGCAGCAAAAACGCGGCGCTATTCGAGAACAGTAAGAGATTCTGCTGGAAATAGCGCCGAATCCATCGGCGCGCTACTTCAACTTCAGGAAATTCTTCAGGATCGTCCGTCCGTTCTCGGTCAGGATGCTCTCGGGATGGAACTGCACACCCCAGACCGGCAGGGTCTTGTGCTTCACGCCCATGATCTCGCCTTCTTCCGTCTCCGCCGTGATCTCGAGGCAGTCGGGGATGGTGTCGCGCTTGATGACGAGGGAATGGTAGCGCGTGGCGTTGAAAGGATTCGGCATGCCTTCGAAGAGGTCTTTGCCGTTATGTTTGATGGGCGAGACCTTGCCGTGCATCATGCGGTTGTTCACCACCACCTCACCGCCGAAGGTGTGGCCGATGCATTGATGGCCGAGGCAGACGCCGAACAAAGGAACTTCACCGGCGAAGGTCTTGATGATCTCGTTTGAAAGACCGGCTTCACGCGGGGAACAAGGACCGGGCGAGATGAGGATGCGTTCGGGCTTCAGCGCGCGGATCTGGTCGAGCGTGATCTGGTCGTTGCGATGGACCTGAAGATCCACGTTCATCTCGCCCAGGTATTGCACGAGATTGAACGTGAACGAATCGTAGTTATCTATGACCAGCACCATATCAGTGGCGGGAACGTAGCGCGGCTTTGGGGTTTTGGAAACTGGAAAGGTGAAAAGTCCGGGGGTTACCGCTTTTTCCGCTTCGTCTTGAACAGTTCCAACTGCGGTTCCTTGAAGAAATCGTAGTTCTTGAGGATGCGGATCATTTGGAGCAGGTCGGACTTCTGGTAGTTGCGGTTCGTCTCGGTGTGTTCCACCAGGTCGCTCAACATGCTCTGGAAGGGGATGACGGCATCGATGCCTTTCACGCGCAGCAGTTCGATGCTTTGGTCGCGCGCCTCAGCCCCCTGTGGCAGAGCGGGCACCACCAAGATCTTCGTCACCGGGCCGCCTTCGCCGCCGATGGCTTTCTCCGCCTGCTTGAACACCTCGGGCTGCACGAAGCGGAAGATCTCCGGCGCATGCGCCAGCACGGCCGGGCTGAAGGTTTCCGTATGCCAGCCCTTCACCACCACCACGGCCCGCGCGATGCTGGGCAAATCCCGTGAACCCAGCACGAACGGCAACGGCACCGAGGAAAGCTCGTAGCGCGGATTCAGGACGAAGAAATCGATGTCGTCATCCTCGCGCTTGGAGGGCGCCACATACTTGCGCTGCTGGCGGACGAAGAAACCGTGGAGCTCGAAATACTCGCGGACGATCGTTTCGCTGACAGCAGACATAAGCGTAAGTTCAAAGTTTAAAGCTCAAAGTTCAAATCTAATCAGTCGGCGATCTCGTCCAGCACTTCGTTGATGACGGCGTCGGGCACTTGCTGGCCCCAGATGATAGTGCCCAGTTTCTTCGCGAGGACGAACTTGATCTCGCCGCCGCTGACCTTCTTGTCCAGCCGCATCGCGGCGAAAAGCGCCTTGCGCTGGCTGGTCGTAAGCTTCACCGCAATGGGCAAGCCTGCCCGGGCGAAGAGCGTGGCGATGCGCTCCACCTCGGGGATGCTCAACCCGCTCAGGTGCGCCGAGAGATGTGCGGCCGCGACCTGGCCGATGGAGATGGCCTCGCCATGCAGATACTTGCCGTAGGAGGAGATCGCTTCCAGGCCGTGGCCGATGGTGTGGCCAAAATTCAGGATGGCGCGCAAACCGGTCTCCGTCTCATCCTGGCTGACCACTTCCGCCTTCACCTCGCAGGAACGGGCGACGGCATGGGTCAAAGCCGCACTATCCCGCGCCAGCAGCTTGGGCATATCTTTCTCCAACCGCGCGAAGAACTTGGCGTCATAGATGATGCCGTACTTGATGACCTCGGCGAGCCCCGCCTTAAACTCGCGGTCCGGCAGATCGCGGATGGTGTCCTGATCGCACAAAACCAGTTTCGGCTGATGAAAGGAGCCGACGAGGTTCTTGCCGGATTTCAGGTTCACACCCGTCTTGCCGCCCACCGAGCTGTCCACCTGTGCCAGCAACGTGGTCGGCACCTGCACGAACGCCATGCCGCGCAAGTAAGTGGCCGCCACGAATCCCGCCAGATCGCCCACCACCCCGCCACCGAGTGCCACGATGAACGATTTCCGCTCAAGACGGTGAGCGGCCATCTGGTTGTAGCAATGCTCGACGACGCGAAGGTTTTTGGACTGCTCGCCGGAAGGCATCGTGATGAGCACGGGTTCAAAGCCCGCCGCGGTCAGTGATTTCATGACCGTATCGGCGAAGAGCGGGGCCGTATTGCTGTCCGCGATGACGGCGCAACGCTTGCCCAAAGCCAGTTTGCGGCACTCGCGACCCAAGCGGGCGAGGAGATCGCGGCCAATCAGGATGTCATAACTCCGGTTGCCCAAGGCAACGTGAACCGTACGCATGACGAGGAGGATAGTGGATGCGGCCCGGGAGTAAAGGCTGGGGCAGCCAGGCGGCAATCCCGGGCGAAACTATCGCAATGGGTGTAATGCCAAAGCTGCTGCTGCGTCTGATAGGGTGGAAGTAGTAACAGAACGGCCAAAAAATAAGTTTGAGCAAAACCCGGCCTTTGGGTGTATAAGTAATAAGCAGATAGAGATATGCGTCGCGCATTTGCCATCGTGTTTAGCCTCCTGCTGGTCTTGGGCCAGTGGGCGAGCGCTATGCCGTCCGCGTCCCAGCGGCTGGCGGATGCCTGCGACACCTGCACCTGCAAGATGGTGAGCTGCTGCATCGCCCCGGCTTCCACGCCCGCGCCGTCGCAGCCTTCCGTGCCGGTGCCCTCCACCCGGGTGACGGAACAGCAACTGGTCGCTGCGCTGGAAAGCACGATCACTTTGCTGACGACACCAGTGGCAGCCCCCAAGGTTTTTGATCCGGTCCATACGGCCGATCTTTCCGCCTCCGCAGTCCCGCTCTACTGCTGGAACTGCACGCTTCTGATCTGAGATTCCTACGCGCACACGTGAAGTGTCTTCACGCCTCGCGCATTCCACACATCACGGCCCGTATTGTTACGTGCCTGCCGGTCTGACGGCGTATTCAATCCGCCACCAGCCAACGATCCCAGTAACTACCTGTCCTGACCAGGTGAAGTGTCAGGAGGAATCTCATGAAAACGTTCGACAACATTTTAAACACCGACATGGCCGGGAGCATCCGCAGGCCAAACGTTGGTAGGGCCCGTCTGTCCTCAGCGGGCCGTGGTACGATAGGCATACCCGCATTCAATCTGACTAAGCCTGTCATCAGTCATCAGCTTGCTGTTATACAATTAGATGACCACCTGCTCCGTCAGCGGCGCGCTGGGGACAGACGCGCCCTACCTTTCGCGCTCTTGGCTGTTTCAGCGCTTCTATGGCTACTCACCACGCAAGGTTTCGCAGCTGAGCATAATCGCGCTACTAATTCTATCACGCTGACCCCTGCTTATATCTCCGGTCTTGCCGAGCAGATGCGCACCAATCACCCCGCGCTCCAAGCAGCGGGCAAGCGCATCGAAACCACACAAGCCAATGTTGCCGCGGTACGTTCGTGGGCAGACCCGACGTTCACTGCGGGCGGCATGGCGGCCAGCAAGGATATGCGCGCGGATGATGGCGATTTTTTCTACGGTGTGGAGCAGAAGCTGCCCGTCTTCGGCAAGGAAAAGCAGGAACGCCAGGCGGCCAGCGCCAGTGTGGCCGTGGGCGAGGCCGAGCGGGAAGCTACCTTCCAGATGCTCCGGCGCGATCTGACCAAGTCACTCTTTGACGCCGCCTATGTCAGCCAGGCCGTGCATGTCGCGCATGAGGACATCGCGTGGTTGAAGTCGTTGGAGCAGGCGGTGGAGGCACAGTATCGCTTCGGCAACGCCATGCAAAGCGATGTCCTGCGCGTGCAGAATGAGATCGCGAAACGGCAGGATGAAGTGCGGACCGAGGAGCGGATGCTGCACCACGCGTGGTTCACCCTGAACCGCCATCTGAATCTCCCGCTCACCAATTCCTGGCCTGAGTTGCGATTGCCGGAGTTGGCCGGTTCCATCCCTTACAGCGAACGCCTGGCGAATCTCGCCGCTCAACAGGAACCGAAGCTGCGCGTGTTGCGCCAGCAATTACAGGTGGCGGACGAGGAGATCGCGCTCGCTAAGGTGCGTCGGCGCCCCGACCTGGGCGTCGGCCTGCAAGGGCGCAATTACACTGGCACCGGTGAGTTCCGTTCCGGCGAGATCACGCTTTCGCTCTCGCTCCCGTGGTTCAACCGCGACCGTTACAAACATGATGTCGTCCGCGAGGAGACCAAGAAGGAAGCGATGGCAAAAGACGTGAGCGATGCCGAGCTCGAGGTGCGCCATGAGATACATGATCTCACCGTGCAACTCGATACCGCGCGGCGCGAAGCCCTCCTCTATCAGGACAATATCATCCCGCGCACCAAGCAGATGCTGGAGAGCATGTATGCGAACTGGCAGGCGAACTCCGGTCCGCTGCGCGATGTGCTGGATACCCGGCGCATGCTGCTGGAGGCCGAACTCACTCGCGTGAAAGCCGTCTCTCAACAATACCAAACCCTCGCTGAACTGAATCTTCGTTGCGGCCTGACAGACCTTAACGCGTTACCGCAAGCCATCAGCGCTCAACCTAAGAACTGAATTTTACCATGAAACCCATACCCTTCATCCTGGTCGTCCTCGCCATCGCAGGTGCGGCGTTCGGCGGCTACTACTACGCCACGCATAAGCACGGCGGTCACGGCGCCGCCAATGAACAGTCCGGGCGCAAGGTAAGCTTCTACCAGAGCGCCATGCATCCGTGGATCAAGTCCGACAAGCCCGGCAAATGCACCATCTGCGGCATGGAACTCACGCCGGTGTTTGAGGGCGAGAAAGGCATCGAATCCGTCGCAGGCGTCGTCTCGCTGGGCTCGAACACCATCCAGGTCATCAACGTGCAGACCACTCCGGCCGTGAAGCAACCGCTCACGCGCGCCTTCCGCTTCGCGGGCACGATCGATGATGATGATTCCACTCATCGCGTGCTCTCGGCGTATGTAAAAGGGCGCATTGATGAACTGTTCGTGAACTACATCGGCATGGAAGTCACAGCTGGCCAACCCTTGGCGACGATGTATAGCCCCATGTTGCTCGCTGCCGAGCGTGAGTACGTGAACCTTGCCCGCACGGTGAAATCCAACGAGGACGGACAACGCCTGCTTAATGCCGCGAAGCTGCGGCTCACTCAATACGGATTGAACGATCAGCAGATCGCCGCCTTGGTGGAGAAACCGGCTGACAAGATCCATACCGAGATACTCGCGCCCGTGAGCGGCACGGTCGTCGCGCGCAAGGTCTATGCGGGCCAATACGTGATGGATGGCGAGATGCTGTTTGAGATCGCGGATTTCTCGAAGATGTGGCTGCTCTTTGATGCGTATGAGCAGGATCTGGCCTGGTTGAAGATCGGCCAGGAAGTGGAGATCACCACGCCTTCCGTGCCGAACAAGGTGTTCAAGGCCGCCATCGCCTTCATCGATCCGAACATCAACATGATGACCCGCAGCACGAAGGTGCGCGTGGAGATCCCCAATCCGCTTGTCGAGGTCGAGGGCGTGAAACGCCGCGAGCTTTCCCATCGCACTTATGCGGAGGCGCGGGTGAAGGTGGATTCTGCCCCGGCACTCATCGTCCCCCGCTCCGCCGTCCTTATGGCGGAGAGCAGCAAAGCGGTGCTCTATGTGGATCGAGGCGGTGGTGCTTATGAGCAACGCACGGTGAAGCTGGGTCGCGCTGCCGATGGCGCTTGGGAAATCCTGGACGGATTAAAAGAAGGTGAAGCCGTGGTCACGCAAGGCAACCTGCTCATCGATGCCCAAGCCCAACTGAACGCGAGCGTGAATACGCCCGCCAGCGGCCACGATCACGGTGCTGGTTCGAAACCTGCCTCTGCGTCTGCTGCACCAGTCACGCTTCCTGCTTTGACCGCCGAACAATCTGCAGCGGTCACCGACTATCTGAAACTGGCTGATGCCATCACCGCGGCTCTTGCCGCCGATAATCTGGCGGAGTTCAACACGCAAGCTGGCAAGACGCACACCGCCACTCCGGCGTTGGGCAAAGCGTTTGCGAGTGACAGCCCTTGGCGCAAGCTGATCGATCCGCTCGAAAAGAGCGGCCATCTCAGCAATGCGGCCGATCTGGCGGGCGCTCGTAAGACCTTCCATCCCTTCAGCGTCGCGGCAGTGGATCTGGTGCAGGCTTTGCGTCGTCAGGAGACCAGTTTCAAGGCGTTGAAAGTGTTTCGTTGCCCGATGACCAAGGATGCGTTCGAAGGTGCTCCGCGCACCGCGGACTGGATCCAATTGAGTCCCAACTTGAGAAACCCCTATTTTGGCGCCGAGATGCTTGAATGCGGCGTGGAGGTGAAGCCGTGATAAATCGCATCATAGAATGGTCCATGCGGAACCGGTTCTTGGTTCTGTGCGGCTTCCTCATCCTCACCGCCTGGGGCGTGCGTTCACTGCAACGCACTCCGGTGGACGCCATTCCGGACCTGAGTGAAAACCAGGTCATCGTCTTCGCTGACTGGGCGGGACGTTCTCCGGAAGAAGTGGAAGACCAAGTCACGTATCCGCTCTCGGTGAACCTGCAAGGGCTCTCGGGCGTGAAAACGGTGCGGGCGCAATCCATGTTCGGCTTCTCGCTCATCACCGTGATCTTCGAGGACAAGGTGGATAACTACTTCGCACGTTCTCGCGTGTTGGAGCGCTTGAACTATCTCACCACGCTGATGCCGCAAGGTGTCACACCGCAACTTGGCCCCGATGCCACGGGCCTTGGCTGGATCTATCAATACTATCTGGAAGTCGATCCGAAGAAGGCCAAGGACGGCGGCATGGACTTGGGCGAACTGCGGGCCGTGCAGGATTGGTTCATCCGCTACCAGCTCAACTCCGTGCAAGGCGTCGCTGAAGTCGCCAGCATCGGCGGCTTCGTTAAGCAGTATCAGATCGAGGTCTCCCCTACCAAGATGCGGGCCGCTGACATCATGCTGGGCGATGTGATGGCCGCCGTGAAGGACAGCAACCTGAATGTAGGCGGCAAGGTCATCGAAGAGAACGGCATGGAATTCGTGGTGCGCGGCGTGGGTCTGGTAAACAAGACCGCTGACCTGGAGAACATAGTGCTCAAGTCCACGAACGGCGTGCCCGTGTATCTGAAAGACATCGCCACCATACAGGTCGGCGGTGATTTCCGTCGCGGCACGCTGGATGTGAACGGCAAGGAAGTCGTGGGCGGCATCGTGGTGATGCGCACTGGCGAGAATGCCATGCAGGTCATCGAGCGCGTGAAGGAGAAGATCGCGCAAATCCAGCCCGGCCTCGACAAGCAGGGCATCACGGTCAAGTCGTTCTATGATCGCAGCGAGCTGATCGACCGCACCATCGAGACGCTGAAGCACGCGCTTATCGAGGAGATGCTGTTGGTGACCTTGGCGCACATCCTGTTCCTGTTCCACTTCCGCAGCATCTTGATCGTCACCATTCCGCTGCCGGCCTCGATCCTCATCTCGTTCATCTTGATGAACCAGTTCGGCATCAGCTCGAACATCATGTCGCTCGCGGGCATCGCGATCGCCATCGGCGTGCTGGTGGATGCAGGCATCGTGATGACGGAGAATGTGATCCGGCATTGTGAGCGCGCAGAAGAGGAAAAGGGACGAAAGCTTACCTCGCAAGAAACGTGGCAGGTCACTTTGGAAGCCGCAAAGCTTGTTGGGCGGCCCATCTTCTTCTCGATGGCGATCGTCATCCTCGCATTCATGCCTGTCTTCGTGCTGAGCGGTCAGGAAGGCAAGCTGTTCCATCCGCTGGCGTGGACGAAGACGTTTGCGGTGGTTGGTGCAACCATTCTTGCCGTCACGTTAGTGCCGGTGATGTGCGCGATGTTCATCCGCGGCCCCTTCCATGCCGAGGATCGTAACTGGATCATGCGCTTCCTCATGTGGATCTATGAGCCGTTTCTGGATCTTGCACTGCGTTGGCGCAAGACGGTGATGCTTGGTGCCTTTGTGATCTTGGTGATCTCACAAATCGTCGCTTGGGGCTTACCACGCGGCTGGCATCAAAAGATTGATGCGAGCAAGCATCCGAAACTGGCGAAACTCACGGCAGGCTTTGGCCGCGAGTTCATGCCGACCTTGAACGAAGGCTCGTTACTGTTCATGCCAGTGTTGCTGCCCTCTACTTCACTCACCGAAGTGAAGCGTATCATGGCCTGGCAGGACACGGTCATCAGCCAGACGCCGGAGGTCTTGAGCGTGGGCGGCAAGCTGGGGCGCGCGGAAACCGCTACGGATCCGGCCCCAGTGGAGATGATCGAGACCACGATCATGCTCAAGCCCGAATCTGAATGGCGCGCGGGCATGACACGGCAAAAGCTGATCGCCGAATTGACGGAGAAGCTGAGTGCAGTGCCAGGATACGTGCCCGGCTTCCTGCAACCGATCGAGAACCGCATCCTCATGATCAGCACCGGCATCCGTGCGCAATTAGGTGTGAAGATACTCGGCGATGATATCAACGTGTTGCAGCAGCTCGCGTATGATGTGGAGCGCGTGGTGCAACAGGTGCCGGGTGCGGTGGGTGTGGCCCCATCGCGGGTGCAGTCGAAGCCGTATATCGAGGTCGAGCCGGATCGCGTGGCCATCGCACGCTATGGACTCAAAGTGAGCGATATCATGGAGATCGTGGAGACCGGTATCGGCGGTATGAACCTCACGACGACGATCGAGAAACGCGAGCGTTACCCCATCCAGGTAAGGCTGGAACGCAGCGAGCGCAATGACATCGAGCGTATCGGCGAGGTCTTAGTGCCGACGCCTTCGGGCGCGTTCATCCCGTTGGGACAACTCGCGCAGATACGGCGGGTCATCGGGCCGAGCGAGATCGCCAGCGAGAACGGACGCTTGCGCCTCTTCGTGCAGGCGAATGTGCAGGATCGCGATCTCGGCGGTTTCGTGGAGGACATCAAGGAACGCATTCAGCGCGATATCGTGCCGACCTTGCCGACCGGTGTGACGATCGAATACAGCGGGCAGTACGAGAATCAATTGCACGCGGAGCAGACGCTGAAGGTCATCCTGCCCATCGTGATTCTAATCATCTTCATGTTGCTCTACATCGTATATCACTCGGCGATGGAGGCGGCACACGTCATCCTCGCGATCCCCTTCGCGCTGAGCGGCGGCGTCTTCCTGCAATACTGGCTGGGTTACAACTTCAGCGTGGCCGTGTGGGTCGGTTACATCGCGCTGTTCGGCATCGCCATCCAAACGGGCGTGGTGATGGTGGTTTACCTCGAAGAATATCTGGCGAAGAAGAAGGCAGACCGTGGCGCTGCCTTTGACCCCAACGATCTTATCGAAGCCGTGAAAGAAGGTGCGAAGCTGCGCTTGCGGCCCAAGGTGATGACCGTCGCGACGACCATCGCGAGCTTGCTGCCCATCATGTGGAGCACGCGTCCGGGGGCCGAGGTGATGCAACCCATCGCTGCCCCCGTGATCGGCGGCAGCATCAGCAGCCTCATCCACATCTTGATCGTGACGCCCGTGATCTTCGCGTGGTTGCGCGAGCGGGAGTTGAAGCGCGAACAAGCCGCGAAAGCGAAAAACGACAATTTGGTCTAAATCAAGAGAAAGACCATAAACCCAAGAAAGGAAAGCTCATGAAAACACTGCTGACCACACTGGCGATCGCTGCGCTGACCATCGGCGCGGTGAATGCCGAAGACAAGAAAACCGACAAGAAGGCCGAAGTCTGCCCGGTCTCCGGCGAGAAGCTGGGGAGCATGGGCAAGCCCTACGTCTTCACTCATGAAGGCCATGAAGTGAAACTTTGCTGCAAATCCTGCCTCAAAGACTTCAAGAAAGACCCGGCCAAATATCTGAAGAAGACCGCCCCGGCCAAGTAAGTCTTACGCTGATAAGATCAAAGTGGCCGTGCTGTTCAAGGCACGGCCACTTTCCGCCAAGATTTGCGAAGCGCTTCGGGCGAAATGACCGAGGTTAAACTAGAGCAGATCACATGAAAAAGAGCTTACATGGCATTCAACGTGACGTACACGGTGAGTACCGCTTGGTGCTGCTGTGGCTGCTCTTCCTGTTCCTGTTCACGGCAGTCTCACCTTTGTTGTCAGCCCCTTCAGCAACGGATGAAGACATGGCCTGCGGCAGTTCTGGCTGTCTGCCCACTGATAGTTGTGAAGAGGCGCCGGCATTGCCGGAGCTGGATGTCTTCGTAGTCCCCGCTCAGGATACCACACCTGTCCGTTCGCTCGTCCTCGTGCCCGGCATGACGTCGGCGCTTTGTACTTGCGCCGATCAGCCTTCCCTTTCCCGCCCGTTTCAAAAGGCGTCAGATCCGCCGCCTGTCTTTGTTCCTCTGCTGGTCATGGGGCCTGCCCATGCCGCCCACGCTCCGCCGGTTGCTTGATGCTGCGGCATCATTCCCAACCCTGCTTCACCGCCCAGGTTTTCAGGTGGTGCGAGGCTTCAGGTTCTGCCGGTGCGCCCGCAGCCTCGTCAAGCGGAGCCGGTGTAACAAAAAACAAAATAGAAACTTATGAATACTTCAAAATGGATCGTGGCGTTTGCAGGTGTGGCCCTGGTGGCTGGGGTCGCGATTGCGGGTGCAACTCGTGAAACTGAAAGCAGTAGCTGTCATCAGGCAGCGGCCCAAACTGAGATGGAACTCTGCCCGATGCACGCGGCGAAAGCCGAAGCCAAGCCGATGGGCTGCTGCGAGAAACCAGCGGCGGAACCGGCGGGCTGTCCGATGCATGCGCAAGCCAAGCCGGCCACGGCGAGCTGCCATGGTGGTGACTCCGCGGCCGCCCAAGATGCGCCTGCTCACGCCGGTCATCACTAAGCGAAGCTGAACAGTAGTAATGCAAAAGCCGGGGCGCGTATGCTCCCCGGCTTCTTGCTTTCGTTTGAAATCGTGGAAGGTCCCGGCGGCTCTATCACTTCATGACCCAGTAGCCGAAGATCACCACAGCCGTGATGACCAGAATGAGCAAGGTGGTGCGCATCATGGTGCCGGGTCGCTGGGCATCGAGTTCACGGTTCAGCTCCATACGGCGGGTGCGGGAGGTCTCACGTGCTTCCTCATCGGCAACCATCTGACCGACACGGCGCTGGGCGTATTCCGCAGTGACATCAGAGCCTTTTTCGGCAGCGGCTTCGATGGATTTGTTCAGGACGGGGTCGCGCGGGCTGCCTTGGACCAGTTCCTTCTCCGCCACTTTACGATAGCGGTCGCCTCGTATGTCGGTAGCCATGAAGGAAGGATGGCAGATATGAAGAAAACGCGCAAACCAGAGGATTGTAATGGCCCGAAAAACTTACTTTGCATCCAAATAGCCCATGCTCTTCAGCCATTCGCCACAGCGGGCGGGCCAGTCGTTGATGGGCTGCCTGTTTTTGCGCATGCCGAAGCCGTGGCCGCCCTTGGTGTAGATGTGCAGCTCGGCGGGCAGGTTCAGCTTCTGGTATTCCAGGTAGAGCATTGCGGCTTCCACCGGATTGTTTTTGTCGTCGTGGGCCACGAGGAAGAACATCGGCGGGGCATCCTTCGGCACGCTGAAACCGGGCATGAACTTGGTCTTGTCGGTGCGGTCGAGGAAACCGCCGCCATAGATCATGATGCCGAAGTCCGGTCCGCGCGGGTCATCGAGAGCGGGCTTTTGCGGATAGGTGCGGGGTGTGCGGTCCCAGGCGGCGTGACCGAGGAGATTGCCGCCGGCGGAGAAGCCGAGGAGGCCGACGCGTTTGGGATCGAGGCCCCATGCTTGGGCATGATGGCGGACGAGGCCCATGGCGCGTTGGGCATCTTCCACGGGTTTCTCGTAGTGACGCGCGTCATCGCGGGTAGGTGTGCGGTATTTCAGGAGGACGCCAGTGATGCCGAGGGTGTTGAGCCATTCACAGACCTGGCTGCCTTCGGAAGCATAGGAGAGGAACATGAAGCCGCCGCCGGGCGCGACGATGACGGAGGTGCCGTTCGGTTTCTCGGGACGGTAGATGACGATGTCGGGATCGGTGACATCGGAGAAACGGTTGGTGCTGAGCGGACCGTAGGAGGCGATGAGTTTCTTGGTGGCGTCCGAGACGGGCGTCATGGGACTGGGTACGCCTTCGGGCCAGAGTTTCAGGGTGAGAAGCTCGGCGGCGGGAAGGGTGGTAGCGGCAAGGGTGAGCAGCAAAAGAATCAGGCTGTGCAAGCGAGTGGACATGGGGCAAAGGTTAAGGAGCGGGGGTGCGAAAAGGCAATGGGGAAGGTGGGCGAGCGAGGGCGAAGCAGAGGCCGGCGCTCCGGGACCGAGACTGGAAAGGCGAAGGCGCCTGTCCCACTGCGCCGCGTCCTTTGCGCTTGCTGGCTTTCCCTTGGCCGATAGACTGCCGGGGTTCCGATTTTTCTAACACACATTACACATGAACACGGTCACCGCTCTGAAGACGGTCAAAAAGAACGTCGCCAAAATCGTTGAAGCCGAGATTTCCGCCACGGGCGGTTTGCTCCGCCTCGCTCCTTGCTGGGTCCCGCGCTCCTTCTTGCAGCCGGGCAAGCGCCTGAAGCTGCACCCGGATGATCTCTACGCCTACGGCCTGAACCGGGGCGGCATCGATGAACGCTGGTTCGCCTCCACGACGCCCGCGGCGAATGAGAATCGCACGCCGGATGAGGGCTTGAGCTACGTCGTTGTCGGCAAGAATCGCTTCACGTTGCAACAGGCCGTGGCCGAATGCGGCAGCACGTTGATCGGCAAATCGATCTGGGGCAAATACAAGAAGTGGCCGGTTTACTCGAAGTTCTTCGATAACATGGGCCCGATCCCCCATCACATGCACCAGAGCGCCGCGCAGGCGAAGCTGGTAGGCCAGGAAGGCAAGCCGGAGTCTTATTACTTCCCGCCGCAGCATAATAATGTGGGTAACAATTTCCCCTACACGTTCATGGGCTTCGAGCCCGGCACCACGAAGGCGCAGGTGCGCAAGTGCCTGGAGAACTGGAACAAGGGTGACAACGGCATCCTCGACCTGTCGAAGGCGTATCGCTTGAAGGTCGGCACGGGCTGGCTGATCGATCCGTGCATCCTCCATGCACCGGGCTCCCTCTGCACGTATGAGCCGCAGTGGGGTTCGGATGTGTTCGGCATGTATCAGAGCCTGGTGGAAGGCCGCGAAGTGCCGTGGAGCCTGCTGGTGAAGGACATGCCGAAGAAGCATCACAAGGACCTGGACTTCATCGTGGAACAGCTCGACTGGGACAAGAACGTGGATCCGAAGTTCAAGGACAACCACTACCTCGAGCCCGTGCCGGTCGCGGATACGCGCAAGGAAGGTTTCGTGGATCGCTGGATCGTTTACGGCAAGGTGGATGGCGAACAGCTCTTCACGGCCAAGGAACTGACGGTGGAACCCGGCGTGAAGGCGACGATCACGGACAACGGCGCGTATGGTCTTATCTGCGTGCAGGGCTCCGGCAAGATCAACGGCCAGGCGCTGAACAGCCCGAAGCTGATCCGCTTCCACGAACTGACTGAGGACGAATATTTCGTGACGGAAGACGGCGCGAAAGCGGGCATCACGTACGAGAACACGAGCGAGACGGAACCGCTGGTCATCCTGCGCTACTTTGGCCCGGAGGTGAACCCGAACGCCCCGAAGATGGGTGCGTACAAGAAGAACAAGTTCAACTAGTCATGGGTCCTTGGTCATTGCATGACGGGCCTTTTTGAAGGCTCTCTTGATTGACTGACTTGATGGTTTTTGCGACGGCGGCTGGTGGAAACATCAGCCGCCTTTTTTACGTTCACCGAAAAGCGCCCTTAAACATTCCTGAAAAAACCATTCGCATTCCCGCAGGGCGTCATTAAGAATGGCGGGCTCATGCAGTTGCCCAATATGCCTGACACTGATAGCGAAGCAGACGTTGTAACCCCGGCAGCGGTGACGCCGCCGAAGGATTCCTCCGACCAATATGGCGGTACGCCCAAACCCATCACGGAAGTGGTCGTGCAGCCGGATTTCCCGAAGAGCGCCTTGGGCGAGCTGATCGAGATCGGCGGTCAGGCGGGAGTCGTGATCGAGATCGTGAACCAGTCGCTGAAGGTGAAGTTCAAGGAGGGGACGGTGCAGAGCTTCAACGGCAACGTGTTGCGCAAGCTGTATGCGCCGGTGCAGCGGCCGAAGCCGACGCCGGAACCGGAACGCCCCACGACCTCCTATGGCGCAAGCAGTAACGATGTTTCCGGTGATGATGCGGATGATGATGAAGAGGAGAACGAGGAGCCGGAGGCGGAGATGGTGGTGCCCGAGGGGAAGTATCATACGGCGGCACGACCGATCGCGGAGTTCGTCGCGCGGGAGGATTATCCGAAGTGTCTGTTGGGCGAGCATATCGATATCGGCGGGTTCACGGGGGTGGTGGTGGAGCTGGTGGACAAGTCGATGAAGGTGAAGCCGCGGCACGGGGTGGTGCAGCGGTTCAATGCGAATGTGTTGAAGCGGGTGTATGGACCGCAGCCGAAGCAGGAGGAGCGGTCCGCCCGGCCGACTTACAAGCAGCCGACGCCGGCACCCGTCGTGAATGCGCCGCCGCGCAATGTGATCGAGCAGCCGGACTTCAATGCGCCGGTGAAGCCGCTCCGGGATTACATGGGGCGGGAGGATTATCCGCAGTGCACGTTTGGCGCGCATGTGGAGATCAATGGCATCGCTGGTGTGGTGATCGAGATCGTGAAGGGCTCGCTGAAGGTGAAGTCACAAGAGGGTGTGACGCGCAGCTACAACGCGATGGTGTTGAAGAAGCTGCACGGGTAAGACCAGGGTGAGGTGAGAGCGGCGAAGGGTGAAACGGTTTTGCTTGTCGGGGGATTCTCCGGCGAGGCAAAATCAGTCTCATGTTCCCAGACTCCTTACGCATTAGCCGACGCACGTTTCTGACGGCGTTGGGGGCTTTCGCGGCGACTGCTTCGTGGGGCAGATCATTCGGAGCCGACATCGTACTGCCGCCGCGCGGTCTGTGTGCGCATCGAGGCGCGATGGCGACGCATCCGGAGAATACGATCCCGGCATTTCAGGAGGCCATCCGGCTGGGGGCGCACATGATCGAGTTTGATGTGCAGCTCTCCCGCGATGGGGAGCTGGTGCTGATGCACGATGCCACGGTGGATCGCACCACGGATGGCCAGGGCAAGGTGTCGGAGCTGACGTTCAAGGAGTTGCGGGCACTGGATGCCGGCACCCGTAAAGATGCGCGTTTCACGGGTGCGCGAATCCCGACCTTTGAAGAGGCGCTGGAGATGATGCCGCGCAATGTGTGGTTGAATTGTCACCTGAAAGGCGGTGCGGCTCTCGGCGCAGCGGTGGCGAAGGCGATTGTGCAAGCCAGGCGACAACATCAGGCATTTATGGCGTGTGGTGGTGAAGCGGCCAAAGCGGCGCGGGAAGCGGAGCCAGCAATCCTGATCTGCAACATGGACCGGCAGGCGAACACGCTGGACTATGTGAAGCAGACCATCGCGATGAAGGCGGCGTTCATCCAGTTGCTGGGCAAGGGGGAGATCGCCGCGGAGCATGTGCAGATGCTGAAGGCAAATGGTGTGCGGGTGAATTATTATCACGCAGAGACGCTGGCACTGGTGAGGAATCTCTTCGCGAACGGGGTGGATTTCCCGCTGGTGAATGACCTGGCGGCCTTTATGCCCGTGGCGAAGGAGGCGGGCATACGGATGTGGACCCCGGTGTTTTAAGCCATTTGACAGGGGAGCTTTTGCGAATCACATTTGCGCGCATGAAATTCACCGCTTTATTTGCTGCCATGACACTCGTCACTGCCCTTACGGCCTCGGCCGCGCAGACGGTCCTCGATGTGCCTGTGAAGAACATCGATGGAAAAGAAACCGCGCTCAAGGAACACAAAGGCAAGGTCATCCTCGTCGTGAACGTCGCCTCCAAATGCGGCTACACGAAGCAATACACGGGCCTTGAGGCCATCCAGCAAAAGTACAAGGACAAGGGCTTTACGGTGGCCGGTTTCCCATGCAACCAGTTCGGCGGGCAGGAGCCGGGATCGAACGAGCAAATCAAGGAATTTTGCTCGAGCAAGTTCAACGTGACCTTCCCGCTCTACGACAAGATCGAGGTGAACGGCGCCAACCGCCATCCGCTCTACACGCAGCTTGCAGGCAAGGATTCGCCCTTCCCCGGCGACATCAAGTGGAACTTCAACAAGTTCCTCATCGGCAAGGATGGCAAGGTCATCGCCCGTTTTGACTCCAAGGTGACGCCGGAATCCCCGGAGATGGCGGCCGCCATCGAGAAAGCGCTCGCCGCGAAGTAAGCATTGGTCCAAAGGCAATTTCCAAGACCCTGCCGGTACAATGTCCGGCAGGGTTTTTCCATTAGGGGGTCTCCGGGCGCTACAAATCTCCCTGCTTTTTCTCATCGTGCTTTCCGGAGAAATCTGTTTTCATTCTATCGTCGCAGGAACAAATCCAAACTAGCCAAGCATTATGGGCATATTTTTCGGAATGATTGTCGGGTTCGTGGCATGGTTCCTCGTGCGCTATCTGGTCGCGGGTTTTTATACCGTGGATCAGAACGAGCGTGCGGTGAAGACCAGCTTCGGACGGGCGGAACGGATCGAGGGCAAGACCACGCTGGAGGATCCCATCTCCGAGGCGTTGCGGGAGAGCGAACGTGAACGCTACGTCTTCCCGCAGGTGCGCGTCATCCCGCCCGGTGGTCCGTATTGGAAATTTCCGTGGGAGAAAGTTTACAAAGTCTCCATCGCCACCCAAACGGTGAACATGGCCTTCGACCCTGAGAATCCCATGGCCAACCAGGGCGGGCGCATGCTGGAGGCGGTGACGAAGGATCAGTTGAACGTCGGTCTCACCGGACAGATCCGGTATCGCGTCTCCGATCGCAATCTCTACGCCTACCTTTTCGGCGTGAAGAATCCCTTCGCACACATCATGGGTTACTTCGTCTCCGTGCTGCGCGAGCGCATCGCTACGTTTGAAGCACCCTCTGTCCCTACGGATGGCAAGGTGGATTCGGTGGATGAGCTCGCTTCAGCGTCAGGCATCTCCATCAACGATCTGCGCAAAAACTTGCGCGATCTGAACGAACACATGGACCGCGAGTGCCGCTCCTCCGCCGCCCGGTATGGCATGGTGCTGGACGCCTCGCTCATCACCGGCATTGACCCGCCGGAGGAGGTGGAGTCCGCCCTGGCAGCGATCAACACCGCGCACAACCAGGTGTCCTCGGACATCAGCCTCGCGCAGGCCTCGGCCGATCAGAAAATCGTGCAATCCAAGCGCGCGGTGGAGATCGAGACACTCAAGGCACAAGCCGAAGTCGAACCGCTCGAACGGATGGCACAGCAGTTGACCGACCTGAAAAAGAACGGTTCGGGTGCTCTCGAGGCGTATCGCCGCAATGTGCGTCTCTCCATGTTTGAACAGGCCGAAAAAGTCTTCGTGGAGGTGGAAAAGTGAACTTCTTGATCGCCGCCGTGGTGACATTTGTCGCCTGCTTCATCGTGGTGCCCATCTTGTTGGGCTTGTGCCGCATGATCATCGCCTACACCATCGTCGAGGAGCGACGCTGCCACGTTTACATGCTCTTCGGCAAGGTCATCGGCATCATCGACCAGCCGGGCTTTTACTTCCTGTTTCCGCGGCTGGGCTGGCGTGCGTTTCTCGTCCATTGGCTGGGGCGTTGCCTGGTGGTGGACATGCGCATCGACCAGGAGTACCTCCGCAGCCAGCCGGTGAACTCCGAAGAAGGCGCGCCTATCGGCATCGGCATCTGGTATGAGATGATGATCAGCGACCCGGTCGCCTATCTCTTCAAGAACACCGACCCACGCGGTTCGCTCGCGGCGAACGTCAGCAACTCGACGGTGCGCAGTCTCAGCAACATGCCGCTCGATCTCCTGATGTGCGATCGTCACGGCATGAGCAAGACGGTGCGTGAGGAAGTCTCCATCAAATCTCATGAGTGGGGTTACAAGCTCGGCTCGGTGTACATCCGCAAGGTGCACTTCCGCGATGCCGGCATGATCCGCCAGATCGAGAGCAAGGTGGTGAACCGCCTGCGCCAGGTGACCTCCGCCATCAAGCAGGACGGCGCGAACCAGGTGAGCATCATCACCAGCACCGCCGAACGCAAAGCCGCCGTGGAATTCGCGAAAGCGAAAGCCATCCGCCCGCAGATCGTCGGTAATGCGCTGAACAAGATCTCGGAGGATCGCGAAGTGGCCGCCACGATGTTCGACATCCTCGAGATGCAGAAGCTCATCGATGGCGAGGCGCGCATCACCATCATCCCGAAGAACCACGACATGCTCTCCAGCATGCTGGCTTCGGGCGGTGACAAACAAACCGCGACCAAAGCCGCGCCACGCCCGCCCAATCTGCCCGGCGCGAACTGACGGATTCGCGAAAGCATTCAAGGCACAACCGGCAATGGTTGCGCCTTTTTGCTTTCAGACCGTGGCTGTGTTACGCGATAGCGGAACCAGCCGCAGCGCGTGTCAAAACACAAACATGCCTCCTTCAGCCAATAGCCTCAGTGGCAACGCTTGTCTCATCCGCCCGCTCATGCTAGAACCTTTTCATGAACCACCCCGCGCTCCTGCTGGCGTTTTGTCTATTGGTCTTTGGTTTTCCCCCTTACTCCACCCGGGCCGCCGCCACCAAACCGAACATCCTCTTCATCTTCGCGGATGACTTGGGCTGGGGTGATCTCGGCTGCTACGGCCATACTCTCGTCAAGACGCCGAACCTCGACCGGCTCGCGCAGCAAGGCACGCTCTTCACGCATTTTTACGTAAATGCCTCCGTCTGCTCACCCAGTCGCACGGCATTCATGACCGGGCAATATCCGGCGAGGCATCGTGTGCACGGTCACTTCGCCACACATGAGCAGAATGCCGCGCGCGACATGCCCAACTGGCTGGATCCGCAAGCGACCACTTTGCCACGGCTCCTGCAACAAGCTGGCTACGCCACCGCGCACTTCGGTAAATGGCATCTCGGCAGCGGCCAAGGTGCACCAGAACCCAAGGCCTATGGCTTTCAGGAGACGCGCACGCTCAACGCCAACGGCCCGACGTGGGAAGAAGCGGACATCAGCTTTCGCGCCAAATCCACCGCCGCCTTCGTGGATGAAACATTGCGCTTCATCAAAGCAAACAAGGACAAACCTTTTTACGTGAACCTTTGGACGCTCTTGCCCCACGCTACGTTGAATCCCACGGAAGAACAGATGCAGCCGTATGAACGCCTCGGCCCCGGCGGCAAGGGCTTCCCGCACAAAGGCGCTGCGCAGATCTTTTATGCCAGCGTGACAGACCTCGACACGCAAGTCGGTCGGCTGTTGAAAGGCTTGGAGGAACTCGGCGTGGCGGAGAATACGCTCATCCTTTTCTCCAGTGATAATGGCCCAGAGGACATTCACATCGGCAATGCCAGCCACAGCGGCATCGGCAGCGCCGGACCGTTCCGTGGCCGCAAGCGCAGTCTCTATGAAGGCGGCATCCGCGTGCCGGGAATCGTCCGCTGGCCCGGCAAGGTGCCCGCCGGTCGCATCGAGGAGGAGGCTATCGTCAGTGGTGTGGATTGGTTGCCCACGGTGTGCAAGCTGGCCGGTGTCCCGGTGCCGAAGGAGTTGAAGCTGGACGGCGAAGACATGAGTGCCGCCTTGCTCGGTCAGTCCAGTGCGCGCACCAAACCGCTGATGTGGGAATGGCGTTTCCGCATCGCCGGGGAACCGTTTCACCAAAGCCCGCAACTCGCCATCCGCGAGGGACAATGGAAATTGCTCATGAATCCCGACCGCAGCCGCGTGGAACTCTATGACGTGAAACAGGACCTCGTGCAGTTGAACAATCTTTCGGCGAAACATCCGGACGTCGTGGAGCGTCTGAGTCAGCAAGTGCTCGCGTGGCAGAAAGAACTGCCTGCGGGCCGTATCGATCCGGGAGCCGGTCAGATGAATCTCCCGTGGCCCGGCAAGAAACCGGTCGCAGCACCGGCAGGCAAGGGCAAGAAGAGCAAATGACCAATGACGAAATCCGAATGACGAAGGAATGATTCAATGAAGAAAGTTTCCAGCAAGCGGTTGTTTCCATTTTGGCGTTGGGCATTGCTCATTGCTTCGTCATTCGTGCTTGGTCATTCGTCATTCGGAGCCGAGCGCCCCAACATCATCTACATCCTTGCCGATGACCTCGGCTACGGCGATCTCGGTTCGTACAATGCGAAGTCCAAGATCCCCACGCCGTATCTGGACCAGCTCGCTAAGGAAGGCCGCCGCTTCACGGATGCCCATGCGCCCACCTCCGTTTGCACGCCCACGCGCTATGCCATTCTCACCGGTCGCTATTCGTGGCGCACACGGTTGCAACGCGGCGTGCTCGGTCCGTGGGACAAGCCGCTAATCGCAGCCAATCGATTGACCGTGCCCGCTTTGCTCAAGCAACACGGTTACACTACTGCATGCATCGGCAAATGGCACTTGGGCATGACCTGGCCCACGAAGGACGGTCAACCGCCTTCCTCGACCACCGATGCGTTGAGCAATGTCGATTTCACGAAGCCTATCACTGACGGCCCCATCACACGCGGTTTCGATTTCTATTTCGGCGTGGATGTGCCGAATTATCCGCCCTATTGCTTTGTAGAGAATGACCGCACGGTAGGCCAGCCCACCTTGCCGGATACGGGTCGTGCCGAAGGCTTCAATCGCCCCGGTCCGATGCTGCCGGGTTGGAAGCTGGTCGATATCTTGCCCGCGCTGACCAAGCGCGCCGCGCAATATGTCGAGGACACCGCGAAGACGCAGAAACCGTTCTTCCTCTACTTCACACTCACCTCGCCGCATTACCCGGTGGTGCCGTCGCCGGAGTTCAAAGGCAAATCGGGTGCGGGTGATTTTGGCGACTTCGTCGTGCAGACGGATTGGTGCGTGGGCCAGATCATGGAGGCATTGAAGCGGGCCAAGGCCGACCAGAACTCGCTCATCATCTTCACCAGCGACAACGGCCCGGAGATCACTGGCGAGGTGAAACCCGGCGTGTACGATCGCGTGAAAGAATACGGCCACCATAGCATGGGCGAATTGCGCGGAGCGAAACGGGATGCGTGGGAAGGCGGGCATCGCGTGCCGTTCATCGCCCGCTGGCCGGGAAAAATCCCCGCGAACAGCGTGAGTGCCGAGACGATGTGTCACGTGGACCTGATGGCCACGGTGGCGAAGATCGTTGGCGCGAAACTTCCTGAGAATGCGGCGGAGGACAGTTTCAACCTGCTACCCGCCTTGCTCGGTGAGAAAACCAACCGACCCTTGCGTACTGGCACGGTGCATCACGCGGCCTCCGGCAAGTTCGCGATCCGCCAAGGCGATTGGGTGCTCATCGATGCCCCCACGGGCGATGACAACGGCCCGCGCGGCGAACCCGAATGGCTTAAGCAAGAACGCAACTACGTGAAAAACGACCAACCCGGCGAACTCTTCAATGTGCGCGAAGACTTGGGCCAACGTCGCAACCACTACGCGGAGCAACCGGACAAAGTGCAGGAACTGAAAGAGCTTTTGGAGAAATTCAAACGCGATGGCCGCAGCACCCCGGGCGCACCGCAGCAGAACGATGTGCCGATCGGCAGCGGAGCCGGTCCCGGCAAGAACGCGCCGAAGGCGAAGAAAGGGAAGTGATGGGCCGGGGCTTTCCCATTGCCCGATCCGGTTGCTGGCTAAGCTTGCTGTTGCTGGCCTGCCTCTGCACGGGTTGTCTCTCACCCGTGAGTTCGCAGTACGCTTCTGCCCGGTCTAAAGCACGAGGAGAAGAAGTCCTCCGCAATGAACCCAAGGTCACCGTCTCCACCGCCAAGAAATGGAACCCAGCGTGGTGGTTTGGCAACGCGGATGATCCCGAACCGCCAGAGTGGTACAAGCCGGATGACCCGGCCAGGCAGCGCAAATGGCTGCTACGAAATCCACTGCACAACTTCACCTTCTACGTCATCGGCGCGGCGGACAAACCGTTCGAGCGAGTGGGGCGGCATCCCAAAGATGTGTTCAACCCGGAGGGCGGCTGGAACTTTGCTACGGCCCGGCACCGCCACTGTCGGCTGCCGTTCCTTTCCTACACGCGCGGTCGCTTCGCCACGTATTGGGGCTGGCGCGAGCGCGGGAATTTTGGGGTGAAGCTGACTTTCCGGCGTGAGAGCAAGCCAGCGCCTGCACCAGTTCCTATTCCATCGCCGCCTGCGGAATGAAGTTGCTTGCGGGTTGCTGGTGATTCTGGTTGATTGATTTCAACGCTGGCGGGCGTGCTTGGTCAGGCTGGGAGGCCTGTGTTTTCCTGATGATTGATTTTCTCTCTGCATGCGGCTGCGTGCGAAGATTTCATGGACCACACCGCTTTCCCCCGCATCCGGCTGTTTCGTTAGTAAAAGCAACAACTTGAAACGTATGTCAGAGAAAATGATTCATGGACTGGTGCTGTTCGGTGTGGTTGCCATATTGGCCGCCATCGCCATCCCAAACTTTGTCAAAGCCAGAACGGGCAGGCCACCGCCATGCATTGCCTATCTGATGCAGATAGATAGCGCCACCCAGCAGTGGGCATTGGAGAATAAGAAGAAAGATACGGATGTGCCGGTTCAGGCAGAAGTGGCGAAATTTTTGCTCAAGGGCGTGATACCCAAATGTTCTCAAGGCGGCATTTATCGTTTAGGCGCGACCGTGGGCGATGCCCCCACCTGCTCTCTGGCCGCGACGCTTGGGCATTCGCTTCCTGAATTACCCCGAAGAAGCTATGCGGAATAAACGCTGGATATGGTTTTGGTTGGTGCTCACGGTGGCGTTATTGACGGCCATCACGATCCCGAACTTTGTGAAGCACAAGGAACCGTCCAAAAACCAATGCGTTCCTAACCTCAAACAGATTGATGGGGCGATCCAACAGTGGGCTTTGGTGAATAAAAAAGAAGCCACCGATGTGCCGGACCTGGCCGGGGCGGCGAGCTATCTTAAGGGCGGTGTCTTGCCGGTCTGCCCGCAAGGCGGCAGCTATCGCACCGGGGCAACCGTGATGGACCCACCGATTTGCTCACTGGCCACCACTCGCGGTCACTCGCTTCCATGAGTAAAAAACTTCTGATCAGTGCTGGCGCGGTAATGTTTCTCTTCTTGGCCGCAGTCATCATCGTGCCCAACTTTATTCCTGCGAGACACTCGAACAATCCTGGTTGCATCGGATATCTGAAATGGATCGAAGGGGCGACGGGCCAATGGGCGCTGGAAAATCAAAAGAAGGATACAGATGTGCCTGATTTGGCCGGGGTGACCCAGTTCCTTCCGCGAAAGGAGCTGCCCCAATGTCCCAAAGGCGGCGTTTACCGTTTAGGCGTTACGGTGGCTGATCCGCCTGTCTGCAGTCTGGCTACCACCCACGGACATTCACTCACACCTTTGAAATGATATGAAACTGATGCGAGGCCATTGGACTTGGAATGTGTTTCTCCTGCTGCTGGTGGCTGGAATTTTTTATGCCATAGCGTTACCTAATCGCATCCGTCGCGGCCCTTACCCAAAACACAAATGCATCTCCAATCTGAAGCAAATCGATGGGGCCATCTATGTGTGGGCTATGGAAAACAAACGGGCGGAAACTTCCACCCCAAATCTGTCAGCGGCGCTGAAGTATCTGAAAGACGGGAAACTGCCCACGTGTCCCAATGGCGGCTCTTACGCGGCGGGGCGGACCATCGCTGATGCACCGACTTGCACCAAAGGAAAAGAGCTGGGCCACACGTTGCCTTAAGTAAATCCATGAAGATGATGATTTCGCCACGGGTATGGCTGGCCGCTGCATGGGTGCTGAATCCCGGCAACTTTGTCCGATCAACTCACGCGGAGAAAAATTACTGCATCGCCAATCTGAAACAGATCGACGGCGCAATCCAGTTTTGGGCTCTGGACCACAAGAAAGCCCAGACTGATTCGCCTGATTGGAACGCCGCAATCAAGTATCTTAAAGGCGGTAAACTGCCCCAATGTCGGCAGGGTGGAACCTATGCTCCCGGCCGAAAGATAGCCGACCCGCCTACCTGCAGCAAAGGAAAGGATCTCGGCCACACGCTGCCTTGAGAGCGAATCACGGAAACAACTCCATCAACGCATCCGCAAACAGCTTCATGCCGCGCGCGTCAGGGTGATTGATCGAGTTCAGCATGATGGTGCTGTGTGGGATGCCCTGGCGCCAGAGGCGTCCGTACCGCAACGACGCATCCGCGAGCGCCACGTTATGCTTCGCCGTGAATTCGCGCAGGCCCTTCACATACGGGCGCGGGTCGTTATCGATGTCCCGCTCGCGATTCAGCCCCATCCAGTCGGGCCGCGTGTAGTGCGGCGTCAGGATGATCCACTCCGCGCCGATCTCCTTGAAGTCCGCGAGGAGCTTGCCGTAGCGCTGCTCCACCTGTGCGGGATTCAGCCCCGCGTCATTCACGAACTCGGACACGATCAGGTCCGGCTTCACCGCCAGCACCTTCTCCTGGTAGTTATGCTCGCTGCCCGGCGGTTCGGCGAGGTAACTGCCCGTGTTGCGTCCGCCCCAAGCTTCCGTGATGAGCTCGATCTTCGCTTTCGGGAAACGCTCTTGCAGCCGCGTGACGAACTGGTTTTGCCACCGGTTCTTCTCGTAATCCGGCACGTACGTCCCAACCGTCACGCTATCGCCCCACGCAAGGATGCGGATAGGCTCGCCCGCTTGCAGCTTCTTGAGCGCCTTCGGCACCAGCTTCTCCGCGACCGTCGGCGAAGGCTTGGCCGGCTCCGGATAATTCGCTTCCAAGATCGGGAAGAGGTGGTCCGGCGAAAGCTTTGTGACGTGACCCGGCAGCCACAAGTTGGCCAGCCGACGCTCGCCCGCTTTCAACACGGGCGGCAATGGCGCGGCGGCGAGTGGTGTACCAGGACGATACTCGATCCGGTTGCCCTCCGCGAGCACAATCGTATCGAGACGCAACAAGCTGTGCTGGTAGCTGGCATAGACGGCCTGGCCTTCTTTGATGCCCCCGTTGGTTAACCGGCCAATCGTGCCCCACGTGAGGTCGATCTCGTAATCCTTCCCGCGCACAAAGGTCACGGCCGACTCTTCCGGTCCGGCCCGCAGCACGAAGCTGTTCGTCACCAGCAGAAAGGGCGTGGTCGTCTCCTGTGCCTTCAGCGGTGTGAGCTGCACCCCGCGTGCCCAGCCGCCGCCCGTCGTTTTATATACTGGTAGTGAGGCATACTTCTGCGCGGTGACGGTGAAGAGCGTGTTCGGCGTGACCTTGAGGATGGCCGGTTTGATTTTGACGTTGTCCGGCGCCGTCACCTCGATCTCCCAATCACCGGTGATTTTCACGGTCGTGGGACTGACGGGCTTGATCGGCGTCAGCCCCAGGCAAAACAGACTCGTGACCAGCAAAAGATAGGATGGCTTCATGGAATGCATTCAGTATGCAGAGCAGACGCTGCCGAGGAAAGGCAGATTCAATCGCATCCTCGTTCACTTCTTCCCCAACAGATCCAGCAACACCCCGCTCATCACCGTCACGCCCGTCTTGATGCTCGGTTCCGCAGCCGGCGCGAAGAACGGCGAGTGGATCGTCGGCAGCGCCTTCTTCTTTTGCAGCGATTCCTTCACCGACTCCGGATTCACCACGCCCAACCACAACATGCTGATGGGGATCTTGTCCTCCGTGCGACCATACTCCGAGAAATCCTCTCCACCCATCACCGGCTGCCGCTCGATCGCCGTGCCCTTCCCCAGCCACTGCTCCACCACCCCGGCCAACCGCCGCGTGAGCGCGGGATCATTGTAACACGCCGGCGTGAATTCATCGCTCAACTTCACGATCGGCATCCGGTCCTCCGGCACACCCGCCGCCAGCGCGAGCCCCTTCGTGATGCGCTGGATCGCCGCGATCGTCTGCGCCCGCACCTGATCGTTATAAGAGCGCAAGGTCAACTGCAACGTCACCTCATCCGGGATGATGTTATGCTTCGTGCCGCCGTGGATGGACCCCACCGTCACCACGGCCGGTTCCGTTGGCGCGATCTCCCGGCTCACGATCGTCTGCAAGGCCAGCACCGTCTGCGCCGCCAGCACGATGGGATCTTTCGCCCCGTGCGGATATGCCCCGTGCCCACCTACTCCGCGGATCGTGATGTCCACCGAATCCACATTCGCCAGCGCGAAGCCCGGCACATAACCCACCGTGCCCACCGGCGCATCCGACGCCACGTGCAGTGCCACCACCTTCTCCGGCTTCGGGAACTTTGTGAACAACCCGTCCTTCAACATCGCCCGCGCCCCACGTCCGCGCTCCTCCGCCGGTTGCCCGATGAACACCAGCGTGCCCTTCCACTCGCTCTTCAAGGCACTCATCACCCGCGCCGTGCCGATGAACGACGTCATGTGGATATCATGCCCGCACGCGTGCATCACCGGCACCTCTTTGCCATCGGGATCGATCGCCTTTGCTTTGCTCGCATACGGCAGACCGGTTTGCTCCGGCACCGGCAACGCATCCAGATCCGTCCGCATCATGATCGTCGGCCCGCTCCCATTCTTCAGCACGCCCACCACGCCATGCCCGCCAATCCGCTCCGTCACCTCAAACCCCGCCTGCCGCAACTCCTCCGCGATGCGCTGCCCCGTCTTCTCCTCCTGGAACGACAACTCCGGATTCGCATGCAAATGCTGATACAACTTCACTAACGACCCCGCCTCCGTCTCCACGCGTGCAGCCACCTTCTGTTTAAGATCGGCCGAAGGCTGTGCGTGCAAAGCCGCCGCGAACAAGGTGCATCCCAAGCCCAGAGAAAGTGCGAAACGCGTGTTCATAGAGACTTTCTGAAAAATGGCTGGATGGTGGCTGCGCCGGGCCATTGGGATGGGGCTAGGCTCGGCGAGGGAGCATATTGATGGATGAAATCTGTGACCGAGCCGCAACAACGCCCCAGCCACATGGAACAAGCAGACGCCGCCCAGAGATTTTTCAGACAGTCTCATAGATATCAGGGTATTTGCTGCTATCAGTTAACGGCAAAACCCGCCCTGAATCCACAGTAAAGCATCTCCCTTTAACCTCTTAACTGATGTGTGCGATTTTCAGCCCAATCAACCATCGCAAACAATTTCTCCTGGCAACCGCTACACGCCGCATTTGGCCCAAAGGGCCAACAGAATCCAGCCCAGGGCAGCTCTGCTGCCCTGGGTCACGCACCAGACATAATCAGCGGCCTGAAAGGCCGCCAGAACCCTCAATCCCAGACATACCGCTCATCATACTCCACCTCATACGCTTTGAGGAACGCCCGTAATTCATCCTGAAACGATTTAATGCGGTGATGTTCCTGCTGATTACGGATATACTTCCGCACCTCTTCAACCTGTGACTGGCTCACGGAAAACGCCGCATAACCTCCTTGCCAGAAAAAGTGCGCATACTCCGGTCCGATTCCTTTCAACCAATCATTCGAGCTCTTTTTCAATTGCCCGATCACATCACTCAGTGCTTCGGTCCTCGTCATCAAGAACAGCGCATGAATATGGTCAGGTTCAGAGTTGATCTCCACAGGCAGACAACCATGCTGGTTTAAGATTCCACCCAAATATTCGTGCAAGCGTGGCCGAATGACATCAAAGAGGATTCGTTCGCGATTCTTTGTAGAGAAAATCAGATGGATATAAACCTTGGCGAGCGATTGCGGCATGACTTCCTCTTGTGCCCTTTCAGGGCACAGTTTTGCAATCTCATTATCCCAGGGCAGCACCGTCCAGAACGGCGCTGCCCTGGGCTGGAATCTGTCGGCCCGTTGGGCCGATGCCACACCTCCTCCACTCAACCCAGACCACCCTCAACACCTCCCCCTTTCTTCTCACATGACGTCCCACCCGTCTTATGCTATACCTCTCTCCGTTCGCGAAACATGCGTGCCTTGTTACAACTCTGCCTGACCTGCTGCTGCCTCCTTTTCGGGGCGGCCGGGCCGCTCTCTGCCCAAGCGCAGCCGCTGGCCAAGCCAGGCTCTCCCTCCGTTGAGACCATCCTCAGCAACGTCGTCGCCCGCGCTCACGCCGTCGCCAGCCAAAAAGATCCGGTCTATGCCTACAAGCAGACCACCGTCATCGAGGAGCTCGACAGCAAAGGCACCGTCAAGGAGCGCAAAGAAAAGCTCTATGACGTGAAGCTCATCGGCGGCCTGCCGCGCGCCAAACTCGTCCTCGTGAACGGCAAGCAGCTCACCGGCAAAGCCCTCGAAGAAGAACTTGAACGCGACCGCAAACGGGCCCAGCGCTTCGAGGACAAAAAGAGCGGTAAAGACCCCAACGTGGAAGTGCTCATCTCCCGCGAACTCGTCAGCCGCTATATTTTCCAGCTCAAAGGGCTGGAGGAACACAACGGCCGCCCCGCCTGGGTGCTCACCTTCAAGCCGCGCAGCGATGACCTGCCCATCAACAAAATGCAGGACCGCGTGCTGAACAAACTTTCTGGCCTCGTCTGGGTGGACTGCGAAGACTTCGAGGTCGCCCGCGCTGACTTGCATCTGGCCAGTCGCGTCACCTTGTTCGGCGGTTTCGCCGGTGCGCTGGACATCTTCGATCTGGAGATGAATCGCGCCCGTTCGCCCTTCGGCACCTGGTATAACCAGAGCGGCTCCCTCCGCATCGAAGGCCGCAAGCTCTTCTCCCCCATCCGCTTCAAGGCCAGTGAATCTGCCGACGAGTTCCAGCCGTTCAAGCCCTGATTCGCCCGGAAACCACCTTACCGTCCCCTACGAAGGCCTACGGAACAATCCGCAGTTTAAGCTAGTAGCCAAAGCCGTTCCAAGGTTTCGTAAACAGCCCTCATGGACGCGCTGGTAATCAGGTTAACTTGCTGTAAGCAAACAGGTTAGCGGGTTTTATAGACCCTTGACGAGTGTCCCACTTCCCACCTTGGCAAACAATTCCCATGACGGTTTATCCATAGGGCCACCGCGATGCACTATTTGACGAAATCCTCCGTTCAGGTAGGCTTATTCACGGTTCTCCGCCTCGGGCGGTGCCTATCAGTTGAAAACAACAGTCCAATCCCGGTTCAGTCGCGCTCACAAAAGTTTGCCTCCCGGCATGACTCCAGCGGCTCCGGGCGTTTTCATTGATTGAGCCCCGTCTCCCCTGAAGGCTCCGGCCTTCATGCATGAAAGCAACCCCCACTGAATCGTCCCCCGTTACCC
>JAEYXS010000087.1 GCA_023431185.1 Verrucomicrobiota bacterium
GGCTTACACCATCCCCGACCGTTTCCGCAAAACCCACTCCAGCGTTAGCAACAGCACCAGCGGCACGAACCACCACCAGCTCTGCCACAAGATCGTCTCGCTCTCCACCACGCGGCCTTGGCTCAGCGGTCGCAGCAACTCCGCCAGCCGCCCCACTTCTTCTTCGCGCAGATACGTGCCGCCGGAATGAAACGCCAGTTGCTGCAACAGTTCCTCGTCGCAATGCAGTTGTGCCATCTCACCCGCACCCTGCGGTTTCACCGTGAAATTGCTTCGCACCTTGATCTCGCTGTCCGGCAGTTCCGTCGTGCTCACACGCACCTCATACTCGCCTTCCTCCAGCGCCGCCGTGCGACCTCGCAACACGCCGCCCGTATTTCCATCCGCACTCAGCGCCACCGTCGCCACCTTCTTGCCATCCTTGTAGAGCTGCGCTTCCGCCTTTGCGTCCAGCTTCAAGCGACCTTGGCTGTCCCGCACTCGCACCCGGATCTCCGCTGTGTCGCCCGGCGCATATGTCATCGCGCCGGAATCCAGCGCGATATGTTTGTCCTGCACGGGGAAGGGGGCTTCCATCACCCACTTAGCCGCCTGATTCCAAAACTTCTGGTGATGCACATCACCCACCTCATAGCGCCAGCGCCACGTCTCCTCGATGCCATTATAAAGCACGCGCCCCGCGCCCACGCGGCGGTACACGATTGAGGCCGCCTTGCGCGAGGCATCACTGATCTCCAAAATCGTTTCCGAACCTGGCAACGACTCGCTGCCCGCCGCCCAACGTGGTGCTTGCAATCCCGCCCAGATCTCGCGATTCCGGTCCGGATCACCCGCCAGGCTGAAGGCTCCTTCCAAAGTGCCGGAGGCCACAAACGTCTGCTTCAATCCGTGGCCTTCCAGCGCTGCCCCGCGCCATTCCACCGGTAGCAACGTCTTCAACGGCGTGCTCAGATAATCCCGCAACGGAGACCGCGGTCCATCTACGAACAGGATGCCGCCACCGCGCTGCTCCACGAACTCCCGCATCCACTCCAGCTCATTCGGTGTGAACGTGTTCTGCGGCAGATCGCCGAAGATGATCAGTGAATAGCTGAACAGCGTTTCCTTGTCCGGCGGGAACTGTCCGGGCAGCTTGCCACGCACCCACTTGATTTGTTCGCCGCCCGCACCCGCGAGGAGGTTGTTCACATCCCACTTCTGATCGCGCTCCATCAGGTTGCGCAGATAGCGGAACTCCCAGCGCGGCCGGCCATCCATGAAGAGCACCTTCGGCCGCTCTGTGATGGCGCTGAACCGCATCACACTGTTGTTGTTTCCCGCATCGCGCTCGTCCTTCACGGTGCTCACGCTCACTTGCAGATTCAGCGGCAGGCTGCTGAACTTGATGTCCCGGTCCAGCTTCTGCATCTCCGTCCCCACAATGCCCTTGATGGGGAAATCGAACGCGATGGACCGCAAACCGCGCTGTTCCGTGATGAAATTCTTCTCCCACAAGACCGTGCCCTGATGCTCGATCTTCACCGTGAATTGCTGCCCCGGTGCCGCATCATCCTTGATCTCCAGCGAACCTTTCACGGAGGCATCCTGATACACCGTATCCGGCACCTTCACCTCCAGCACGGCAAGGTCCTGCGGACGATTTGACGAACCGATGCCGACCACATACATCGGCGTTTTCTTCGTGCCCATCAGCTTCGCGAGCTGCACCGGCGTCGGCCCATTATTGTGTTGTCCGTCGGACAGCACGACGATGGCCACCCGTTCATCATCCTTCACCGCCTCCAACCGCGTGCGGATGCTGCTGTTCAAATCCGTGCTGCCGAACTTCGGCGTGAAGTTCAGCGCCGTGGAGATCGCCTGTTCCGATTCCGGCCACCACAACATCTCGCTCTTGTTCGCGCCGAGATTATGCACCTCCAAGTGATGCTGCACTGAGAGCCGCGACACCAGGCTTTCGCTGCCATCGAGCAACAACGACTCCACGCGCTTGTAGCGGGGCAAGGTATCATACTTCGCCGTGGCCGCGCGTGAAGAGGCATCACCCGTCATCTTCTCCGCGTGCACGTTCAAGTTCTTCATGAACTCCAGCTCCCAACGTGTCGCCGGTTCTTGCAAGCGGAACAGGTCGTTGAGGAAGCGGTCCACATCATTGCCGATGTCCCGCTTCGTCAACTCCGTCGCCTGATTCAGCAACTCGTTCTTGAAGCGGTCGCGCATCCCGTTGTCCACCTTCCAGCTCTCTGGGCGCACCGTGGCGAGACACTTCGCCGCATCCTCCAGATCTTTCAGCACCAGCTTGGCCTGCTCCTTCAGACGGTCATTCGGCCACTCCGCTTGCGTGCTGGTGATGTGCCGCTTCGCACGCGCGAGCGCTTCCGCGCCATCCACCAATACCGTGTCCAGCTTGCCCGGCGGCAACCAGCCCGCCTGTTGCGCGTAGAGCAGCTTGCGCGAGGCCGGCATCTGCTGGTCCGTCACGCTCATGCTCTGGGAGACATCCACAAAGAACATCACCCGTGCCAGCTCACCGATGACCTGTCGATGATGCAACACTGGTCCCGCGAGCATGAGCAATAGCCAGAGGATCGCCAGCGAACGCAACGTCGGCAGCAGCCAGCGTAAGATACCCTTGCGTGTGCGCGACTCCCGCCAATACAGCCACCACGCGAAGCCCGCCAAACCGAGCGATACCACCAGCGTCGCGACGAGCGACCAGTCCCCGTTGAGGCGTAAGATGGTGGATTCGTTCATCGGCGCCTCCTGGTGATCCATTGTTGCAGGAGCAATTCACTGAAAAGCATCGCCAGCACCAGCCACATCAGCGGCCGCCACAGCTCGCTGCCGAAACGGCGGCTGCGGTCCAGTTCCTGAAACTCTTTGAACGATGTGATGACCTTCGCCTCAAACGGCTTCGCCACGTTTTCCCGTTCTGCCGCCGTGAGCTGCACCAGGTCCGATTCCTCCCGCGATGTGCTGGCCACGAAGTGCGTCATCTTGCCATCCGGCGCGGTGAGCAGGTATTGGCCGGGCCGCTGGGTCTCGCGGAACTCCGCCAGCCCGCGTGTGCCTTTGTCGATCACCGGCACGTCATGCTTCTGGCCCGCCGGGTCCACCATCAACGCCTTCTTGCCGATGGCCGTTTTGTCGAGGAACACCGCCGCTGGCTTGCCCACCTCAAAATTGCGCGGCGGAAAAATGGTCGAAGCCAGATAAACGACGAGCCGCTGCGTGAGGGGCAGATAAAACGACCGCACCGGCAGATTGCTCCAGTCCGCATCACAAGGGATGGCGCTCATGATGATCCGCCCTTCGCCCAGTTTCTTTTCCACGAGGAACGGCTCACCTGTCTCGAAGCGCGCCAGCACGTTGATGGTCTGTTCCTCCTTGCGCTCCGCCAGCTTGAACCACGAAGAGATCTCGCCATCCGCCAGATTGCCGTTACGCGGGTCATTGAACATCTCCATCGCCGGATGCGAATAGTTCTGCGAGATGATCTTCGTCGGTTTCTTGCTCGTGCTTTCCGTGTTCAAAGAGGCTAGGGGCAGGGGGAGCAATCCGTTGTCATTCGCCAGTACGCGGTTGTACCAAGTCGTGTCGATGCGGTCGCCCGGGAAGATGAGCAGGCCCCCGCCGTTGTTCACAAAATCGCGCAAGGCTCGCACCCAGCGATCGCTGAGCTGACGCACATTTGCCAGCACCACGGTGCGATACTTGGGCAAATCCTCGATCTTCAAGCCGTTCTCGTTGTCGATCACCTTGGTTGTGATGAGGTCCGTCAGGTCTGATTTAGATTTGCCGAACGGTTGCAGGGCGATCTCGAGGAAGTCTGTCTCACCCTTGAGCGGCTCCACGCTGGGCGCGCCGTTGAAGAGCAGCACGGGGACGGTATCCCAGACCGGGATCGCCGCTTGAAAACTGTTGTCCGCCTTCAACGTATCCGCATCCGCCACCACTTCGATGACATGGGAACCCGCCGTTTCAAACGCATGGGTGAACAGCACCTGCTGGCGTTCACCGGGCCCGAGGTTGATTTGTGAAGCACCTTTCTCCGTGCCATCCACACGGAAGTAAACGCGCAGGTCGGAATACTGCCGATCCCCGAAGTTCCGCAGATTCGCGCGCACCTGGATGGGCTGGCGGATGCCGACGATGAGCCGTGAGAAATCGAGCGATTCCACGCTCACATTGTCGCGGCCTTCCACTCCCTGATGCACGAAGGTCACTTGCGGCGGCAGCGGCATGCCCTTTAGCAACTCTGCCGCGCGTGAACGCGTGGGGGCTTCTTCCTCCGACCAGCTCACCTTTTGAAAATCACCCACCACCACGATCTGCCGGTAGGTGTTCTGCATCTTGCCCAGCATGGCCGCCGCTTTCTCGAAAGACCCGGCGACATTCGCGCGTCCATAGCCCGCGTCCAGTTCGTTCACGGCTTTGCCGAGACGCGACAGGTCGAAGTTCGGGATGGATTCCAGCTCCGGATTGTCACCCGCCATCAAGATGACTTCCACATCGGAACCACGGCCCAGGCTCGTGATGATCTCGCTCGCCGTGGTGCGTGCCTGCACGAAATTGCCCGTGTCTTTGCCGCCGGATTCCATCGAGTAACTGTTGTCCAGCAGCAGAACCATGGAGGTTTTCGAAGCCCCGGCCAGCGCCGTGAGCTGGCTCAGGACCGGGCGCGCCATGCAGAAGGCGAGCACCGCCGGGATGAGGCAGCGCAGGATGAGCAGCAGCAGTTGTTCGATGCGGATACGCCGGGAATTCTTGATGAGCGTCGCATCCATAAGATGCGTCGCACCCCACTTCACCACGCGGAAACGGCTGCGGTGCAGCAGGTGGATGATGAGCGGGATGGAAGCCGCCGCTACACCACCAAGCAATACGAAGTTCAGGAAGGTCATCCGCGTCCCAATCGGCGTGTCAGGTATTGCGCCAGTGCTTCGGCGTAGGGCTGGTCCGTGATGAGGCGGACGTGATCGATGCGGTGCCGACGGCAGCCATCCACCAGTTCCTTCTGGAACTTCTCCAAGTTCTCCAGATACGCCTCGCGGAATTGCGCCGGTTCGACCATCCGGTGCCAGTCCGCCTGTTCCAGCGATTCAAAACGCGTCCATGACTCGAACGGAAACTCCAGCTCATCCCGGTCCATGATCTGGAACAGGATGATCTCATGCTTGGCCGCGCGGAAATGCGCCAGCGCAGTGATGAGGTCTTTCACTGTGGCGAAGCAATCCGAGATGATGATGAGCAGGCCGCGCCGGTGGATGCGTGGCACCAAACTGCGGAAGACATCGCTCAGTTCCGTTTCACCCGCTGGTTGGCGCTGCTCCAGCTCGTCCAGCAAGACGCGCAGATGCCCCACGCCCGAGCGTTGCGGGATGAAACGGCGGATCTCGGTATCGAAGGTCACCAGTCCCACACTGTCCCGCTGTTGCATCATCAGGTAGGAGAGGCAGGCCGCGAGGCGGGAGGCGTAGTGATGCTTCGTCACGCCGTTCTCGCTGCCATAATTCATCGAGCCGCTGGCGTCCAGCAGGATGGTCGCCCGGAGATTCGTCTCTTCCTCGTATTCGCGGATGTAGTAACGGTCCGTTTTGCCGAAGAGTTTCCAGTCCAAGCGCCGGATCTCATCACCCTGCACATACTGGCGATGCTGCGCGAACTCCACGCTGAAGCCTTTATGCGGCGACTTGTGCAAGCCCGAGAAGAAACCCTCCACCACCAGACGCGCCACCACTTGCAGATTGGAGATCTTCTGCAGATCAGTGGGCGAAAGTAGATTGGCGACGTGAGCCACGTGGAAAGGGTTAAGAGGTGAGAAGTGCGAGGTATGAAGTGAGCTGATTACGATTCAGTTCATACTTCATAATTCATCCTTCATACTTTTGTCACAGCACCGTCTTCGCCTCACCCTTCGGTATGGCTTCGAGGATCTTCCCGATGATTGTGTCCACCGCGATGCCTTCGGCCTCGGCGTTGAATGTCGGGACGATGCGATGGCGCAGCACCGGGTAGGCGAGCGCCTGGATGTCGTCGATGGTTACGTGGAAGCGGCCTTGCAACACCGCGCGCACTTTGCCGCCGAGGATGAGCTGCTGGCACGCCCGCGGTCCTGGTCCCCAAGCGACCAGTTCCTTGATGAAGGGCAGGGCATCACCCTCATCTGGACGACTGCGGCGGACGAGGTCCAGCACGAAGTCCGTCACGTGATCCGGCACCGGCACCTTGCGCACGATCTTCTGGCATTCGATGACATCTTCGCCGGTGAGCACCGGCACGATGTCCGCCGAGAAAGCGCTCGTTGTGCGGCGGATGATCTCACGCTCCTGCTCACGGCTCGGATAACCCACCTTCACGTGGAACATGAAGCGGTCACGTTGCGCCTCGGGCAGGGGATACGTGCCTTCCTGTTCCACCGGGTTCTGCGTGGCGAGCACGAAGAACGGCTCCTCCAGCTTGAAGGTCTGTCCACCCACGGTGACGGAGTGCTCCTGCATCGCCTCCAGCAAGGCCGCCTGCGTCTTGGGTGGCGAGCGGTTGATTTCATCCGCCAGAATCATCTGCGCGAAGATCGGTCCTTTGAGGAACGTCAGCCGGCGATGACCCGTGACCGGATCTTCCTGGATGACGTCCGTGCCGGTGATATCTGCGGGCATCAAGTCCGGTGTGAACTGCACACGGTGGAAGGAAAAATTCATCGCCTCGGACACGCTCTTGACCATGTAGGTCTTCGCCAGACCGGGCACACCTTCCAGCAAGCAATGGCTGCGCGCGAAGATGGCGATGAGCAATTGCTCGATCACATCATCCTGGCCGACGATCTTCTTCGCCACTTCCGCGCGGATGGCGCGCACGGCATCCGAGAGCTTCATCGCCAGCTTCGCGTCCTGATGCGAGATTTCGGCGGGTGCGCTGCCGGGCTTGTTGATGGGATGCACGCGGATGGGTTTGTTGGAAGTTGGCGCGGAAGGCGTCTTGATAAGGAAAATCGTGTCCGCCTGTTCCACCGTTTTGGCTTCGGGCGAATCGGCTTTCGGGATGGTGATGGGCTTCTCGCAGGAGGGACAGCTCAGGGCCGCCCCGGCGAGGGATGATTCCACCGCCAGTTCCTGCTGGCAGACCGGGCATTTGAACACGATATCCATGCAAACAGCTTCCAAAGAGCCCGGCGCTTTGGGTGTCTCGAGGCACACACATTGCACCTGCGCCAAAACCGCTGCCGGGCTGATGCGCGGTAATATCCCGAAGGGCTTGGCAAAGTGTCAAGCCGGGCTTGTGAATGGATTTTGCATTGGACTGAATAGCCGGGGCGTGCTTATCGTCTCCCCACTGATGAAGCCTTGGAGGAGTTTCTGGTGTGGAGCACTTATTTTCATAAGCGCAGGGACAACCGTTTTTGCTGCCGAAAACGAAGCCGTCATCCTTGACGATCAATTCACTGACGGGACGAAGGAGCGTTCAGGTCTCTTGGATCTGAACTGGCGCAACGTACAGAACATCAAGTTTGAATTGATCACCGATGCCAAGCCGGGTGAGCTGACGCCGCCTAAATACTTGCGGGTTCGTTCCTTGGGCAATTATCCCACATTTGTGGGGGTATTTGATCTGAATCCCGGGGCCCGGGATGGGGGAGGTTCCGGGCTGACGCTGGGCGACAAAGTGGGGGATCTGCTGGAACTGCTGGTCGAATTCCGCTTTCTGGAGCCGTCCACCAAGGACACGGAGATGCGCATCGGTCTGTTCAATAACGGCGGCACTCCCTCCCAAGAGCACAGCATGGGGCCGTATCAGGATGACCCCGGCTACTACGTGGCTATCCCGCAGATGGGCGGGAAAGGGGAGGCCTTAAAGGATTTGGGTACCATGGGGTCGGTCGCAGGCGGTTCGGACAAGGTTTTCCTGCGGGCGGCGCAAGGGGCCATGCTGCCCCCTCTGAAGGATGACTGGCACACTATCTCCATGGTGCTGACCCGGCATGAGCAAGGCGTCTTGGTGGTGGGCAAGCTGGATGGTGTGGCCTTCGCCACAGGTATTGATTCCCCCACGCCGCAGGACAAACAAGACCCGGCGGGCCTCTACAATGTGTTTCATGAGGTCGGGTTCACCACGGGCCCGCCTAATACCAACGGCGTCACCATCCGGCGCGTGCTCTTGCGTGGCAATCCCAAGGAACCTGCGGAAGTGGTGACAAAGCTGTCCGAGCCTTCCGCCGCGCCGCCGACTGCGGGCAGGTCAACCCCTGCAAGTGTACCCGGTTGGGTGGGCATTGTCTTGGGCGTTTGCGGTTTGATCACAGGCATTTCGTTGACGTTGCTTTTCACAAGGAAGAAGGGCTGAAAAATCGCTTGCTGATAAGGAGATGCGGGTATGGGGAGAGATCGTGAGGAGAGATTTAGAATGCAGGCCTTTACGCTCATCGAGTTGATGGTCGTGATTGCTGTCATTGGCATCATCGCCGGTCTGTTGCTGCCTGCCTTGGGACGTGCCAAAGACAAGGGGCGACAGGCCTTTTGCCGCAACAATCTCAAGCAGCTTACGCTTGCCATGGTGATGTACCACGGGGATAACAAGGACCAGTTCCCCACGCCAGGTTCCACCTCCAAATATGGCCCGCAAGATGCCGACTGGATCTGGTGGCATTACGGTCGGGAGGTCTCCAATAGTTCACTCGCGAAGTACGTGAGCGAATTCAATCCGCGATTGTTCACTTGTCCGTCGGATTCCGTAGCACGCGATTTGCAGACCAAAGGCATATTGCCCTCCGACCCTTACCGCTACAGCTATGCGCTGACCAGTTATGACCTTGAGGAGAACCTGTTGGATGACAAAAAGTTCAATTTGGGCATGGCCAGCATCGTCACCTTGGACAAGAAGGTGTATCCCTTCTTCACCAGCCAGATCCGCAATCCCTCGGCCAAATTGATGTTCGTGGAGGAGGACCGTGAGACGATTGATGATTCGCGCTGGGTGCCATCTGGAGTGAAGACGAACTTGGTTTCCCCCCGCCACTCCAAGAAGGGCGTGGTGGCCTTCGCCGATGGCCACATCGAGGCGGTGCCAACTGAGTTTGGCCTGAATTTAACCCATTCTACGCCGCGATTGTGAAAATCTCTCTTTAATCACCGGAGTGAAATATTTCTCAAAAGATAGTTGACTAAATAGTAAATTAAACTAAAGTACTCTCAGAAACGGAAAACATATGGGACGCACGAGCGATGCAAAAGAGCGGTTGATGGAAGCAGTCCTGGAGCTGATTTGGAAAGGCTCCTACGGCAGCACCACCATCGACCTCATCTGCGACAAGGCGGGCGTCAAGAAGGGCAGTTTCTACTACTTCTTCGAGTCCAAGGCGGATCTGGCTTCGGCGGCTTTGCTGGCAAATTGGGAAGAATATCGCCCGAAGATGGATGTGATGTTTTCACCTTCGGTTCCGGCCTTGGAACGCCTGAAGAACTACACCACGCAAACTTTCGAGAAACAGTCGGAAATGAAGTGTTCTTGCGGTTCTGTGCTGGGTTGCCCGATTTTCACGCTCGGCGCGGAGATCTGCACGCAGGACGATAAGTTGCGCCTAACGGTGCAGGACGTTTTGGGGCGATATCGCAAGTATCTGGAGAGCACCATCCGCGATGCCCAGGCCGAAGGTTTGGCGCGGGCAGGGGACCCGGCGACGATGGCCCGTATGATCTTTGCCTATATGGAAGGCGTGATGACCCAGGCGCGCATCCATAACGACCCGGCCATCCTGAAAGATCTCTATCCGGGCATGCTGGCGATCATGGGTGCGAATGTCACGGAAGCGGTCGCGGCTTAAAATTTTTTTGAACTAAAACTTTACTAAATGGTCAACTACACGAAAGAGCGAAAAATGAACACACAAACTCAAAATCACGAAGTCAGCCAGAACTCAGTCTGCGGTCACATCGCCTCGCTCGGCGCTTGCCAGAAGGTGATCAACGCCATCGAACAGGCGCGGGAGAATTTGAAGACCAAGTTCGACAACTTGCGCGCAGATCACGAGCACATGGTGCAGCTCGCCTTGAACGAAGCGGAAGCGCTCGCGTGGGAGACCACTTATCCGCATCTGCTGTTCCCGACCTTGGCGGAAGAGAAGGTGCAGGCGGTGAACACCTGGGCGGTGCGGCAGAACGCCGTGCGCCAGGGCCACCGGCTCACCGCCCTCGCAGCGTGATCCACGAACTCAAAAATTTAGAAAACCATAACCTCAACTGAAATCGGATTATGAAAAACACGATCGAACTCACGGACAAAAACTTCGAGAGCGAGGTGCTGCGATCCTCCCAGCCCGTCCTCGTGGACTTCTACGCGGACTGGTGCGGGCCGTGCAAGATGATCGCTCCCACACTGGAAGAGATCGCCGGTGAACAGGCCGGTCGCGCGAAAATCGGCAAGCTGAACGTGGACCAGTATCCGGACATCGCGCAACGCTATGACGTGCAGGCGCTGCCCACACTGCTCTACTTCCGCGATGGCGAAGTGCGCGACATCGTGCGCGGTGCCGTCGGCAAACGTGTCATCGCTTCCAAGCTGGAAGCGCTCGCCACCGTGACTGCCTGACCTTATAACCAAGCGGCTGATCTCACCCGAGATCAGCCGCTCTTCCAAGACTCGAAACCAAACAACCGAACTTAGAAACTTCCAACTAAAACACACATATGAGCCAGAAACTTCAAAACAAAGTAGCCATCGTCACCGGCGGAACCAGCGGCATCGGTCGCGCTTCCGCCGTCGCCCTCGCCAAGGCGGGTGCTAAAGTCGTCGTCAGCGGACGCCGCGAATCTGAAGGACAAGAGACCGTGCGGCAGATCGAAGCCGCAGGTGGCCAAGGTCTCTTCGTGAAGACCGATGTGGCGAACGAAGCGGATATCGCCAATCTCGTGAACAAGACCATCGAGAAATTCGGCGCGCTGCATATCGCCTTCAACAACGCCGGTATCGAAGGCAAACACGCCACCTCCGCTGAGTTCTCGGCGGAAGAGTATCAGCGCGTGTTCGATATCAATGTGAAAGGCGTGTTTAACTCACTGAAGTACCAGATCCCCGCGATCCTGAAGAGCGGCGGCGGTTCCATCATCAATACCTCTTCCGTGCTCGGCCTCATCGGCATGCCGAACGCCGGTGTGTATGTCGCGAGCAAGCACGCGGTGATTGGTATCACGAAATCGGCCGCGCTCGAATACGGCAAACAGGGCATCCGTGTGAACGCCATCTCTCCCGCAGTGATCCAGACGGAGATGTTTGAGCGCTTCGCGGGCGGTGCGGATTCCGAAGTCGGCAAATACATGGCCACGCTGCACCCTATCGGGCGCATCGGCCAGCCCGATGAGATCGCGAACACCGTGGTGTTCCTCGCCTCGAACGATTCGTCCTTCATCACTGGCCAATCCATCGCCGTCGATGGCGGATTTACTGCCCAATGATCCGAAAAATCTTAAACCCTAAAGATCTCCAGCACTATGAGCCACGAAATCCTTCTCACTCCCTTCAAGGCCGGTGCCCTTGAACTCCCGAACCGCCTCGTCATGGCCCCGCTCACGCGTGGTCGCGCCCATGCGGATGGCACGCCGCATCCGCGCATGATCGAGTATTATCGCCAGCGCGCTTCTGCCGGTCTCATCGTCAGCGAAGCCACGGCGATTTCCGCCCAAGGTGTCGGCTGGGTGAATGCGCCACGCATCTACACCCAGGCGCATGTGGAAGGTTGGAAGCCGGTGACGGAAGCCGTGCATGAAGCCGGCGGGCGCATCGTCCTGCAGCTCTGGCATATGGGCCGCGCCTCGCATCCGGATTTCCATAACGGCGCGTTGCCGGTATCGGCCTCGGCCATCGCCGCTCAAGGTGAGGCACATACGGCCAGCGGCAAGAAACCCTACGTGACTCCGCGTGCCTTGGAGACGGGCGAGATCGCCGGTGTCATTGAAGATTACGCCCGTGCTGCGAAGCTCGCTCGTGAAGCCGGTTTCGATGGCGTGGAGATCCACGCGGCGAATGGCTATCTCATCGATCAATTCCTGCGCGATGGCTCCAACCAGCGCACGGATGATTACGGTGGGAGCATCGCGAACCGCAGCCGTTTCCTCTTGGAAGTGACTTCAGCTGTCGTGAGCGCCTGGTCTGGTGACCATGTCGGCGTGCGCCTCTCGCCCACGAATCCTTACAACGACATGCGCGATAGCGACCCAGTCGCCACCTTCACACATGCGTCGAAACTGCTGAACCGTTTCAAGCTCGCTTACCTTCATGTGTTGGAAGGCGTGCCGGGCCATATGCTGGCCGGACCGGGAGAGCGTGTGTCACCGCACATGCACAAGGCTTTCAAAGGCCCGTTCATCGCGAATGCCGGTTACGATGCCGGTTCCGCCGCGCATAGCATCAACGAAGGTGAGTCGGACCTGGTGGCCTTTGGCGTGCCCTTCATAGCCAACCCCGATCTGGTGCATCGCTATCGCGTTGGCGCGCCGCTGAATCCGCCGGATATGGCAACATTTTACGGCGGCACGGAAAAGGGCTATACTGACTACCCGGTGCTCCAACCGGTCACCGCTTAAAAACAATCCAATCCAGCATAGATAGATTATGAGCGACAAGATCCGCGCCTATGGCGCCACCCAGGCTGGCGGAAAACTCTCCGCCATCGACTTCGCACCCGGTCCGCTGCGGCCGGAACAGATCGAGATCAAGGTGACGCATTGCGGCATCTGTCATTCGGATCTCTCCATGCTGGATAATGAATGGGGGCGCAGCGCGTTTCCCTTTGTTCCCGGTCATGAAGCCGTCGGCACCATCGTGGCTCTTGGCGAGCAGGCCAAGGGCTTGAAGCTCGGCCAGACCGTGGGTATCGGCTGGTTCTCCGGCAGTTGCATGTCCTGTCCGCAATGCCTCTCGGGAAATCACAACCTTTGCCCGAACGCGGAAGAGACGCTCATCGGACGTCACGGCGGCTTCGCCGAGCGGTTGCGCGCTCACTGGGCATGGGCGACACCGCTCCCCGACAAGGTGGATGCATCGAAAGCCGGTCCGCTCTTCTGCGGCGGCATCACGGTCTTCAATCCCATCGTGCAAGCTGGCGTGAAACCGACGGATCGCGTCGGCGTCATCGGCATCGGCGGGTTGGGACACATGGCCTTGCAATTCTTGAACAAGTGGGGCTGCGAGGTCACGGCCTTCACTACCAGCGATTCCAAGCGGGATGAAGCCATGAAGATGGGCGCGCATAACGTCATCAACTCCAAGGATGCCGCGCAGATGAAGAAGATCGCCGGTTCGCTGGACTTCATCATCTCCACAGTGAATGCGCCGATGGATTGGAACACCATCATCGGCGCGTTGTCGCCCAAGGGCCGCCTGCACTTCGTCGGCGCCGTGTTGGAGCCAATTCCCGTCGCCGCCTTCTCTTTGATTGGCGGACAGAAAACCATCTCCGGCTCACCGTTGGGCAGCCCGGCCACGGTGAAAACCATGCTGGATTTCAGTGCCCGTCATGGCATCGCACCCGTGACCGAGGTGTTCCCGATGTCCCGTGTGAACGACGCGTTAGACCACTTGCGTGCAGGCAAGGCCCGCTACCGCATCGTGCTCGAGGCGGATTTCAAATAATCTGCCAAGTATTTCGTGAAAAACCGGGCGTAAGGATTTGAGTCCTCGCCCGGTTTTCTTCATGATAGCGGAATGCAAATCCAAATCCGCGTTTACCAATCTGGCGATTTGGCTGAACTCAAACGCCTTACACTGGAAGGCTTCGAAGGCATCGCCATTGACCAAAAGGTGGAAGAGGCGTGTGGCGGAGCCTTGAACGGGCACGACTGGCGCTGGCGCAAGGCGCGGCATATCGATGACGATGTGGCGGCGAATCCGGCGGGTGTGTTCGTGGCGGAGGCAGATGGTAAAGTGCTCGGCTACATCACCACGCGTATAGATCATGAACTGGGCAAAGGACGCATTCCGAATCTGGCGGTAGATGCTTCCACGCGCGGGCAGGGGTTAGGGCGTAAATTGATCGAGCATGCGCTCGCTTACTTCCGAGCAGAAGGCATGGAATACGCCATGATCGAGACGATGGCCTACAACGAAGTGGGCAATCACCTTTATCCCTCCTGCGGCTTCAAAGAGGTCGGCCGCCAGATCCACTTCGCGATGAAGCTGTAGCGCAGGTCGGTGACCTGCTGTGTCGCCGACTGGCAGCCGGCAGAAGCTAGGCTATTTCAGGGCACGCAGATCACCGATCTGCGACGCGGCAGACTGACAGTCTGCGCTACAAAAAGAAAAAGGCGGCCCGCAGGCCGCCATTCTGAACTGTATGTCGCCTGTTTACTTGGCCGCGGTCGGATTGGTCTTCACCAGCTTCGTCACGCGGCCGGTCTTGTTCCAGTCCTGCACGTAGAGATTGCCAGCGGCATCATAGGTGAGACCGTGCGGAGCAGTGAAGACCCCCGGCACCCACAAGCTCGGAGCTACGTCGAATTTCGCCCAGAGCGTGCGGTCAGGGTTGTCACCGAGGTGAGCGGCGATCTGGTTGTTCTTATCGAGGATGGTCACGCGGCCTTCGAGTTCGGCGATAGCCACGTTGCCGTTGTGGATGGAGACGGCACAAGGACGGCGGAGATTCGTAGTGAGGGTGGCCACGAAATTGCCTTCGAGATCATAATGTTGCAGGCGGCGATTCTCCCGGTCACACACAAGCAACAGCGGTTTGCCGGAGCGCGTGTCCATCGCGATGCCATGACACACGGCGAATTTGCCCTCGTCCTTGCCTCGACCGCCGAAGGACTTCAGATAAGCGCCCTTCGCATCATACTTGTGGATGAAAGAGAGGCCGTAGCCATCCGCCACGAAGATGTCGCCATTCGGAGCGACAGCCACGCTGGTGGGTTTGTAGCCTTTGCCTTCAGGATAGACATTCGCTTCCTTCGGGTAAGGCAGGGAAAAAACGATTTCGCCATCCAATGTGAACTTCACTGCACGAGCCTTGGCCACTTGTGCGCCGTAGATGAATTCCTTGCCGTTCTCCTCGCGGATGACCATGCCGTGCACGCCGGAAAGTTCCGGAGCCATTGTGCGGGCGAGCTTGCCGTCCGCCGTGAAGACGTAGAAACCGTTCGTGGAATCCGTGCTCACGTAGACGAGCCCTTGCTTGTCCACGATGGCGCTGCCGTGCGTGGGGCCAAGCTGCAGCTTGGTCGGGATCTGCGCCCAGTTCGGCACCGTCTGGTAGGTGTTCGCCCCGGAGCCGGTCGTGATGGCGGTGTTCCACTTCGTATCGTCAAACGGCGGTGGCGTATTCGTCTCCGAATGCGCCGAAGCGTTGATCGCCGTCAGCAAAGCGGTGGCGGTCAGCAATGTCAGTTTCTTCCAGTTCAAAGCAAAGCGATGCGTTTTCATGTCCGATCAAAAAGGGGGAGTTGACCACTTTCAGGTTGCCTCAGGCTCGTGGTCTAAGCCGGCACAACGGGCGCAGAATTAAGCGGAAATCAGGGGTTGGGGCAAGCCGCAAGGCGCTTCACAGAGGATTTTGTCCCATTTTGACCAGTTGCGCGTTCACCAGGTCGCGCCAGGCATCCTCCGGCTCCCAGATACGGCGAAGGTCCCGTTCGGCGTCAGCGCGGGAGGCGCTTTTCGTCCGCAGGCGATGGAGGAAAACGAAAGCGGAGACACGCATGTTCGCCGCGCAGTGAACCCAGACCTTTTGGCCAGCGGAGGCGGATAGTAAATGAGTGAAGTGCTCGAAGTCTTCAACCGAGGGATGCGCGAAATTTACCGGGATGTGCAGATAGCTCATGCCTTGACGCGTGACGAGTTCACCTTCATTCGCCAGGGCATTATCCGAAGTGGGCAGCGCGAGATTGATGACCAGTTTGAAGCCAGCCTGCGCGATATCCGCGAACTGCTCGGCACGCGGCATGCCGCTGGTGGAGAGGTCGTCGTCGATACGAAGGTAAGCCCGGATGTCAGCTACGCCTGCCATACCCAGTTGCATAGCATTTCATGGGTAGTGGAAGCAATCGGTTAGCTTAGCATGAACCCTACTGGCGGTGCGCTGCTGCTGGTGGAATAGAAATTCGCGATGTTCGGCAGCACCAGCGGCAGGCTGGATTTGCTTACACCCAGCCATAGAGCGAGTTCGGCGAAATACGCATCCACGCTGGTCGTCGGGATCAGACGGCCACGTCCGACATCCAGCGGGCTGCCTTGATACAGGTCCGGGTATTGACCGTAGATGCGGCGGCCATTCACGCCGCCACCCACCACGAAATGATTGCCCGCCCAGGCATGATCGGAGCCGCGACCATTGGAGGTCAGTGTGCGCCCGAAGTCCGAGGCGGTGAACAGCGTCACTTGATTCTCCACGCCCAGCAAAGCCAGGGCATTGTAGAAAGCCCCCACCGCACCGCTCACATAAGGGAGCATCCGGTTTTGATTGGCCACCACTTCGTCGTGATGATCCCAGCCGCCCAACGAGATGAAGAATGTCTGCCGGGTGACGCCCAAAGCGGTGCGCCCGGCGATCGTTTTCGCGATCATCTGGAACGGTGCGCTCAAGGGATTCTCGTCGGGAAACGTCGCTTCCTCCGGTAAAGTCAGATTCGTTGCGGCGGCGAACGAGGTGTAAGCCTCCACGGAGTTGCGCTTGGACGTGGCAAATGCCTGAGCCAGCAGATTGTTGTATTGCGCGTTCAATTGCCGGTCCACACCGGCGCTGCGGGCCTGCACCAAGTTGTCATTCACCTGCCAGGCCGGGCGGTAGTTGGCCAGGCCGACGGCTCCAGCGGAAGTGATCGCATACTCGGTGACGTTGCGACCGGCCTGCCACACGTTGCTGCCATTCAGCGAGATGTTCATGGACACCTTCTGATTGCCGTTCAGGCTGTGCAACAGATCAGCCATGCGGCCGCCCCAGCCGATGCCTGCGCGCGATTGCGGCACGGAGGTCTGCCATTGCTCCGTTTGATCCGAGTGCGAGAAAAGGCCGAGCGGCAGTGAAACTGAATTCGCGTTGTATTGCGCCTTGGTCACTGGTTCCACCAGCGTGCCGACATTTGCGATGAAGGCCGCCTTGCCCGCCTCGAACAGGTTCGCGATCTCCGGCATGCCGGGATGCACGCCTAATTGTTTGCCGATGCTGTTCTGCGGATTGATGGGCAGCAGCGAATCTTTCGCCAGCGCCAGGTCCTGGCGGATGGTGGCATACTCGGCATATTCGGCATCCCCGCGCGGGATGAGCATGTTGTAAGAATCATTGCCGCCGTTCAGGAAGAGGCAGACGAGCGCGCGATATTCATTATCAGCGGGCGGTTCAGCTGCGGCGAGATCACCCGCGAGGCGTAAATTCAACAAAGTATTCAGCACGGAGACACCGCTGATGGCGGCGCAACTGGCCTGACCGAAGAACTTGCGGCGGGAGATGACGGGAGATTCTTTCTTCATGGTCGTAAAAGTTGAATCAACGTTGCACGCAGAAATCCGGTGATGTGAGGATGAGATAGATCGCGAGCCACGCGCGTTCCTTGTGCCATAGCCAGGTATTGGTGGGAATCTGGTTCACTGCTTCCCGGATGATATGAAATTGCTGCGGCGAAAGCGTGCCGCCGGTCAGTACCATGTCCAGACGCTGGAGCAGGGGATCGGTATCGAACGGAGTCACGTTGGGCTGGTTCTGCGAGTGATACTGCTCCGGCAGTATCAGGGAGAGTTCCGGCGTCAGGTTGAGCCGCACCGCCTTCTGGGCATCGCCGGCACCCCAGCGATGCAGATCGTTATTGCGGAGAGCATTCGCAAAATAGTTTGGAGCGGAGATGGCAGTGCTGGCGTTGATGATCTGGAATTCCGGTGCCGCCAGCCCTGCGTCATTCAAGATGCCGGGCGGACTGTAACTGGGTTGGAAGAAGTTGAACACGCTTGGCGCATTCATCGCTTCCTGCGCGTGATCCATATTGAACGCGCTCAAGCCGTAGTAACCGTTCAAGGCTGACGCGCTGAACGCGGTGGCGAAGTTCACCACACGCAGGATCGGTTCCCGCAGCTTGCCGTAGGTGGGCACGTCCATCATCTGCGGATCGCGCGCTTCGACATCCAGTAAGATGGCCTTGATCAGCGCCTTCATATCGCCCCGCACTCCGCTGCCATTGTCGTTGAACACACTGGCGACACGCGCGACGTATTCCGGAGACGGGTTGGAGGTCACGAAACGCTGGATCAACTGGCGACCGATGAACGGGCCTACATTCGGGTGATTGAAGAGATTATCGTTGGCGGCATTGATATCTGCCCTGGCGGCGGCACCGGTGTCAGGACTGCTGGAAGGCGTGCGGGCCGGGAGGGTGACGCCGTTCAACAATGTCTTAGGATTGCAGTCATGATGCTGGTCCCACAGCTTCATCGGTTGGGTGAAATCCTGCGGAAAGAGGCTGAAATTATTTGGGCCGGCAAAGCTCAGGCCGGTGAACACGCGCGCGAATTCCGTGATGTGCGAGTTGTCATAGGTGGGGATGGGCTGGTTCTGCGCGTTCAATTTGCGCGTGCCATCGAGATTCAATTCCCACAGACCGATGGAGAAAAGCTGCATGATCTCCCGGGCATAGTTTTCGTCCGGGTAGATGTTGTTGATCGGGTCGGGCTTGCGATTCAGCATGTGGCTGAGGTAGATGCCCATGCAGGGATGCAGGGAGACATCGTGCAAGAGATCGCGGAAATTCCCGAAAGCATTCGCCAGCAGCATGTCGTAATAATTTGCCATGCCGCGTGGATCGCCACCGACCATCTCTGTGCGGTCCGAGATGACAAAGATCTCGCTCAACGCGAAGCCGACCCGCTGGCGCAGATAATCCGGCAGCACCGTCTCTGTGTCGTCTGGCCGCAATTTGTTCACACCCATCACGCGATTCCACCAGGCGGCCTGCTTCCGGTCCGTGTAGAAATTCGGCACCGTGGCGATGTATTCCGTGAAGGGCTGCAAGCGTCCTACGGGCCGGGTGAATTGGTCATTGATCCAGCCCTCTATGCCCAATTGCATCACGGCTTCGACATTCTCAGGGATGCCATCGTTATCCGTATCCGCGTTGGGGCCGAATGATGCTTGGATCAGAAAGCGCGCGGCCTCCTTGGGATTCGGCAGACTCGTCGGGGTTTCATTGTGCAGATTGACGCTGGCCACGGTCTGACTGCCGAGTGAGTAGCCGCTGCCCGTTTGCAGGGTGACGGTGATGTTCTCCGTCGATTCATTATCCACGGCATCGGCGATGGGTTGGAATTCCAGCCACACCTCGCGCACACCCATGGGAATGACGATGCTGGTGGTGGCGTTGACGGTGTAATCCTCATTCAACGTGGCGGAACCGCCCAAGGCGAGATTCACCGTGATCTGTCGCAGACCGCCTGAGCGACGGATGGCGATCAATCCGCCATCCGGCCAGCGCTCATACATGTTCGGGTCGAGCGTGGAGATGGTGACGGTATTCGCCGCAGAGAGTCCGGCGGTGATGCGTTGTTGATCAGTCGAATTGGCGCGGTCCGTGTGCGCGCTGCGGGGATTGAAGCCCACGCGCGCCTCCTCCCAATCAAGAATGCCGTCGCCATCCGAATCCACGTCCGTCACCGCGATGCGGAAGAAGCGGGCGTTGTTGTTCGTGGAATTGAGCAGCAGGGAGGAGACAGCATCCGTGTAGCTCAGGTTGGTATTGATGCCGGTCCAGTTGCCTGAACCCAAGTCATCCGTCGCGAGCACCTGATAATGTTTGCCCGCCTGCCCACCGAAGTTCAGCCGGAGCTGCTGGCCGGTGACGCTTTGCACCTGCAGCCAGGGATAGGAACTGGCGTCAAAGGGATTGGTTCCGGCACGACTTTCATCCAGATTGCTGACCCCATCGCCATCCGCATCGCCGTTGGCAGTCAGAGCTTGAGCGCCGTAGATGATCTCCCAGATGTCGTTGAGCTGGTTGCCGTTCTGGTCGATGGCCCGGGTGGAAACTAAGGGGAGAAATCCTAGGCTTACGACAAGCAGTTTGGCCGTTATCCGCTTTCGCAAAGCCTTGAAAGCCAGTTTAGCCTTCAACCGTAATGCAACCGTTTTACTCACAAATTGTCCTATTTCTCGACGTTGTTGGCACATCATTAAGCAGCCGCGATGCCAACTGCGGAAATTGGAATGGGTCATTTGGCTCCGGTGCCAGCGTATTGACTCACGGCAAAAGGTTACCGGGTGCTGGGTCCGTCAGGATTTCGTTGCCTCACGATTGAGGTTACTCAGCAGAGTGAAAAACTTCTTTAGTTTGGTCTCAATGCTTTTCTTTAAGGCA
>JAEYXS010000096.1 GCA_023431185.1 Verrucomicrobiota bacterium
CCGAGGTCCATTCCCAGACCAGTCCGTGAAGGTCATGCAACCCCAGAACATTGGCCCGGCCTTGGGCAACCAACGGAAGCGAAGCGGGTGAAGGAGTGGAATACCAGCGCCGGATGGCGGCCTGAAATTCCGGGTCCTTGCTTCCACCCAGGGCGGAAAATCCGTGAGAGGCGGCATACTCCCACTCCGTCACCGTGGGCATGCGCTTGCCTTGCCACTGCGCGTAAGCCTTGGCGGCAAACCATGATACCCAGGTGACCGGTTGCTGGGCGGCCGCAGCTTCGCCCGGTTCCAGATCTCCCGCCCAGTGACGCAGGTAGTTTTCGTCAGCAAAAATGCGCTTCACCTGGGAACGTCGCCATTTTGGGTTTCGAGTGACAAAATCGAGGTACTCACCATTCGTCACCGGGTGGCGGTCCAGCTGGAAGGCAGGAACTTGAAGGGAGTTCGTCTCGCCCGGTTGCACAAACAGCGGCCGGTGCGTGCCGGCTGGCACCTCGACCATGCTGGCCACAGACGGACTTTCCTTGGCTGCGCCCTCCTTACCATAGGCGGGGCGCAGCAACACCAGCAGGAACAGTAGTCCGGCTGTCCAGGCATGCATGGGAAGGTAATGACGCGACACCATGATTTTAGGCTGCTCTGGTTTATTCAAATGAGGTGGTGACCGACTTGGGAAGTTCGCTGCGGATGCGCTTGACCTCCTCCGCGCTGACCGCGTCACCTGAGTTGCCCCAACTGTTCCGCACATAGGTCAGCACGTTGGCGATCTCATGGTCTGAGAGGTTGTTCATCGGCACCATTACGCCGTTATACGTCTTGCGGTTGACGACAATCTCGCCGCTCAAACCTTGTAAGACAGTCCGGATGGACCGGTCCTTGTCGCTCATCAGATAGTCCGATTTGGCCAAGGGCGGGATCTGCTCCGGGATGCCTTGCCCCTCAGTCTGATGGCAGACAAAGCAGGTTTGCAGATAGACCTGTTTGCCCTTGGCGATCTGGATCTCTTTCGTCAACCCGGCGATGGTTTCATCGCCTTGGATGGCTTTCCTTCGGGCGGCCTCCAATTCCGCGATCTTGCGACCGGCTTCACTGCCACCTTCGGCCTGGCTGCCCAAGTAAATGGCATCCACTTCCTTGCCGGTATAAACCAGCATGTTTTCCGGGCCTTCCACTTTCAGCATGCCCACTGCACCTTTGTTGAAAGCGCGAAAGAGGGAATGATCCACAAGGACATAAGTGCCCGGCACCTCCACGCCAAACTCGACGATGGCGGACCCGCCGGCCGGAATCATCGTCGTCTGCACCTGTTTCTGGGAAGGCAGCACACCGCCTTCCTGATACACGGTGTCAAATATCTCGCCGATCACATGGAAGGAGGAGATTAAGTTCGGGCCACCATTGCCCACAAAGAGACGCACTTTCTCGCCGACCTTGGCTTTGATGGCCTTGTCGCCCACCAGCGAGCCGACGGAGCCGTTGAAGACGACATAGGCTGGCCGTTCGTCCTCGGCTTTGCGTTGGTCGAAGGCCTGCAACCCTTCTTCGCCATAACGTCCTTCGGTGTAGAACTCTCCCTGCATCACATAGTATTCACGGTCAACCCGGGGCAACCCCTCTTTGGGTTCCACCAAGATCAGACCATACATGCCGTTGGCGACATGCAGACCGACCGGGGCCGTGGCACAATGATAGACGTACAAACCTGGGTTCAACGCCTTGAACGAGAATTGCGACCGATGGCCGGGAGCTGTGAACGAAGAAGTGGCTCCGCCACCCGGACCGGTCACGGCATGAAGGTCAATATTGTGCGGCATTTTGCTGGTCGGGTGGTTCAGCAGATGAAATTCGACCAGATCACCTTCCCGCACCCGGATAAAACTGCCTGGCACATCACCGCCAAAGGTCCAAAACACATACTCCACCCCATCTGCCAGCCGACGGGTGGCCTCGATCACCTCCAGTTGCACGATGACCTTGGTGGCATGCTGGCGTGTGATGGGCGGAGGCACGAATGGTGCCTGCGTGAGCACCGCCTTCTCCTCGCCTTTGATGCTTAGGTCCACCGGCCGGGGTTTGGTGGCCACCGTCTGGCCTTCGGCGGCATCCACAGGGCCGGCAGCAGACCAGATAAGCAATGTGATCAAGAAAACTTTGAAGAGCGTATTTTTCATTCTCGATGACTCCATGTTTGGCTTGGAACTGGGCTGAGCGACTATGGTTTGAGTTGGGGCAGCCAGCCATGCCAGTGCTGCTATTTTAAGATGTATGTAACCTGCCTGTTTTGTTGTTTTCAATCAAACAATAATTGCCCAGCCTGGGTAGCGGGGCCTACACCTATCTTGGTCATCTCCGGCATGCACTTGTCCAGCCACCACGTAAGGCAGGCAGAGGGCATGCCGAGAAAAGCGAGGGTAGTGGATCTGCCGGACTTGTACCACTTGCCCAAAGAAGCCTTCAGCCGCATGGACAAAGGCGGGACTAACTTATAGTTTTACCGGCATCGTGAAAAACATCGCAGCCATGCAGAAGTCGTTTGTTGGGTGGTGTGACATGGCCGGGAGGCAACGGCTGGCAATCGCTGCGGTGTTGCTGATGTGGCACACCGCTCTTTTTGGCGCCGAACTCCAGACGCTCTCCGCTGATCGATTTCATCTTGGCGTGGAAGGCTTTCCTGAATGGGCAGAATTCGCGGACAGTAAACCTCATGGCCGCCGTTTGGACCTCACCTTCTCCGCGCAACCAACCACCAACGGGCACACGCTTTTCCTCCGCCAGCGCGATGTGAAGAACACCTGGCAGGTGCAGGTGAACGGCAAGCGTGTCGGCAGCTTGGTCACGCAAGAGACACCGCTCACCGCTCATTTCGAGGTGCCACCCGGCTTGATACGTGAGGGTACAAACACTTTAAGCATCGTGCCGCCCGCGGCCACGGATGACATCGACATCAGTCATATCCGGCTGGCTGCTGGTCCATCGGCAGGAGTCTTGAATCAAGGAAGTCTTAATCTGGCCGTCACTGAGGCTCCCGACAACCAGCCGATTCCTTGCCGCATTACCATCGCGGATGCCAGTGGTGCGCTCGCTGCTTTGATTCCTCTTAGCGGGACCAATACCAACTCCCTCGCTATGACCACTCGTCCCGGAGTTATCTATACCCGAGACGGCAACGCCCGCCTCGGCCTTATGCCACGCGATTACACCATCTACGCTTCGCGAGGCATGGAATACAGCGTGGCCACGCAGCAGGTCACCATCGCGCACGGAGCCACGCAAACTGTGAACCTTGCCATCCGCCGCGAAGTGAACACCAAGGGCTGGGTCGCTGCCGATACGCACATCCACACACGTGCTTTCAGCGGGCATGGCGATGCGACGCTGGATGAACGCATGCTGACCATTGCCGGCGAAGGGATCGAATTGGCCGTCGCCACGGACCACAATCATCATGCGGATTATTCCGAGGCTGCGATCCGCACGAAGCTTCAGCAGCATTTCACCTCAGTCATCGGCAACGAAGTCACCACCAAGAACGGCCACTTCAACGCCTTCCCCATCACCAACCAGTCAAACACCGTGGCGGATTTCAAAAGCACGGATTGGAATGAATTGATCAAAGGCATACGCGCCACGCCCGGGGTGCAGGTGATCACGCTGAATCATCCGCGTGATCTTCACAGCGGCTTCATCCCGTTGGGACCGACGAATTTCAATCCCGTCACCGGCCAGCACCTGCGACTGACCAACGAGGTTTTCGACGCTTTGGAAGTCATCACCTCGGGAGCGATGCAGTCGGACATCTACCTGCTCTACCGTGACTGGTTCGCGCTGTTGAATCGCGGGCATCGTGTGATGGCGGTGGGCTCAAGTGATACACATGATGTGAGCCGGTTCATTTTGGGGCAGGGGCGCACGTATCTGGCGACGGGGGATGGGCAGGTGGACAAGATCGATGTGGGTGAGGCGTGTCGCAGCCTGAAAGCGGGGAAGGCTTCCGTGAGCCTGGGATTGTTCGCGGACATGGATGTGGCACAGAAATTTCATCTGGGGGATTTAGCGACGGATCTGACAGATGAATTCATCGTGACGGTGCATGCGGATGCGCCTTCGTGGACGTGGGTGCAGAAGGTGGAGCTGTATGCGAACGGGGTGAAGATACGGGAGACGGATTATGTGCAACCGCGAGTCAGGTTGCGGCGGAGTTCCGGCTTCGTGTTGAACCGGCCGTTTCATGATGTGTATCTGGTGGGCATCGCCACTGGGCCGGGCATCACTGCGCCGTTCGCGGAGACACCGAAGCCGTACCAGCCCAGTTCCAAAATCTTCACCCCAAAAGTCCTTGCCTCCACGAATCCCATTTGGATCGATGGCGATGGTGATGGCAAATATACCTCGCCGCGCGGTTATGCGGAGCAACTGGTGAAAGACTACGGCACCAATCCTGAGCGACTCCTAGCTGCGCTGGCTCCCTATGATGATGCCGTCGTCACCCAAACTCTGGCCCTCTGCCGTGAACGCGGGGCTGATTTGAGAAACCGGACTTTGCAGGCAGCTGCCAAAGATGCCACTCCAGCCATACAAAAAGCGCTGAAACAAATCCTGGACTCACCCGATGTGAAGTGAGCCCGGTGTGAACTTTTTTCATTCAACCTAATCTGTGCTGATCGCTTTCAACAAACCTTACGGTGTTCTCTCGCAATTCACCCCGGACGGTTCGCCGAATCGCCCGCTGGTGGAATTCGGTTTTCCGAAGGATGTCTATCCTATCGGCCGGCTGGATGTGGACAGTGAGGGATTGTTGCTATTAAGTGATGAAGCCGGTTTGAACACGCGCTTGCTGCATCCACGGAATGCGCATGAACGGGAGTATTGGGCACAAGTGGAGCGGATTCCGACACCGGAGGCATTGTTGCAATTAAGCAAAGGAGTGGTGATCCAGGGGCACAAGACCTTGCCGGGAAAGATTTGGATGCTCGAACCGCAACCCCAGGTGCCGCCGCGTGATCCGCCCATCCGCTTCCGTAAATCGGTGGCGGATTGCTGGATCGGGCTGGAACTGGTGGAGGGGAAAAACCGCCAGGTGCGGCGGATGACGGCGGCCATCGGGCATCCGACGCTGCGACTCATGCGGGTGAGGATCGGGCAGTTTATGCTGGGGGATCTGGTGGCGGGGAAGTGGAAGGAGTTGAACGCGGAGGAGCGGAAGAGGGTGTTGGGATGATTTTTAAGCCACAGATTTGCACGGAAGGAACACGGACGGGGATGAACAGGTGAGGTGTCTGCCTCACTACATGGGGGCTCGCCGAGCTGGAGCTCGGCGCTCCTTTAGCTGCGGGCGGCGAAGGCTTCGTCCAGGTGGCGGATGCGGCGGGAGAGGTCGCGGGCGAGATTCAGCACGAGGATGCCGTATTCGGAGGGCAGTTTCTCGTAGAGATAGAGGAAGTCGAGGGAGGAGAGGGCGAAGATGGTGGTATCGGTGATCGCCTGCACGGAGGCGGAGCGGGGGAGGGTCTCGAGGATGCACATCTCGCCGAAGAAATCGCGTGGTCCCAGGCGGGCGAGTTCTACTTCGTGCGATGTGCCATGCTGCTTCACCACGCGCACTTCACCTTCGCTGATCAGGTAGAAACGGTTGCCGCTTTCGCCCTCGTGCACGATGAGGTCACCGGCTTTCACATGCAGTTCCCGGGCGTGCTTCACGAGGAGATCGATGGCCTCTTCACTCAAGCCCGCAAAGATGGGGACGCCCTGAAGCTGGGGGTGCATGCTGGAAACCTAGCACAAAAGGGCGTTTTACGAAACGGAATCTGTCGGCGACATTTGTCATGCGAGACGCCAAGTATGACCACTGACTCCGAACCAGTGCAGGAAAAGCCATCCTTTTGGACATATCAGCACAAGTTGTTACTGCTGCTGACGGTTGCCATGGTGTTGAGCTGCATCGGTGCGCCGTATCCGCGGGAGATGTATCTGCAGCACTCGCCTACGGTGTTCCTGCTGTTCTTTCTGCCGTGGATCACGCGGCGTTATCCCATCAGCCGCGCGGGCTTTACCTGTCTCGTCGTGTTCATGTTGTTTCACACATTAGGGGCGCGTTATATCTATTCTTATGTGCCGTATGAGCAGTGGGGGGAGAGATTGATCGGGGTGAGTTTACGCGAGACGTTCGGGTTTCGCAGGAACCATTATGACCGAGTGGTGCATTTTCTGTTCGGCTTGTTGTGGACTTTGCCGGTGTGGGAGGTGCTCATGCGTTATTTCCGGGTGACGCCGAGGCTGGCGCTCTATTTCGCCGTGGAGTTTGTGATGGCGGCGAGCATGTTATATGAGGTTTTCGAATGGGGGTTGACGATGGTGCTCTCACCCGATGACGCGAACGCCTACAACGGCCAGCAGGGGGATATGTGGGATGCGCAGAAGGACATGGCGCTGGCGATGGTGGGAGCGGTGATGGCGGCGGGGTTAATGAGGTTGAAAAAGTGACGGCATTGGTTATCGTCTGAGTATGAGTTTTACTCAGGTGCTGGAAGAATTGCCTTTGCTGACGTTTGAGCAGCGGCAATTGCTTATCCGCCGGGCCATGGAACTGGACGAGACTCCTTTGTCTGAAGCTGATGAAGCACTGGTGGGAGGTCGTCTGGCGGCGCATCGGGCCGACCCAAGCTCATCCATTCCGCTGGAGGAGGTCAAAACGCGTCTGCGCTCCCGTGCGAAATCATGAACTGGCGAGTGGTGTTAAGGCCTGAGGCTTTGAATGATATCGAGGCAGCGGCTGATTGGTATGAGACCAGGCGCCAGGGCTTGGGAGACGAATTCATCGAGGAAATCCTGACTGTCCTAGATCGTTTGGCTGAGAATCCTCTAATCTATTGCCGGCGACATCCACGAAAGAATATCCGCTGGCGCTATCCCGAACGATTCCCCTACCGCGTCATCTACGAGGTTCAGGAACTTGAGAATACAGTAGTGGTCGCTGCTGTATTGCATGCAGCACAGCATGACGGCCATTGGCGGAAGCGGATCTGAGGATAGGGAACTGATTGCGCGAAAGTTGGACCTTGGGGAGCTGACCCGTTAACCTGCTGCCGATGTCCAGCCGGGAAAGCAACGTGTCTGCACCTGTCGCCGCTCCAGCGACGGGGGGCTGGCTTTTCGGCGGGCTGGTGGTCCTGCTGCTGCTCGCGCCTTTGGTTTTCTGGCGGGAGTTGTATGACAGTTTGAGCGTGCCGAAGCGGGCGTTGATCCAGGTGGGGGCGTTGGTTTTGCTGGGCATGGCGGCTTGGCAGCGGAAGGCGTGGCGCTGGCCGCAGCCATTGGGGTTCTTCACGGTATTGTTTTTCCTGTGGGCGCTGGTGTCGCTGACGTGGGCCACGAATCCGTGGCTAGGGTGGTGGACGTGGTGGCATTGGGTGGCGTGTGTGATGATCGGCTGGGTGGTTTGGCAGTTGGAGCTGACGCTGGAACGGTTGCGAGCGTTGCTGTGGGCGATGGCGGGCAGTGGGGCGATCGTGGCGGTCATCGGACTGGCGCAGGCGTGGTTTCAGTTTAGTTGGGTGCCGCAGGCGATCGCGCCGGGGAGCACGCTGGCGAATCGTAACATGGCGGCGCAGGTGATGGTGCTGGTGATCCCCATCGCGGCGGTGCTGGTGTATCTGGCGCGGTGCCGGCGGGAGGTCATCATGGCGACGATTGCCTTGACGCTGTGTGTCACGTTTCTGGGGCATACGTTCACGAAGGGGTGCTGGATCGCGTTGGCTTTCAGCGGTGGGCTTGCGATGGGACTGGGTTATCAGTGCGGCTGGCGGCCTAACATTCAATCCAGGAATTCCCGGGCTTTGCTGGTGGCGGTGTTCATCGGCGCGCTGACGATCAATGTAACGAATGAGGGCGTGCGCTGGCGGTGGGCGGAGATCGGGGCGTATCTGAGCGGGCTGGCGGAGGAGCCGGAAACGAATGTAACGGAGGCGGATCGCTTGCAGGCGAAGTCATCGCGGAGTGTGGCGGTGCGGAGGATCTTTTGGCGGAACACGCTGGTGATGATCCAAGAGCAGCCGGTGCGAGGCGTGGGGTTGAACAACTGGCGGGTGGCGTATCCGGCGGCGACGTTGAAGGGGGTGCCGGACCCGACGCTGGCGGGGCGTTCGCCGGAGCGCACGCATAATGATTTGCTGCAGATCTGGGCGGAGCTGGGGACGGTGGGGTTGATGCTGGCGTTGACGGTGGTGGGATTGTTTGTGCGGGAGGCATGGCGCGGGCTGCCGCGGGTGAGTTCACGGGATGAACGGGTGGTGGTGATCGGGGCGCTGGCGGCGTTGGGGGCCATTGCGGTGGATTCGTTGTTCAGTTTTCCGTTGGACCGGGAGGTGCCGCCTTTGTTTGGGGCGGTGTTGGTGGGAATCGTCATGCGAAGTGCGAGAGGGGGAAGGGGCGAAGTGAGAAGTGCCAGTTTGGGAACGTTGAGCTATTCCCGGGCATTTGCTGTTGCGGTGCTTATCGGGGCAGTAGGGATGGCGGTGTGGCATTCGCGGCAGTGGGGGGCGGATGCTTTGTTCAAACAGCAGTTGGCGGCGGTGCGGAAGGCGGACTGGAATGAAGTGGTGCGGTTGGGTGACCTGATCAAGCGGGCGGACCCGACGCGGGTGGATGCTTGGCGGTTCACGGGACGGGCGCAGGAGCAGTTGGGCCAGTTGGATGAGTCGTGGATGGATCTGAAGCTGGCGTTGCGATATGCGCCGGATGATACGCAGTTGTTGCATTACGCCGCACTGACGGCGCAGAAGCGGGGGCATTTCGGCGCGGCGGAGGAAGCGTGGCGGCGGGCGGCGGCGATCTTGCCGCAGGAGGCGTTGTTCCCGCATCATCTGGGGTTGTTGTATCTGGCGCGCAAAGATGCGGAAGGGGCGGTGAAGGAATTACTGAGGGCGAAGGAACTGAATCCGCAGGATGCAACGGTGTATTTCAATCTCGGGCTGGCGTATGAACAGGCGGGGCAAAAGGGCGAGGCACGGGCGAGTTATGAGAAGGCGTTGGAATTGAGGCCGGGGTGGGA
>JAEYXS010000103.1 GCA_023431185.1 Verrucomicrobiota bacterium
CTGCCGCTGGTGGTGGGCATCGGCGTTACCAACGGTATCCATATCCTCAACCGTTTCGCCGAAGAACGAAGCCCGAGCATCCTGGCTAAAAGCACGGGGAAAGCGGTGATCGTCTCCGCGTTGACCACGATTGCTGGCTTCGGCAGCCTGATTTTGGCTGATCATCAGGGCATCCAAACGCTGGGTTGGGTGATGTCCCTTGGTGTCGGTGCCTGCATGATTGCCTCGTTAACGTTCCTGCCCGCAGTATTGATTTTGCTCGCAAAAACGGGCTGGCAGATAAGAAAAACCCAGTGACAATAATGCACTATTGCCACTGGGCCGGGAGGAACCGAGGTAAATGCCTCAATCGATTTGACGAAAAGTTAATAAAGTGTGGATAAAAAGTCAAACCCTGTTTTTGCAAGATATAGCAGGTAAGAGCCGATAAGTGGAAAACGATAACGATATAGTAACCTTTAATGGGGTTGCTCTGGCCTGCCTGAGATTCGTTTCGGGCTTACCTTGACGCTTTGCCCCGGCAACGTAAAGTTTTGCCCGGCCTTGGGGCCGACACAAGTTGATGACATTGCGCTGTTTAACTCTGCTGACCGTACTACTGACGAGCCTGCTCGTCCGGCCTGCGGTTGCTCAGACCAATACCCTCTCGGCAGGGCCGTTGGCGCATGTCTTTCCCCTGACCCTTCAGCCCGGCGAGCGGTTTGAGACTTTGGGACCGCTTTTTTACCGGCAACACAGCGCCAGCAATACTCTTTGGGCCATCCCGCCGCTGATTGCCCGGACCACGGATAATGATCCGGACATCGACATGACGGAGATGGATATCCTCTATCCGCTCATCAGCTATGACCGGTTCGGGGCGGAGTATCGCTTCCATATCCTGCAAGTGTTCAGCTTCTCTGGTGGCCGGACCTTGGACAAGGACGTGGACAAGGACCGCTTCACCCTGTTCCCATTCTATTTCCAGCAACGTTCGCCGGATACGAACCATAACTACACCGCGTTCTTCCCCTTTTACGGCACGTTGAAGAATCGCCTCTTCCGCGATGAGATCTTCTTCGTGGCCTTCCCGCTTTACGGCCAGAGCCGCAAGCGCGATGTGGTGACGGATAACTTCGTCTATCCCTTCTTCCACCTGCGCAAAGGTGATGGACTGAAGGGCTGGCAGTTCTGGCCCCTCTTCGGTCATGAGTTCAAGGGCATGACGACCAAGACGAATGGCTTCGGCGAAGTGGAACCGGTGCCCGCGCATGACAAATGGTTCGCCCTCTGGCCGTTCTACCATCACAACGACCTGATGTTGGGCACGGATAATCCCCAGAAGATCCGCATCCTGCTGCCGGTTTACAGCATCTACCGCTCGCCGCTCCGAGATTCGACCACGTATCTGTGGCCGTTCTTCACCTACACGGATGATCGTGAGAAGAAGTATCATGAGTATGGCCTGCCCTGGCCGCTCATCGTCTTCGCCCGCGGTGAAGGCAAGACGGTGAACCGCGTTTGGCCGCTTTTTGGCCAGGCTCACAATCAATACAAGCGGAGTGATTTCTACCTCTGGCCCATTTGGAAGTACAATAGCACGAAATCCGCCCCGCTTGACCGCGAACGCACCCGCATCCTGTTCTTCCTCTACTCCGATCTGATTGAGCGGAACACCGAGACGGGCAGGGCTTTCCAACGCACCGATCTCTGGCCGCTCTTCACCGCCCGCAAGGATCTGGAAGGTCGCGAACGCTTCCAGTTGTTCGCGCCCTTGGAGCCGATGCTGCCGAACAACAAGAGCATCGAGCGGAGCTGGTCGCCGCTCTGGTCGGTTTGGCGGTCGGAGAAAAACCCGAAGACGGAAGCCTCCAGCCAGTCGTTGCTGTGGAATCTTTACCGGCATGATAAATCACCGGCCCAGACAAAGTACTCGCTCCTGTTCGGCCTTTTCCAGTATCAATCCACGCCTGAGGCCCGGCAATACCGGCTGTTCTATATACCGCTGGGCAAAAGGGCGAATGGCCCGAAACCTGCCGTGCAGGAAGGCGTAACCGCGAAGCCATAGACTATGTTTCAGGACATCGGCGAAATGCTCATCCTTTTCTGGCGCACGCTGCAGTCGCTCCCGCAGTTGTGGCGGCAGCGCCTGAAGATGTTCGACCAGCTCTTCGAGATCGGCAACGCCAGTCTCCTCATGGCCTGCATCCTTTCCCTCTTCATCGGCGGTGTGCTCGCCCTGCAGACCGGCCCCGTGATGGTGGAGCGCGGCCTTTCAAATCTCATCGGCGGCATCGTGGGCCTCTCCGTCTGCAAAGAGCTGGCCCCGGTGATGATGGCCGTGCTCATCTCCGGCCGTATCGGTTCAGCGATGGCGGCGGAGATCGGCTCCATGCGCGTCTATCAGGAGATCGATGCCTTGAAGACGATGAACATCAATCCCATCCATTACCTCGTCCTGCCGCGCGTGGTGGCCATCAGCGTCGCCCTGCCTATGCTGGTCATCTTCGCGGTCATGGTGGGTTGGATGGGGGGCGCGCTCGTCTGCGTTTTCAACAACGACATCGGCATTTCCCTGGCCAGTTACTTCAACAACCTCCGCTCCGTGGTGGAGGTCAGCGACATCATCAACGGGCTCATCAAGAGCTTCGTCTTCGCCGTGACCATCGGCGTGGTCTGCTGCCATCAGGGTTTGTGCACCATCGGCGGTCCGCGCGGCATCGGCCGTTCCGTGACCAAGGCCGTGGTGAACTCCATCGTGATGATCCTCATCCTGGATTACGTCGTCACCCGTATCCTGCTGTATTTCGATCTATGAGCCAGGCCGCCCATAACCAGCACCCCAGCGTCAGCGTCCAAGTCAAGGGACTCCGCAAGAGTTTTGGTGACGTGGAGGTGCTGCACGGCATCGATTTCAAGGTCGAGCCGCGCGAAGTCTTCGTCATCATGGGGCCCAGCGGCAGCGGCAAGAGCGTGCTGCTCAAGCACCTGATCGGCCTGGAGACGCCCAATAGCGGCGAGGTGCTGATCGATGGTCACTCCATCGCGTCAGCCGATATGCTCTCACGATACCGCCTGGCTATGGTGTTCCAATCCGGCGGTTTGTTGAATTCCCTGACTGTGGCGGAGAATGTCGGCCTGTATCTCACGGAGCATCGCCTGATGCCGCAAAAGGAGATCGAACAGCTCGTGACGGAGAAGCTCGAAGCCCTCGGCCTCAAGGGGCAGGAGAACCGCATGCCGGAAGAACTTTCTGGCGGCATGAAAAAACGCGTAGCCATCGCCCGCGCTCTGGTGATTGACCCGCAGGTCATCCTCTATGACGAGCCGACCAGCGAGCTGGACCCGCTCATCGCCGTGACCATTGGCCAGGAGATCAAGCGGCTGAACCAGGAGAACGATGTGACCTCCATCGTCGTGTCGCATGACCGCGACCTTGCCTTTGGCATCGCCGACCGCATCGCGCTCATGCACGAGGGCAACATCCTGCAGGTGGGCACGCCCAAGGAATTGCAGGAGTCCAAGCATGAGCAGGTCCAAAAATTTCTTAACGCCAGTTTCAAGTTTTAACCTATATTAAGCCCTATGAAAAACACGCTCGAAACCAAGCTCGGCCTGTTCTTCGCCCTTGCGATGATCGCCGCCTTCATCCTGTTTGAGATGATCGGCGCCTCCAGCCTGTTCAAGCGCAGCTACGAGCTGAACGGCCGCTTCTCCAACATCCAGGAGCTCAAAGTGGGCGATCCGGTGAAGATGGCCGGCGTGGAAGTGGGCCGCGTGGATGAGATCGGCTTCGAGAACGACAAGGTAAAGGTCACCATGAAGATCAATGAGGGTGTGCCCGTGAAGACGGACAGCAAGGCCACCATCAAGTTCGCCGGCCTCATGGGCCAGAACTTCGTGGCCATCAACCTTGGCACCGCGCCGACGACCTTTGAGAACGGGGCCAACATCGAGACCGTGGAGCAGGCGGACCTCAGCGCCATCATGGCCAAGCTCGACAACGTGGCGACGGGCATCGAGAACGTCACCAAGAGCTTCAGCGGTGACAGCATCCAGAACGTGCTTGGGCCGATGACGGACTTCCTCAAGGATAACAACCCCAAGATCACCGCCATCCTCGGCAACCTGCAAAACGTCTCCACCCAGATGGCAGAGGGCAAGGGAACCGTGGGCAAGCTGTTGAGCGATGAAAGCCTGTTCAACGACGCGAAAGCTGCCGTGAATACGCTGAACACCACGGCGGAAGACATCAAGGTGGCCATCGGCGAGGCCCGCACCATTGTGGGCAATGCGAATCGCGCGCTCGGCCAGGCGGAAGGTGCACTCACCGATGCCCGCAAGGTCGTGAACGACATCAACGAGGGCAAAGGCTCCATGGGCAAGCTGCTGAAGGATGAGACGCTCTACACCGAGACCACCACGGCCATGACAAACCTGAAGGAGATCTTGCAGAAAATCAACCAGGGCCAAGGCTCCGTGGGCAAGCTGGTGAACGACGAGGCTTTTTACAAGAACGTGAAGATGACGTTGCAGAAGGTGGAGAAAGCCACCGAAGGCCTGGAAGACACCGGCCCGCTCAGCGTCCTCGGCACCGCGGTGAACAGTCTGTTCTAACCTGTAACTATACTGGTCCCACACGTGGGATGAGGAGGCGCGGCCTCCGTTTGTTGTGATTACTGCTCATGCGGAAACGCAAATGGCTCTGGTTTTTCCTGTTCCTGGCGCTTGTGGACGGGCTCTTCCTCTTCTGGTGGTTAAACCAGAAAAAAGAGCATCGCTACGATGACGCCATCGTCGCGGCTGCCGCCAAGTATGGAATGCACCCGGCGCTCATCAAGGCGGTGGTATGGAAGGAAAGCCGCTTCAAAGCGGATGCCCGGGGAGCGGCCCAGGAACTGGGCCTCATGCAGATCCGCGAACCGGCGGCGATGGAGTGGGCCGAAGCCGAAAAGCGGAAGGGCTTCGTGCACAAAGATCTGCTCGACCCCAAGCTGAACACCCTCGCGGGCACATGGTATCTGCGCAAGCTGATGCGCCGCTACCTCCATATCGAGGACCCGTTGCCCTACGCCTTGGCCGATTACAATGCTGGCCGCACTCACGTCCTGCGGTGGAGCAAGGGTGAGGCCTCCACCAATAGTGCCGCCTTCATGGCCGCGATGGATTATCCTGGCACCAAACAGTACATCATCGACGTGGCGGCGCGCTACAAGCACTACCAGAACGAATTCCCGCCCGTCGAAGCGATCGGGCGTTAGTCAACCGGCAACCCGCTCGCTTTTAGCAAAGTCTCCTGCACGGCCAGATCGTGATCGTAGCTCCAGGCAAAGGACTTTTCCCCGCGGATGACAGCCGCCAGGTCCAGGAATTCGCCATCGTAGCGGCCGGTTGTCTTGGGCATCTCCACGTCTTGCCAGCCCTTTTTGTAGTTGGCCTGCACGCGGTCAAGTGCCATACGCACCTTGGGTGCTTCCAATGGGCGCACTTCCACCGTGCCTTGTTCGCCGCTCACGGTGAATTGCCGCCGGGCTTCGCCACCTACTTCGATGAGCGCGCTATGGATGATAGCCGTGGCGTGCGGATACTCCAGCACCGCATACTGGTTGTCCATGAAACCGTCGTTCACGGCAGAGGAGCTGCGATTATAGGCGGTCACTTTCTGGGGTTTGCCCAAGACGTAGATCGCGGAATCCAACACATGGCAGCCTAATTCGAAGAGTGCGCCGCCGGGATAACGTTTCAAGGATTCGCGGGCGGCGGCAGGCAGCGCCTTGCTCATCGCGGCTTCGATGGAGAAGACCCGCCCCAGCCAGCCTTCCTGCGCCGCCCGGTAGCAGAGCTGCAAGCCCGGGTTATAACGCAGCATGTAGCCCATCTGGATGGTGAGTTTTTGTTTCCGGGCGGATTCTACGATGCGTTTGAAGTAGGAGAATTTCTCGCCCGCCGGTTTGTCGAGATGGATATGTTTGCCGGCCGTGATGCACTTCTCCGCCGTAGCCAGCAGGTCTTTGACCTCGGTCTCCACGGCCACTGCCTGGAGTCCTTTGGTGTTCAGCAATTGTTCCTCCGTGAGCCAGTTCACGCCTTCATAGGATTTATCGCGCTGCGCTGCCTCACGCTTCTTGGCATCTGGCTCCACCACACCCACGACCTCGTAGTGGTCGGTGAGTTTGCGGAAGGAGGCGAGTTTCCCGGCGGCATGGGCATGCCCGGTGCCGATCTGGCCGATCTTGATCTTGCCCGGTTTGGCTCCGGATTGGGCCAGAGCGGTGGAAGAAAACAAAGCAGCCGTGCCCAAGGCAGCGCCTGTACCCGTGATGAAATCGCGGCGGTTCATAGTGGTAGTGGTTCTGCTCCTAGCGTAACAGGGCCAGGGGCTTAAGCACGCATAAACCATTCAAAGCAAGAGGTGGGACACGCTAAGAATAGCCTGCCTCACGGCAAACTTGCCCCCGTCCCGCCAAGTTGCTAGCGTCCCCGTTCCTTTTATTAGGGCTGCGATGGACTACAAGAATACGTTGAACTTGCCGCAGACGGACTTCTCCATGAAGGCCGATCTGGTGACGCGCGAACCCGAACGCCTGCAACGCTGGCAAAACGCCGGGCTGTATGGCCAGATTCAGGCCCGTCGCGCCGGTGCGCCGAAATTCGTGCTGCATGACGGACCGCCCTTCGCCAATGGCGATGTGCACATCGGCACCGCGCTCAACAAGATCCTGAAGGACATCATCATCAAGTACCAGACCCTGCGCGGCAATGATGCGCCGTATGTGCCGGGATGGGACTGCCACGGTCTGCCCATCGAGGCGAAGGTCTCGCAAGAATTGCGCAAGGCTGGCAATGATTCCGCCGACGCGGCCACCATCCGCACGGCTTGCGATGCCTATGCGCGCAAATACATCGATCTGCAGCGTTCGCAATTCAAGCGCCTCGGCGTGTTCGGTGATTGGGAGAATCCGTACCTCACCTTGAACAAGGAATACGAGGCCGCCGAGCTGTGCTTGTTCGCGGATATCGTGGCGCAAGGTTTCGTGTATCGCGGCAAGAAGCCGGTGTATTGGAGCATCCCGTACAAGACCGCGCTGGCGGAGGCGGAAGTAGAATACAATGACCACGTCAGCCAGTCCGTGTATGTGAAATTCCCGGTGGTCGGTCAGCCGGGGTTGAATTTGCTCATCTGGACGACGACGCCCTGGACGTTGCCCGCGAACCTCGCGGTGGCGTACAATCCCAAGCTCTATTACTCCCTCGTGCAGGCGGATGGGGCCGCTTACATCGCCTGTGATGCCTTGCTCGGCAAGCTCGCGGAGAAATGCGGCTGGAGCAACTGGAGCATCGTGCGTTCACTCGGCGCGGAAGATTTCGCGGCGATGGAGTATCAGCATCCGTTCTGCAATCGCACGGGCAAGCTGTATCCGGCGGACTTCGTGGAGGACACGGCGGGTACTGGCTTCGTGCACATCGCGCCGGGTCACGGTGCGGAGGACTATAATCTGGGCCGCAGTCTCGGTCTGCCGGTGTATTCGCCGGTGGATGACAATGGGTGTCTCGCGCACACGAACGACTTGCCCGCCGAGCAGCAGATGCCCGCCGAACTCATCGGCCTTTCCACGCTGGAGAAGCATGGTGAGAGCGATGCGAACCGCGGCGTGCTGCACATCCTGCGGGTCGGTCATTTCCTCGCGCACGAGGAGAAGTATCACCACAGCTACCCGCACTGCTGGCGCAGCAAGACGCCCATCATCTTCCGCGCGATGGACCAGTGGTTCATCAAGATCGACCACACGGTGGGCACGGACAGCAAGACCTTCCGTCAGCGCGCTATCGACGAGATCGACCGCGTCACTTGGGTGCCGGACTGGGGCGTCAATCGCATCAAAGGCGCGGTGCAATCGCGGCCGGACTGGTGCATCTCGCGTCAACGCACTTGGGGCGTGCCGATCCCGGCATTCTATGATGCGGAGAAGAACGCGATCCTTGATCCGACGGTGATCCGCAATGTGGCGGCGCTCGTCGAGAAGCATGGTTCCAACGTGTGGTTTGAGAAATCGGCCACGGAACTGTGGGCGCTCGTGAAGCCAGCCGATTGGAAAGGTGCGGATGCGACGAGCAAATCGAACGACACGCTCGATGTGTGGATCGACTCTGGTTCGTCCTCGCGCGCGGTCATCGCGCAGCGCAGTGAATTGCGCGGCAAGGGCGACAAGCCGTTTCAGGCGGATGTGTATCTGGAAGGTTCGGATCAGCATCGTGGCTGGTTCCAGTCCTCGTTGTTGCTCTCGCTCGCGGGCAATGGGGCGGCGCCGTACAAGACCGTGCTCACGCATGGTTTCATGGTGGATGCGGATCGCGAGAAGATCTCCAAGAGCAAGCAGAGCGGCTACGAGAAACCGCAGACCGCCGAAGCCTATGTGAAGCAATGGGGCGCGGACGTCGTGCGCCTGTGGGTGTCCTCGCAGGATTACCGCAGCGACATCGTGGTGAGCGAAGAGCGCATCAAGAAGGTGGCGGAGACGTATCGCGGTATCCGCAACAGCCTGCGTTACCAGCTCTCGAACCTGTACGACTTCAATCCGGCGAAAGATACGGTGGCGGATGACAAGCTCACGGGATTGGATCGCTGGATTCTCGGCGAGTTCGCGAAATTGGAAGAGGCCGTGTTGGCTGCTTACAACGCGTATGAATTCCATGTGGTCTATCAGAAGCTGAGCCAGTTCGTGGCGGTGGAGCTGTCCGCCGTCTATCATGATGTCATCAAGGACCGCCTTTACACGGACCCGGCCAATTCGTTGCGCCGCCGCTCCAGCCAGACTGCGCTCCATCGCATCGTGACCGGCCTCTGCCAGATGCTCGCCCCGCTCCTCGCCTACACGGCCGATGAGGCGTGGGAATTCATCCCCGGCAAGCAAGGCACGTCGGTGCATGCGTCTGATTGGAAACCCAATCCGTTCACCCGTTCGGAAGCGGAGCAGGAGGCGTGGAAGACATTGTTCGCGCTGCGCGAAGCGGCGATGCCGGAACTTGAGAAGGCGCGTCAGTCCAAGCTCATCGGCAAGGCCCTGGATGCGAACCTCACGCTCACCGGCAAGCCGGAAGCGCTGAAGGCGGCGTTGCAGAACGAGGCTGACTTGCGCGAACTTTTCAACGTCTCGCAACTCACGTTTGTGGAGAACGGCGCGGACGAGATCGCCTTCACCGTGGACAAAGCCACCGGTCAGAAGTGCGAACGCTGCTGGCACTGGGAAAATGACATCGGCCAAAACGCCGAGCACACGACCCTTTGCGGACGTTGCGTGGAGGCGGTGAAGGTGTCGTTGGCGGGGAAGGCGTAAGCCCCGCAGCCGTCGAGATCAGGAGGCGGAACTGATTGAAAGAATTCACCCGGGCGTGAGGGTCATCTCCGTTAAAAGATTTCGTCTGTCAGCATCTGAAATTTCAAATTTGAAATTTGAGATTTCAAAACCTGAGACATTTGATATCACCAAAGCAAATGGGCGCTCCTTGGAGGGCGGATGTCAGTCAAAAGCCTGTTCAGAAGATTAACCTATCTAAGCTATACGCTTATGACCTACGAACGTTTTGAGGATCTCCCGGTTTGGAAGGAGGCAATGCGTCTGGCTACCGTGGTCTATGATTTGACGGAGGATGAGAGTTTTCGCGGGTCAGCTAGTTTGCGGGACCAGTTGGAGCGCGCTTCGCTTTCCGTTTCCAACAACATCGCAGAAGGTTTTGAGCGAGGCACGACCAATGAGCTGCTGTATTTCCTCTATATCGCGCGCGGGTCAGCGGGTGAGACGCGGTCGATGTTGCATTTCCTGAACAGCCGCAAGGGCATGAAGGCATTCAGCACCCAGATCAAGCAGGCGCGGGCTTTGGCTGTCAGTTGTTCACGACAGTTGCGTTCTTGGGCTGATTCCTTGCAGAACTCGAACATCGAAGGCCAACGGCATCTGAACGACAAATCGCGCAAACAGTTTGAATCGGCCAAACGGGCGGCTGAATTTCCGAAGAAGCTGGAAGCGATGATCGCAGCCAGCAAGCAGGGACGAAAACCGATGGTCTCAGGTGAGTGATCAATCCACCCCAAGATCCTCGATAAACCGCGCATCTTCGTGATACATCGCTTCGTCGATGCCGAGTTCTTCGAGGATGATTTCACGGACCCGGACAGCGATATCAGTCCGTGCTCTATCCGGTCGTTGCTTGGCAATGTAATCAATCATATCGCGTGGGGTAGCCATCACCTCGGCGGCAGCGTCATTGATCTCCAAGGCAAACTCCTCCTCTGCCGCCAAGACCAGCTCTACTGAATCCAATCCCATATCTCCAGCCAGCCATCATCGACGTTTTCTGGCAATCGAAATATCGGTTCTGGAAAAGCGCCTTAAATTTTCCTTCGGCAAAGGACGCAATCCTGTGCTAGGCTGGGCGCAACGTAACGAAATCGTGAAAGAATTTTTACAACGCTGGTTGATCACCACCGTCGCGGTGCTGGTGGCGGCGCATATCATTCCGGGCATCACTTATACGAATGTGACGGACCTGTTCGTCGCCTCGCTTCTGCTGGGCGTTTTGAATGCCATCGCGCGGCCCATCCTGATGCTGCTGTCTCTGCCGCTGGTGATCCTGTCGCTGGGCCTGTTCCTGCTGGTCATCAACGCCGGGCTGCTCTATTTCGTCGGCTGGGCGGTGAAAGGTTTTAATGTGGCCGGTTTCTGGTCCGCTTTCTTTGGCGCGCTTATCATCAGCATCACCGGGGTCATTCTGAACAGCCTCACCGGCACTGGCAATGCGCGCGTGAAAGTCAGCGGCAATGTGAATCGTGGCCCGCAACAACGTGCGCCCCGCGATGATGACAAGGGTGGCGGCGGCCCGATCATCGACGTGTAAAAAGTGGTCGCTTAACGATCCGACCAGCCTTCACTCCTTCTGCGGGGTGATGACGCCGTTCAGCAGCCCGCCGTGGTCGCCACCGGACCAAGACCCGGAATACGTGTTCTCATACACCATCACCCGCGCGGAATAAACGCCACCACCCGGCACGGGCACATTGTCCACGATGATGACGGCGGCATCGCCCGCCCATTTTACCTTGATCGGGATGGGCGCGATGACATCGCGCTTGCCGTATTGAATGCGCGTGGTGATCACCCAGTCATCCCCACTCACCTTGCCGACGTTTTGGATGGTGTATTTATCCTCTTTCTCCGGCCCCATCACGCCGTCTTTCAGCGAACACCAGCGCCCGGCCATGATGGACTTGGTCAACGTCGCCTTGAACTTCGCTTCCAGTTCCTCCTGCGTGGCCTTGGGCTTGGCGGGGGCGGCAGGAGCGGCTGTCGCTGGTTTGGTTTCCTGGGCGGAGGCGAGCTGATGGAAGCACAGGCCAGCGACACAAGTGAGAGCGAGCAACGATAGTTTCATAGGTCTTAAGATAGAGAGTTCTGGCGGTCGGCTATTGCCTTAAGAGATAATCATTCTTTATCCGTTCCGCACTTCAAATCGCGCACCAGTTGCAGACGGTCTTTCACCGGGATGGCTTTATCCGGTTTGATTTTGTTCCAGAGCTTGATTGCGGTTACCAGTTTCTCTGCCCAATCCGGCCCAGTCGTGCCAGCTACGCACAGATCATCTTTTCCTGGCTTCCCATCAAAACCCAGCGACGTGATCCGATAGGACATCTGGCCGCCATTTTTTGTGACATGATAGAGGAAGGGGCGACCAAAACCATCCAACAAAGGCGGGCTGCTTTCCTGGTCCAGCACTTGAGGAAAGCTGTGGTTGGTGCCCGGCGTTGGAAATGACTTTTGCGCCTCATACTGCACCTTCACGGACTGTTCAGCACGCAGCAGGAGTTCGGTGGTTTTCATTTCCTTGGGTACGATCAGCCAGGAGATGAGTGCCCAAAGGATGGCCCCATCCAACAGCACTCCCAGCGGCACGCCCCAGAAGTAAGGGCTGCGTTGCCGGGCCATCCATTCATAGTATTCGTGCAGAAAAACAACCGATGCAGTTTGTGCCTCTGGGGTGGTTGAGCTGGCATCAGCTTCTCCACCACCAATGTCTCCGCCTCCCCCATCTCCAGATATAAGGCTGGCCAGCAGGCCGATTACCACCAATGCCAGCATCAATATGATCGGGATAAGGATGACAGCGGCCAAGATGATGAAAGGCAAAAAAGCGAACACCGTCACCGAAAGCAAAGCTGTGTGCATCACCTGCTGCACGCCGGTGAACCACCCGCTCAGCAGGACGGCGAGAAAGACGATTGCAACGGTGAGCAGAAACTTGCTGGCCCATGTCCTTGGCATATCGGATTATTGGACAAGGCAGCCGGAAAAATGTTCGGCAGAGGCGTAACTGATTGATTATCAGTCCATTGGCCGTTTTCACTAGGGCTGCATCACGTGGCGGAGGCCTGTGCGGGCAGCTTGATCCGCCACGCCGCCACACTGAGGAGTAATATCACCGGAATCAGCAACCACAGTGCGGGACGGTAGGAGCCGAGGTTTTTGGCGCAGGACGCGAAGAGCAGCGGACCGAGCGCGGAAGCGAGCACCGTGAGCAATTGCGCCGCACCCTGGATGCGGCCCAACTGCGCCTGCCCAAAGGCCCGGCTCCACACCGCGAAGAAAATGACGACGATCACGCCACCGGCGGCACCGAGCAGCACCGCGCAGATCCAGAGCATCAGTTTCGTCTGCAGCACACTCAACAAACCCAGCGCGATCGCGTAGAGGAGCATCGCCGCGCCGGTGAGCCGTCCGATGGGAAAATGCAACGCCAGCCAGCCCGCGCCCAGTTGCGTGAACAAGGCCACGAGACTGGAACTGACAAGGAGCGCATAATAATCCTTCGGACCAAAGCCCAGCTCGCGCAAGGTTGCTTCGCCAAACAGGCCGAAGCCGGAGGAGGCGAGCCCGTAGAAGGCGGTTGAAAGACCAAACACCCAGAAGACGCGCGAACTCAGCGCTTCACGCAAACCAGTTTGCGATGATCCGTTCGGCACGGACACAGCCGATGCTTCCACCTTCACCACCGGACCATCGCGCAGCAAGAGCCAGGTCACCGGCGCCAGCACGATCATCAGCGTGCCAGCCACGACAGACCAGGTGAGCCGCCAGCCCCAGCTTTGGATGCCGTGTCCGATATAGTAAAAAGCTGCTGCGAAAAAGATGCCGATGAGAAAGGCATACAGCGCCATGGCGGGACCATTCTCGCGCGTGAACCATTTACCGACGGAGGTGATGCTGCACACGGAAAGCGCGCTTTGCCCGAAGCCGCGCGTCAATGTGATGACAAGGAAGAGCGGCCAGAAGCCTCCGGCCAATCCGCTCAGCCACCACGTCACGAGACCCGTGGCCAGCAGCATCGCGGTGGTGACCAGACGGATGCCCCAGCGATCGATCAACCAACCAGCCGGCAGGCAGAACGCCGCGCCGATCAAGGTGGCCCAGAGATTGATCTGGGCGTAGGCCAGGTGATCCACCTGCATGTCCGCCAGCATCGGCTCGGTGATGAGCCCGAGTCCCTGCGTGCGCCCGGGCAAGGTCGCGAGCATGGTCAGCGCGGAACAGAAGACGATGACCCAAGCGTAACGTGGAGCAGGCGCGTGCGGGGCAGAACTCATGGATGAATGGCCGCCTGATTACTAGACCTTCGCCTCCACCCACGGCAAACCATGTGCCGCCGCCACGGCCGGACATGTCACCTGCCCGCCCATCACATTGATGCCACCGTTCAGCGCGGGTTGCATCCGGCAGGCTTCCGCCAAGCCGTTATCCGCCAGCATTTCCATGTAGCGATACGTCACATTCGTCAACGCTTGCGTGGCGGTGCGGGCATAGGCCGCAGGCATGTTCGCCACGCAGTAATGGATCACGCCTTCCTCCACATACACCGGGTCATCGTGCGTGGTGGGGCGCGAGGTCTCCACGCAACCGCCCTGGTCGATGGCGATGTCCACCAGCACGCTGCCCGGCCGCATGCGTTGGAGCATGTCGCGCCGGATGAGTTTCGGCGCTTTCGCGCCTGGCACGAGGACAGCGCCGATGAGCAAGTCCACACTGGGCAGAAGATCCATGAGATGTGCCTCGCTGGAATAGAGTGTGTGGGCGGTGTGCAGCGTGATGTCCAGATACTGCATGCGCTCCAAGTCCACTTCCAGAATGGTCACATCCGCACCCAAGCCCGTCGCCATGCGCGCGGCATTGATGCCTGCCGTGCCACCACCGATCACCACCACCTTGCCCGGCAACACACCTGCGACGCCGCTGAGCAACACGCCGTTGCCGCCACGATGTTTCGAGAGAAAGTAACCGCCCACCAACACGGACATGCGCCCCGCGATCTCGCTCATCGGCTCCAGCAAGGGCAAGCGCCCGCGCACATTGATCGTCTCATACGCGATGCCCGTGACGCCGGATTTCACCAGGCCATCCGTCAATTCACGGCTGGCGGCCAGATGCAGATAGGTGAAAAGCATCTGCCCTTTTTGCAACAGCGGCAGCTCGGACGCCTGCGGCTCCTTCACCTTCACGATCAGCTCGGCCTGGCGGAAAACGTCGGCATGAGCATCGACCAGTCGCGCGCCGGCCTTCTCGTAATCCGCATCGGGATAACCGGACCCCGCGCCCGCGCCACGTTCCACCACGACCTCATGCCCGCGCTTGATAAGCTGGTACGCCGCCGAAGGCAGCAGGCCGACGCGGAACTCCTTCGTTTTGATTTCCCGGGGGACGCCGATGATCATGGCGGGACCATAGCACAAGGCGGGGGAAACCCCAAATCCAAAGCTCCAAACACCGGTGAAGGCTTTAGGAGGTTCTATTCTGAGATAACGGATCGCAGATATTTTGGTGCTGCTCTGGGACTTGGAGCTTTGGATTTGGGATTTTCGCCTGTTTCCCAATGGTGACAAGCGGGCGTTCATCCATTAACTTGCCGCTTCCGTTACGGTTGTGACCGGATGAAGACCCTTTACCGATATTTGCTGGGACAGGTGCTGGCGACGTTGCTGATGAGCATCCTCGTCTGTGCCGGCGTGCTCCTGCTCAGTAATGCGCTGAAGGACATCACTATCATGCTGCAGAACGGCGCGGCCACGATGGGCATGATCATGGAGGCCTTGGTTCTGCTCATCCCGTTCGTGCTCGTGTTCGCCCTGCCGTTAGGATTGCTGGCGGCGGTGCTGCTCGTGTTCGGCCGCATCAGTGCGGATCAGGAACTGACGGCCATCCGTGCCAACGGCATCAGCCTGGTGAGTCTGGTGAGCCCGGTCATTTTGCTGGGCATTTGCCTGAGCGTTTTCTCGGCGTGGTTGAACATGGAGGTCGGTCCACGGGCGCGCGTGGCGTATAAGAAGCTGTTGATCGACCGGGGCATCCGCGATCCGCTGGCGCTGTTGCAAGAAGGCCGGTTCATCACTGAGTTCCCCGATCATATCATCTATCTGGGGCGGAACCGTGATGGCGAGCTGGAGGATTTGTGGGTGTATCATCTCAAGGACGACAAGGTGGACTGGCGCGTGCAGGCCGCGAAAGGCAAGCTGGTGGTGGATCAGCAAAAGCGAGAGGTGTATTTCGAGCTACAGCAGTGGCAGGGGGTGGCGTATGACCCGAATGCAGAAGCGGCTCCGGAGCCATCGGCCATCACCAACACGGTGGAGAAAGCGAACATCGAATCAAGCGATCTGGAGTCGCCAGAGATGCAGCAAGACCTGGCCAAGTGGAAGCCCATCTTCGGTGGGGAAGGCACCACTCCGGTCATCCAGCTCGATGCCTTGTTGGCCCGGGCACAGAAACCCGGCTTGGGGCAGATGACTTTCAGTGAATTGCTGGAGGAGCGTAAATATTTGGAGCGCGCCGGGTTCAATCCGTCACCGGTCCAGTTCCACATCAACCGTCAGATTTCCTTTTCTTTCGCCTGTCTGGGCTTTGTTCTCGTGGGCATCCCGCTGGGCATTCGGGCGCATCGGCGCGAGACCACCGTGGGCATCTTCATGGCCGTCATCCTGATGGTGGTGTATTATAGCTTTATCGTACTGGCGCAGGCCGTAGAGACGCAACCGCTCTATATGCCACAGCTCATCGTGTGGATCCCCACGTTCCTCTTCCAGGCGTTGGGCATCTGGCTGCTCTGGCGCGCGAACCGGCAATAAGTAACCTGAATTTTATGGCTATTAGAAAATCATCCCCTGTCCGGCTCGGTGTCATCGGGCTCACCCACGACCATATCTGGGACAATCTCAAAGATCTGAAGAAGAACCGCGACGCGGTGCTGGTGGCCGTGGCGGATGAGAGCGAGCCCTTGCGCGCACGCGCAGTGAAGGAATACCGCTGCCGGGCGCATGACTCGGTGCAAGCCCTGCTCGAAGCGGAGAAGCTGGATGCCGTGCTGGTGTATGGCGATAACGCGGAAGGCGAGATCGCGACCATCCTCGCGGCGGACCAGGATCTGCATGTGCTGGTGGAGAAGCCGATGGCTGCGAGCCTTGCCGGGGCGGATGAGATGATCGCCGTGGTGCGGAATACCAAGACGCGCTTGATGGTCAACTGGCCCATCGCGTGGTGGCCGCAGTTGCAGCAGGCGATGAAGCTGGTGGAGAAAGGCACGATTGGCCGGGTCTGGCAGACGAAGTATCGCGCGGCGCATTGTGGTCCCAAGGAGATGGGGGCTTCGCCATTCTTCTGCGAATGGCTTTATGACGAGGAACGCAATGGTGGTGGTGCGCTCATTGATTACTGCTGCTATGGCGCGGCGCTCTCCCGCTATTTCGTCGGCGTGCCGAGCCGTGTGACCGCGATGAGCGGGCGCTTGTGCAAGGAAGACATCGTGATGGAAGACAACGCGGTGTTGCTCATGCAGTATCAGGATGCGCTCTCCATCGCGGAGGCTTCGTGGACGCAGATCGGTTACCTGACGTCTTATGTCGTCACGCTCTATGGCACCAAGGGGACGCTACTCATTGAGCCCGGCGCGGATGGCCGTGTGTTGCTGGCCACGGAGAAGGAACCGTATGGCAAACCGGTGAAGGTGACGAAGCCTGCGCCGTATCTGCGCAGCGCCACGGCGAATTTTGTGCATTGCCTGAAGACGGGCGAGGAGTTCCATCCCCTGTGTCAGGACCGCCTCGCGCGGGATGCGCAGGAGATCTTGGAAGCAGGTTTGATCGCGGCGGAATCGGGCACTGCGGTGTCGCTGCCGCTGGCCATCAGCAACCTCTGAGACCATGAAAGAACAGCCGCTGAAATTGTTGATCCTCGGGGCTCATCCGGATGACGCGGAATTTCGTGCCGGTGGTCTGGCGTGTGTTTACCGGGCCTTGGGCCACACGGTGAAGATGGTGTCGGTGACAGATGGCGGGTCGGGGCATCATGCGATGGAGCGGGAGGCGTTGATCGCGCGACGAAGGAAAGAAGCGGCGGCGGCGGCGGAGATCATCGCGGCGCAGCATGAAGTGTGGGATTTTCCGGATGGCTACCTGCAACCCACGCTGGAAGTGCGCGAGCGCATCATCCGCGAGATCCGCACGTTTGCGCCGGATCTGGTGCTGACGCATCGGCCGGATGATTATCACCCGGATCATCGGGCGGTGGGGCATGCGGTGCGGGATGCTTCTTATCTAGTCACCGTGCCGCTGGTGGTGCCGGAGGTGCCGATCTTGCGGCGCGATCCGGTGGTGGCTTACCTCTACGATCACTTCACGAAACCGTATCCGTTCCAGGCAGATGCAGTGGTGGATGTGACGCCGCATATCGAGAAGATCCTCGCGATGCTCGGCGCGCATGCCTCGCAGTTCTTCGAGTGGCTGCCGTTCAACCGGCGCGAGATGGACTCGGTGCCGGACGATCCCGGGGTGCGCGCGAAGGTGGTCTATGATTTCTACCATGACCGCGCGCACCATTTGCAACAGACCTACCGGGCTCAAGTGATGGCCAAGTATGGCGCGGAAGCCGTGGCGAAGATCGAGTGGGTGGAGGTGTTCGAGATCAGTGAGTATGCGTCGGCGTTGAGCCCGATGATGCGGGAGCGGTTGTTTCCGTAACGTAACTTCGCGGCGGTTACGATATTTGTTTAACTAAATTTCATCATGAAGAAACAAGCTTGGATTTTGGCTTTGACGATGCTGTCCACGTTCAACGGTTGGGCGGCAGATCTGAAAACACAGGCGGACTGGAATGTGACGGGGCATATTCTGCGGGAGAAATTCATCTTGCAGAGCCATCGGGGGGCGGGGGTGCTGGCGCCGGAGAATACGATCGAGGCTTTTGAGCTGGGGTGGAAGCTGGGGACGTATCCGGAGGCGGACATCCGCACGACGAAGGATGGGGTGATCGTGGCGTTTCATGATGCGAATTTCAAACGGGTGGTGAAGGGCGCGGATGCGGAGTTGCAGAAGAAGGGCGTGGAGCATGTGACGTTTGAGGAGTTATCCAAGCTGGATGTGGGGGCGTGGCATGGGGAGGATTTTAAGGGGCGCAAGGTGAAGCGCATTTCGGAAGTTTTTCAGGCGATGCAGGGGAAGCCGGACCGGCATCTGTATCTGGACATCAAGCAGGTGGATCTCAAGAAGCTGGCGGATGAGGTGAAGGCGGCGAAGGTGTCGGCGCAAGTGGTGCTGGCGTCGCCGAAGCCGGAAATCATCCGCGAATGGAAATCTTATGTGCCGCAATCGGACACGCTCTTGTGGATGGGTGGGGATGAGAAGACGTTGCGGGCTCGGGTGGAGAAGTTGAAGGAGGAGAACTTTGCGGGGATCACGCAGGTGCAGATCCACATCCGCCTGAACACGGACAAGACGAATCCGAATCCGTTCACGCTCTCGAATGATTTCATTTTGGAGCTGGGGAAGGAGCTGCGGGCGCGCGGCATCGTTTATCAAGCGCTGCCGTGGACGGATGACAAGACGGTGTATGCGACATTGCTGGATCTGGGGCTGATGGCGTTCGCGACGGATTATCCGGATGCGACGCAGAAGGAGATCCAGGCTTACTATGATAAGAAGAAGGGGAAATGAGTTTTTTGACAGGATTTACAGGATTAACAAGATGAGGGGGATAATACGTAATGCGTGATGCGTAACTGGGGCAGGAGCAGTTACGCGTCCATGGCTCGCGGCATATTGCCGCACAAGGTGTCAGTGATGTCTCTTGTCCATGCCCGCCCCGGCCCTTTCCTCTGCCGAAGTTCGGCTTTCCACAAGGGGTGAGGGTGGTGGAGAGCTGTCCCGCTTTCGTCAGCCACTGGGATTTAGGGGAACCCTCTCCGCACGCCAAAGGGCAGGGAAATTAGAAGAGGGATTTCACGAGCCAAAAGAAGAGGGCGGCGAGCAGGGCGGCGCAGGGGACGGTGCTGATCCAGCAGAGGATGATCTGGCCCACGGATTTCCATTTCACCTGACGGGTGGTGATGCCGATGCCGAGCAGCGCGCCCACACTCACATGCGTGGTGCTCACGGGCAGGCTGTGCCAGCTCGCGGTGCCGACCAGGATGGCGGTGGCGAGGTTGGCGGAGAAGCCCTGGCCGGGATTCATGTCGGTCACTTTCTTGGCCAAGGTTTCGGCCACCTTGTCGGCATCCAGCAGGGCCCCGAGGGCGATGCCGAGGGCCACGGCGAGAATGCCCCAGCGGATATCGAACGAGCCGGAGACGAGGAGGAGGGCGGCCATCTTGGGTGTATCGTTCAGGCCCCGGGCGAAGCTGGCGGCTCCGCCGCTGAGGAAGTGCAAGGCATCCAGGGTCTTCGTGCGATGATCGGGGGCGAGGTGGACGGATTTTAGCAGCAGGTAGATCATGCTGCCAGCCGCGATGGCCAGCACGGGGCTAAGGAGGAGCGGTTGGAGAAAGTTTTTGCCTAGCGCTTCCAAATGGACTTCGGCTCCGTTGCCGGCCATGCCGGCACCGATCAATCCGCCGACGAGGGCGTGGGTGGTGGAGACGGGGAAGCCGAATTTGGCGGCGAGCAGGCTGGTGCAAGCCGCACCCAAGGCGACGGCGAGGAGGAACTCGGGAGCTTGCGCCAGATGGTCCGGCACGAGGCCGCGACCGCCGAAGGTCTGCAACATGCCCTTGGCGAGGAAGAGGGCGCAGACGGAGCCGGCGAAAGTCGTGAGGGTGCCCCACCAAAGGGCCTGGCGCAGAGTGGTGGTGCCGGTGCCGTAGAGCGAGGCCACGCCTTTGAAATTGGCGTTCGCACCATTGGCGTACGCCATGAAGCAAACGGCGAGGAAAACCAGGAGGAAGGTCATGCCTTAACGGTGGGATGCCCGGTTGGCTGGTTAGCGGCATTGTCACCCCTCACCCCGGCCCTCTCCCCTCCGAGGGGCGAGGGTGAAGGAACACCGGTACCATGCTCAGCGTTAGCTTGCATCTGGAACATTGCACAGATCGACTGGATGCAGTGGTTACAGTTCACCGGGCTTTGCTCTCTTTGGTCTCGGCGGGGAGGGATTTATTTTCCAGCCAGACGTATTCTTTCCAAGCGCCTTCGTAGAGGCGGACGTTCGGGTAACCGGCGACGTGTTTGAGGTAGAAGCGCAGCAGGCTGCCTTCGCGGGAGGTGCCGCAGTAGCAGAGGATTTCCTTATCCGGCGTGATGCCTGCGGCTTCGAGCTCTGCCTTAACCAGGGCGAGCGGTTTGAATTTGTGCGTGTTGCCGGATTCCGTCAGGCGCGCCCAGTGGAAGCTGATGGCACCGGGGATGTGGCCCTTGCGCAGCCAGACATCGTCCTGACCGAGGTACTCGTTCTTGGGGCGGGCATCCACCAGCACCACGCCAGATTTGTCTTTCTTGGCGATGACTTCCTTGGCGTCGATGGCGACTTTGGGCTCGCCTTTGGTGGGCAGTTTGCCTTTGGGATTGCCGAAGTAATCTTGCGTAACCGGATGGCCCGCCGCTTTCCAGGCGGGCAGGCCGCCATCGAGGATGCGGATGTCTTTCACGCCGAATTTTTCCAGCACGTAGGCCACCATCGTGGCGCTGAGGATCTCGTCGTTCGGCAGTTTGTCGCCGGTGGCGTAGATGATGTGGGTGCGGTCGCGATCCACCCCGGCGCGGAGGAGCAAGGCCTTAGTGATTTCGTCCGGCAGGTATTGCACGGGCACGGCGTTATCGGTGCCGCGAAGGGTGTCAAAATTGATATGATGGGCGGTGGGTACATGACCGCGGAAGTAGTCTTTATACCCGCCACGGGTGTCCAGCACGACGGGTCGCTGGGCGGCGTCCCGCTGGTCGATGAGTTTTTTGGCTTCCGCCGGAGAGATGAGGCCGATGGCGGCATGCACCGTGGCGGTCAGGGCCAAGGCAGCGCAAACAGTGAGGTGGGCGAGGAGTTTTTTCATGAGATCAAGTAGTGGTGAAGGGTTTTACTTGCGCTTCCAGTCGAGGATGAAGTTGAGCTTGAGCGTGAAGGAAGGCTTGCCGGTCTCGACGGGGACGCTGGTCCATGTTTCCAGCACCAGCCAGTCATTGATGGCATAGAGCGCGCCGACGCTGGCGAGCCATTGCCGTTCGTTCTGGATCTGGATGGCATCGCTGCGGAGCATCAGATCGCGTTCAAACACTTTGAATCTTTTGTCGATGCCCACAAATCCCGCGTTGCCCTGATGTTGCAGGGCGTAACCAGCATGCAGCCGGAAATGTTTCAAATCCTGGGTGAGCACGGCGTAGGAGAAAGGCTGGCCGGTGCGGTTGCGGTCATTCTCGCTCAAAGCGAGGTTGGCCGAGCCGAGGCCCAGGGACGGGCCTTTTTCCCAGGGTTGCAAGGCATACTTGATCTGGAACACGACCGGACCGGCGGCGTCCGGTGCGTAGTGGCCGTCCACGCCCGCTTCGAAACGGGAATTGAAAGCGGCCTTGTCCCACGGGCCGAAACCGATCTTCATGCCGGCGGAGTGATCAGGGTTCCGTTCCTGGCCGACGGTCGTGTAGGCCTGAAGCACGGGGGTGAGGTCCGGGGCGGTATCCGCCGTGGGGATGTTATTGAGGCCGCTGGGAGAGGCCAGCGCGGTCAGTGGCAGGGTGGCGAGGCTCAGCAGGACGGCCCGGAGATGATGGCGGTATGACATGCGTTGATGATGTGGTTGTGAATTACGTATTCCTTAAGTGGCATACGTAAAGCCGTGAGCGCAAGCATTAAAATAGCCACGTCACTTTTTGAGGCACGGCCCGAAAGAAATGGAGGCAGTTGGCATTTGGCCGCCCCTCGCTTGGCGGACAGCGGTCCGGTGCAGGCGGTTTGAAACGCGCGGCGGCTAACTTATCACCCTCTCCTGCCGGCAAGATGCCGGCAGCACATTGGGGGCAGTGTCCAGAGGTGCGTTACTTTTTCGAGGGGTTGAAGTCGAAGGAGCAGCAGCCGAGGTCGAGGCGGTTCTTGTTGCGGCTCAGTTCGTCGCGGAAGGCGGGGGTGATGCGGCCGTGGACTTCCTTGCCGGCGCGTTCGGTGACGATGATGCCAGCCTGCTTGAGGATGCGGAGGTGCTTGGAGACGTTGGGCTGGGAGATGCCGAGACGTTCGCCGAGCTGGGAGACGCTGAGGGATTCCGCAAGCAAGATGCGGACGATGTCCCAGCGGTGCTCATCGGCCAGGGCCTTGAGCATGGATACGCAGCGGTCTGACTGCACTTTCTTACCGGCCATGCCGGAAGTTAAACACAGCGCCCTGCGGGCTGTCGGTAAAAAAGTGTGCGCCTGCCGGATGGACAAAAGGGCGGGGAAGGGGTTAATTCCCGGCATGGCTGTGAACAAAACGCTGAAATCCCGTTATCGTCTGATGCGAGGCGGGGAGATCGCGTTCGGACCGGGCAAGGCGGACCTGCTGGAAGCGGTGGCCCGGACGGGTTCCATCGCGGAGGCGGCCCGGCAACTGGACCTCTCCTACATGCGCGCCTGGTCCATGATCAAGACGATGAACGGGTGTTTTCAAAAGCCAGTGGTGGAAAAGAACCGGGGTGGTGAAGCGCATGGCGGGGCGGTGGTCACGGATTTCGGCAGGGAAGTGTTGCAGCTCTACCGGGACATCACGGCCAAAGCGGAGAAAGCAGCGGCCAAGGAATCGACGGCGCTGCTGAAATTGTTGCGCTAGAGCGGTTCAAAAAATACTCGCGCCAATCGGCACAGTATTTTTTAAAACGCTCCGGCAGCCACAATGCGGCTGTTTTCATCCTAATCATGCAATGGTTTCATGGCCGGTGCAGTGCGATATATTTGACAAAATATAACGTGGCTGGTTTCTTCGTTTCATGTCCGGGGATAAATCGTCATCGCTTTTAACAGCCTTCACGCTTATCGAGCTGATGGTGGTGATCGCCATCATCGCGATCCTTGCGGCGATGCTGCTGCCGGCCTTGTCCAAGGCGAAGGAGCGGGCGCGGGAGACGACGTGTCTGAACAATCTCAAGCAGATCGGCCTCGGCTATGCGATGTACCGCTCGGACAACAAGGAGTTCAATGCGCTTTATCGCAAGTGTCCGGATACGCCGAATGATCCTTTCGGGCTCACGGCTGGCGTACCCTCCGGCATCAGCGCGGGCAATCCGCCGCCAACCGGGCCGAATGAACAGTGGTGGGCGCCGTATGATCCGTATCAAGTGCCGGATGGTCCTTGGGGAACGGGATTCAAGGAAGGTCTGCTGTTCCCTTATCTGGGGGTGACGAACATCTTCAAATGCCCGGTGGAATCTTTCTGGCAGTGTGGTTATGGCATGAACTACACGGATGGAGGGCCGATGAACCGGCCTGATGGCTTCATCCGCCGCACCACGGAGGTGCTGGTGATCTGGGATCACCGGCGCAGTCCCGGTTGCTCAGACTCACGCATCGCGGCACCGCCACGTCCGCCGTGGGTGGCATTCACGAACACGAGCCATTATCCGGACCGGCACAGCGGCCGCATGAACGGGCTTTACTATGACGGGCATGCGGAAGCCACGGCACCGGCGAAGCTGAGCGTGAAGAATTTTCGGGAAGCGGGTTTTGGACCGGCGGTGAGCGGGTATTCGGGGGAGTGAGTGGCGGGAGAGGTGTTGAAAACGCGATGTGTGGGACACCTTTACGAACGACGCGAACGGGAATGGAGGGGTGAATAACCGCAAAGAGCGCAGAAAGCGCAAAGGGGCGAGAGACGGTGGGGAGTGGGAGAGCGGTGGATAATTGGCGGGAGGTTGTCGGCGAAATTGGGCTGACTTTGCTTATTTGAGTTGCTGCCGGCGGGACGCCGGCGCTCCGTCAGGAGGGGCTGCGCTTCGGGAGTGGAAAAATATTTTCGGATGGAAGTTTTTGCGGGGGAGGGGATTAGGGGTTTTGATTTTTTGGAGGTGAAAAATTAATTGTGGTGGCGGGTTTTTGTGATAGTCTTTTGAGTGCTGGCAGCTCGCTGCTGGTAAAGGACGGGGTAAAGGGAATTAAGAATTCTGAAGGTAGAATGAAGAATCCCGAAAAATCCCAGGTCACTAAACATAGCGATGCGTTGTATTGCGTCGATGTGTCCTGCGTTGGCGGGGAGGTGACAGTCCTTATGGAATCAGCCGAAGGCCGAGGGTCGGCTTCCCTATAAGTAAGGGAAGGGAGTCGTGGGTTTCGGCGGTGGTGGGGTGGTGGTGTTCGTAAGGGCCTTGACGAAAAAGGGCAGGGCGGCGGGGCACCACCGCCCTACCGCTTCAGGATCTGTGAGAGGGTCGGGTGTTTGGGTCGGGGCCCGTAAGCTGGAGGGCGAACTGGACGTCGGTGGGCGTAGGATTTTATGACTCACC
>JAEYXS010000111.1 GCA_023431185.1 Verrucomicrobiota bacterium
CACCTATGCGACCGTTGCCCGGGGTTTATCGTGTTAAAACAGGCGTGCTCTGTAGGGGCACCAGAACCTCTGGCAGCCCTTCAGGCCGCTCTCCGCTGATTTGCTCCTACCCAAGGCAGACCACCGACGGTCTGCCTTGGGCTGGAATCTTTTGGCCCTTTGGGCCAACTCGTTCCTCAACCACCGGTCTTGTCTCCAAGTTCAGGATAGGCTCTAAGCCCCTTTTTCCCTTGTTTCCCTCTGGCCCGTCTCGCCATAACATGACCCGCTCATGAATATCATTGAGGAATTGCAGTGGCGCGGCTTGATCGCCGATCAGACGGATGCGGAAGGCCTGGCGAAACGCCTGGCCGAAAAACCCATCACGCTCTATGCCGGCTTCGATCCCACGGCGGACAGCCTGCACGTCGGCCACCTGGTCCCGCTGATCGCGCTCCGACGCTTTCAGAATGCCGGGCATTTCCCCATCGCTGTCGCGGGTGGTGCCACGGGCAGCATCGGTGATCCCAGTGGCAAATCCGCCGAGCGCTCGCTCCTCACCAAGGAGATGATCCAGGCGAACGTGAATGCTGTGCGCCCGCAATTGGGCTGCCTCCTCGATTTTGAGTCGAAGACAAATCCGGCCCGCCTCGTGGACAATGCGGACTGGACGGCGCAGATCACGTTCCTCGATTTCCTGCGCGACATCGGCAAACACTTCACCGTGAACCAGATGGTCGCCAAGGAAAGCGTGCGCGCCCGCATGGAAGACCGCGAAGTGGGCATCAGCTACACGGAATTCAGCTACCAGTTGTTGCAGGCATTCGATTTCTACCACTTGAATAAAGAGTTCGGCTGCGAGCTGCAGATCGGCGGCAGCGATCAATGGGGTAACATCACGGCGGGCATCGATCTCTTGCGCAAGAAGGGTGGTCATTACGGTTACGGCGTCACCCTCCCGCTCATCACCAAGGCGGACGGCACCAAGTTCGGCAAGACCGAAGGCGGCGCGGTGTGGCTGGACCCGAAGAAAACCAGCCCCTACCAGTTCTTCCAGTTCTGGATGAAAACGGACGACCGCGACGTCATCCGCTACCTGAAATTTTTCACCTTCCTGCCGCAGGACGTCATCACGGACCTGGAAGCGAAGCACACGGCCAATCCAGGTGCTCGTGAAGCGCACAAAGCGCTCGCGAAGGCATGCACCGATCTCATCCACGGCGAACACGCCACGCAAGAAGCCATTCGCGCGAGCGAGATATTGTTCGGCGGCAGCCTGCAAGGCTTGGCGGAATCAACATTCAACGAGATTGTCGGCGAAGTGCCCACAAAAGAATTCCCGCGCGCACAATTGGAAGGTGCTGGCGCAGGATTGCTCGATGTCCTCGTGGCATCCGGCCTCGCAACTTCCAAGGGACAAGCTCGCAAGGACGTGGAAGGCGGCGGCATCAACGTGAACAACGAGCGCGAACAGAACATCGCCCGGCTCCTGGTCACGAACGACCTGCTCTTCGGCAAACACATCCTGCTCCGCAAAGGCAAACGCAACTACGTGGTAGTGACGGCGAAGTAAAATGCTGCCGGCTTCCAGCCGGCAGTTTGAGGCGCACGCGTTTCAGCCGCGCACAGGAACGCAAAACGGCCATTTCATAAGCAACCCGGCAGGGTTGCCAGAAAGTAGCCGGAGGTTGAGGAGTCCCGCCCAAGGACGACGACATCTCCGGGAGTGATCCACAACAATTACGACCCTGAAAGGGTCGCAGATAATCCGGCGTTCCTCAGGTAATTTCTCTCATCAGAACACAATTTGAACGAGGACACTTAGGGCAGCTAACGCGGCTAGAAAAATTCCGAACCAACTTGCTCTTCGCCACATCTTTTGTGCGGCAGTTGACCAGTAGTTTGCCCGTTCTCCAATCAAATGGAGAAATTTACCCCACGCCGACAATACTCCCACAAAAACCAGGCTCAGGATGCTTTGAAAAAATTCGCCGCCTTGATTTCGCTCCAGCTCTTGCATCATCGAAACAAATACGATCAATCCCGCATAGGAGAATGCTGCGAAGAACGCTGCCTGTCGCCAGCGCAATAAGCGGGCATAGCCATAAGCAAGAAAGAATCCGCTGGGGAAAAACAGGGCGGCTACAATCCAGCTCCATAAGGGCAACCTCTTATACTCCATCTCTGGATCAGTCTTGTGGTCCAGTATGCCATCAATCGCTATCTTGATAAGAAAAGTGAACAGCAGATGAGTAGTCATCATGAACCCGCCACCCTGCACATTATTCGGTGTGGTGAAGAGAAGTGTTCGCAGAACCAGCGCCAGGATGAACGCTGCCGCCCATCTCCCATACCTTGGTCGTAGCATCAACGGATGCTAGCCGGTCATGGCTTTTTGTTAAGCGGATTCCGCAGATAATACAACCGCCCATCCTCCGCCCCGATCAGCAGGTCCGGCACCCCATCCTTGTTCCAATCCACCGCCGTCGGATGCGTGTCGTGCCCTTCGATATTGCGCGTGTCCACATTGCCCTTGTTCTCGAAGAGATACTTGCCGTTCGCGTGTGCGGTCTGGCGCAGCCACTGTGCGTTCTGGCTGTTCACCAGCACGTCCAGTTTCCCATCGCCATCCCAATCCATCACCGTGAGCTTCCGGCGACCGCTGCCACCCGCGATCTTCGCGTTCAACTGCAACGGCGCACCCTTGTCATCGCACAAGATGCGTTGCGGTGGCAGCAACATCAGTTTCTTGCCTTCCTTCTTCCGCTCGAAGAACGAGAGATACCCTTCGTGATCCAACATCACGAGATCCACGAGGCCGTCTTTATTAAAATCCACCGTCACTGGCGTCGTACGCCATTGTGTGAGCAAGCCTTTGCCTTCCGGACGCAACCAGCCATAGGAAAGCGTCGGCTGCGCGCCGTTCCATTCCACCTCGATCGGTTTCGCCGCCGCCAGCCTCGGTTTCGTGCGCGTGCCGATGTTCTGATACCAAACCACTTTGCCGAGAATGGAATTCACGATGAGATCGGGCAGCCCATCACCATCCCAATCGGAAACGGACTGTGTCGTGTAACCCCACTTCGCCTCCGCCGGTCCTTGGATGGACCCGTTAGGTCCCGCCATGATGCGCAGGATTTTACCGTCCGCTTCCAAACGCTTCGGAGCCGCCCACTTCGGCTGCTCTACACCGGGCCCACTGAGGTTCTCGAAGAACGCGACATAGCCCGCTGTATCGCCGCAGATGATGTCCGTATCCCCATCGCCATCCCAATCGTGACCAACTGGCGTAGCGAGTGCGCCGAACTTCACTTCATCCGCTTCCTGCTGGAAATACTTCGGATGGAGGAATTGCGGCGTACGATCTTTGCCGAGCTTGCCCGTGTTCTCGATAAACGCCACGCGTCCATCCTCATCACCCACGATGAGATCGTAGTCGCCGTCCTTGTCCCAATCGAACGCCACCGGCACGATCATCTCCAGATCCATCACCAGCGGCTTGCCATCCGCTGCCTTCAGCCTGATGCCCGCCGCATACTTCGGTGCCGTGCGCGTGCCGGTATTCTCGAAATAAGTGAAGCCATCCAAGAATTCACCGCACAGGATGTCGAGATCGCCGTCCTTGTCGAAATCGATGAAGTTCGGTGAAGGGCAGCCAAACGTATCCAGACGTTTGCCACCGGCTTCAATGAGGAAAGGCTTCGCATATTTCGGCTCCTTCGTGCTGCCTTCATTCTTCAGCACATAGACGATGCCATGCAGCGGGCCATTGGTCCATTTGCCCTGCATATCCCACGCATTGTCCCAGCCGTAGTGCGCCCAATCCTCGATGCCCACGGTGAGGTCCAGCTTCCCATCGCCGTCATAATCCACATAGCGCCATTGGTTGTGGCGGATCTTGTAGAAGTCCGGCTTGCTGCCGACGACCGTGGTGTGCACGCCCTTCGTCGTCACCGGCAATTTCACGGCATTGTCCAAACCGGTCTTGAGGAAGTCGGGGTATTCCTTCTCTGGCGTCAACACGCGCAAACCGCCATCCACATAGGAAGGTGTGACGTAATGCACGGTCTTGCTGATGCGGCGCGGGGCTTTGAACACCGGCATCTTGTTCTTCGCCGTGTCGCCGGTCGTGTTCTCGAAGATATAGACGCCGTTATACGGCTTGTCCGGGCAGGACACGATAAGGTCGAAGTCCCCATCACCATCCGCATCATACGGCACGGGCCACGCCCAGAGGCCGACGCCAAGGTCAACAGCGAGGCCAGGGTTGTTGTATTTGATACGGTCAAGGTTCTGGCCGAGCACGGCCTGGGCACCGAGGAAAGCACAGGAAAGCCAGCAGATCAGTTTCATGGTACGATTTTTCGGGATTTCAGATTAAAGCGCTCTCCGGGACTGAGGAGCAAGTAAGGTTTTTCATCCGGACCGGGTTTGCGACGGCTGTCATAGATACCGACCTTGCTCGCACCGATCACTTCACATTGATCGCCTTGCACGACGATGGCCGTGTCCTCATCAATCCCGATGCCGAGCAAGTGTGGGTGCTTCTCGATGACGGGCACCATGTCGTTCTCCCGTTTGCGGGCAAGCCAATGTTGATCCACGGCTGTGTTCCGCAGGAAACCAAAGCCCTGTTCGTAGCCGGGTGCCATCATGATGGTATTGCCCTCACGCGCACCTCGAACGAGATACGAGCCTTGGATGGTAGCCCCCGCCGAACTGCCGCCGATGACACCACCACGCTCCAGGACGGCGTGTAAGGCTTTCTCCGTGCGTGTGCCGAGATAGGAATCCACGAACCGCCATTGCCGTCCGCCACCGAACCAGACGCCACGCGCTTCCTTCAGCGGGGCGATAAATTTCTCCGTATCCGCTTCCTTGCGATCGCGCGTGTGCAGGATCACCAGATTCGTCGCCCCGGCATTGCGCAGACTACGCAGGCCCGACCAGTTGTTGCTATACGACTCCGCCTCACCTGCCGTAGGGATGACGACGATGAGTGCAGATGGTCCGCCCGCCAACTCGACGAAGCGTTTCATGATGGCAGCATCCTTCCCGCCACCGCCTACAACGACCAGGGAACCCTTCGCCGGTCCGACCGTCGGCTCAGCCGCAAGAGCAGACCAACATGCAAAACAGAGCAAAGCCAGCATCACCCGGATGCTTCTGGCAAAGGTCGCAAAGACGGTGTTGGTTTGCTTTATTGACATTGGATATTCCACTGGTATACCAGCAGCACATCTCAAGTAAAGCAAAACCGAACATGCGCGCTCCTTCACTCCGAAAACAGGCTTACGACCATCTGCAGCGGAAGATCCTTGCCGGCGAACTGACGGCGGGCACGGTGGTCTCCGAGCAGTCCATCGCCAGCGAGATCGGCATGAGCCGCACACCCGTGCGCGAGGCCATCCGCGATCTGGAGCAGGAAGGCGTGCTGGAGCAGGTACCCCGTTACGGCACCATCGTGAAAGAGCTGCAACGGCGCGATCTGACGGAACTGTATGAACTGCGCGAGGCGCTGGAGCCCTTTGCCGTCGCGCAAGCTGCAGGCAAACTCCCGGGCGAAGAACTTACCAAACTCAAGCGCTTCTGTGACGAGATCGCCATTTTGATCCAGGAACTGACGGTGACGCGTCGACCGGCCCTCGATGCCGCGCAGATGCGGCGGTTGCTGTCGGCTGATCTGGGCTTCCACCTCGTGCTATTACGTGCAGCGGGCAATCGGCGGCTGATGAAGATCGTGACGGATTCGCGTCTGCTCACCGGCGTCTTCGGCACACCTCGACAGGAGCATACGTCAGCAGTGTTAAAAGAAACGCTGGATTATCACACGCAGATCTTGAAGGCGGTAGAATCTGGCAACCAGGACCGGGCTCGCAAACTGATGGCCGAGCATATCCGACTGAGCCGTCAGCAATCGCTGGAGCACTACGACCGGCTGCACAATGAAAGTGATACGCGCACCGTTTCGCTCGGCCTCCCCGGCGATCTGTTGGAGGAGTTGAACCGCATCGAAAGCGGTGAAGGCGAGAAGCCTGCCGTCCGCAAACCGCGCCGTCGCGCTGCTTGATTTTCTCAATCGCATGACTCAATCAACATCCGTCCCCATGCTTCGCGGCATTGTTCCGCCCGTTGTCACCCCTTTGCTTGATCGTGATACGCTCGATGTCGCCGGTCTGGAACGCCTGATCGAGCACTTGATCGCGGGTGGCGTGGCGGGCTTGTTTGTCTTGGGCACCACGGGCGAAGCGCCCAGTTTGAGCTATCGCCTGCGTCGCGAGATGGTGGAGCGCACCACGAAACTGGTGAAAGGCCGCGTGCCAGTGCTGGCGGGCATCACGGACACGTCGTTTGTGGAATCGCTCGCGATGGCCAAGTTCTCGGCGGATTGCGGCACTCAGGCTGTGGTGACTTCAGCCCCATTTTACTTTGCGGCAGGTCAGCCGGAACTGTCTGAATACATTGAGCATCTAGTGGCGGAACTGCCCCTGCCGCTCTTTCTCTACAATATGCCGGCGCTGACGAAGGTGAGCTTCGAGCTGGATACCGTGCGGCGGGCCTTGGACCTCAAGGGCATCATCGGCATCAAGGACAGTTCGGGTGACATGATTTATTTCCATCGCCTGCTGGAACTGTCGAAGCAGCGGCCTGACTGGAGCGTATTGATCGGTCCGGAGGAACTTACGCCGGAAGCCGTTTTGCTCGGCGGACATGGCGGGGTGAATGGCGGCGCGAATCTGAATCCCCGCCTCTACGTGGATCTCTACAAAGCCGCAGTAGCGCAAGACCTCACAAGCGTCCGCAAGCTGCATGCGGAAGTGATGAAGCTGGCGGGGAACATCTACACCGTGGGCAAGCATCGCTCGGCGCTCATCAAGGGCTTGAAGTGCGCGCTCTCACTCATGGGCATCTGCCATGACGCCATGGCGGAACCATTCCAAAGTTTTCGTGAACCCGAGCGCGCGCTCATCCGTGAACGGATGATTGCGCTGGGCCTGCAACCCGTGAAATAATCTAACATCCAGCAACACATGAAGACCTCGCTATTATTAGGGGCTGTCCTTACCCTGACGGCACAGCTTATGGCCGCCGATCTGACGACCCAGCCCGGCTATCTCAAAGGCGAGCTCATCTATGAGACCGCACCGTTCCCGCAGTGCCATGCGTCCACCATCGTGGAGAGCAAGGGCGGCTTGGTCGCCGCGTGGTTCGGCGGCACGGCGGAGAAAGATCCTGATGTCGGCATCTGGCTGTCGCGCCTGGAAAACGGCAAGTGGACGACGCCCGTGGAAGTCGTCAATGGGGTGCAGAAGAATCCCGAGGAAGGAAAACCGAAGCGGTATGCGTGCTGGAATCCGGTGTTGTTCCAGCCAAAGAGCGGACCGTTGATGCTTTTCTACAAGGTCGGGCCGACGCCCAGCACCTGGTGGGGCATGCTGACCACGAGTGAAGACGGCGGGAAGACATGGGCCGAGCCGTGGTATCTGCCGAATGGCTTGCTCGGTCCCATCAAGAACAAGCCGGAGCAGCTCGCGAATGGCGACATCCTTTGCCCAACGAGCAGCGAGCACGATGGCTGGCGCGTGCATTTCGAGCGCAGCAGGGATTTGGGCAAGACGTGGTCGAAGTCTTGGCCGGTGAATGACGGCAAAGCCATCGGTGCGATCCAGCCCAGCGTGTTGTTCCTCGGTGGCGAGAAGTTGATGGCCTTGGGGCGTACCAAGCAGAAGCGCGTCTTTCAGGTGACTTCGGATGATAACGGCAAGACGTGGGGTGAGATGACGCTCACCGCTCTGCCCAATCCCAACTCCGGCACGGACGCTGTCACGCTGAAAGATGGGCGGCATCTGCTGGTCTATAATCACACGGAACGCGGGCGCTCGCCGCTGAATGTGGCGGTCTCAAAGGATGGCAAGACCTGGCAGGCCGCGCTCACACTGGAAAATGAGCCGAAGGCGGAGTTCAGCTATCCGGCCATCATCCAGACGAGCGATGGGCTGGTGCACATCACCTACACATGGAAACGGCTGCGCGTGAAGCATGTGGTGGTGGACCCGAAGAAACTGGAAGTGCGGGAGATGATAAACGGCGAGTGGCCGAAATGAACCTATTTATAGACGCTATGTTACTGCTCACCCCTCACCCCAGCCCTCTCCCCGGCCGAAGTTCGGCTTCCCATGTGGGGAGAGGGAGGAGAAGCGTTAGCGAGTTCATTTGCTTGCTGGTCGCATTGTCACTGCTCGTTTCATGGCGGGGTTTAGCGGCGGAGGGGAGGCCGAATGTATTGTTCATCGCGGCGGATGATCTGCGGAATGACCTCGGCTGTTACGGGCATCCGCTGGTGAAGACGCCGCATCTGGATCGATTGGCGAAACGCGGAACGCTTTTTCAGCGGGCTTACTGCCAGCAGGCGGTGTGCAATCCTTCACGAGCCTCGCTCATGACCGGCTTGCGTCCGGATACCTTGCGCATCTGGGATCTGCCCACGCATTTCCGCGACACGACACCCGAAGCGCTCACGCTGCCACAACACTTCAAGAACAACGGTTACTTCACACAGAACATCGGGAAGATATTCCACAACTGGATCCATGAAGTGCAGGGCGATCCGGTCTCGTGGAGCGTGCCGGCGGAGATGCACTTCGCAAATCACAACGAGGACAAGCCGGTGGTGGAAGGCACACTCCCGCCAAATCTGGCCAAAGACATGAAGTGCCAGATGTATGACGTGCCGGATGAGGCCTATTACGATGGGCGCGTGGCGGCCAAGGCAGTGACGGCCTTGCGCGAATTGAAGCAGAAGCAGCAACCGTTTTTTCTCGCGGTAGGTTTCTGGAAGCCGCACTCCCCTTTCAACGCCCCGAAGAAATATTGGGACATGTATGAGCGGGAGAAGATACCCATGCCGCCGAACCCCTACTGGCCGAAGGACACAGACCGCGTGGCGTGGCATAACAGCCGCGAAATCCTTACAGAGAAGCAACGTCCGCTCACCCCCGAGGCCATCCGCGAGATACGCCACGGTTATCTCGCGAACATCACGTACATGGACGCGCAGATAGGCAAAGTGCTGGACGAGCTGGAGAAACTGAAGCTCGCAGAGAACACCGTCATCGTCTTCTGGTCGGATCACGGGTATCACTTGGGCGAACACACGCTGTGGGCCAAGACTTCGAACTTTGAACTCGATGCGCGCGTGCCGTTGCTCATCGCGGCCCCCAAGGCAAAGGCCAAGGGCACTTCCGCGAGCGCCCCGGTGGAGCTTCTGGACATGTATCCGACGCTGGTTGAATTGTGCGGCTTGCCCGTCGTGAAGACTTTGGAAGGAGCCAGCCTGGTGCCCATGCTCAATGATCCCAAGGCCCAAGTGAAACCGGCAGCCATAACGCAGCATCCGCGACCTGCGTATTACAAAGGGCAATCGGAGTTCATGGGCTACTCAGCCCGCTCGGCACGCTGGCGCTATACGGAATGGCGGAACTGGAAGAATGGATCGGTCGTCGCGCGTGAACTGTATGACCATGACAAGGACCCGCTGGAGACTGTGAATGTGGCGGGTGATCCCCGGAATAAGGACACGGTGGGGATAATGGCGAAGCATCTGCAACCAGCCATGAAGCTGCCTGCTGCCCGTTAATGTATCATGGAGACACCGCTGCCACTCATCGATATCGGCGTCATCGTCGTTTATCTGGCGTTGGTTGTAGGCATGGGCTTGTGGCTGGCGCGGGATACGAAGCAGAGCGAGGATTACATGGCGGCGCATCGTTCGCTGCCGGGCTGGGCGGTGGGCCTTTCCATCTTCGGTTCGTATATCAGCAGCATCAGTTTTCTGGCGAACCCGGGCAGCAGTTTTGAAAGTAATTGGGGGCCATTCGTCTTTTCCCTGACCACCCCCATCGCGGCGTGGATCGCTATCAAATGGTTTGTGCCCTTCTATCGGAACAGCGGGCATGTGTCCGCCTATGAACATCTGGAGGAACGTTTCGGGGCATGGGCGCGGACGTATGCAGTCGTTTGTTTTTTGCTCACGCAGATGGCGCGCATGGGCACGATCGTGTATCTGCTGGCGCTCGCGCTAGCACCGGTGGCGGGCGTACGGGTGGAATACATCATCCTGATCGTGGGTGGCGTGATGACGATCTATACGGTGCTGGGCGGCATCAAGGCGGCGATCTGGACGGGCGTACTTCAGGCGTTCGTGCTGCTGGTCGGCCCGATCATCTGCGTGGTGCTCATCGCGGACAAGACGCCGGATGGATTCGCTGGTATCGTGAAAACGGGCGCGGAGGCGGGCAAGTTCAGCTTGGGCAGCTTCGATCTTGGATTGGGCAAGGCTACTTTCTGGGTGGTGCTCTTTTATGGCTTCGTAGTGAACCTGCAGAACTTCGCGGTGGACCAGAGCTATGTGCAGCGCTATGTGACGGCGAAGAGCGATGCGGATGCGCGGCGCAGTGTGTGGCTGGGCGCGTGGCTCTACGTGCCGGTGGCGGCGCTGTTCTTCTTCATCGGCACCGCGCTGTTCGCGCTGAAGACGGGCGATCCGACATTCTTTCCAGAGGGCTTGAAACCAGATGCGGTGTTCCCTTGGTTCATCAACAATGCTCTGCCCACGGGCATCCGCGGGCTGGTCATCGCGGCGTTGCTGGCAGCGGCGATGGACCCGAACCTCAGCAGCATGGCTACGCTGACGTATGGCGATCTCTACAAGCGCTACTTCCGACCGAACGCAGGAGAGAAAGAATCCATGCTAGTGCTGCGGCTGGCGACGCTCGGCTGGGGCATCATCGGCACGGTGGTGGCACTTTTCATGATCCAATCCGCAACGGTGCTGGGCCTGTGGTGGAAGCTGGCGGGCGTCTTTGGCGGCGGCATGCTGGGCTTGTTCCTGCTGGGTTTTCTTTCGAAGAAGGCAACGCAGACAGCCGCCTTGGCGGGCACAGCGGTGGGTGTTTTGATCATCTTGTGGATGACGTTTACGCCACTGTTCCCTGAGAAATTCAACGGAATCGTGAGTCCATTCCACAACTACCTAGTAATCGTCTTTGGCACGCTGGCGATCTTGCTGGTGGGGTTGCTCTGTTCGTTGAGGAGGGACAAAGCAGTTGAAGAAAAGCCGAAACCTTGACGTCATAAAGCCATGACCACGGCTTTCGCCATTCAACGGGCCTGCACGTTCACCGCCACACTTCTGATCCTTTTCAGCGCGTCGGCTGCTGAAATAGTAAATCGCCTGCCCCGGGAGAATCTCTTGCTGTATCGTGATACCCAAGGTGAGGTGAAACCCGTGAAATCCACGCGCGATTGGGAGAAGCGCCGGGCGGAGATCGTGCGCGGGATGGAAACGGTGATGGGCAAGCTGCCGGGCAAAGAGAAGCGCTGCGCGCTGGATGCCAAGGTGGAAGAAGAAACTGATTGCGGGAATTATGTACGGCAATTGATCACCTACTCCTCGGAGCCCGGCTCCCGCGTGCCCGCGTATCTGCTGATCCCAAAATCGGCACTCTTTGAAGGCAAGAAGACGGCGGCCGTACTTTGCCTGCATCCGACGGATAATGCGATCGGACACAAAGTCGTGGTCGGTCTCGGTGGCAAACCGAACCGGCAGTATGCGGCGGAATTGGCGGAGCACGGATTTGTGACATTGGCTCCGGCGTATCCGCAACTGGCGAACTATCAGCCCGACCTGAAAGCACTCGGCTGGGAGAGCGGCACGCTCAAGGCGGTGTGGGATAATATGCGCGGCTTGGACCTGCTGGAATCGTTGCCCTACGTGAAGAAGAAAAGCTTCGGCGCCATCGGGCATTCACTGGGTGGACATAACTCCGTTTACACCGCAGTCTTCGATGAACGCATCAAAGTGATCGTAAGCAGTTGTGGATTGGATTCGTATCTCGACTATTACAGTGGCAATCCGAAAGTCTGGGAACCGGGCAAGGGCTGGACGCAGGAGCGCTACATGCCGAAGCTGGCGAACTACGCGGGCAAGCTGGAGGCGATACCGTATGATTTCCACGAACTGATCGGTGCGCTATCACCACGTATTTGCTTCATCAGCGCGCCGCTGAAGGACTCCAATTTCAAGTGGGACAGTGTGGATAAAGTGGTGGCGGCGGCGAAGCCGGTCTATCAACTGCACGGCAAGCCGCAGAACCTTTTGGTGGAGCATCCGGACTGCGATCACGATTTTCCGGAGGCGATGCGGGAGAAGGCGTATGGGTTGATGGAGAGGGAGTTGAGATGAGGTGTGAGACAAAATGACACAGGGGTGATGTCGCCGGAGGACAAGTGCGCAGGTGAGACAGTATGGCACACATCATTTTCCCCGAAAAAATATTCCGGGAATTTTGAAACTTTTTCGCGTGGCCGGCGTCTTATGTAGTGACAACCAAGGAGGCTGTCCGACGACCCAAGCGGTCGGGTAACGAAAAGAAAAGAGGAGGCGGAAGTGAAAATCCAGGAGCGAGAGGGACAATACGAAAGGCGGAGCTTTCCCCCGAGACAAGTTAACCAGGGGATGAGATGGTGCTCCTCAAGAATTTTGTCATCCAGCCCGCTGGGCCACCTCGGCCCGGAGAGCAGGGTTCCACCGAGCAGCGGAACGGGCTGTGTATTTGGTGATTTGTTTTCCAGCGGTTCGAGTCTATTGTTTTAATCGTCCAGGAAAGCCAGGGGTCACATGGATTCCAAGTCGCACAATATCCCGCTAGATAAAGCGGAGGCCGAGGTGAAGCGGTTGCAGGCGGAATTGGCCGAGGCCAATCTGCGCTGGCAACGGCTGGCGGCGGAGTATTCTGCGAATGAGGCCCGGCAGCGCACCTTGGCCCGCCTGACGCAATCCCTTTCCGCCACACGCAACGAGAAAGCGGCGGCCAAACTGCTGGAAGAAGCCTGCCGCCAGCTTTTTGAATACGATGCCTTTTTGCTGGATGCGTACGACGACGCCTGGGATCTGGTGCGCAACATCCTGTCGGTGGACACCCTGGATGGCATGCGCCAGGAAGTGCCCCCGGCGTTTACCGGCGTGCCGCCCGGCGCTCTGGGCCGGAAGGTAATCACCGAAGGCGCACAATTGATCCTGCGCCAGCCCGGCAGCACGGATGACCACGGGCTGAAGCCGTACGGGGACACGTCACGCCGGTCACTCTCCCTGATGTTTGCCCCGCTGCGGAACGGGGACAAGGTGCTGGGCACGCTCTCTGTGCAGTCTTATCGCGCGAATGCCTACATGCAGTCCGACCTGGACCAGTTGCAACTGACAGCGGATCTGTGCGGCGGAGCATTCGACCGCATCCGCACCGAGGCGGAGCTGCACGCGCGCGAGCAGCAATACCAGCAGATCGTGGAGACGACACGGGAAGGCATCTGGGTGGTGAACGCGCAGGGAGTGACCGTGTTCGTGAATGAACGCATGGGCGAGATGCTGGGTTACAGCCAGATCGAGGTGATGGGGAAATCGGCGTTTGATTTCATGTTCGTGGAAGATCGCGGGCGGCACATGAAGGATCTGGCGGAGGAGAACATCGGGCCGCAGGATCAGCGGGATCTACGGTTCCGGCGGAAGGACGGCTCGGTGTTGTGGATACTGGCCACGTCAAACCCGTTGCGCGATCAGGATGGAAAGTTCACCGGGGCGCTGGGAGTGATGACGGACATCACCGAGCGCAAGCGGATGGAGGACGAGCTGCGGGAGTCGGAAGCCCGCTTCCAGGCGTTCATGAGCAACCTGGCCGGCTTTGCCTTCATCAAGGATCATGATGGACGCTACCTGTTCGTGAACAGCACTTGGGAAAAGATCTTTGGCCGCAAGCTCGAGAGCATCATGGGGTTGAAGGATGACGATCTTTTTCCCCAGGCCGCTGCCCAAAACTACCGGGCGAGCGATGCCAAGCTGCTGGCGGAGAAAAAACCGCTCCAGGTCGTGGAAACCGTTTACCACGGCGAGGAGCCCCGCTCTTATTTCGTGAACAAGTTTCTCATCCCAGGCGATCGTGACGGCGAGGAACTGGTGGGCGGCGTGGCGATCGATGTCACGGAACGGTTGAAGATGCAGGAGGAGTTGCGGGCCAGCCAGGCGCGTTCACAGGCCATCCTGAACTCGGCGCTCGACGCCGTGGTGACGATTGACGAGCGGGGCTGCATCGTGGAATTCAACCCGGCGGCTGAGAAGATTTTCGGGCACCGCCGGGAGGATGTGCTGGGCAAGAACATGGGCGAGCTGATCGTGCCACCGGAATTGAGGGCGCGGCACCAGCAGGCAGTGGAGAGCTGTGCGCAGACGGGCAATGCGCATATCCTGGGACGGCTGATCGAGCTGCCAGCCTTACGCGCGGATGGGAGCCGGTTCCCGGCGGAGCTGACCATCAACCGCGTGGAACATGGCCCCCGCCCGCTCTTCACCGGTTTCATCCGCGACATCACCTCACGGCAGGCAGCAGAGCAGGAGATCAGGCAGCTCAATGCCACGCTGGAAAAACGCGTAGCTGAACGCACCCACGAACTGGAGGTCACAAACAAAGAGCTGGAATCCTTCTGCTACTCGGTGTCGCACGATCTGCGTGCGCCCTTGAGGGCGATTGACGGGTTCAGCCAGGCGTTGGAGGAGGATTACGCGGCGATGCTGGATGCGAGCGGTAAGAGTTATCTGGACCGGGTGCGCAAAGCGACCAAGCGCATGGGTTTGCTGATCGATGACTTGCTGGAACTGTCACGCATCGCGCGGGCCGAGGTGAAGCTGCAAAACGTGGATCTCACGCAACTTGCGCAGCTCGTGATAGAAGAGCTGGAGCATGGTCAACCGGACCGCCAAGTGGAGTGGGTTGTGACGCCGGACCTGCGCGCGCATGGCGATGCCCGCCTGCTCCGGGTGGCCTTGGACAATCTGCTCGGGAATGCGTGGAAATTCACGCGCAACCAGCCCGCTGCGCGTATCGAGTTCGGGGTAACCAACCAGGCGGAGAAGACTGTCTATTTTGTGCGGGACAACGGTGCGGGGTTCGACATGAATTACGCGGGCAAGCTCTTCGGCGTGTTCCAGCGGCTGCACAGCGCGACGGAGTATGAGGGCACCGGAGTTGGGCTTGCCAATGTGCAGCGGGTCATCCATCGTCATGGGGGGCATGTTTGGGCGGAGGCGAAAACCAACGAAGGTGCGACATTCTTTTTTACCTTGCCAGAACCGGAGCAGAAATCATGAGCGAGAAACACATATTGCTGGTGGAAGACAACCCGGACGACGTGGAGCTGACGTTGCGGGCCTTCAAGAAGAACCGCATCATGAACTGTCTCCACGTGGTGACGGATGGCGCGGAGGCACTCGATTATCTTTTCGGTACAGGCAAGTATGCCGGGCGCGACACCAGCCGCCAGCCCACGGTCATCCTGCTGGATCTCAAGCTGCCCAAGGTGGACGGTTTGGAAGTGCTCAAAGCCATCCGTTCCGATGATCGCACCAAGCTGCTGCCCGTGGTGGTGCTGACCTCCTCGAAAGAGGAGATGGACATCATGAACGTCTATGCGAACGGCGCGAACAGTTACATCCGCAAGCCGGTGGAGTTCGAGAAATTCATCGAGGCGGTGGGACAACTGGGCCTCTACTGGCTGTTGTTGAACGAACGGCCCGGCCGGTAATCGAGGCCGTATCAACCGGAAATCCGACCGTAACCGAGCCTCAGAAAAATGAAGGGCTGCCCGGGATATCCAGACAGCCCCTTGCATTATCAGGTCTGGGAGCTTACTTCACATTCTCTTTGAAGAACTTTGAGGCGGCTTCCACGAACTTGGTCGGTTCATTGGCAAAAGAGGCGTTGTCCGTCTCGATGGCCATCACGCCGTTCCACTTGGCTTTCTTGAGCTCGGCGAAGAGGCCTTTGTAGTTGGCGCCACCGGTGCCGACTTCCACATCCAGATAGACTTCCTTGCCGTCCTGGGTCTTCTCAATTTTCTTATCTTTCAGGTGGATGTCATACACGCGGCCCTTGTAGTTCTTGAACACTTCCGCGGCATCAAAGCCAGCAGCGGTGATCCAGCCCACATCCATGCATACGCCGATGCGCTTGTCACGGCTATCGAGGATCTTCTGCACCGTGGCCGGGTCACCATACACACTGCCCTTGCCGTGGTTATGGATCGCCAGCTTGATATCATACTCTTTCACCAGCTCTTCCAGATTGTCCCAGATCGCCTGATCGCGCGGTTCCACGACGATGAGCTTGCAGCCGAGGAATTTCGCCATCTCGAACAGCTTCTTGTTCTCCTCCTTCTTCATCGAGGTGCCCGCCACGCCGAAAGTGTAGCAAGTAAGCCCCTTGCTATCGAGCACCGCCTTCTTCTTGGCCCAATCTTCCTTCGAGCCGTTCGGGTCGATGTGCTTGCCGATCATCTGGAGATTCTTGATGTCATGCTTCACCGCAAACTCCACGACCTGGTCAAAGGACATGTTGCGGCACGTCCAAGTCTGGATGCCCAGCTTCGGACCCGCCTTGTCAGCGGCCAGCGAAGAAGTGACCGGCGCGAGCGCCAGCGCGGCGACCGCCAGAGTGGAAAAGAGAAAACGACGTAAGGATAGGGCTTTCATGAATGTGATTCGATTCCGCCGATTCAACCGGAACGGGACGAATCGTCAAGGGAAAGCGCAGCCGCCACGATCCCCTGACCGTGGCGGCCCCCAGTATGCCTTGGCGTCTCTGCTATTGCGGTTTCCCTTCCGCATCCACTTGCGGGAGGATGAATTGATTGGCCTTCGCCCCGTAGCTTTGCTCGCTGAGCCGCACTTGCTCCTGGATCTTCTCATTGCCGCCTGAACCCATGCTGCCATCGCTCAGCAGATAGACACCTACGCTACCGTGCATGGGCGCGGTGTATTGGCCAACGAGCTTGGACCACACAACGGCATTGGTGCCGGTGGCGGTGATGTTCGTGGCGTAGCGGTAATGTAGGGCGGAATCACTCGGTCCCAGATGCCGGTCACCGAAAAGGATCGAGGATGGCTTGGTTTCATCCGCTTCGAGACCGATGAAGTAGCTGACCGCGGCATTCTGCTTGCCCGGTTCCTGGAGGCCGCGACCAATCACATCCGTGAAGTCCAATGCTTCGTTCGACTTGCGTAGCACATCGCCGGGACAGATGAGCAGTTTCGTGGAGCCGATCTCCTCGGAGAACATCTGGAAATGCCGCCAGGTGTCCATCCAGTTGTTACCGGTTTTCAAGGTGCTGCCTGGCACCTTGTAGGGATAGTTTTGCTCGTGATCATTCGCGAAGACCTTCATCGCGATGCCCATCTGCTTCTGGTTATTGATGCATTGAGTCTTCTTGGCCTGTTGCTGGGCCTTGCCGAGCGCGGGCAATAACAGCCCCGCCAGGATGCTGATGATGGCGATGACGACCAGCAGCTCGATGAGCGTGAAGGCCGCGCGATGAGTAGAGTACGTCTGTGTTTTCATAATAGACCTCACGGAGTTTCGGAAGTTTCGGTGGCGGGACCCTGGCACCGCTGCCAAGGCGAGTAAGTCACCTTGATTAACTGAAAGCATCGCTCATGCCAGCACGTAAAAATGGGCATAAATGGCCGCAAACCAATAGTTTCACCGAAGAAAGCGTCGCCGTTCACGCGTTGTGCGTGAAAATGGGCCGGAGTGAATGGTTAAATCGTGGTATCGTGATGCGTTGAAACGATTCCATCCTTTCACCACATTTTTCGATTGTCCGGCTGCACTCGTTCGTCCTAACTCATGGATATCAGCTATGAATACTATCAGCCGCCGCTCTTTTCTTCGCCTCTCCGCCGGCACAGGTCTGCTGGCCGCCGGTGCCGCTTCCGTGGGCATCACCCCGTCCGCATTGGCCATTGACCCCATCAATCGCGCGGGCAAACCACGTTTCATGCTCAGCCTCGCCGCCTATGGCTTCCGCGAATACTTCCCGTGGATGCGCGGCAAGCAGAAGACCATCGCGGACTCCTCCAAGCAGATGGACATGTTCAAGTTCGTGGATTACTGCGCGGACCACAATTGCGAGGGCGCAGAGCTGACCAGTTATTTCTTCGATCCCGCCACGACCACCGATGATTTGCTGAAGCTGCGCCGTCACGCCTTCCTGCGCGGCGTGATGATCAGCGGCAGCGCGGTGGGTAACAACTTCGCCCGTGTTAAGGGACCGGAGCTGGATGCCGAGATCGCGGATGTGAAAAAGTGGATCGATCAGGCCTCAGTACTGGGTGCACCGCACATCCGCGTGTTCGCCGGCCAACCCGCCAAGGGTGTGGATGAAAAGGTGGCGTTGGCCAATTGCATCGCCGCACTCGAAGAATGCTGCGATTACGCGGGCAAGAAGGGCATCATCCTGGGCATGGAGAACCACGGTGGCATCGTGACGTTGCCGGAGCAGTTGCTGAACATGGTGAAAGCGGTGAAGAGTCCGTGGCTCGGCATCAATCTGGACACGGGCAATTTCCGCACGGAAGACCCGTATGGTGATCTGGCCAAGTGCGCCCCTTACGCCGTGAACGTGCAGGTGAAGGTGGAGATCCAGTTCGGTCCGAAGGCGGAGAAGGTGCATTCCGACATCAAGAAGCTGATGAAGATACTGAAGGACGCGAACTATCAGGGCTTCGTGGCGCTGGAGTACGAGGCCAAGCCCGATCCGTATGACGCGATCCCGAAACACCTTGAGGAATTGCGCGCGGCGTTTGCGTAAAGAATCTCGGTAATGAAAAGGCCCGGCTGTGTGAGCAGCCGGGCCGTTTGTATTAGAGCCAGCGCCGCC
>JAEYXS010000016.1 GCA_023431185.1 Verrucomicrobiota bacterium
CTCTTTGCATAAGCTGGTAAGACTATGAATCAACCACTGGCAGAATGCATCGCTCCAGTATATACTGGGCGGTCTGAACTTATGTGGAAACGGATAAGCACATTAGCGCTGCTGTCATGGGTGATAAGCAGCCACGCCGCTGAACCGGTCCGGGCGAACGCCACGAACCAGTTCCGCATTACCGGCATGTTCTGCGAAGGTTGCGCCGACGGCATCACGTCCGAGCTGAAGCGCACCGCCGGCGTCACCTACGTGAACGTCTCGCTGACGAACAAGCTCGCCATCGTGGCCTATGACACGAACCGCGTGACCACCAGCAATCTGGTCCACGTGGTGAAAGAAGCCGGCTACACCGCCGAACCGATAACGAAACGTTAAGTAGTGATGGAACCAACTGGACAGAAAAAGGAAGAACAGTATCGCCCCGAAGACGCAGGCGCGGATGTGGCGATCTTCACCAAGGTCATCGCGGTGGCGGTGGTCGTCACCATTGCCGTGCTCTGTGCGGCCTTTGTGAAGAGCCAGCAACGCAAGGCCGAAGCCGCCCGCGTGCGCACCGTCGCCCCCTTCGCCCTCACCGATCGCAGCGGCCGCCCGGTGACGCAGGCCGAGCTGGAAGGCAAGTTCGCCATCGTGAGCTTCGTATTCACCAGTTGCTCCGTCTCCTGCCTGAACGTCAGCAAACACATGGCCGAGATCCAGCGCCTCACCAAGGATCTGCCGGACGTGCAACTCCTCTCCCTCACCGTGGACCCGCGCAGCAACACCCCCGAGGTGCTCACGAAATTCGCCGACCGTTTCGAGGCCGATGCGAACCGCTGGCTCTTCCTGACCGGCGAGAAAGAACCGCTCTACACCCTCATCGAGACCAGCTTCCTCAAGCGCGGCACCGAAGCGGAGAACCCGCTCATGCCCGGTGGTTTTCAAGGCACGGAACGAATCGCTCTGGTCGATAAACAAGGCGTGGTCCGCACCTATTTCAACGGCATGAACCCGGATTCCCCCACGCTGGTGGTGCAGGCATTGGAAGCCTTGCGGAAGGAAGGGAAATGAGCCGCGTCACTTCTGCACTCTTGCTGCTCACAGCCTTGCTTCTGGTCGCCTGCGGCCAGCAACCATCTCCCGCCCCTACTGCGCCAACGGTCACCACGACCGCGAATACCCCAGCCAAAACCGGTGCCATCATGCATCCGACGCGCGGACTCATCCGCGAGATCGCGACCGATCTGAAGACCGCCGTCATCCGCCACGAAGAGATCCCCGGCTACATGCCCAAGATGACGATGGAACTCACCGTGCTGAACACCAACGAACTTGCCGGACTCAAAGTAGGCGATGAGATCACCTTCGAACTGCACGCGGATGCCGACAAGCATTGGATCCAAAACCTGAAACGCATCGGTACCAGTAGCGGCAGTTCCTCCATGGTCCCGCCCTCGAAAGCTGCCGCACTGAAACCACGCCTCGACCCTTCGCTCAAAGTCGGCGATGTGATGCCTGACTTCGCCTTCACCAGCGAACGCGGCGAGGAGATCAAGTTCTCGCAATATCGCGGCCAGGTGCTCGCGTTCACCTTCATCTTCACGCGCTGTCCGCTGCCGGACTTCTGTCCACGCATGGGCTATCAGTTCGCCGCCGCCCGGCAGAACCTGCTGGAGAACTCCGGTAGTGTGACGAACTTCCAGTTCCTCTCTCTCTCCTTCGATCCGGAATTCGATCTGCCACCCGTACTGGCGCGCTATGCGAACAGTTATCGCAAAGGCAACAGCGACCGTTGGCTCTTTGCCGTCGCGAGCGCAGAAGTGCTCAAACAGCTCGCCCCGCTCTGTGACCTCCAGATGACCAAAGAGGCCGGCAGCATCTCCCACAATCTCCGCACCGTGGTGCTCGATCCGCAGGGCAAGGTCTTCCGCCAGTTCGACGGCAATCATTGGACCGGTGAACAACTGGCCGAAGCGATGCGTCAGGCCGCAGCCGTGAAGGAAACCGCCCAGCCATGATTTTTCCTGCATGAATATTTTCTCTCTCGTCCGGAACTGCTGTCTCCTGCTCTTGGCCATCGCGCTTACGACGGCCCCGATGAACGCCTCCGAGCATGGCGAAGCCATCAAACGCCTCGGCATCCACAGTCTCGATGTCTATGCGGATGGCGACACCATCCATCTGCTCGTCGCGGATTATCTGCCGAACGGCCAGCCCATGCTCATGCACCAACGCTCGACCGATGGCGGCAAGACGTGGTCTCCCCGTGTGCGTGCCAACGCCGGCATCATCGCTCCCAGTTCGCCGAATCGCGGCATGGACGCCCAGATCGCCGCCGCTGGTGACAAGCTCGTCGCCGTCTGGATGATCAAAGGCACCGGCAACTTCAACAGCGGCCCCCTCGTCACCACCATCTCCCAGGATGGCGGCAAGACCTGGCACGTTGGCCCCAATCCCGCCGATGACGGCCTCACCACCGGCCACAGCTTTTCCGATCTCTGCGCAGATAGTTCCGGCAATTTTCACCTCGCCTGGCTCGACAGCCGTGATGGCCGCCAAGGGCTGCGCTACGCCCGCTCCTCCGATGGCGGAGTAAGTTGGCAGAAAAACCTGACACTCAAGCCCGACACGTGCGAATGCTGCTGGAACAAATTGGCCGCTGGCCCAACCGGCCCGCTCGTCCTCTTCCGCGACAAGAAGCCACGCGATATGGCGCTCTTCACCTCCACGGATGGCGGCACCCAATGGAGCAAGCCAACGACCGTCGGCAAGTTCGCCTGGGATTTCACCGGTTGCCCGCACGTCGGCGGCGGTCTTGCTACGGAAGTAAAAGGCAAAACGACCGTGACTCACGCCGTCGTCTGGACTGGCAAAGCGGGAGAATCCGGCGTCTATCATCTCTCCTCGAAAAACAATCGCACCTGGAGCAAGCCAGCGAAACTCGGCACCAGTTCCGCCCGTCGCGCCGATGTCGCTGCCGGTGCTAAAGGTGTCGGCATCGTGTGGGAAGAGAATGAAGACGGCGAGATCGCGCTGATGTTCGCCACCAGCAAAGACGGCAAGAAATGGAGCGCACCCGAACGCCTCCGCGAAGCCTCCACCACCGCCGCCTACCCGCGCCTCATCGGCACCAGCGAAGGCTTCCAAATCTTCTGGACCGAAACCGAATCCGGCCGCGGCCTGCTCAAGCAAACGAGCCGCTAACGGAGCTCCGAGCTCCAATTCGGCGAATGGCGGAGCGCCGGTCTCCGACCCGGCACGAGTGAATTGGAATAGCCGCAAAAAGGCACAGAAGGCTCAAAAATAGAAACGGGCGAAAATCCACCCGCCCGGCGGAGCGCGGCTTTTAAGCCGCCTAAATTCCCATCAGCAAAAGCAGCTCAAAGAACGGCTTCTGCTTGATCCAATCATTGTTTATTTTGTGACCTCTTGGCGTTTGAATATTTAGGCGGCATAAATGCCGCGCTCCTTTCGCGCTCGAGTTTTTGCACCACCTTCCAAAAAACACCCTCCTCTTCGAGACATCCCAAAGAAGAGGGTGATCGTTTACCGCGAGCTCCCGGCCCGTTCGTTTACTTCCTCACAAGGTAGTAATAGTTGATGATGTCATGGTTGAGCTTCTCGACATCCACCTTCTTGAAGCCCGCTTCCGCCAGCATCTGCAGCGCAAGCTCCTTGCCCCACATCGCCCCCAGGCCCGCTCCGCCCTGCGCCAGCGAGACTGACATGCAGTGCATGCACGAGATGGTGTAGATGAACGGTGCCAGCATGTGCTCCATGTTCCCCGCCACGTTGCTCGAGCCTCCAATGTCCTGCATGAAATACAGGCCATCCGGCTTGAGCGCAGTGTAGATGTATTCCAACACCACATCCGGCTTCGCCTGGTCATGCACCGCGTCAAAGGTGAAGATAAGGTCGAACTTCTCCACGTCCTTGGAGCGTGACACATCCACCGTCTGAAAGGTCACGTTGGTGACACCTTCCGCCTTCGCGTAATTACGCGCCGCGATGACCGCCTCTTCACAGAGATCATACCCCGTGAAGCGGCTCTGCGGATAATGTATCGCCATGGCGATGAGCGCGCGGCCTGAGCCACAGCCCACATCCAGCACCTCGATGCCCTGCTCCAGCTTCGCCTTCAGCCCGTCCACCAACGGCAGCAAATGCTCCTTCAGCGGCACCACCGCCGTCTGGTTGCTCTCCTCCGCCATCACTTCGTGGAAACGGTTGTACTTCTCATACGGCACGCCGCCGCCGCGCTTGAAGCACTCCACGATCTCGTCCTCCACACTGCCCAACACGCTCACCCATTGCATGGGGATCGCGATATTGTTCGGCACGGCGGCACGCGTGAGCAACATGGCGTGCTCGGCGGGCAGATGAAATTTATTCGTAGTTGCATCATGGTCCACGATACGCCCGGTCGTCATCGTGCCCAACCACTCGCGGACATAACGTTCGTTCAGTCCGGCGGCAGTCGCTATCTCTTTGCTCGTGGCAAAGTCCAGCTTCGCCATCGTGTCAAAAAGGCCGGTCCGATGGCCGATGGAAGTCATCAGCGCGATGCCGGCGCTGTTCAGATGCCCGATCATCTGCCGGGCGAACTGGTCCACTTTTTCCTCATTCAACTTGGGTAGGCACTGCGTACACATGTCTGTCTTCTTTCCGTAGTTATTTATGATCTATGTCGTTATTAAACCGCCCGGCATCGTGATGCCTGACGGGCAAGTCCTTTCCTTAGCCACGGCTGTACCATTCGCAGCCACGCAAAAGACCGGATCAGGCCAGAAACGGCGTCTCCACCCGCTGTATCCCCTTGCAAATGAGAAACCAAGAAAGCCCCAGTGACTGTTTCGCGAAAGTTTTAAGAAATCTTGAAAATCCTGCCACCACCCTAAAAACCGCCCCCTTTTCTACCGTTTGAAAACCAAAAGCCGCCTTTTAACTGCACAGACTAGTCTGTTTCTTATCCTTGCGAACCCACATACCGCTCCAGCGCCTTGCGCGCCTTGCGGATCGGCCAGACATCGTTGTAATTCCGGGCCGAGGCGATGGCTCCTTCTACGACCAGATAGTAGAAATCCGTTAGTTCCTCGACGTCCAGATGGCCATACTTCGCCTTGTCGCTGGCCACCAGATCGCGGCTGACATCCCGCAAGATGGAGCGGAAGGCATCATCGTGATAGATGACTTCCTTCCGCAAAGGACTGGCCGGATCAAGCACTTCCACCGTGAGATTGGCAAAGCCGCAACCGCGAAATTGCGTGTCTGGCAGCCACGTTTCCAGCGCTTCCATGAAGGCAAAGAAGCGCTTACGCGGCGTCTTTTGGGATTGGATGAAATCCTTCACTGCACTCAGGTCCACCCGGGCCCGTTCCCGCAGATAGGCTAGACAGAGATCATCCTTCGTTGGGAAATGCGCAAAGAAGGTGGCTTTCGAGACTTTGGCCTCGGCGATGACCTGGTTCACGCCCGTTTGAAAATAACCCTGCTCATAGAAAAGGCGGTAAGCCGTCTCGATGATCTTCTCGCGTGCGGGCTTGTCAGTTTTGGACGGGCGACCCATGAACAGAAAATAACCGAACCACTCGGTCTGTCAAATCTGGAGCGCAATGGTAGGGACCGCTGTCCTCAGCGGTCCGACGCCGAAGCCAAGGACAATCGATGAACTGTGGCTCACTGAGATCAAGGGGAGTGGTCAGCGCTCTCAGTCGTCACTACGATACTCGGCACATGCGTACCATGGGCTCCGACTGCGGACGGCTGAGGACAGCCGTCCCTACCCTTACGAAGCATCCGCCTACTTCTTCCGTTTCTTCACCATCTCCAACATCTCATGCGCGGAAGAAATCTTCAGCGGGATGGCCATGGCCCAATAAACCGCAATAGAGGCCAGCAGCGGGGCGAACACTTCCCCCATACGCAGCCACAGCGTCGCGTGTCCGAGCTGGTTCACCCACAAGCGCCAGATGCCAAACGCCACCGCACACGCGATGAACGCCGCCAAAGCCGTCGGGCCCACGCTGCGGTGAAATTCATCCAGATCCAGCTTGCTTAGCTTCTTCTTCAGTGCCCGATGCAGCAGCCAGACATTGATCCATGAGCTGATGGTGTTCGCCAGTCCCAGACCGGCCTGTTGCATGGGAAAGATGAACGCGAGCGTCAGCAGCAAGTTCGCCACCAGACAGAACACGCTGATCTTCATAGGAGTCGTTGTGTCTCCTAGCGCGAAAAAGGCACGCGCCAAAATGTTCACCATGGAGTATGCCACGAGACCGGGAGCCAGGAAAGCCAGTGCCAAAGTCGCCCGGCCTGTTGAATCCGGACCGAACTCGCCCCGTTCAAAGAGCAGCCGCACGATCGGCTCCGCCAACAGCACGAGCAAGATGGAGGCGGGCAGATTCACGAAGAGCAGATGCTGCATGCCTTTGCTCAAGGTCCCGCCGAACTCGTCATACTTCTTCTCCGCCGCCAGCCCGGAAAGCGTCGGCAACAAGAACGTGGCCAGCGCGATGCCGAACATCCCTTGAGGCAGTTCCATCAGGCGGATGGCATAACCGAAGGAGGCATTGATCATCGGGTCGAGCGCAAAGGCGATCCCTTGGGTCATCAGCACATTGATCTGGAACGCCGCGACACCCACTGTGCCCGGGATCATCTTGGTGACCACGGCACGCACGGTTTCGTTCTGGAACGGCGAGACCCATTGAAACTTGTATCCTTCCTTCCATAGCGTCGGGAGCTGGAATCCGGCTTGTGCCAAACCAGCGACCAATACACCGATGGCCAGCGCGAAGATCTGCAGCTCAAGCTTCTCTCCGAACTTGGGAGCCAGCCAGAACACCGAGGCAATCATCACCACATTGAGCAGCGTGGCTCCCAAGGCCGGGATGAAGAAATGGCCGCGTGCATTGAGCATGGCCATGAAGACCGCCGCCAGGCATACCAGCATCATGTAGGGGAACATCACGCGCAGCAGCTCCAGCATGAGGCGCGTGTCCGTCTCGAAGGAACCGAACTTCAGCGTGAGCGTGAGGCCCGACAGCACCAGTAGCACGATGACCGCCGATGACAGCACCAGACCGGAGATGACCGCATTCGCCGCACGCCACATCTCCTGCTCACCCGCGTTCTTCTCCTTGTCCTTGAAGATGGGGATGAACGCCGCCGTCAACGCCCCCTCGCCCAGCAAGCGGCGAAAGAGATTGGGGATCGTGAACGCCAGCATGAACGCGCCCGCCACCCAGCTATCCCCCATGAACCGCGCGTACACCATCTCCCGCACCATGCCGAGGATGCGGCTGATGAAGGTGGCAAAGGCCATAGCCCCCGAAGATTTTAACATGCGGGACACGCGCAGCAAAGGCTAGAGGCTGCGCCGGGAAAGTTCAAAGCACAAAGCAAACGAACGGAGCGCGGACTTTAGTCCGCTTCAACTTCCAACCGTCAGTCGATTCGAGAAAGATCCTATGGCGTAAGTAAGCCAAAGGCTTCTTCGGGCTTTTTTTGGTTATGTGAATTGAAGCGGCTTAAAAGCCGCGCTCCTTAGGCAAGCATCGCCGTCACCGGCTTGCCCTTGCCATCCCGCGTCACATAGAAAGGCCGCCCTTCCGTCACGAAATGCGTGTCGGGCGCGATACCCAGCGCCTGATAGATCGTCGCGTGAACATCTTCCAGCCGCACCGCGTTCTCGATCGGCACCATCGGATGCTCCGCCGCCGTCTTGCCATAGACGTAACCTCCCTTGAACCCGCCCCCGAACAGCAGCATCGCGTTCGTGCTGCTGAAATGGCCGTGCAAGCCGTACATCTCCTCGTTCTCGATGACCAAGTCCGCGCCTGTGTGCTTCTCCGCAAAACCTTCCGGCTCAACCCCCGCCGAGGGCGCACTCGCGATCGTACGACCAAACTCCGACGCCACCACCACCAGCGTGCGCTTCAACAACCCGCGCTGGTCCAAGTCCTTGATGAGTTGCGCGATGGGTCGGTCAATCTGCTGCTTCATCTCCACCATGCGCTTCGCTCCGTTCGCATGGATGTCGAAGCCGAGGAACGGCCCGTACTGATACTCGACCTGCACAAAGCGCGCCCCCGTCTCCACCAATCGCCGCGCCAGCAGCAATCCGTGCGCGAAGCGTTTGCCATGGTAGTAATTTTTATCCAGCAGCCGGTCCCGCGTGATCTCCGGCTCATACGCCGCCAAAGTCTCCGGCTTCTCCTCTTTCGCGTAGTTGAACGCCTTCTTCACCGGCGAATCCATCAACGCCCGGGCCTCATCCATCTGCTTCTGGAACTCCGCCGCCTTGGGTGAATCTTGCAGTTCGGCCGGGCCGTTCTTCGCCACCGTGCGCCACAGCCCGAGCCGCTCATCGATGCGCTGGGCAGGCAATCCCGGCAACGTGTTCAGCGTGGCCAGTCCCCGGCTCGGGTCCGGGATCATGAAGGGCGAGTAATTCACCCCGTAGAAACCTCCGCCGATGAATTCGTTGATGAACTGCTTCTCGACGTCATTAGTATCGATGTCGCGCCCGATGTAAACATAGCCGGGCACCTGCGCCTGTCGCCGCCCTTTCAAGCGGGAGATCACCGCCCCCATGCTCGGCGCCCGCACTCCCGAGGGCGGCACGTAGCCGGTCATCATGTAATATTGCGCCTTCAGATGCAGCGCCCCGAACTTCGCCTCGTTCGCGATGCTACGGATGACCGTCGCGTGATGCATCACTTTCGCCAGATGCGGCAGCCCCGCTCCCAGCCGGATGCCATCTGCCGAGGTGGGCATCGAATCGCACGTGGCGAACAGCTCGTTCCCACGCATCCCTTGACGATAAGGGGTGAATGGTTTCGGATCCCACGTCTCCATCTGCGAGACTCCGCCCGGCAGCCAGATGAAGATGACGCTGTCCGCCTTCGCCTCCGGCTGTGCCGCCGCCTGCAAGCGGTCCCATGCCTCGGTCACGGCAAACGCCCCCAGAGCCGCGGTAGTGCAGCTCAAAAAACTCCGGCGTGTCAGTGTTCTGCTCATCGGATGAATTGGAATTCCGGCCCCGTTTCCAAGGCCCATAACACATCGCCCAGCGGCTGCACGCGCGGCGAACGTCCGGCACGCGTCAGTCCGATGCTGTCCCAATAGGCCGTGCCGCCCTGCACACCGAACGAGATCGCCTTGATGGAACCGTTGACGAGTTGCATTTTCTTGAACGGCATTTCCAGCTTCACCCAGCCGCCGGCCATCGGCAGTTCCCCGCCGAACACGGTGACCAGCATGGGATCGGACGGCCTGGTTAAGGGCGTGCTGGTCCACACGACCTGGTGTTCCGCATCCTCTTGCTGCACCCGCAACCAAATCGATTGCGGCGGGTTCTTGGGATCAAGATAAACCTGGGCAAAAATGCTCTCATTCATGCTTACCACGGCCAGATCCGGCGGAAAACTCGCCCCTTGCCACTGCACTTTGCCGTCGCCTTTCGTCCGGATGGAAAACTGCCCGGCAAACACCGGCTGGGCATCTTTCTTGCCCCAACTCCACGCGACGTGCTCTTTATTCGTCAGCGCCACAAAAATCTCCGGCAGATCATCATCGAACAGCACGAGCTCTTCTACGGGCAGCTTGATCCCCTTCGTCTTCTGCAAGGCCGGCTGCAGCCATTTGCTGAAGTTCTGACTTTCTTCAGCGCTCGGCTTGCGCACCAGAGCGGCCAGATAAAGTGATTCCACCGCCACCGCCGCATCATCCTCCACCGATAACAGGTCCAACAACGGTGAGCGATAAATCTGCGATTGATACTCCGCCCCGTTCAGGATCTCGAGAAACTGGATGACTGCCATCTCTTCCGACCGCGTCGTGATGACCTCGCTACGTGAGGCCGGGCGGCCCAGCGCCTGGGTCAGCACCGTGGCTTCTGACCGGAACAACAGGCGTCTTGCGGCGATGCTTTGCTGCGTACCCACGACGTTCAGGCTATCCAGCAACTGCTCCGCACTCATCCGGCGCAATTGCGGTGAGCGAAAATAGCGCGGCGCATCTGGCTTCGTGGGATCAAAAGCATCCGCCAGCTTCGCATCGTAGGCCAGTTGATAGGTGCGGCTGTTCAGGATCAATCGCAACACATGCTTGATATCATAACCCGAGCGCATGAATTCCTGTGCCAGCCATTCCAGCAATTCCGGATGGCTGGCCTGCCGGTCAGAGCGGAACTCATCCACCGGCTCCACCAGCCCCAGCCCGAAGCACCGTTTCCACAGCCGGTTCACGAACGCCTGCGCCAGTCTCGGATTCAGCGGGTCCGTCAGCAACTGGGCCGTCCGGTGCAGGCGCTCCTCCAGCGCGAGCGGCAATTGGCTCGGTGCCGCCGGGATCTCGAACGGAAACGCCGGCGTGATATAGGAACCCGTGCGTTTTTCACACCGCACCAGTTCCAGGTCCTTCTCGGCGAAGATGCTCGCAAACGCGATGAACCGCGCCTGCGGCCATTCCGCATTCTCGAAGTGGCTGTGGCAGGAAGCGCACTTCATGCTCGTTCCCAAGAATACTTGGCCGATATTCGCCGCCGTCTCCATCGTCACCACCGGCGTATCATTCCGCACAAAGCCCACCTTGAACGTCTCCTCAAAGGAACGTTGCTCTGCCGCCTTGCGCGCCCCCGGCAGCGAGGTATCGACCAATTCCGCCACCATCAAGTCATACGGCTTGTTTTTCTGCAGACTGTTATGAATCCACAAGCGGTAATTGCCCCGGGTCAGCATCCCGCCCCGGATGTTCGAATCCGAACTGGCGATAAGATCCTCCCAGAAGGTCGTCCAGTGACTCGCGTAATCTTCACCGCGCGCGAGCAAAGCCTCGACCAGGCGCGAGCGCCGTTCCGGGCTTTGATCCGAGAGAAACTGGTGCGCCTCCAATGCCGTAGGCACGATCCCGATGATATCCAGATAAGCCCGCCGCAAAAACGCCTCATCACTGCAGAGCGCCGGTGCTTTCACCGCTTCCGGCAAACCCTTCGCCTCCCACTTGGCCACGATGAATTTATCCACCGCATTGAACACCGGCCCTTTCACTGCGGGTGCTGGCGGAGCCGGCGGTAATTGCGTCAGCCGCCATGCCCGACGCGCCAGAAACCGTCGCTCGCCATCGGTCTCATCGCTCAACAGCGCATTCATCTCCTCCGCTGAAAGACGGGCCTTCGCGATGGTCTCGTGCTTGCGTGGATCAAATTTCTCCCAGGCGGCCCGTTCGACACTGGCCGTCAGCACCGCATCTGCCGAATCATCCTTCGCTCCCGCCGCAATCCACTGGCGCAACAAATGCAGCCCCTCCGCACTCACCGGCGGACTGCCCTTGGGCATCTGCGGTTTAAGTTCCCCGCGGATATAGCGGACCACCGGGCTCTCATCCGGCTTGCTCGGAATCACCCCCGGCCCGTTTTTCTTGCCCGATTTGAGCAACTCCGCCACCGAACCCACTTGATACTCCCCCTCCGGTTCCGTCGTCCCGTGGCATTCCACACAATAGTTTGCCAAGAGCGGCTTGATATCGCGGAAGTAACTGACCTTCGCCGCCGAGGTGGCATCGATCGCCCGGATGGCGATTGGATGAACCTTGTCCGTTTCCGCTCCCTGCAGCGCGCCCAGCCAGAACAACACCATCAGCCCGCCAACAACCCGTTGCCACAACCCTCCGCTTCCCCTCATCGCAGAACTCTTACTGTAGCGGTATCCAGGCATCAGTCCTTCTTCTTCGCCTTGCGGCCGAAATGGCGGTCGCCAAAATTCATGTACTGCTCCCAGTCATACTCCAGCACGTCATGCTTGCCTGTGCGGATATGGTAGCCGATGTAGTCGCCCACCGGCATGTTCACCTCCGGCATCTCCGTCACACCCAACCCCGTTTTCTTGAAGAGCTGGTACACCGGTCCCGCATGCACACCGGAAAGGAACTCACCCTTCGGGTCCGCCCATTGATCCTCCACCGCGCTCGCGATGTATACCGGTCGCGGAGCCATCAGCGCGATCAATTCATGCTGATCCACCGGCATCGCCGCTTCGTTGTCATTATATTTCAGGTGATTGTCACAGAACCAGTGCGGGAAAGAGGTATTGATGCGTTTCACCGTCTCACCAAAGGCCCGCCGCGCCAGTGCCGCCCCGCCGCACCCCGAGTTGTTCGAGATTGTGATGGCAAACCGCTCGTCCGTGGCCCCGGCCCAGAGCGCCGCCTTGCCCAGACGTGAATGTCCCAGTCCTAATATCTGCTTGTCATTGATATCACCATCTTTCTCCAGATAATCCACCATGCGGCTCATGCCCCACGCCCACGCCCCGATCGCGCCCCAGTCATCGCCCTTGAACTCCTGCCCCGCCGGATGCAACGCCCCGCGAATGCCATCCTTCCAGCCATTCACATGGTCCGGCTCAAGGTCGCCATAATACGCCGTCGCCACCGCGTAACCGCGCTCCAAGATCATCTCATACGGCCAACGGCTCGCTTGTTTGCCGCGCGAAGCCTCCGTCGCCCGGTTCTTCACGATGCCGAACTCTTTGTTATCCCGCATCCACTTCGTGGAGAGCGTGACCCCGGGATCGGTGGTCGTGGTATGATTGCCGTAAAAACTCAGGCTCACGAACACCGGGGCCTTGCCCCGCCGTTGATTCGGCACATAGAGCAACAGATCGATCGTCGGTCCGTCTTTCTTGTCCGTCAGGTGGATGACCACTTCCTTGCGCGTCGCCAGCCCGTTGAACGCCATCTTGTCCACTCCGCGAAACTCATACCGCACATGCGCCGGTGCCGCTGGCATGCGACCATACACGTGCTCCTCGAACAGGCGCAGGATGTGCAACCGTTGCTCCTTCTCCCACTCCTTCGCCTTGGTCACCAGCGTGCCATCCTCTTTCAGCAACGGGTCAGGCAAGGTGTAATGCGGCACCTTTGCCTCGTCATAGTTGAAACCGGCGGGCTGGGCCTCAGCCTCCTCGGTAGAGAACACAATGGCGGTCGTCATGGCGGCGAGCATCAAACTGCAAGTGCGACGAAACATGGTCATGGCGTTAAACATAAACCATCCTCCACGCTCATCGCAAGAACGCGCACTCACACTCTTCACTCTCCCGCCTCCATCCTCGATTTCCCGTTTCATCTTTCTTCCTTCTCCATTCTTAATTCTTCATTTTCCGCCACCACCCTACTCCGGTCACTAGGACAACCGCTGTCCATGCCCCCCTTTTCCTGAAAATATTTTCACTTATCGCAACCCGTTGAAAACCAATATGTTAGCCATAATTCGCCGTGCAAACCCTAAAAACTACTTCCCTGTCTCATTCATTTAACCCCATTCGGTTGATTTTTCTCCATCTCTGAACGTTGGGCGTTAAGCGTTTTCCTCACCTCCTCCCCGTTCCCGCTGTTTCCTCCCGTTCAAAATCCCTTTGAAACCCACCTCGGCACTTGTACATAAGTGCCGAGGTTTTCTACCAATTTCCTCCTCCGGACCCACGCCGCCAGCCAAAGTCCACCATAAACAACCACCCCCGTTCCTCGCCCGCTTTGCATCACACCCATGTTTGGCGGGACAGCCCGTTTTCCCTTTCCTCATTCTTACTTCTTCATTCATCATTTGCCCATGGCCCCCGAGACCTGCCCCAACTGCGGTGAAGACGTCCCGCCCGATGCCAAAGCCTGCCCAGGCTGCGGCGCGGACGAATCCACCGGCTGGTCCGAGACCGCCTACGCCAGCAGCCTCGACCTTCCGCCCTCCGACGAAGACTTCGACTACGAGGAATACCAGAAACGCGAATTCGGCACCCCCTCCCGGCCCAATGGCATCGCCTGGTACTGGTGGCTGGCGGCGATCATCCTGTTACTGGCGTTCATCATACCCTTCTTCTTGCGTTAGTGTTGACCCAGTTGACCACCTGGTAAATCTTGGCACTCATGCAAGCCGTCCTGTTCGCATTTCTGCTGACGATTCTCGCTGGGAACTTGTCCGCCCAAGACTGGCCCCAAATCCTCGGCCCCAACCGCGACGGCATCTATCACGGTCCTGCCTTGGCCAAGACCTGGCCGAAGGAAGGCCCAAAAGTTCTCTGGCAGAAAAACGTCGGCTCCGGTTTCGCCGGTCCTTCCGTTGCAGATGGCAACCTCATCCTCTTCCACCGCGTAGCGAATGACGAGATCATCGACTGCCTCAACGCCACCGATGGCACTCCCGTCTGGCAGTTCAAGTATCCGACCACCTACGTCGATGGCTTTGGTTTCGACAACGGCCCCCGCGCTGTCCCCACCATCACTAGCAACACTGTCGTGACCCTCGGTGCCGATGGCATCCTCACCGCTGTCAGTTTCAAGGACGGCACGAAACTCTGGCAGATCAATACCCGCAAAGATTTCGGTGCGGACAAAGGCTTCTTCGGCTTCGCCTGCTCTCCGCTCGTGGAGGGCTCCACCGTCATCGTGAACATCGGTGGCGAAAACGGCGCTGGCATCGTCGCCTTAGACCTCACCACCGGCAAAGTGAAATGGAAAGCCACCGCTCACGAAGCCAGCTATTCCTCCCCCGCCATTGCCACCATCAATGGCCAGCGCCTCGCCTTCGTCTTCCACCGCGCCGGACTCGCCGCCCTCAATCCCGCCGATGGCAAAGTCCTGTTCGATTACCCTTGGCGCGCTCGTGAGCACGCCTCCGTGAATGGCGCCACCCCGCTCATCCTCGGCAACCGCGTTTTCATCTCCGCCAGCTACGACACCGGTGCGTCCCTGCTTGAACTCACCGGCAACGACAAACCCAAAGTCATCTGGTCCAACGACGACTCCATGTCCAACCAATACGCCACCAGCGTCCACACCAATGGCTTCCTCTACGGCCTGCATGGCCGTCACGACTTCGCGGGCGGCACGGAACTCCGCTGCGTCGAACTCGCCACCGGAAATGTTAAATGGAGCAAGCCCGGCCTTACTCCAGCGAACGTTCTGCTCGCGGGTGATCAACTTCTCGTCCTCACCGAACGCGGCGAACTCCTCTCCGTCTCTGCCGATCCTAACGAATACAAACTACTCAATCGCGCCCAAATCCTCGGCAGCAACGTCCGCAACTACCCCGCCCTCGCCCGCGGCATCCTCTACGCCCGCGACACCAAGAAACTCGTCGCCCTCGACCTGCGCTGAATGATGTGCTGGTAAGGACCGGCCTGCTCGCGACAATTGTCGGAGTTCCACCCGGCCCCAAACCAAGGCCTTCACCATCGCACGTCCTTAGCCGCATCGGCGGTGTCATCCACTTTGATAACTTCCCCCTTTCGATGTTCGATGTTGGGCGTTCGATGTTCGATGTTTCCCGCCCCAATCATCCCCCATCCGTGTTGATCCGTGTTCCATTTCACCCCGGCTTTAGTCGGGGCCGTGGCTAAAATATCTCCCCGCTTGACATTTCCGCAAACTGTCCTAGTGTCCTATGACAGTTACCCAACGCCATGATCTTTCAGATCAATTTCAAATCCGGTCTCCCGGTCTATCTGCAGCTCGTCGAGCAGATCAAGGCCGCCGCCGCCTCGGGCGTGCTCCGACCGGATGAACCCCTCCCTGGCATCCGCCCCCTGGCCGAGGAACTGCGCGTCAACCGCAACACTATTGCCAAGGCCTACGCCGAGCTGGAAAGCCAGGACGTCATCGAAACCATCCCCGGCAAAGGCTGCTTCATCAAACGGAAGGGTTCCTCCCCGCTGAAGAAGGACGCCCGCCGCAAGTTGCTGATCCAGGAAATCGACCAGGCCATCGTCCAGGCCCATCACCTGCAAGTAAGCCCCGAGGAATTTGTCACCCTGGTCCACGAACGGCTCGCGGCGATGGAAGTTCGCCAGCGTGACAACGAATCCGAAAATCAAACCGCCATCTTATGAGCCAGCCCGCTGCCATCATCGATATCCAAGGTCTCACCCACGCTTACGGTCGCACGGAGGCCGTGCACCAGTTCAACCTCTCCGTGCCGCGTGGCCGCTGCTACGGCCTTTTCGGTCGTAACGGAGCGGGCAAGACCACCACCATGAAGTGCCTGCTGAATCTCTTGCGCCCGCAGCATGGCACCGTGCGCCTCTTCGGCCTCGACCCCGCCAAGCACGAGGTGGAGGTGAAACGCCGCCTCGCCTACGTGCCGGACTTCGTCGCCTTCTACCCGTGGATGACCGTCCGCGAGACCCTCGATTACCTCGCCTCCTTCCGCCCGCATTGGAGCACCAAGATCGAGAGCGAACTCCTCGGGCGCTTCCGCCTGAAAGCCGATCAAAAGACCGGCGGCCTCTCCAAAGGCCAACGCACCCAAGTCGCCCTCATCGGTGCCATCTGCCCGGAGCCGGAACTGCTCATCCTTGATGAACCCACTTCCGGCCTCGACCCCATCGTGCGCCGTGAATTCATCGAGACCGTCATCGGCGCGTATCAGGAGGGCGATCCCGGCAACCGCACCATCCTCGTCTCTACGCATCTCATCAGCGAGTTCGAGGGCCTCATCGACGAATTTACCATCATGGACGCCGGCCGGGAGGTACTGAAGCTGGGAGCGGACGAAGCGCGTTCGCGGTATCAAAAGATCCGCGCGCGCTTCGCCCGCCAGCCAGAAAACCTCGACCTCAATGAAGCCCTGCACGTGCGCCAGGACGGCCGCCAGCTCGAGATCATCGCCAACGGCGGCGGCCCCCTCATTTACGACCGCCTGAAACAACTCGCCCCCGAAGACCTGACGAGCGAATCACTGACCCTCGAAGAAGTCTTCGTCGCCACACTTAAGACCTGAGGAGAAACGGTTTATGAATGTGCGCCTCAAAAAAGAAATCCAAAGCGTTCTTTGGCCTTGGTTGGCAGTGGCGTTGCTCGGCCTTCTTCCAATCTTTGGCTGGGTTCTGCCAGCAGAGGATTTCAATACCAGTTTTCGCACCTTTAATACCCTTTCAAGTGCGGGATTTTTCTTTGGGGTGGTGTTGCTAAGCACTCTGCCATTTGGTGAAGAATTAAACCTCCGCACCATGCCGATGCTCCTTAGTCAACCAATCACCAGGTGGCAGGTCTGGCGAGAAAAACTTCGCATCACTTTTCTGACCATCGCGTCCATCGTCTTGATCTATCTCGTAAGCTACCTGCCCTTCATCAGTTTGATCGAGCATGAGTTGAAGATAATTGTCGCTTTCCTGATTTTCACGCTCTGCTCGGCAACTTTCTGGACATTGCTAGCCCGTTCCACCATTGGCGGGGCCGTGCTTTGTCTCTTCAGCCAGGCAGTGATCATGCTTATCGCCTATGCGTTTACTCAAAAAAGCTATTTCACCGCAGGCATGTGGATGAGGAGCAGCCAGACAGAGAACCTCTTAGTCGCGATCAGCCTGATGCTGTCTCCTATACTTCTTTGGTTAGGCTGGCGGATGTTCTCCAAGCTGCAACCTTCCGGAAACTGGGACAATGAATCTCCGATTTCATTTGAATCAAAAGCCACTGGCAGCAAATTGGCTCTGCTTCGGATGAGCTCCATCTCGCCCTTTCGCAACATCATTTTGAAAGAGCTCCGCCTCTATAAGCCCGTGTTTGTAATGATTTCCCTGTTCGCGAGCCTGTGGCTGGCAGCAGCGTTGACCAACCATTTTACCTCTCAGAAACAGGTGGTATTGAGCAATCTACTGAACGGCATCACGCTGATTTACGTCCCTTTGGTCCTGTTGATATCGGGTTGCATTTCTCTTGGTGAAGAAAAGAACTTAGGGATACACCTGACCAATCTAACATCGCCAATCTCAACTGCGCGACAGTGGCTTTTGAAAATCATCGTTGCGACATTAGTTGGGATTTCAGGTGGAATCATTGTCCCCATCTTGCTGGTGGAGCTGGAAAAGCTCTTTGCAGGAAGGGTTTTAGACACTGCAATCAGTAACATCCACAATGGAACAGGAACCTTCTGGTCGTTCTGTCTCCTTCTCACCTCGTCAATTTCCCTAAGCTTTTGGGCCGCTACGGTCTTGAACCGTACCATCCACGCTGCTTTCTTTGCCGGATTCATTTTGGTGGCAGTAGCTGTATTTCACCGTCTCGGTTTTGGAATGGGCAATGACATGGGATGGCTGACTGCCAAGCCGATTCTTTGGTTCACCGCGAACCACCAGCTTTCGCTGTCTTGGTTTCAATGGAAATCTATAGAGATACTTTTTATAAGTTATTCCCTCCTCGGCTTTTTGTTTCTCGCGCTAAGCTGGCGTCACTATCGCTGGCTTGATCTTGCACCAAGGCGGCTTTTTGCCAACACCACCATCGTATTGGCAGCTTCATTTGCAATTGGAATGACTGTGGGCGATGTCCGCCGGAGCAGCGACTACCAGAACATGGAAAAATCTGCGCTCTATCAGGAAACACTTGCCGCGCTCAAAGCATCTTCAACAGGCCTTGCCATGTCTTTGAATCGAAACCCGCGCCAGTTGTATCTGGAAGAATTGGCCGCTAATGGAAAACTCTCCATCCAAACCAAGAAATGGCTTGAGAACTGTATCATCTTGCCATCACACGAAACTTTCCAAATCAATGGCACTGAACATATTCAAGTTATCGTGGAACTGGCTGGCGGCAGGGACTCCCTTGGATTCTATATCCCCATCGAAGCATCCCTTCCGTCAAAACGGTTAAATAAAAAATAGAACTGTTCGTTGCCGGACCAAGCTCAAAACTCCCATAATTGATATGAACGTCCGCCTGAAAAAAGAGTTCCAATCCCTCTTCTGGCCGTGGCTGGTGGCCGCTTTGATCGGCTTGGTTCCTGTGCTGAGCTGGTTACTCCCGGCCTCCCAGATCGAGCAGAGCTTCCATGGTGTTTATATGCTGGCGTGTGTCGGTTTCGTCCTGGGCACCGCTCTCCTGTCCACGCTTCCTTTCGGTGAGGAATTCAGCCTGCGCACCATGCCGGTACTCCTCAGTCATCCCATCACCCGCTGGCAAATCTGGACCGAAAAATTCAAGATCACCCTCATTCTCACCATCTCCATCGCCCTCTTGAACGGGATCAGTTGTCTGCCCTTCTGGGGTTTGATCGGCGGCCAGTTGAAGTTGGCCCTCGCCTTTTTGATCTACACCGTTTGTTCCGGCGCCTTCTGGGTCATGTTCACCCGCTCCACCATCGGCGGCACGATGCTTTGCCTGTTCTCCCAGGCAATCGCCGTAGTCATGGTGTATGTCTATACCCAAACACGCTACTTCGATATCGGCATCTGGGACGCCAGCCAGAACACGGAGGGGATTTTGCTCCGCATCAGCCTGGTGGTTTCGCCAGTGTTTCTGTGGCTGGGCTGGAAACTTTTCTCCCGCTTGCAGGACACCGGCACCGCCAATCTGGAGATTCCATTTCTCACCGCCTCCGATGAACAGAAAGCATCTTCTACATCTTGGTTTCGCACGCGGGCCAGCTCGCCCCGTCTCAATCTGCTCCGCAAAGAACTGTCACATTTCCAGCCTCTTTTGCTGATGGCTTACCTCTTTTCGGCACTGTGGATCGGGATGCTGTTGCTGAACACCTTCTACCCGCTGAAGCACTCTCTGCTGTCTGACACCTTGAACGGTTTCCTGGCACTCTATGCGACCATGATCCTCGTCACCGCAGGCTGCATCTCCTTGGGTGAAGAGAAAGAGATGGGCATACACGCTTGCAATCTGACCCTCCCCATCGCTTGGAGACGTCAGTGGCTACTGAAGATATCTCTCGCCAGCAGCATCGGCTTGGGTTGCGCGATCCTTCTGCCTTTATTCCTCGCTACGCTCGAAATCTTCGTCGCCGTCAAACCGATGAAGACCTGGGCCTGGCAAATCCTGCATGACTTGCCTGTCCTGTGGACACTCAGCCTCTTCTTGCTCTCCTTCGTCACAGTAGGTTTCTGGGCAGCTACAGTTACCAACCGGACCATCCATGCAGCTTTCCTGGCCGGTTTCACCATCATGCTCGTAGCCGTCTTTCACACGATGGGCAAAAGTATGAAACAGGGACCGGGGTATCACACCGCAGCGATCCTCGACTGGATCACGGCTCATCTGCATCTCCATTTAGGCTGGGCATATCAATACTCCGCCCATCTCTTCCTCCTGAGTTTCGCCGCGATTGGTTTCCTGTTCATCCCACTTAGCCGTCCCGGCTATCAAAATCAGGTGAATTCCAAAAAACATATTGTTAAAGCAACAGGTTTAATCGTTACCCTTTCTTGGATCAGCGGAATAACCTTTGCCGACATACTAGCGAGCTCATCTAATCAACACAAATCTGCTTTCCACACCGAGACGCTTGCCGCTTTGCATGAAGTAAAAGCCGATACTTGGCATACAAATTTCCCCTCAAATTTCAGCTTCAGATATCATGCCGAAGACTTAACCCGCACAGGAAAACTGTCCCCACTTACCCGCACATGGCTGGAGGGCTTCATAGTCAGGGTAAACCAGAATTCATATACCAACAAAGAGGGCCAATCCTTCCACTATATGAACGCACTGCTTGAAACACCTGTTGGCGGAAGGTATCTCTTCTCAAAAGCTGTTTCATTGACGAATCTCACCGAGAAGTCATCCATGCCCGAAAAGAAATAAGCACCCTAAACTCCGCTTCCCTTCCCTCCCCCTCCCTGCTCATACTCCCGCCCAGCGTATGAGCACACCCGCGCCATCCACTGCCGCTGCCTCTGAACCGAAACCTTCCCCCCGTCTCGTGTCCCTCGATGCCCTGCGCGGCTTCGACATGTTCTGGATCCTCGGCGCGGACGCTCTCGTGCGCGCGCTCAGCAGTATGAGCGAGAACCCGGTCACCAAGTTCCTCGCCCAGCAGCTCAGTCACAAGGAATGGGACGGGTTCGCCTTCTACGACCTCATCTTTCCCCTGTTCGTTTTCATGGTCGGTGCGGCGATGGTCTATTCCCTCACCCGCACTATTGAGCAGGAAGGCCGCGCCATGGCCGTGAAACGCGTCATCCGCCGCGGCCTGCTGCTCGTCGTCATCGGCATCATCTACTCCGGCGGCTTCAGTAACAAATGGCCGGACATCCGGTTGCTTGGCGTACTCCAGCGCATCGGTCTCGCGTATATGTTCGGCGGATTGCTCTTCTGTTTCTTCAAGCCAAAGCAACTCGTCGGCATCTGCGGCGGATTGCTCGTTGGCTATTGGGCCATCATGACCTTTGTGCCTATCCGCGACATCCAACTCAGCAAGGAAGTCCTCGCCCCGCTGGCCAAAGAAGCGGGTGCGACGAACAACCTCGCGTTCGCTCAAACCGTCTTCTCTGGCACCACGGCCACCACCACCGGCAAGTACGCGCCCGGCTACAACCTCTCCAACCACCTCGATTTCCAATATCTCCCCGGAAGGAAATACGATACCTACTGGGACCCGGAAGGCCTGCTCAGCACCATTCCCGCCATCGCCACCTGTCTGCTCGGAGCTTTTGCGGGGCTCTTCCTGCGCAGCACCAGCGTCTGTGAGCATCGGAAAGTCGTCTATCTCATCTCCGGCGGCGTGGCTGCCGTCATCCTCGGCTGGCTCTGGCACCTTGAATTCCCCGTGGTGAAGAAGATCTGGACCAGCTCCTTTGTGCTCGTGGCCGGCGGTTTCAGCGCCATTCTCATGGGCGTCTTCTACCTCATCGTGGATGTGTGGAAGTATCAGCGCTGGTGCCAGCCCTTCATCTGGATCGGCATGAACTCCATCACCATCTATATCGCCAATAACCTCATCGGCTTCCGTCGTCTCGCCGACCGTTTCGTGGGTGGCGACATCAAAGTTTTTCTGAACAGCAGCGTCCAGGGCCTCGGCGATATGGTTGGCGCCATGACCGGCCTGGCTTTCTGCTTCCTCTTCTGTTGGTATCTGCACCGGAAAAAGATCTTCCTCCGCTTGTAAGTCATAAAAGACGGGGCTCCCTTAATTCCTGTTACGCATCACGGATTACGCATTACCACGCTCAATTTCCCATTGCCCCCCGTGTTGCCCGCGCACTATCGTTCCCGCATGGCCCCGCAACCTTTTCGTATCCTGGCCTGCGCCTTGGCGATGGCTCTGCTGTCGCTCGCCCCGCGCCTTGCCTCCGCTGCTTCCGTGGCGGGTGAAGACTGGCCCCAATTCCTCGGCCCACGCGCCAATGGCACTTCGCTCGAGACCGGCCTCTTGAATACCCTGCCCAAAGAAGGCCCCAAGCAGCTCTGGTCCTTGAAGGTCGGCACCGGCTACAGTGCCCCGTCCATCCGTGGCGAAAGATTGGTCCTGCATCATCGCATCGGCAAAGAGGAGATCATCGAATGCCTGAATGTGGCGGATGCCAAAACCCTCTGGCGCTACAGCTACCCCTGCAACTACACCGATCCCTACGGCTATAACAACGGTCCGCGTTGCTCCCCTTTGCTCACCACGAACCGCTGCTACACCTTCGGCGTGGAAGGCAAACTCCTCTGCCTCGACCTCGCCACCGGAAAAATGATTTGGGAGCGCGATACCGCCAAAGATTTCCAGATTCCCGAGGCGTTTTTCGGCGTCGGCAGCACTCCGATCCTGGAGGACAATCTTCTCATCGTCATGGTCGGCGGCCAGACGAACTCCGGCATGGTCGCCTTTGATGCCACCACGGGTAAAACCGTCTGGGAAAGCGTGGGCGAAAAGAATTGGACCGGGCAGCCCATGTACGACTGGCCCGGCGAACGGCTCGTGCGGTGGCTCCCATACGAGAAGCAGGCCAGCTACGCCACTCCGGTGGCCGCGACTGTCCACGGAAAACGTACCGTCTTCGCCCTCACCCGCCAAGGTCTCGTCTCGTTAGATCCCAAGACCGGTGAAGTGAACTTCAGCCGGTGGTTCCGCTCAGCCGCCAATGACTCGGTCAATGCCGCCAATCCCATCGTAGCGGATGACCTAGTCTTCATCTCCGGCGCGTATTACCGCATCGGCTCCGTGGTCCTGCGCGTGAAACCGGATGGCAAATCATTCGAACAGGTCTGGCGGCATCCTCGCGAAGAACAAGGCCGCCCCCCGCCCCCGGAACAACGGGTGATTCCCGCCCTCGAGATCCACTGGACCACGCCCATCTATCATGAAGGCAATCTCTACGCCTTTAGTGGACGCAATGAGCCGGATGCACGCTTCCGCTGTGTGGAATTGAAGACGGGCAAAGTGCTCTGGGATCGCGATGAAAGCTGGGGCAAAGGCCGCGGCACCAAGCAACCGGACGTCTATGGTCGCGGCTCCGCCATCATGGCGGACGACAAGCTGATTGTGCTGGGTGAAGGCGGCCTGCTCGGTCTCGTGAAAGTGAATCCGGAAAAACTCGAAGAGATTTCCAGCTGGCAGGTGCCGCAACTTCATTACCCCTGTTGGACGGCTCCCGTGCTCTCCCGCAAGCGCCTGTACCTGCGCTCGGAAGATCATCTGGTGTGCTTCGACTTCAGCGCGAAACAATAGTCAATGCTGAAGCCCGGGGGGACTCCCGTCTGGTTGAGAAAAGAAAAAGCCCGCTCGTTAGAGCGGGCTTTTGAATTTCTTTATGCCTTCGCTGCTTACGCGGCGGCTTCGGTCTTCTTCTTGGCAGCCTTCTTCTTCGGCTTGGCCTCAGCAGCCGGAGCCTCAGGCGTGGCCGGAGTGGCTTCTGCTTTCGTTTCGGTCGGAGCCGGAGCTACCGTCGTGCCTTCCACGAATTCGAGGATGACCATCTGCGTGGCATCGCCTTGGCGCTGCCCCATCTTGATGATACGGGTATAGCCACCAGCGCGATCCTTCTGCGCCGGAGCGATCTCGGTGAAGAGAATCTTCACCGCGTCTTCCTGATGCAAACGGGAAGAGGCCAGACGGCGGGAATGAAGGGTGCCCTTCTTGCCCAGCGTCACCATCTTTTCCGCCACAGACTTGGCGGCGCGGGCCTTGGCCAGCGTGGTGGTGATGCGTTTGTGGATGATCAGGCTGCAAACCATGTTTGTGAGCATCGCATTACGATGCGTGCCTGTGCGGCCCAGTTTGGCCGTGCGTTTAAGATGTCGCATACTGCAGTTTTCCTTAAGCTAAAGTCTTGTCTTCCTTGGGTGCTTCCAGCAAGGACGCATCCAGGTTCATTCCGAGCATCAGGCCGAGGGCCTGCAGCTTGTCCTTGATTTCATTCAGGGACTTCTTGCCGAAGTTACGATACTTCAGCATCTCCGCCTCGGTCTTCATGGCCAGCTGGCCGACCGTGGTGATATTCGCATTGTTCAGGCAGTTCGCCGCACGGACGCTCAGCTCGATCTCATTCACGCTCATGTTGAGCAGCTTGCGCATCTTCGTCTTCTCTTCGTCCTGCTTGTCCACCACTTCCTCGAATTCGACAGCATTCTTGTCGTAGCCGACGAACACGTCGAGGTGATGCTGCAGGATGGCGGAAGACTGCGTCAGCGCATCATCCGGCGTCAAACGGCCGTCCGTGGTGATCTCGATGATCAGACGGTCATAGTCCGTACGCTGGCCGACACGCGCCGCTTCCACACCGTAACGCACGCGCGTAACCGGGGAGAAAAGGGAGTCTATCGCGATCACGCCGATGGCCTGGTCCGGCTTCTTGTTCTCGTCACCCGGGCAGAAACCGCGACCCACCTTGACTTCGAACTCCATCGCGAACTTGCGCTTCTTGTCGAGCGTGCAGATCAACTGCTTCGGGTTCACCAGCTCGATGTTCTGGTTGAGCTCGATATCTTCGGCGAGGACAGCGCCCTCCTTGTTCACATTGAGCAACAAGGTCTGCGGTTCACGGCTGTGCGCCTTGAACAAAATCTTCTTCAGGTTCAGCACGATGTCGGTGACGTCTTCGACGACGCCTTCCACCGTGGCGAACTCATGCATCGCCCCGTCGATCTTGACGGAAGTGATGGCCGCACCCTCCAAGGAGGACAGCAAAACGCGGCGAAGCGAGTTGCCGATCGTGTGACCGTAACCGGTTTCAAACGGTTCCGCCACAAACTTGGCATAGGTGGACGTTGAGGTTGACTCATCCTTGGTCAACCGCTTGGGCATTTCAAAACGACCTAGACGTACTGGCATAGTATTTTGGTGAGCAATTTTAATCTGGCCTCCGACGGTTTATTCCCGCACCGCCGGAGACCCGTATAATTGCTTTCAGGGTTGCGCCCCTTGCGGGGCATCAGGGATTAGCGGGAATAAAATTCGACGACGGCCTGCTCGTTCGCGATCGGCTGGATGTCCTCCCGCGAAGGGATGCGCATGATCTTGCCTTGGAACGTGTCTTTGCTGAGCTGGAGCCAGTCCGGCACCAGACGGCTGGTGGACGATTCCAGACCGCGCGTGGCGAGCTGGCGGGAGACCGTGTTATCCTTGATCTCGATCGTGTCATTCACCTTCAACGCGGCGGAAGGGACGGTCAGCTTGCGACCGTTCACCTTGACGTGGCCGTGCGCCACCATCTGGCGGGCAGCCGGGCGGGTCGCGGCGAAGCCGAGATTGTAGATCACGCTGTCGAGACGCGTCTCGAGGATCTGCAGCATGGTCTCACCAGTGACACCACGGCGGCTCAGCGCCTTCTCATAGACACCGCGGAACTGGCGTTCCATCAGGCCGTAGTAGTAACGCAGCTTCTGCTTCTCGATCAGGCCGAGACCATATTCGGTGAACTTCCGGCGGGCCTTCGGGCCGTGCATGCCGGGCGGAAAATTGCGGCGCTCCAGATATTTCGACGGCCCAAAGATGGGCGTGCCGAAGCGGCGGCTGATGCGGGTGCGGGGTCCTGTATAACGTGCCATACTCTAAATTCTTTCTAAAGGGTTACACGCGGCGCTTCTTGCGCGGACGGCAGCCGTTGTGCGGCACCGGAGTCACGTCTTTGATCGTGCTGATCTCCAGCCCGATCGCCTGCAGGGCGCGGATGGCGGATTCACGGCCGGAGCCGGGGCCCTTGACCTTGATCTCCACTTCACGCAGACCGTGCGCCATCGCCTGGCGGGCGGCATCCTGCGCCACCTGCTGGGCGGCGAACGCGGTGCTCTTGCGAGAGCCGCGGAAGCCCACCTTGCCGGCGCTGGACCAGCCGATCACGTGACCTTGCATGTCCGTGATGCTCACCAGCGTATTGTTGAAAGTGGCCAAAATGTTGGCGACGCCAATGGCGATGTTCTTGGAACCCTTCGCCTTGATGATCTTCTTGGCGTTGGCGTCTTCGCCGAGCAGTTCGGCGGCTGTGGGCGCGCTGACGGCCGCCTGGATGGCCGGTGCTTCCGCCGCCTTGGCGGGAGCAGCAGCGGCATCTTCAGCAGACTTCTTGGATGCCTTCGCGGGTTTGGCTTCGGCAGCGGGAGCAGCACCAGCCTGTTCGGCAGCGGGCTTGGCTTCCTTTTTGGAAGCCTTCGGAGTTTTCGTTTCTTCGGCCATACGGTTAAATCTTTTTTAGTTACGCCTTGGCAGCGGCAGCACGCTGCACACCCACCGTGCGGCGCGGCCCCTTGCGGGTACGGGAGTTGGTCTTCGTGCGCTGGCCACGGACTGGAAGCCCGCGGATGTGGCGGATGCCGCGATAGCACTTGATGCCCTGGAGTCGCTTCAAGTTCATGCCGATCTCACGGCGCAGGTCACCCTCGATCACATACTTGCCTTCCTGGATGGCATGCACGATCTGGGACATCTGCGTTTCGTTGAGATCCTTCGCGCGGATGGCGGGATCGATGTTCGCCGCCGCGAGGATTTCCTTCGCGTTCACCGGCCCGATGCCATAGATGTAGCGCAACGCGATGTCGATGCGCTTGTTCGCCGGAATATCAATACCAATAATGCGAGGCATAGCTTAACCCTGTTTCTGTTTATGGCGCGAGTTGGAGCAAATCACGCGGATGATACCCTTCCGCTTCACGATTTTGCAGTGCTCGCAAAGTTTTTTAACTGACGCACGTACTTTCATATCAAATCAAATTTCTGTTCAAACTTTTAACCCGGCCCTTCGACATGTCGAAAGGCGTCATCTCTACCGTCAACCGGTCACCCGGTTCCGCTTCCCGCACCTGCTCCAGCAGGCGCATCGGCGTGTGGGCCAGAATCGTATGGCCGTTGGGCAGTCTCAGATGAAACAGCCCAGCGGCCAATCGTTCGGTCACGATGCCTTCAATTTCGATGGCATCTTCTCCGGCCACGTCAAAATCTCCGGTTCGCCGTCCGTCACGAGCACCGTATGCTCAAAATGCGCTGACGGCATCCCGTCCTGGGTCAACACCGTCCAACCGTCGCTCAGACGCTTGGTCTTTGCCACCCCGGCATTCACCATCGGCTCTATCGCCAACGTCATGCCCTTCTTCAACTTCACATCCCCGCACCGGTCCACGTAGTTCGGGATCTGCGGCTCTTCATGCAGTTTCCGCCCGACCCCGTGACCGACATATTCGCGGACGATGCTGAACCCGTTCGATTCGACATGTGTCTGAATCGCACGGGATATGTCCACCACCCGGTTGCCCAGAATGGCGCGCGAAATTCCTTCATACAGGGCCTGCTCGGTGACATCAATCAATTTTTGCGACAAAATATCGCAGCCCCCCACCGGCACGGTGCGGGCATTGTCACCGATATATCCCTCATAAACGACGCCGACATCCAAGCTGATGATGTCCCCGAACTGCACCCGGCGATCCCCGGCCAGCCCATGCACCACTTCCTCGTTCACCGAGATGCAAATCTGGCACGGATACCGCTGGTAGCCCAAAAACGCACTCTTGCCACCATAATGGGCGATCCGCGTCCCGGCAAACTCATCGATCTGCCGGGTAGTCATACCCGGCGCGATGAACCCGGCCACTTCGCTCAGAACCTGCGCTGCGACGCCGCCTGCGGCCCGCATCCCCGCCAGTTCTTTTTCGCTGGTGGCAATCATCGTCTTCTCTGTCAGCGTTCCAAAGAACAACCATGCCCCCCACGGGACATGCAAAAAACTGCTAGAACCGTCCCCGGATACGGCCACCCTTCTTCAGGAAGCCGTCGTAATGGCGCATCAGCAGATGCGATTCCACTTGCCGCATCGTGTCCAGCATCACGCCGACCAAGATGAGCATACCGGTGCCGCCGAAGAAGTTTGCCACTTCATGGGGCATGTTCATGAACTTGTTCATCAACAAGGGAATCACGGCGATGGCTGTCAGGAACACTGCACCCGCCAGCGTGATCCGGCTCATCGTGTTGTGTAAAAACTCAGTCGTCTTCGGCCCCGGACGGACGCCCGGGATATATCCGCCATTCTTCTTCAAATCATCCGAGATCTGGATTTCATTGAACTGCGTGGCCACCCAGAAGTAGGAGAAGAACAGGATCATCAGACCAAAGATGATCATGTAGCTGAAAGACATCGGATTGAACAGGTTGGCCAGGTCCGTGAACATCTTCATGTCAAACCGCTGGCCGATCTGCTGAAAAATCGTTCCCGGAAACATCAGGATGGCCTGGGCGAAAATCACCGGCATCACCCCCGCGTAGTTGACCCGCAACGGCATGAAGGAACTCTGACCGGCATACACCTTGCGTCCCACCGCGCGCTGGGCATATTGCACCGGAATCTTCCTCTGCGCCTGCGTCACCGCGATGATGCCCGCCACCACCACCAGCAACACCACCAAAAGTGCGATGCCATGAAAGAAGTTGAACTTCGCCGGATCATCTCCGATCGGCGTGAACATCAGTTGCAGATCGCGAATCGCGACCGGCAGACGGGCCAAGATACCGATGGTGATCACCAGTGAGACACCGTTGCCGATACCGCGCTCCGTGATCTGCTCACCAAACCACATCAGCAGCAAAGTACCAACCGTCAGCACCAGTGTCGTCTGGATGCGATACCACCAGAGATTCTCATAGAGAACCAAGTTGCCTTGGAAACCAGGCAGCACCTTCTCCGCGTTCTCCCAGCCCAAGGTCATGAAGATGCCCTGGCCCAAGCAAAGAACCACCGTCAGATACCGGCCATACTGGATTACCTTGGCCCGGCCACCTTCTTCCCGCGCCAGCTTGCTGAGCTGCGGGATCACGGCCGTCAGGAGCTGGATGATGATCGTCGCACTGATGTAGGGCATGATGCCCAACGAGCCGATCGCGCACTTCTCAAGCGCTCCCCCCGTAAACATGCTGTACATCCCGATCAAACCGCCCTGATTCTCCGACTGTTTCAGGAACTCGGACAAGGCGATGCCGTCTAGGCCCGGAATCGGAATCATGGCCACCAGACGGCACACCAGCAACACCAGCAGCGTGAAGAAGATGCGGGATTTGAGCTCCGGCACCTTGAAGCTGTTGGCGAAGGTGTTGATGATGTTCTTCAGCATGAACGACAGGCAGGCTTGGAATTATTACTTCTGGGCGGTCTTTGCAGCCGCTTTGGCAGCCGCTGCTTTTTGGGCGGAGAACTTCGCCGGCTGGACCTTCTTCGGCAAGGTTTCGCAGGAACCGCCCTTGGCTTCGATCTGCGCCTTGGCTGTCGCGCTGAAAGCACTCACCACCACCGTCAGCTTCTTGGTCAGCTCACCGCGACCGAGAATCTTGATGCCATGGCTCTTGCCATTCGCCAGCCCGGCGGCACGGATGGTCTGTTCATCCACCCGGGCACCGTCATCGAACTGGTTCAAAGACTCCAAGTTCACACCGCTGTAAGAGATCTTGAAGGCGGCATTGTTAAAGCCACGCTTCGGGATACGGCGGATCAAAGGCATCTGACCGCCTTCGAAACCAGAACGGATCGAACTGCCGGAACGGGCCGACTGGCCCTTGCCACCGCGACCGCTGGTCTTGCCGTGGCCGCTGGACTCACCCTGACCAAGACGCTTACGGCGGTGCTTGGCTCCGGGACGAGGTTTCAAATCATGCAAACGCATAAGTAATCGACTGAGAAAAGGATTAAGCTGCAGTTGTGGCCGCCTTCACTTCGCGACCGCGGGAACGATAGATCTCCTCGCGCAGACGGAGCTGGCGGAGGGCGGACAAAGTGGCCTTCGCCACGTTGGCGGCGTTCTTGGAACCCAGCGACTTGCTGAGGATGTCCTTGATGCCAGCGGATTCGAGTACGGCGCGCACCGTCTTGCCGGCGATGATGCCGGTACCGGGAGAGGCCGGACGCAGTAGCACTTTCGCGCCGCCGAACGCCGAGTAAACCTCATGCGGAATGGTCGTGCCGTTGAGCGAGATGCCTTCCATGGCGCCACGGGAGACTTCCCCGCCCTTGCGGATCGCATCGGCGACCTCACCGGCCTTGCCGAGACCCAATCCCACCTTGCCCTGCTTGTCACCCGTCACCACGAGGGCGCTGAAGCTGAAACGACGGCCACCCTTCACGACCTTGGACGAGCGGTTGATGAAGATCACCTTCTCGCTCAATTCGTTCGCGGGCTTGCCATCAATCATGGCGCCTTCACCCGGCTGATCGGTATTAGGACGGCCACGACGCGGACCACGCGGTCCACGACCGCCGCCACCGGCACCGCCTGGACCCCTGTTGAATGCTGGACGATTTGTTGGTTCTGCCACAATAAAAATCAGTTAGACGTTAGAATTGCAGACCGGCTTCACGCGCGGCTTCCGCCAGCGCCTTCACCTTGCCATGATACCGGGCGCCGCTGCGGTCGAACACGACGGCCTTGATGCCTTTGGCAATGGCCGCTTCCGCAGCCAGCTTGCCGATCACCTTGGCGCTTTCCGCGTTGGCCGCGAGCTTCTCGCGATCCGGCACGGTCTTCGTCAGCGTGGTGACGGCGGCCAAAGTATTGCCCACACTGTCATCGATGAACTGGACGTGGATGTTGCGCCCCGTGAAACGCACGCTCATCCGCGGACGTTCGGGCGTTCCGACCACTTTTTTACGCGTGCGCCAGCGGCGCAACTGCTCCAGCTTAAATTTTTTATCTGTCCTCATGTTATAGTAGTCACGGTATTTGCCGTAACCATATTATTCACTTAACCAAATTATTGAACTGTCTTGCCTTCCTTGCGGATGACCTTCTCGTCCGAGTAACGGACACCCTTGCCCTTATACGGCTCCGGCGGGTAGAAGCTGCGCAGCTCGGCAGCTACGCGACCGACCGCAGCCTTGTCCGGCCCCTCGATCGTCACCTTCGTGTTCTCCTCCACCGTTACCTTGATCTGGTCGGGGATGGCGTAATTGATCGGATGCGAATAGCCCAAGGTCATGTTCACGACCTTGCCTTGGACGGCGGCCTTGAAACCGACACCCTGGATCTCGAGCTTCTTCACGAAGCCCGTGGCCACGCCCTGCAACATGTTGTTGACGAGCGAACGGCTCAGGCCATGCAGGGCTTTGGACTCGGACGTATCATCCTTGCGGCTGACGATGATCGTCTTTTCTTTGATCTGGGCAGACGTGCGCTTGGGCAGCTCCAAGGAGAGCTTGCCCTTCGGGCCTTCCGCGAAAATCTGCTGCCCCTTTACCTCGACTTTGACCTTGTCGGGGATGGAGACCGGTTGTTTGCCAATACGTGACATATCAGGATACGGTTAGGGTTACCAGATGAAGCAAAGCAGCTCGCCACCCAGATTTTGCTTGCGGGCCTCGCCCCCCGTCATCACGCCCTTCGACGTCGAGACGATGGCCACGCCCATCCCGCCCAGCACGCGGGGGATTTCGCTGGAACCGACATAACGGCGCAGACCCGGCCGGCTCACCCGGCGCAGACCGACGATGACCGCCTTGCGGCCCTGGAACTTCAGCTTCAGCTTGAGACGTTTGATTTTTTCGCCTTCAACGCTGCAGTCCGTGATGTAGCCCTCGCGCTTCAGGATCTGCGCAATGTTTTCCTTCATCTTCGAGTGCGACAAATCCACGGAGGGCAGCAGCGCCTGGTTGGCGTTGCGGATTTGCGTCAGCATGTCTGCAATTGGATCGCTCATATTACTGTCTCTCTTACCAGGAAGCTTTCGTGACGCCCGGGATCAGGCCGTTCAGGGCCGCCTCGCGGAACGTCATGCGCGAGCAGCGGAATTTGCGGATGTAAGCGTGACGGCGGCCGCTCATCTCGCACCGGTTGACCAGCCGCACCGGGCTGGCGTTCTTCGGCAGCTTCTGCAGGCCGGCATAATCATGCTTCGCCTTCAGTTCTGCGCGCAGCGCCGCATACTTCTTCACGGTCGCCGCCTTCTTCTTATTCCGTTCGAGCCAAGATGTCTTTGCCATATTAACGTCCTTCCGAAAACGGCATGCCCATGAGCTTCAGCAGGTCCAGCGCTTCCTCGTCCGTCTTGGCCGTGGTCACGATGGTGATGTCCATGCCCTGGGTGCGTTTGATTTTGTCCATTTCGATTTCCGGGAAAATAGTCTGGTCGGCCACGCCCAGCGAATAGTTGCCGCGGCCGTCGAACTTGCGGGGCGAGATGCCGCGGAAGTCACGGATACGGGGCAGTGCGGCCGCCACCAGGCGGTCCAGAAACTCATACATCACTTCCCGGCGCAGCGTCACGCGGCAGCCGATCTGCTGGCCTTCGCGCAACTTGAAGTTCGCGATGCTCTTCTTGGCCTTGTTGATCACCGGCTTGCGGCCCGTGATCTGGGTCAGATCCTTCACGGCGTCTTCCACGGCGCCTTTTTCCAGCGACGCGCTCACGCCCATGTTGATGACGATCTTCTCGATGCGCGGGATCTGGTGCACGTTCTTGTACTTCCGCTTCTCGAGCAGCGCCGGTTTCACCGTCGCATGATATTTCTCAAACAATCTCGGCTTCATGACTTCAAATGGGCTTAGGCTTTGGCAGCAGCGCCTTTGCGGGCGTCATAGACTTCGGCCTTCACCACGTTCGAGACGTGGATGGAACCTTCGATCTCGATGATCGCACCCTGCGGGTTCTGCTGGCTCTTGCGCAGGTGCTTCTTGACCATGTTCACACCCTCCACGATCACGCGGTTCTTGGCCTTCAGGATCTCTTTGACCTTGCCGCGGTTCGTGCGGTGTGCACCGGCGATGACCACTACTTCATCGCCCTTCTTTACGTGAAAATTCGCCATAACTCAAATCACTTCGGGAGCGAGGGAGATAATCTTCATGAACTTCTTGTCACGGAGCTCACGGGCCACCGGACCGAAGATGCGCGTCCCACGCGGGTTGTTCTCTTTGTCGATGATGACAATCGCATTGCTGTCAAAGCGCAGATAGGAACCGTCATTACGGCGCACGGCCTTGCGGGTGCGCACCACCACGGCATTGACGACCTCGCCCTTCTTCACCGTACCGTCCGGGGCGGCTTCCTTGATATGCGCCTTGATCACGTCACCCACACGGGCATAACGCTGGTTCTTGCCCAGCACGCCGATCGTGGCGGCCCGTTTGGCGCCGGTGTTGTCGGCCACGTCTAAAATGGATCTTACTTGTAACATGGATCAAACTTTCCCTTAGGCTGCCACCGTTGCGTCGGTGTTGCGTTCCACCACTTCCACCAGGCGCCAGCGCTTGGTCTTCGAAAGCGGACGGGTTTCCACGATGCGGACGCGATCGCCCACCTTCGCTTCGGACTTCTCGTCGTGCGCCACAAATTTCTTGTAGCTGGTCACGACCTTCTTGAACTGCGGGTGCCGGAAACGGCGTTCCACGCGGACAACGATGGTCTTGGTCATCTTGTCAGAGATGACCTCGCCAGTGCGCTCTTTGCGCTGGGTGCGGGCTGGATTCTGTTCAGACATAGCAAAATTACTTAGACGGTCTTCTTACGGCGGGCCGAGATCTGCGTCTCGATCCGCGCGATGTCCCGGCGCAGCGTACGGATGCGCGAGGGCTTCTCCAGCTGGCTGCTCGCCTGCTGCAGACGCAGGTTGAAAATCTCCTGGCGCAACGTGCGGCTCTGGGCTGTCAACTCAGCCACACTGGCCTCTTTCAAATCTTTCAATTCGCTCTTCATAACTCGGTTTCCTCTTTAGGCCATCTTGTGACGGGAGATGAAACGCGTCCGGATCGGCAGCTTGGCCGCCGCCAGGCGGAACGATTCACGCGCCACCGCCTCCGGCACACCGTCCACCTCGAACAGGATCGCCGCCGGCTTGATCACCGCCACCCAGCCTTCGACACCCGCCTTGCCGTGGCCCATTCGGGTCTCCAACGGCTTCTTCGTGAAAGACTTGTCCGGAAAGATCCGGATCCAGACCTTGCCACGGCGCTTCATGAAACGCGTGATGGCCACACGGCAGGCCTCGATCTGCTTCGCATCCATCCAGCATCGCTCCATCGCCTGGAGACCGTACTCACCGAACGCCACGGAGGCACCGCGCGTCGCCAGCCCCTTGCGGGACCCGCGCTGCATCTTGCGGTACTTCACTCTTGCGGGCATCATTGCCATATAAAATCCTCAGCTAAATTTACAGTTGTTCCTTCGCGGCCATCACTGGAGTCGGGGCGACCTTTTCCTTCTTCATCTCGCCCTTGCAGATCCAGCACTTCACCCCCAGCTTGCCATAGACCGTCTTGGCCTCGGCAAACCCGTAATCGATGTTAGCCCGGAGCGTGTGCAACGGCACACTGCCCTCATGATACTTCTCCACGCGGGCCAGCTCCGCACCGCCCAAACGGCCGGCACAGCGGATCTTGATGCCCGAAGCACCAAAATCCATCGCCGTCTGCACCGCCTTCTTCATCGCGCGGCGGAAAGAGACACGGCGTTCGAGCTGCAAGGCCACATTCTCGGCCACCAGTTGCGCGTCAATCTCCGGGCTCTTCACTTCCTGGATGTCCACGTAGATTTCCTTGCCGGTCATCTTGCTCAACTCTTCCTTGAGCTTGTCGATTTCCGAGCCCTTGCGCCCGATCACCACACCCGGACGGGCCGTGAAAATCGTGATGCGGCAACGGGTTGCGGCACGCTCAATCTGGATTTTCGGCACGGAGGCCGATTCCAGACGCTTCTTCAGAAGATCGCGGATGCTCCGGTCTTCATTGAGCAGCTTACCGAAATCTTTCTTGTCGGCATACCACTTCGAGCGCCAGTCGCGGGTGAGCGGCATGCGCAGGCCGATAGGATTTGCTTTTTGGCCCATAAACTATTTCTCGTCAGAAACTACAATCTTCACGTGGCAGCTCCGCTTCAGGGTCGGTCCGGCCGAACCGCGGGCTTTCGGGGTGAAACGCTTCAGCGTGCGGGCCGTCTGGGCCACCGCTTCGCGCACCATCAAAGTCTCCGGCTTTACGCCGTTGTTGTTCTCCGCGTTGGCGATCGCCGACCGCAAGGTCTTGGCCACCACCCGGGCGGATTTCCGCGGCACCACGGCCAGCACAGCCTGCGCCTGCAAGGCGGGCAGCCCCTGGATCTGGCGCACCACCTCGCGCATCTTCTGCGCGGACATGCGGATATTTTTTGTAATCGCTTGGACTTGCATACTATTACTATTTCTCCGCTTTCGCCGTGTGGGCACCGTGCTTCTTGAACGTGCGGGTCGGCGAAAACTCGCCCAAACGGTGACCCACCATGTTCTCCGTCACGAAGACCGGGTTGAACACCTTGCCATTGTGCACATTGAATGTCAGCCCCACGAATTCAGGGGTGATCATGGAACGCCGCGACCACGTCTTGATCGGCAGCTTCGATTTCGTTTCCTTCGCCTTCTGAATCTTCTTCAGAACATGCAGATCGACGAACGGACCCTTTTTGATTGAACGTCCCATATGCTATTACTTGTTCTTCATCGGACGGCCATCCCGACGGACGAGAATGAACCGGTTGGACAGTTTATACTTCTTGCGCGTGCGCTTGCCCTTGGCCAGAAGGCCCCAAGGCGACATCAGATGCTGGCGACCGCCACCACCCTTGGACTTGCCCTGACCACCACCGTTCGGGTGATCATGCGGGTTGCGCGCCATACCGCGGCTCATCGGACGACGGCCGAGGTGACGATTGCGACCGGCCTTGCCCAGCACGATATTCTCGTGCTCGGTATTGCCCACCTGGCCAACCGTCGCGTAACAATCTTCATGGAAGCGGCGGATTTCGCCGGAGGGCAGCTTGACCTGTGCATACCCTTCATCCAAGGCCATCACCACCGCACCGACCCCGGCAGAACGCACCATCTGGCCACCCTTGCCCGGGACGATTTCCAAGTTATGGACCGTCGTGGCCGGCGGGATGTTCTTCAACGGCAGGCAATTGCCCACGTCAGGCGTGGCCATCGTGCCGCTCAAAAGCTTGGCACCCACCTGAAGACCGTTCGGGGCCAGTATGTAGCTCTTCTCGCCATCTTTATATTCCAAGAGCGCGATGCGGGCCGTGCGGATCGGATCATATTCGATCGCAAGCACCGTGGCCGGCACGCCATGGCGCAGACGGCGGAAATCAATCTGCCGCACCTTCTGCTTGTGGCCACCGCCGCGGGCACGGGCGGTCACCCGGCCATACATGTTACGGCCACCGGTCTTCTTGCGGATCTTGACCAGGCTTTTCTCGGGCGTGGTCTTCGTGATCTCGTCAAAGGACGCAATCGTCACGTACCGCGAAGACGGCGTCAGGGGTCTAAAAGTCTTTACTGCCATATGCTTCGGTCCTTATTAGGTCAGGCTGATCTTGTCGCCCTCTTTCAACGTGACGAGGGCCTTCTTCCAGTCCGAGGTTTGACCGGCCTGCTTCGTCGCCTTGCGGCGCGCCTTGCCGTTCACATTCAGGGTGTTCACGCTGGTCACTTTGACCTTGAACAGTTCCTGCACTGCCTGGCGGATCTGCACCTTGTTCGCGCGGCGGTCGGCCACCACGGTGTACTGGTTGATCTTCTCCGCCTGAATCGCGCCCTTTTCCGTCAGGCGCACACTCTTGATTACTTCAAATGCGTTCATGTCTTCAGCCCTTAGTTGCCGAGCCGCGCCGTGAATTTCTCCAACGCGCTCTTGGTGAACAGCACCTTGTCATTGCGCAGGAGCTGATACGTGTTCAAAGTCGTGCCGTCCGTCAATTCCACATGCGGAATGTTACGGGAGGCCAGCGTCAGGTTCTTGTCGATGTCGGAGACCACCAGCACCGTGCCGTCGATCTTCAACGTCGCGAGCACCGCGAGGAATTCTTTCGTCTTCGCCGAGGCCAGCTTCAAATCGTCCACCACCACGATGTCCGAAGCCTTCACACGCTCGCTGAACGCCTTGCGCAGGGCCAGCGTCTTCGTGCTGCGGGAGACCTTCTTGCGGAAGTCACGCGGCTTCGGGCCGAACACCACACCACCGCCGACCCACAAGGGGCTGGCAAAGGAACCGGCGCGTGCGCGGCCAGTGCCTTTTTGGCGCCAAGGCTTCTTGCCCGTGCCGGCCACTTCACCCATCGTCTTCGTGCAGGCAGTGCCACTGCGCTGGGCGGCGCGGAATGCGACCACTTCATCATGCACCGCCTGTGTGCCCTTGCCGTCTTCGATCAGGGCCACGTTCACCTCGAGATCACCGAGGCTTTTACCTTTAATATCGTTAAGCGTAAGCTTCATGGAATCAGGCTCCTATTACTTGGCCGCCTTGGCAGCCACCTTGCGTTTCTTCTTGGCTTCGCGGATGACGACGTAGTCGCCCTTCGAGCCCGGAATCGCGCCACTGATGAGGAGCACATTGTCCTCTTCCAAAACTTGAACCACTTTCAGGTTCTGTGTGGTCCGTTGCACCTGGCCCATGTGACCGGGCATCTTCATCCCGCGCATGACCGTGCCGGGGAAGAGACGCTGACCGATGGCGCCGCTGCGGCGTTTCCAGCCTTTGCAACCGTGCGTCGCATCACCACCACGGAAACCGTGGCGCTTCACGACACCTTCAAAACCCCGGCCCTTCGTGATGCCGATGGCATCCACGGCGTCGCCCGGATTGAAAACCTTCGCCCCCAGCACGTCGCCCGGCTTCACGTCCAGCGGGAAGTCACGGAACTCGCGGAGCACCTTCACCGGCTGCGCCTTGTGCTTGTTGAAATGACCGAGCTGCGGCTTCGTCACGCGGCTTTCCTTCTGGTCTTCATAGCCCAGCTGGACCGCCTTGTAACCATCCGTCTCCACCGACTTGCACTGGACAACTCGATTGCTGCCTACGAGCACGACGGTCACGGCCACGATATTGCCAGTGGCGTCATAGACGCGGGTCTGGCCCAATTTCTTTCCAAGGATTCCGAGTGGCATGCGCGTTATATCTTGATGGTGATGTCCACACCGGCCGGCAGGTTGAGCTTCTTCAGCTCGTCCACCGTCTTGGCCGTCGGTTCGATGATGTCCAGCAGGCGCTTGTGGGTGCGCTGCTCAAAACTTTCCTGCGATTTCTTGTCCACGTGCGGCGACCGCAGCACCGTGAAGCGTTCCACGCGAGTTGGCAGCGGAATCGGTCCCGCCACCCGTGCACCTGTGCGCTTCACCGTTTCCACGATGTCATGCGCCGACTGATCGATCACCCGGTGATCGTAGGCCTTCAGCCTTATGCGTATACGTTGTCCAGCCATACAAAGAACAATATTACAAGTTGTTAACTGCGTGCGGCCGGCCGCTTGGCCGCCGTATCCAAAATTTGTGTCGCCACCGAGTTCGGCACCTGCTCAAACGCCAGCGGCTCCATGGAGTAGGAAGCGCGGCCCTTCGAGAGGGAACGGATCGCGGTCGCATAACCGAACATCTCCGCCAACGGCACGTGTGCGTTCAGCACGGTCTGCCCGTTCTTGGCATCCACGCCCTGGATCACTCCCCGGCGGCGGTTGATGTCACCCAAAAGATCGCCCTGATATTCATCCGGCGTCGTCACTTCCACTTTCATCAGCGGCTCCAGCAAGATCGGATTCGCCTTCTTGAAAGCGTCTTTCAGCGCGAAAATGCCAGCCATCTTAAACGCCAGTTCGTTGGAGTCAACATCATGGAATGATCCATCCACGATATCCACCTTGATATCGATGACCTGATAGCCGGCGTAAACACCGCTCCGGATGGCCTCTTCGATACCGTTGATCACCGGCGGGATGAATTCCTTCGGAATCGCACCACCCACGATCTTGTTGTTGATCTCGATGCCCTTGCCCTTCTCGTTCGGCTCCAGCTTGATGCAGGCGTGACCATACTGACCACGACCACCGGACTGGCGGATGAACTTGCCTTCGCCTTCAGCCGCCGCCGTAACTGTCTCACGATAAGCGATTTGCGGCGCACCGGAATTCGCCTCAACCTTGAATTCGCGCTTCAGACGGTCGATGATGATTTCCAGGTGCAACTCACCCATCCCGGCGATGATGAGCTGGCTGGTCTCTTCGTTCGTGAAGCAACGGAAGGTCGGATCTTCTTCCGCCAGACGCTGCAAACCTTCCGCCATCTTGTCGCGGTCCGCCTTCGTCTTCGGCTCCACCGCCATGCTGATCACCGGCTCCGGGAACGTCGGCGGCTCCAGCATGATGTCGAAATCTTCATTGCACAGTGTGTCACCCGTGGTGATGTTGCGCAGACCGACGAGCGCCGCGATGTCACCGGAATACACCGATTCCACATCCTTGCGCTCGCTGCCTTGAATGACCATCAGGCGGCTCACACGCTCACGCTTGCGCGTGCGCGGGTTATAAATCGTATCACCCTTCTTCAGACTGCCCGAGTAAACGCGGAAGAACACCAGCTTGCCCGCGTACGGGTCCGTCCAGAGCTTGAACGCCAAAGAACAGAACTTGCCATTGTCATCCGAGATGATGTCCAGCGTGTTCTCCGTACCCGGCTCATGACCGGAAGCCGGCGGGATGTCCAGCGGCGAGGGCAAATAATCAATGACCGTATCGATCAGGAACTGCACGCCCTTCTTCTTGAAAGCGGAACCGCACAGCACCGGGATCAGCTCGATCTTGCAGGTCAGACGGCGGATGGCCGCCTTAAGGATTTCCGCCGTGATCGGCTTCTCTTCCAAAACCAGCTCAGCGACCACGTCATCCTTGTTGGAGACCGCATCGATCAAATCAGCCAACCCCTGCTTGGCCCGCTCCTGATGCTCAGCCGGAATGTCGGTAATCTCGTACTTCAGACCCTCGCTGGTCACATCACCCTCGCCCCAGTTGATCATCTTCTGATTCACCAGATCGAGGATGCCGGCGAAAGTTTCACCCGCACCAATCGGCAGCGCGATCGGGAACGCATACGCCTTCAACTTCGTGCGCATGTCGTTCAGCGCGTTCTCGAAGTTGGCACCCGTACGGTCCATCTTGTTGACGAACGCGATACGCGGCACTTTATACTTCGTCGCCTGGCGCCAGACCGTCTCGGATTGCGGCTGCACACCGGCCACACCGCAGAAAACTGCCACCGCACCATCCAGCACGCGCATCGAACGCTCCACCTCAGCCGTGAAATCGACGTGACCCGGAGTGTCGATGATGTTTACCCGGTGACCGATGCCTTCAAAAGCCTTGTAAAGACCGCTTTCCTTCTTCTGCGTCCAGAAGCACGTAACCGCCGCCGAAGTGATCGTGATGCCACGCTCCTTCTCCTGCTCCATCCAGTCCGTGACCGTATTGCCGTCATCCACATCACCGATCTTGTGGATCAGGCCCGTGTAGAACAGGATACGCTCCGTCGTCGTCGTCTTGCCCGCGTCGATGTGCGCCGCAATACCGATATTGCGGGTACGCTGCATCGTATACTCGCGGTTCGGCGAGTTCAGATTCTTTTGTTCTGCTGCTTGCATCGGTTTTTAGAGACTAAAACGCCCCGAATCACACGGCTCGGGGCGTCATTAAATTTTGACTATGACTACCAGCGGAAATGTGCAAAGGCCTTGTTGGCCTGCGCCATCTTATGCACTTCATCACGTTTACGAATCGCATTGCCCTGGCCCTGATAGGCTTCCAGGATTTCCACGGCCAGCGCCTTGCGCATCGGCAAACCCTTGCGACCGTCCGCATAGGTCACCAACCAGCGCATCGCGAGAGCCGCCTGACGGTCAGCCGGAACCTCCAGCGGGACCTGATAGGTCGCACCACCAACCCGGCGGGCCTTGACTTCCAAACGCGGCTTGGCGTTATCCACCGCCCGCTGGAGCACCTCCAACGGACTCACCTCAGCCTGCTTCTCAGCCAGTTCATCAAAAGCTCCGTAGACAATCTTCTGCGCGGTGCTCTTATTACCACCACGCATGACCGTGTTCACCAGACGGGCCACCAGAGGACTCTGGTATTTCCCATCCGGTATCAAATCCCGCTTAACTGCACGACGACGACGTGACATACAAATTCTTTCCTTAATTACTTGGCCGCAGGCTTCGCCGCCTTCGGACGCTTCACCCCATACTTCGAACGGCTCACCCGGCGCTTCTCCACCCCGTTGGCGTCCAACGTGCCCCGCACGATATGGTAACGCACACCCGGCAAATCTTTCACACGGCCGCCGCGGACCAGCACAATCGAGTGCTCTTGCAAGTTATGGCCTTCATCCGGAATGTAGGCGATCACTTCGTAACCATTGGTCAGGCGCACTTTGGCCACCTTCCGCATCGCTGAGTTCGGCTTCTTGGGCGTGCGGGTCATCACCTGCAGGCAGACGCCACGCCGGAAAGGCGAGTTCTCCAAAGCCGGTGACTTCGACTTATACTTCAGTTTATTGCGTCCTTTTCGGACCAGTTGATTGATCGTCGGCATTCCGTAGATCCTATCTATTGCACATGTCCGTCACCTATTGGGAAACGGAGTGCGGAGGTTAGCAAAACAGTTTTCGGTTGCAACTAGTATTTGAAAAATTTTTGGATATTTTTCACTAATTTTTGTTTTCGGGAGAAATCCCGGCCAAATGCCGGGATTTCTGCCCCCAGATTCTTAGCTCGCCAGCGGCTGTTCCTCTTCGATCGGAGGTTCTTCCATCGGCGGCAGTTCCACCAGCGGCGTCAATTTCACCTTGCGGTGCAGGTCGAAGCCTGAACCGGCCGGGATGATGTGACCCATGATCACGTTTTCCTTGAAGCCACGCAGCGTGTCTTTCTTGCCCATCGTAGCAGCCTCCGTGAGGACACGGGTGGTGTCTTGGAAGGACGCCGCGCTCAGGAACGACTCCGTCTCCAAAGACGCCTTGGTGATGCCCAGGAGCACCGGTTGCGCCTCAGCGGGCTTGCCACCCATCTTCTCGACGCGCTCGTTCTCCGCTTCAAAGGCCAGACGGTCGATCTGCTCGCCCCACAGGAAGAGCGTGTCGCCCGGTTCCGTGATGCGCACCTTGCGCAACATCTGGCGCACGATGATCTCGATGTGCTTGTCATTGATCGTCACACCCTGGAGACGATAAACTTCCTGCACTTCGCTGACCAAGTGTTCCTGCAGCTCCTGAGGTCCGCAGACCTCGAGAATTTCGTGCGGCACCACCGGACCTTCGGTCAATTGCTGCCCCTTCTTCACGAAGTCGCCCTTGAACACGATGACGTGCTTGCCGATCGGGATGAGGTGTTCCTCTTCCAGCGCGGTGACGGCATCTTTGATGACGATGCAGCGCTTGCCGCGGACGCTCGGCCCGAAGTCCACGATACCGTCGATCTTCGAGATCTCGGCGGCGTCCTTCGGACGGCGGGCTTCGAAGAGCTCGGCCACACGCGGCAGACCACCCGTGATGTCCTTCGTCTTCGACGTCTTGCGGGAAGTCTTGGCCAGCAAAGTACCGGCGACGATCGTATCACCTTCCGTGATCGCGATGTGCGCGCCCGAAGGGATCGCATACTGCGCCACCGGCTCGCCCTTGTTGTCCACCACGATGACTTGCGGATGCAGGTCTTCCTTGTGATCGATGATCACCATGGATTCCTGGCCCGTCGTCTCGTCGACTTCCTGCTTCATCGTGACGCCCTCGATGATGTCGTGGAACTTCACGATACCGGCCTTTTCCGAGAGAATCGGCACGTTATACGGATCCCACAACGCCAGCGTGTCACCCTTCTTGATGGTCTCGCCATTGCTGAAGGAGACGACCGCGCCGATGACGATGTTGTGGCTTTCCAGCTCACGCCCGTCCTCGCCGATGATCGCGATGGAGCCGTTCTTGTTCAGCACGATGTTGTTGCCGTCCTCGAGCTGCACCGAGCGGATCTCCTGATACTTCACCGTGCCCTCGTACTTGACCTTGATGATCGGCTGGCGGAACTGGCCGGATGCCACACCACCGGTGTGGAACGTACGCATCGTGAGCTGGGTGCCCGGCTCACCGATGGACTGCGCCGCCACGATGCCGACTGCCTCGCCCAGCTTGACCAGCTGGCCCGTGGCCAGGTTGCGGCCGTAGCAATGGGCGCAGATGCCGTGCTTCGCTTCGCACGTCAGCACCGAGCGCACCTTGATCTTGTCCAGACCGGCGTTGTCCAGGGCCTTCGCCTTGAGCTCGTCGATCTCCTCGTTCGCCCGGACGATGAACACCTTCGGGGCGGAAGGATCATTGACGTCTTCCGCACTCACGCGGCCGACGATGCGATCGCTCAGCTTCACCACGGTTTCTTCGCCTTCGTAAACAGCCTGGATCCAGATGCCGTTGTTCGTGCCGCAATCGATCTGCTGGATGATCACGTCCTGCGCCACATCCACCAGCTTGCGGGTCATGTAACCGGAGTCGGCCGTCTTCAACGCCGTATCCGCCAGACCCTTGCGGGCGCCGTGCGTGGAGATGAAGTATTCCAACACCGACAGACCTTCACGGAAGTTCGACAAAATCGGCTTCTCGATGATGTCACCGGACGGCTTGGCCATCAGACCGCGCACACCGGCAAGCTGACGCACCTGCGCCTTGTTACCACGCGCACCGGAATCCACCATCAGGAAGACCGGGTTGTATTCGCGCTTGCCCTGGTTGTTCTCCAAGGTGCGGAGCATCACGTTCGAGATCTGGTCCGTGCAATGCGTCCAGATGTCGACGATCTTGTTGTAGCGTTCGCCCGGGGTGATGACACCGCGGCGATACTGCTTCTCCACCTCGGCGATCTGCTTCTGCGCGTCGTCGATCTCCTTGGTCTTCTCCTTCGGGATGATCATGTCATCGATACCGATGGAGCAACCGGATTTCGCGGCTTCGCGGAAGCCCAATTCCTTGAGCTTGTCCAGCATCACGACCGTCTTGTCGTGGCCGCAGTGCTTGTAGCATTGCCAGATCAGGTCGCCGATCTTGGACTTGCCCACCACAAAGTTCGGGAAGCCCATCTCAGACGGCCAGATCTCGCTGAAGATCACGCGGCCCACCGTGGTCTCGATCAGCTTCGCGTTCGCATCACCGAACAGGGTCTTGCGGCCCTTGTCCGGATTCAAGATCTGCACGCGGTCATGCGTGCGCACCGCGCCGTCGGCATGGGCGAAGAGCACTTCGTCCTTGGAACCGAACAGCATTGGCTTGCGCTTGTTGTTTTCCTTGTGCGCGCGGGGTTCCGCGGTCAGGTAATAGCAGCCGAGCGTGATGTCCTGCGTCGGCGTCATGATCGGCTTGCCGCTGGACGGACTGAAAATGTTCAGCGGGGCCATCATGAGCAGGCGCGCTTCCATCTGCGCTTCCACAGACAGAGGAACGTGCACGGCCATCTGATCGCCGTCGAAGTCCGCGTTATACGCCGTACAGACCAGCGGATGGATGCGGATCGCTTCGCCTTCGATCAAAGTCGGTTCGAATGCCTGGATGGACAGACGATGCAATGTTGGAGCGCGGTTCAACAGGACCGGGTGACCCTTCGTCACTTCGTCCAGGATGTCCCACACTTCCGGCGTCTGGCGCTCGATCATCTTCTTGGCCGAGCGGACCGTGTGCACATAGCCACGTTCCTTCAGCTTGCGGATGATGAACGGCTCAAACAGCACGAGCGCCATCTTCTTCGGCAGACCGCACTGGTTCAGCTTCAGCTCCGGACCGATCACGATCACAGAACGGCCGGAGTAGTCCACGCGCTTGCCGAGAAAGTTCTGACGTAAGCGGCCGGACTTGCCCTTCAGCATGTCCGAGAGGGACTTCAACGGGCGGTTGCCCGCGCCCGTGACGGCGCGACCATGACGGCCGTTGTCGAACAGCGCGTCCACAGCCTCCTGCAGCATGCGCTTCTCGTTGCGGATGATGACCTCGGGCGTCTTGAGCTGCAGCAACGTCTTGAGACGGTTGTTGCGGTTGATGACGCGGCGGTAAAGATCGTTCAGATCGGACGTCGCAAAGCGGCCGCCTTCCAGCGGCACCAGTGGGCGCAAGTCCGGTGGGATCACCGGCAGCACCGTGAGGATCATCCATTCCGGACGGCTCTTCGAACCCAGGAAACCTTGGAACAGCTTGATGCGCTTGGCCAGCTTCTTGCGGATCTGCTTCGACTTCGTCTCCGTCATCGATTGCTGCAGACCTTCGATGCTCTTGGCCAGATCCGTGCGGGCCAATGCGTCACGCACCGCCTCGGCACCCATCTTCGCCACGAACGCATCGGCGCCGTAGGTTTCGCGGGCTTCGCGATATTCGTTCTCCGTCAGGAGCTGGTGGCCCTTGAGCGGCGTCGAGCCGGGGTCGATCACGAGGTAGTCCTCGTAATAAATCACGCGCTCAAGATTGCGCGCCGTCATGTCCAGCATCAGGCCGATGCGGGACGGCATGCACTTGAAGAACCAGATGTGCGAGACGGGCACGGCGAGCTCGATGTGGCCCATGCGCTCACGGCGCACGCGCGACAGCGTCACCTCGACACCGCAACGGTCGCAAACGACCCCGCGGTGCTTGATGCGTTTGTACTTGCCGCAGGAGCATTCCCAGTCCTTCACCGGACCGAAGATGCGCTCGCAGAACAGGCCGCCTTTTTCAGGCTTGAAGGTCCGGTAATTGATCGTCTCCGGATTCTTCACCTCGCCCTTGGACCACGCACGCACGTTTTCCGGGGAGGCCACGCTGATTGACACGTAATCGACAAGGTTCACCTTGTCGAGGCCCAGCAACTCACGGGCGGATTCTTTCGGATTCATCATACGCTCAATTCTTCAGATTACAGGGTTGCCAGGTTCGCCGTCTGTTCCGGCTGGTCAGCGGGGTTCGTGTAGCCCACTTTGACGTCGAGGCCCAAGGATTGCATTTCCTTGACCAAGACGTTGAACGATTCCGGCACGCCGGCTTCCAGCGCATTGTCACCCTTGACGATGCTCTCGTAGATGCGCGTGCGGCCCTGCACGTCGTCTGATTTGACGGTGAGGAGCTCTTGCAGCGTGTAAGCGGCGCCATAGGCTTCCATGGCCCACACTTCCATTTCGCCGAAGCGCTGGCCGCCATACTGCGCCTTGCCGCCCAGCGGCTGCTGGGTGACGAGCGAGTAAGGTCCGACGGCGCGGGCATGGATCTTGTCCGCCACCAAGTGACCCAGCTTCATCATGTAGATGTAGCCCACGACCACTTCCTGGTCATACGCTTCACCCGTGCGGCCGTCATACAACGTCGCCTTGCCGTTCTCGCCGACCAGTTGGGCGTGGTCGCCCGACTTCTTCTTCAGGGAGATGGCGTCTTCCAGGTAACCCCGGATCTCCTTCTCCTTGATGCCGTCGAACACCGGCGTGGCGTACTTCAGCCCGAGCAGCTTCGCCGCCCAGCCCAAGTGCGTTTCCAACACCTGTCCGACGTTCATGCGCGAAGGCACGCCCAGCGGGTTCAGCACGATGTCCACCGGAGTACCGTCCGCGAGGAACGGGATGTCCTCTTCCGGCACGATCTTCGCGACGACACCCTTGTTACCATGGCGACCGGCCATCTTGTCACCCACCGACAGCTTGCGCTTGGAGGCGATATAGACCTTCACCGATTTGATGATGCCAGGATCAACGTCGTCACCGGCTTCCACACGCTCCATCTCTTCGTCGTACTGCATCTGCAGATCGTCGAATTTCTTCTTAAACGTGCCGATGATCTCGTTGATCTTGTTACGGATCGGGGACGGATCGATCTCGATGCGATCATAGACCTGCGCCAGCTTGCGCAGCAGCGTCTTGGTGATCTTGCGATTCGCCGGGATGATGATCTCGCCCGTCTCGCTGTTCACCACGTCGAGCGGGATCTTCTCGCCGAGGAGGATGTTCGAGAGGGCCTCGGTCAACTGCTCGCGCAGCTCATCCGTCTTGCTCTTATAGTCGTCCTCGACCTGCTTCTGGTGCTTCTTGGCCTCGTTGCCCGTCAGGCGGCTTGCCGAGGAAGAAGAGGAGGACGCCTTGTCCGTTTCCTTCTTCGAGGAGACCTTTACGTCCATCACGATACCGTAGGTGCCCGAGGGCACGCGCAGCGAAGTGTCCTTCACGTCGGCGGCCTTCTCACCGAAGATCGCGCGGAGCAGGCGCTCTTCCGGCGCCAGTTCCGTCTCGCTCTTCGGCGTGATCTTGCCGACCAAAATGTCGCCGGGCTTCACTTCCGCACCGATGCGGATGACGCCGTCCGGCCCGAGGTTCTTCAACGCTTCATCACCGAGGTTCGGGATGTCGCGGGTGATCTCTTCCGGCCCCAGCTTCGTATCGCGGGCGCCCACCTCGAACTCATCGATGTGGATGGACGTGAAAACGTCATCCTTCACGATACGCTCGCTGATGAGGATCGCGTCCTCGAAGTTGTAACCGTTCCAGGGCATGAACGCCACGAGCACGTTGCGGCCCAAGGCCAGTTCGCCGCCCTGCGTGCAAGGACCGTCCGCGAGGACCTGGCCCTTCTTCACGCTGTCACCCTTGCCGACCAGGATCTTCTGGTTGATGCAGGTGGCCGCGTTCGAACGCATGAACTTGCGGACGTTGTAAACGTAAACACCGTTCGCCGGGTCTGTCTTGATCTTCTTCTTGCCCTCGGGAACCTTGCCGTCCTTCGAGATGATGATCTGGTTGCCCACCACGGAGGCCACCTTGCCGGACTCTTCGGCCACCAGCACAGCGCAGGAATCGCGCGCCACGCGGTCTTCGAGACCGGTCGCCACAAAGGGCGCCTCGGTCACGAGCAGCGGCACGGCCTGGCGTTGCATGTTGGAACCCATCAACGCGCGGTTCGCATCGTCGTGCTCCAGGAACGGGATCAGACCGGCAGCCACGGAAACGAGCTGCTTCGGCGACACGTCCATGTAGTCGACCTTCGCCGGCTCCACGTCGATAAAGTCCCCGCGGCAGCGGCAGGTCACGCGAGCGGTCTGGAAATGCCCCTTCTCGTCGATGACGGCATTCGCCTGCGCCACGATGTAATTCTCTTCGCGATCACCGGTCAGGTAATCGATCTGGTTCGTCACGCGACCGTTCTCCACCTTGCGGTAAGGAGTCTCGATGAAGCCGAAGTCGTTCACCCGGGCAAAGGTCGCCAAGGAGGCGATCAGACCGATGTTCGGACCTTCGGGCGTTTCAATCGGGCAGATACGGCCGTAGTGCGACGGATGCACGTCACGGACTTCAAAGCCGGCGCGGTCACGGGAGAGACCCCCGGGCCCAAGGGCCGACAGGCGGCGCTTGTGCGTCAGTTCCGCGAGCGGATTGATCTGATCCATGAACTGGCTCAACTGGCTGCGGCCGAAGAAGTCGCGGATGACCGCAGACAGTGCCTTCGGATTGATCAGCTTCGCCGGGGTCATGGATTCGAGCTCTTGATCAAACAGCGTCATGCGCTCCTTGACCAGCCGTTCCGTACGGGCCAGACCCACGCGGCACTGGTTGGCGAGCAATTCGCCCACCGTACGCACGCGGCGGCTGCCCAAGTGATCGATATCATCCAAGGAACCCTCACCCTTCTTGAGCTTCAAGAGGTAGCGGGTCGCTTCCACGAGATCCTGCTTCGTCAGGATGCGGACGTCATCATTGCCCTTGAGGCCCAGCTTCTGCTGGATCTTGTAGCGACCGACACGGCCGAGATCATAACGCTTCGGATCAAAGAACAGGCGCTTGAGCAACGCTTTCGCGTTGGCTGCCGTCGGCGGATCCCCCGGCCGGAGACGGCGGTAAATATCTTTCAACGCCTCGTCTTCGTTCTTCGTCGGATCTTTCTTGAGGCACTTGATGATGATGCCGTCGTCCACGGACGTATCCACGACGCGCACCTTGTTGATGCCCAGTTCGGCAATCTGCTTGATCGTCGCCTTGGAGAGCGGCTCGAACGCGCGGGCCACCACGATGCCCTTGTCCTCGTCCACCGCGTCTTCCACCAAAACCTTGTTCTGGATCTCTTCCAGCGCTTCGGCTTCCTTGATGCTCAAGGTTTCCACCTTGTAGAACAGCTCCAGGATCTCCGCGTCGGAGCCCGTCTTCTTGTCGTCCTTGTTGCCGTCGATGTTCGCGAGGGCGCGGAAGAACGTCGTCGTCAGGAACTTGCGGCGGCGCTTCTTGCGGTCGAGGTAAACATAGAGCATGTCGCTCGTGTCGAACTGCGCTTCATACCAGGAACCACGGTCCGGGATGATACGGAAGGAATACAGCATCTTGCCGTTCGCGTGCTGGCTGGCCTCGAAGGCCAGACCCGGTGAGCGGTGCAACTGGCTGACGATCACGCGCTCGGCACCATTGATCACGAACGTTCCCTGCGGGGTCATCAGGGGCAGTTCCCCCATGAACACCTTCTCCTCTTTCGTACCACGCTCTTCCTGCAACAGGAACGTAACGTGCAAAGGGGCACCAAAGGTGACACCTTCACGCAGGCACTCGAGCCAGTCGAGCTTCGGCTCGCCGATCTCGTAACTGTGAAAATCTAATACGGTTTTGCCATCATAACTCTCGATCGGAAACACTTCCTTGAACACTGCTTGCAGACCGAGGTTCTTGCGCTTGGACGGCGCGCTCTCAGCCTGCAAAAACTCCCGGTACGAATCACACTGCACCTCGATCAGATTCGGGGGTGCGATGACCTCTTTGATCTTGCCGAAGTTAATTCGCTCAGCTGCTTTCGATGGCATTTTTCGTTAATGTTTGGCCGGTTTACACTGTCCGGCCGTTATTTTTTCTTGAGACAACGGAAGGCAAGTCCCGGCATCCGCTGCCAGGCTCGCCTGTCTCACCCAAATTCAACTGTCTGTTTTCCCCCGGGCCATGACACCGTGGCCCGCCCTGCGGACAAAAGGGGCGACAGGACTTGGGTCCTGTCGCCCGTGAACAAAACCTTACTTGACCTCGACCTTGGCGCCGGCCTCTTCCAGCTTCTTCTTGGCGGCGTCGGCTTCTTCCTTTTTGCCACCTTCGATGATGGGCTTCGGAGCGCCTTCCACCAGAGCCTTGGCTTCCGCCAGACCCAGACCAGCCTTGATCTCGCGCACCACTTTGATCACGGAGATCTTCTTGTCAGCCGGAACCGACACGAGGATCACGTCGAACTCGGTCTTCGCTTCAGCAGCCGGAGCAGCAGCTCCGCCAGCAGGAGCGCCAGCAGCGGCCACAGCCACAGGCGCGGCGGCGGTCACGCCCCACGCGGTTTCCAATTGCTTCACCAAGTCAGCGGCCTCGATGACCGTCAGCTTGCCCAACTCTTCAACCAACTTTGCGATGTCTGCCATATACTGTTGTCTTTCAGTCTCGTCGCCACCGGCAGCTGCCGATGATTTCTGCCCCAAGCCTGGAGCCCGACGATTTACTATGTTGTGGGTTCATTGCTCACCCGGCCGACAACACTAGCGGCCGGGTGAAATTGTTTTTTAAGCGCCTTTGTCCGCCTTGGCCTTGATCACCCGCGCGAGCTGCGAGCCCGGGGTGTTGATAAGGGCGGCCAGCTTCTGCGCCGGGGCTTGCAGCACGCCGAGCAACTTGGCACGCAGCACTTCGATGGAAGGCAGGTCGGCCAGGGCCACCACATCCTTCGCCTCGAGGCGCTGGTTGTTCAGATAGCCGAACTTCAACTTCGGCTTCTCAAATTCAGCCTGGAAGGTCTTCACAACCTTCGCGGCGGACGAAACGTCCTTCTGGCCGGTCACCACGGCCACCTGGCCGGCGAGGGAACCGTTCAGCTCTGCAACACCCGCCTCTTTCGCGGCGATGCGGAAGATGGAGTTCTTGACGACATGCACCTCGGCACCCGCGTTCTGCAAACGCTTGCGCAGCTCGGTGAACTGCAGAACCGTCAGGCCCGTGTAATCAACAACGATGAAGAACGGGGACGCGTTCAGACGGAGGACGTATTCCTCACTGATAAATTTTTTCTCGGCACGCATGGTATTCTCTTTGCCTCAGTTAATGGTTAAGCGCTCACCACGTTCAACTCACGCACGTCCAGGGAAATGCCCGGGCTCATGGTGGCCGACAACGTCACAGAACGGATGAACGTTCCCTTCACGCTGGACGGACGCGCCTTCACGACCGCATCAATCACCGCGCGGGCGTTTTCTTCGATCTGCTCCGGCTTGAACGAAGCCTTGCCGACGACGACGTGCACATTGCCCGTCTTGTCGACCTTGAATTCGACACGGCCGGCCTTCACTTCGCGCACCGCCTTGGCGGTATCCTCGGTGACCGTACCCGTCTTCGGGTTCGGCATCAGACCCCGGGGTCCGAGGACCTTGCCCAGCTTGCGGACTTCCACCATCGCCTCAGGCGTCGCCACGGCGACGTCGAAACCGGTCCAGCCGTCCACGCACTGTTTGATCATGTCTTCAAAGCCGACAAACTCGGCGCCTGCGGCCTTCGCGGCATCAGCAGCCGGTCCGGGCTTGGCGAACACAAGCACCCGCACCACGCTGCCGCTACCGTGCGGCAAGGGGACGGTGCCACGGACCATCTGGTCCGACTGGCGGGGATCCACCCCGAGGCGGAACGCGAGGTCCACGGTTTCGTTGAACTTGGCCTTCGGGAACTTCCCGATCAGCTCGGCGGCATTCTTGAGGTTGGTGACCTTCTTGGGTACCAACTCAAGCGCTTTCTTGTAACGTTTGCTGGGCATTTTCTTTATTGCGGTGCAAGCGAACCGGTTTTAAGGGCTCTCCCGCGTTTGTTTGTTAGTCTTTGATCTCGATTCCCATGCTGCGGGCCGTTCCGGCCACCACACGGAAAGCAGCTTCTTCATTGCGCGCATTCATGTCCGACAGCTTCAGCTTGACGATGTCGAGCACCTGCTTGCGCGTCACCTTGCCGACCTTTTCCTTGTTCGGCGTCTTGGAACCGGAGGCGATGCCTGCGGCCTTCTTCAAGAGCACTGAAGCCGGAGGCGACTTGGTGATGAAAGTGAATGACTTGTCCTGGAACACCGTGATCACCACGGGGATGATCAGGCCCGCCTGGTCTTTGGTGCGGGCATTGAATTCCTTGCAGAAACCCATGATGTTCACACCGTGCTGACCGAGCGCCGGACCCACGGGAGGAGCCGGATTCGCCTGACCGGCAGGAATCTGCAACTTGATCTGACCTGTTACCTTCTTCGCCATAGAATTTGCTGTTTAAATTTTTAAAAACTTAGGCCTTTTCCACCTGCCAGTATTCCAGTTCCACCGGCGTGTTTCGGCCGAAAATATTCACCGTCACCTTCAGTTTGCCGCGTTCCGGCTCGATCTCTTCAATCACGCCGCTGAAGTTCAGGAACGGACCGTCATTGATCTTGACCGTCTCGCCCACGTCGAACTGCACCTTCGGACGCTCGGAATCTTCCGCGTCGGCGATCTGGGACTTGATCGACTCGATCTCTTCCGCCGGCGTCGGCGAGGGGCGTTCACCCCCCACAAAACCGATGATGCCCTGCGTATCCCGGATGAAATACCACGGCTTCTCGATCGGACGACCATTGTCGTCCAGCAAAATCATATGCACGAAGACATAACCGGGATAGAGTTTCCGGTTCGTGACCGTCTTCTTGCCATTGCGCACTTCCGCCACCTTCTCCATCGGCACCAGCACCTCATGGATATACTCACCCATCTCTTCGGGCTTGATGCGCTTCTCGATGCTGTCCTTGACCTTCTGTTCCTGCCCGGACAGCGTATGGATCACAAACCATTGGCTTTTCATCAGCAAATTCGCTTCTTGGTTAGAGGGTCATGACGGCTTTCACCAGCGACGAGACAATGAAGTCCACGATCACCGTGAAACCGCCCAGCAGAACGATGGACACCAGCACCACCAGCGTGGAACCCTTCAGCTCCTCACGCGTCGGCCAGGAGCATTTGCGCAACTCTTCGCGCGTTTCGCCCACATAGGCACCGAAACGCAGCAGATACCCCTTGCGCCACAGAAAGCCGACCACGGCTCCCAGCACAAGCACCCAGATTATCGTTGGCAAATACTCTTTCACAATTTTTCCAGCTCTTGGCGGAGAGGGAGGGATTCGAACCCCCGTCGGGAGTTACCCCGAAGCGGTTTTCAAGACCGCCGCAATAGACCACTCTGCCACCTCTCCAGCTTAAGCTTTTGGCAGGGCGGGAGGGACTCGAACCCCCAACCGACGGTTTTGGAGACCGCTACTCTACCAATTGAGCTACCGCCCTAAAAACTCTGCCTGGAGGTTTTCTTCGCTCTCAGTTTTCCTGTCGTTTTTGGAGACGAAACGAGAGTCAGGGGAGTTTCCACTCCCCCGACCCCCGCATCCAAGTTTTTTTGATTAAGAGGCCGCGATCACTTCGCTCACACGACCGGCACCGATGGTGCGGCCACCTTCGCGGATCGCGAAGCGCTGACCTTTTTCCATCGCGACCGGCGCGAGCAATTCGATGTCCACGGAAACGTTATCACCAGGCATCACCATCTCAACGCCCTGCGCCAAGTGGACCGTGCCCGTCACGTCAGACGTACGGAAGTAGAATTGCGGACGATAGTTCGTGAAGAACGGCGTATGACGGCCACCCTCTTCCTTCGTCAGCACGTAAACCTCAGCCTTGAACTTCGTGTGCGGCTTGATCGAGCCCGGCTTCGCGAGCACCATGCCACGTTCCACTTCGTCCTTCTTCGTGCCGCGCAGCAGCACACCGACGTTGTCGCCGGCCGAAGCCTTGTCGAGCAACTTGCGGAACATTTCGATGTCCGTCGCCGTCGTCTTGCGGGTCTCCTTCAGACCGACGATCTCGACTTCCGTCATACGATCGAGGACGCCACGCTCAACGCGACCGGTCACCACCGTGCCACGGCCTTCAATGTTGAACACGTCTTCGATGCACATCAGGAACGGCTTGTCGATCTCGCGTTCCGGCAACGGAATCGCGGTGTCGATCGCGTTCAGCAGGTTCTGGATGGCAGCTTCGCCTTCCGGCTTGCCCGCCATGGCCGCCGTGGCGGAACCGCGCACGATCGGAGTCGTGTCACCCGGGAACTGATACTTGCTCAGCAAATCACGGATTTCCATCTCGACGAGGTCGAGCAACTCAGCGTCGTCCACGAGGTCAACCTTGTTCAGGAACACCACGATGGCCGGCACACCGACCTGACGGGCGAGCAGGATGTGCTCACGGGTCTGGGGCATCGGGCCGTCCGCGGCGGAAACCACCAAGATCGCGCCGTCCATCTGCGCCGCACCGGTGATCATGTTCTTGACGTAGTCAGCATGGCCCGGGCAGTCAACGTGCGCATAGTGGCGCTTGTCGCTCTCGTATTCCACGTGGGAAGCGGCGATGGTAACAGTCTTGCTGTCGTCACGCACGGTACCACCCTTGGTGATATCGGCGTAGCTGATCGGCGGAGCCATGCCCTTACGGCTCTGCACCGCCACGAGGGCTGCCGTCAAAGTGGACTTGCCGTGATCAACGTGACCGATCGTACCGACGTTAACGTGCGGTTTAGTTCTCTGGAATGATTCCTTAGCCATCGCGCTTCCTATTTATTTGTTCGTTTTTAAGTTTTACAGACCAGTTACCAATCAAAACTGGAGCCCATGACCGGGTTTGAACCGGTGACCTCGTCCTTACCAAGGACGTGCTCTGCCAACTGAGCTACATGGGCAGCTTTTCATGTTAGAGCCGCCCAAAGAGACGAAAAAAATTCCATCAACCTTAGCTTTCGCTCTGGTTTAGGGTTGATGACTGTTTCTTTATTTCTACTTTTTACGACCCAATAATGCTCGGCAGAGTAGAAGACGGACAACCAAAGTCAAAATCTTTTTCTAACAATTTTCGTTTGCCCCATCCAAACGCTCAATCGCCCTATTCCATATCCTTCCTTCCGGACTTCCGCCACTCCGTCTTCGGCGGCTCCGGCAACCCCAAAACTGTGTAAGACGTCCGAAAATGCATCTTTGCCACCTCCCCCAGCTTATCCCCCCCGAATTTCTTCACAAATTCCTTCCCCGCCTCGATCACCGCCGCCGAAGCCCCCTTCGGGAAC